>CAZMQV010000036.1:0-33849 GCA_964568675.1 uncultured Paludibacter sp.
TTTCTATTTCTACTCAAGTCAGACGAGTTTTGTAAGTTTACATTATCCTTTCTACACAAGTCAGAGTAGTTTTGTAAGTTTACATTTTTATTTCAACAAAAGTCAGAATGGTTTTGTAAGTTTACATTTTCCTTTCTACAAAAGTCAGGCGAGTTTTGTATCGAAATATTTGGCCATTTCGAAGATTCCGGTTTATCGGAAAGCCATTAGCTAACAGCCAATAGCCAACGGCCAACAGTTTAGTTCACTGCCATCTTGATTAGTCTGCGATAATCTCCCTCCAAGCATTTACCAAAACTAATTCTGAAAAGAATCGGCCATCATGCTCCTCGTGGATGAATATGACGGCCGATTTGGGATGATCACACGGACACCCTACTACAAGCTAATGTAGTAGGGTGTCTGCTTCTTTATATTCTTAGTTTGAGGCGAATAATTTTCTAACGAACGCCGTGCATCAATTTTTGTAATCTTTTTGTTAACGCAAAAAGTATAATTGCTGCCAAAGCGGACATTACCACGAATACCATAAAGAAATCGAAAAGATTTTCGACCTGAATCCCAAGTAGTTGTTTTACTTTACCGGATTCGGGATATAGCGAGCTGAGCGCGCCTGCAAATTTATTGGCTGTTGCCATGGAAAGATACCAAACACCCATGAGCAAGGATGCGAAACGTACCGGAGCTAATTTGTTTACCATCGAAAGCCCGATTGGCGACAAGCAAAGTTCGCCCATGGTGTGGATAAAGTATAAACCTACAAGCCAAAGAATGCTGACACGAACACCAGGCTCAACACCGCGCACTCCGAAAGCGATAAGCAGATAGCCCAACGAAAGCAGGAAAAGCCCGATTGCTTGCTTGGAAGGTGATGTCGGCTCCATGTTTTTTTCTCCTAATTTCACCCAAAGATTGGCGAAAACCGGAGCAAGCAACACTACAAATACGGCGTTGAACGATTGAAACCAACTGGTAGGCATTGTCCAGCCAAGAATTTGCCGATTGGTTTGTTCTTCGGCAAAATAGGTGAGCGAAATACCTGCTTGCTCAAATGCCGACCAGAAAAATATTACGAAAAAGGCGATGATATAAATCACTCCGATTCGATGACGCTCAATCTTTGTGAGCGATTTGTCGGCAATTACAAATGCCGGAACTATAAGACAGGCTGCATAGATGAACGAACCGATAACATCACCTTCGAAAAGTAGATTGAAAACTACGAAAAGCAATGCGGCACCGGCTAACCATAGAATTATCTCTTTAAAGCTGTATTTTGCTTTTGCCACTTCCTTGTCTGTTGCCGCAATGGTGAGTTGCTTGCTTGCCGGTTCTATGCCCAGCGGCGTGCCATCCGGTCCTACAAGGTATTTGTCTTTCCACGTTACATATATTGTGAGGCAAAGTGCCGAAACGATTGCCGCCACAAGAAAGCCCCATTTGAAATCGGCAGGGTTATTGGTGTCGCCCAAATAGCCGCAAATTAATGGCGCGGCAAAGGCTCCGAGGTTCACACCCATGTAGAAAATGGTGTAGGCAGAGTCGAGCCGTCGATCGCCTTTTTCATAGAGTTGACCTACGAAGGTGGTAACATTGGGTTTGAAAAATCCATTGCCAAAAATTAGTCCACCCAAGCCGGCATACATCAAAAGTTTTGCCAGTTCGGTTTGTTCATAGAATAGCGCGCTGAAAAACATCAGCAATTGCCCGACAACCATCAGTGCGGCGCCCCAAAACATGGAACGACGCATGCCCCAGTATTTGTCGGCTACATAGCCTCCAATAAGTGGTGTGAGATATACCAAGCCGGTGTAATTGCCATAAACGAGCGACGCGAACTCCTTGTCCATCATCAGCGCTTTTATCATGAAAAGCACAAACAAGGCACGCATACCATAGTAGCCAAATCGCTCGGCAATAGCTACGGTGTAAATAAAATAAAGCCCTCCCGGGTGTTTTCTTGTAGTTGATTGAGACATGTTTGAATTGTTTTTTTTGTTTAATTAGTTTGCGGAATTTATGACGTTAGTTGTTTTCTTTTATGTGTTTGAAAATGTGCATTTTTATAAAACATATTTACATTGCGAGAGATCACCGGGAAATAGGAATTGGTCGATTTGTTGTTTTTAAAGCGTAATCATTACTCGCTCAACCTCGCCACCAAGCGGTGGATTCATTTTCGAAAGCGTTACTTCAAATTTCTTCACTTGCGGAAAAGCTGTTTCCAAACCGGAGTGTATTCTTCTTACCACATGTTCTATCAGATTGGATGGGATTTCCATCTCGCGTTTCACCACATTATACACTTCCTGATAATTCAGCGTGTCATCCAGATTATCGGTAATTCCGGCTAAGTAAATGTCCACTTCCATCTTCACGGTTACGTAAAATGTGTTGCCTTGCTCTTTCTCAAAGTCAAAACAGCCGTGAAAAGCATGAAATTTCATCTCTTTAAGCGTGATAATGGCCATAGTTTTTTTTGTTTATTTTAAAACGTAGTGTGCCAGCACTCTTTGAACTTCATACACGTTTACCGAGCGGTTAAATGTTTTGCGTACACTTGCTTGTTGTTCGCTCGAAATCCATATTTTCAACTCAGCATCCAGATCAAAAGTTCCGGCTGTTTCTATGCTGAAGCGCGAGATGCTTTTGTAGGGAATGGATAAGTAGTCCTGTTTCTGTCCGGTAACTCCCTGTATCTCAACAATGATTATTCGCTTATTGGTGAAAATGAATGTGTCGCGGATTAATTTAAACGCCAACTCTACAACCTCATTTTCGATAAATAATTGTCCGAAATTCTCAATTGCCTTTTCACGGCTAATTGTACTGGCGTTTCCCATGAATGCTGAAAAAAGTCCCATTATTTTCTTTTTTTAGATGTTAATATGTTGAATAAAGAAATCATGAATATAGGCGAATGTTGCTTCCGCATTTTCTTTGCGAGGCGTATGACCTGCCATAGGCACCAACATTGCCATTAGCGGCGACTCAATCCGGAATTTCAATATCTCGAGCTGTTTCTCCGTGTCAAACGGGTCGTCTTTGCCCCGCATAGCCAATACCGGGCACTTTATTTGACCAAGAATTGGTTCCAAAGTCCAGTTGTCAAAATCTTTTGAGAGCCAGGTCTGATACCAGAATTGAAACATTGCCTCAGTTTTCTCGCCGTGATACTTTTCCAATTTCTTTAATAGCGAATTGGACGCCGCCTTGTCAATCACTTTTTTTACAGCGTTTTTTCCTTCCGTTTCAACGAATGTATGCGGAGTTTCCACGATGATTGCCGAAATTCTTTCGGGATACGTCGCGGCTGCAACAATCGCGATGGTGCCTCCATCGCTGTGTCCGTAGAGTATCACTTTTGCTATTTTCAGCTTATCCAATAGCAACATCAGTTCGTCAGCTTCCCGATAATGATAGTCGGTGCTTTGTGTGCCGGTCATTGCCGATGACTTGCCATACCCACAGCGATCATACAGCAAAGCATCCATCCCAAAACTCTGTGAAATCAACTCAGGGAAATCGCCCCATGTTTCTACACATCCCCAGGAGTCGTGTAGAAATACCAATACAGAATCAGCTTGACTTGCTTCTGTAAATATCCTTTTGTAATGTAGCTCGTTCGCGTCAATTTTTATCCGATTCTCTATGGAGTGCATGTGCTTTTGTTTATGTGCGTGCAAAATTAAACAATTTGATTTAAAGGATGCGAATTTTGACTTGGAAATTAAGCTAAGTTCGGAATAATAACTTGTTTAATTGGGGTTTGTGAGTGTACTTAGCCGGATGATAGTTGGTGTGTGCAGTTGCTATTCATGGCAATTCGCTTGCGTCTTGCAGCTAAAGTATGGAGCGCTTCATCTCTTCTTGCTTTAGCAATAATCAGCGAGGGTGAGGAATACAAAAAGCCTCAAACTTTTCAGTATGAGGCTTCTGTTTTTATCTAAAGGAAAAAACTTGCTTATGCCAGACGATTTACGTGCAAGGTAAGTTTTGATTTCAAATTACCTGCTTTGTTTTTGTGGATAATGTTTTTCTTTGCCAATTTGTCAAGCATGGAGCTAACTTTAGGGAGCAATTCTGCTGCTGTAGCTTTCTCAGTAGTTGCACGCAAATTGCGAACCGCGTTACGAGCTGTTTTAGCGTAATAACGATTGGCTAACTTTCTGGTGTTGGCTTGACGAATTCTTTTTAATGCTGACTTATGATTTGCCATCTCAATCTTTTTTTATCTGTATGAAATTTTCTTATATGGTAGCCGATAGGGGAATCGAACCCCTCTTTCCAGAATGAAAATCTGGCGTCCTAACCGATAGACGAATCGGCCATTGCGAGTGAATTAGTGATAATTCTTATCTCTCAATTGCGAGTGCAAAGTTAATACACATTTTTGAACTGACAAAATATATTGAAGAAATATTTTCATAATTATTTTCTTCTTTGATTTATATTGTTGAAAATCAATGGTTGTATGTGATGATTGGTTCGAAAAAAAAACTATCCGCCATGCAAGCGACATCGTATTTATTAGTCGCAATTTGCATCGGCGGATAGAAATAATGTGATTTCTTACCTGCAAAAGGAGTTTGCAAGCAAGCTAAACCTGCAAAAGTCTTATAGAATAGATTGTATCTTCTCTTGTAGTTTTGCTTTTGGCACGGCTCCTACAACTTTGTCGGCAAGTTTGCCATCTTTAAAGAAAAGAACGGTAGGGATGTTGCGCACTCCAAATTCGTTGGGAGTATCGCTGTTTTCATCAACGTTCATTTTACCGATTTCTACTTTTCCCGCGTATTCTTCTGCCAATTCTTCGATGAATGGTCCTATCAGGCGGCATGGTCCACACCATTCTGCCCAAAGATCGATTACTACCGGTTTTCCCGATTCAATAATTTCTTTGATATTGCTATCATTAAATTCTAATGCCATAATTACTGTGGTTTTATTAAATTGCTATTTATTTCGTTTAATGTTTCGGAATCAATTCGTTTCTATTTATAATGATAGTTGGTTTGTGATTGCTTCCGGTTGATGTTACAAAATTACGATATTTTTTCTTTACGGTGAAATGAAAAGCTATCAATCTTTTCTATCCTATATTTATAGAGTATTGAAGTATTTCGTTTTCTTCCGATTTTTTCAGCCATTGAAATACTTCTGAAGTGATTTGCATGCGATGAGGTCGCGAGAATAGGGTTAGCCTCTCGTTTGTGAAAAGATCCCTTATTTCTACAAACACATTTACCTCGCCTTTGTTGTTTATGAGCAGTCTGGTAAATTCCTCCACAAATTCGTTGTCTATATTCTGTTGGAAAATTCGGATGGTTAGTTTTTTTACTTGATTTCTAACATCTCTGAAAGGCATTATGTTTGTTAGCTTCAATTCTATTTCGGCGGGTGCGTCCGTTTCTTTTTTCCATTTCATGTTTCTTTCCTGAACTGTGGCATGTACGAAGACAAATAAATCTTTCAGCATGTATTTGCTGAACGTGTCATAATCCTTGCCAAAGAGAGGAAACTCATACGCGCCCTGATAATCCTCAATGGTTATCATACCATAAGCATTACCATTTTTGCTGGTTCCACTTCTGAAAGCTGTTACAATGCCACCGATTTTCAGCCCGGTGCCCAACGGATAGTTACGAAAATTCTGTGCGTTAACGGTTGTCGCGTTGCAAATATTCTTCAATTCAAATTCAAATTCATCCATTGGATGTGCCGAGAGGTACATCCCAATCATCTCGCGCTCGCGATTCAGTTTTATCAGTGGCGACCAGTCGTTTGCATAAGGTATTTCCGGTTTTGAAATAGCAACAGCATTGTCCAGAGAGCCAAACAATGAATTTTGATTGAATTGTGTATCTTGTTGGAAAAGGTTGCCATATTTTATTAAACTTTCGATGACGAGTTCTCCTTTGCTATTTTCTACGAAATAATGTTCGCGCTTTATCTCTTCAAAAGTATCGAATGCTCCGGCTAAAGCCAAGCTTTCGATGTTCTTTTTGTTGCAAGATGTTAAGTTTACTCTTTCCACAAATTCGTAAATGCTATTGAATTTGCCGTTTTGTTCTCTTTCGTTGATGATGGCTTCTACCGCGCCATTTCCCACATTTTTTATTCCTCCAAGTCCAAAGCGGATGTTTCCGTCTTTGTTTACTGTGAAGTTGAGATCACTCTCATTTACATCCGGCCCGAGTACGTTGATTTTCATTGCTTTGCATTCGTCCATCAATTTGCCTACTTCGGTAATGTCGTCCTTGTTGCGCGTTAAGTTGGCAGCCATGAATTCGGCGGTGTAGTGGGCTTTCAGGTATGCGGTTTGATAAGCCACCAGCGAGTAACACGTGGCGTGCGATTTATTGAAAGCATACGAAGCAAATTTAGCCCAGTCAGTCCATATTTGTTCCAGTATGTTGTGAGGTCCTAAGCCGTTCTTTTGTGCGCCATCAAAGAATTTTACGCGGAGCGAATCCATTTTATCCTGGAGTTTTTTTCCCATCGCTTTCCGTAGCTCGTCTGATTGTCCGCGTGTGAAACCGGCAAGGTCGCGGCTTAAAAGCATGACTTGCTCCTGATAAACCGTGATTCCGTAAGTGTCTTTTAGCCTTTTCTCCATTTCGGGGAATGGATATTCTATCTTTTCTTCACCGTGTTTCCGACGGATAAATTGCGGTATATAATCCATCGGTCCCGGACGATAGAGCGCGTTCATCGCGATAAGGTCTTCGAACTTTGTTGGCTTCAATTCTTTCAGATACTTTTGCATTCCGCCCGATTCAAACTGAAACACAGCTACCGTGTCGCCATTGCTGAAAAGCTCGTAGGTTTTTGCGTCGTCAATCGGTATGTTGTCGATATCCAGGTCGATGCCATGCGTTTTTTTGATGTTTTTCAGCGCGTCTTTGATTATGGAGAGGGTTTTCAGTCCGAGAAAGTCCATCTTTATCAGTCCGATATCTTCAATCAATGTGCCTTCGTATTGGGTGATGATTTTATTCTCCTTAGTGTCTTTGTCCACAGCGGTGCTCAGTGGTACCAGATTTATCAAATCGTCCGACCCAATAATCAGTCCGCAAGCATGTACGCCGGTTTGACGCACAGTGCCTTCCAGCATTTCGGCATATTTCAGCGTATTAGCCTTTGGTCCGCTTGTGGCATATCTTGCTTCTTTCAATTCCTCCACATGCTCTATGCTGTTCTTTAAGTTTACTTTAATGTCCTTGTCGTTTTCGTTTTTCTTTGGGATGCGCTGAGGAATCAACTTTGTGAGTTGCTCGGCTTCGGAAAGTGGGAGTTTTTGCACACGTGCCACATCTTTGATGGCCGACTTGGTGGCCATCGTTCCGTAAGTAATGATGTTTGCTACACGTTCTTTCCCATATTTCTCGGTTACCCATTGCACTACTTCTCCTCGCCGATCGTCCTCAAAGTCGATGTCGATATCGGGAAGCGAAACGCGGTCGGGGTTCAGAAATCGTTCGAACAGCAAATCGTATTGAAGCGGATCCACATTGGTTATTTTCAGGCAGTAGGCAACTACTGAGCCGGCAGCGGATCCACGTCCCGGTCCTACGGAAATACCTTTGTCGCGTGCAGCTTGTATAAAGTCTTGAACAATAAGGAAGTATCCCGGGAATCCCATCTTTTTCATGATGGTAAGCTCAAAGTCAATGCGTTCACGAGTTTCGGGACTAAGCTCTTCGCCGTATCTTCTTGTAGCGCCTTCGTACGATAATTTGGTGAGATAATCGGCTTCAAGTTTAATGCGGATTACTTTGTCATATCCTCCCATGCGGTCATAAGCTTCCTCAAATTCTGCTCGCAAAGTTGCTTCGTCATATCTTAATCGATATTCTTCTTCAGTTCCAAACGTAGCGGGGATGGTGAATACAGGCATAAGTGGTGGTCCGTCCAGATCGTAATTTTCAACCTTAGCCGCTATTTCAAGCGTATTGCTGATGGCTTCCGGTAAATCGCTGAAAATGGTTTGCATCTGCTCGGGCGTTTTCAGATACTCTTCTTTGGTGTAGCGCATTCGGGTTGGGTCGTCGAGATCTTTCCCTGTGCTAAGGCAGATCAGGTGTTCGTGAGCGTCGGCATGTTCTTCTTCTACGAAGTGCACATCGTTGGTTGCCACGAGTTTCGTGTTTGTTTTACGGGCAAGCTTAACCAATTCAGCATTTTGGCGTACCTGTTTTTCGTAGGTATCCATGCTCGCACCCGACTTTATGGTTTTATGACGTTGTAGCTCAAGATAGAAATCATCCCCAAAAACCTTTTTGTACCACAAAACAGCCTCTTCAGCTTCATCCAGATTTCCTCTTTCTACTATTTTATGAATTTCTCCGCCAAGGCAAGCAGAACAGGCGATGATGCCCTCGCTGTATTGTTCCAGTAATTCGTGGTCGATACGCGGACGGTAATAAAAGCCTTCGATGTGTCCGAGCGAAACTATTTTTGAAAGGTTTTTGTAGCCTTTTTTATTTTTGGCAAGTAGCACCAAATGATAACCGCTCCGGTCTTCTTTTAGTTCTTTGTCAAATCGACTGCGACGGGCTACGTAAACTTCCGAACCGAAAATTGGTTTGAATATTTTTTCTTTTTTCGAAATGATTTCGTCTGTAATAGCATTTCTTCTTTCATCTGTGATTCCTTCTGATGCTAACTCCTTTTCCAAGTCTTTTATCTGCCCTTTTATTTTTCCATTTATTTTTTTCGAATAATTGAAAAACTCTTTTATGCCGAACATGTTTCCGTGATCGGTGAGCGCGATAGCGTGCATATTACTTGCTATGGCTTTATCTACCAATCCCGAAATACTCGACATGCCATCGAGAACCGAATAACTTGAGTGAACGTGAAGATGTACGAATGATCCCATTTTAATAAGTGATTGAAATATAGTGATATGATTGTCTTCTTTTTTCGAGAAGCGAAGTTGTAAAGATACTGCAAATATTGACGAAGGAAAAATATTATTTCAATTAGTTATCGACAACTTTTTAGTTTTAGAACAATACGGCAAATGGAACTCTTTGCGCTGTGTTTTCTAATTTTTTTAAGTCCCTTGCCCGATTCTCTTTCTGTTTTTTTTAGAATAAATAACTATTCACACGCTTTCCTTCGAATGAGAATAATTTTTGATTTCGGAGAATTTGTTTCAACATTAGTAGGACTTGTTCCGTTCTGACCACATTAAATTAATATCGAAGAAATAATAAAAGGCAGTACAGCGCTTGCGTTTTGGCAACTAATGGAGTGTTTTTTTTGGGGGGAGGAGGTGAAAATGAAAGAAACGAGCCGCTGTGATGTTGCAACTCGTTTCTTTTTTTTAAGCTAAAAAATGAACTATGAACTTAATTTCTTTTCCAGCTCAATGGCTCCCGGAAAAAGAATATTATTTTCGAGATGAATGTGTTTGTGTAAATCTTCTTCGAATTCGTTGATGAGCGCGTATGTAACACGAAACGTATTACAAGCGTCGGCTGGCGGTGTGTAGCCATTGCTTAGAGCCGAAATTTGTCTGAATCGCTCGCCTTCATTGTCGTGTTCCTGCATCATGGCGGCTATTGGATTACTTACAGTTCCAAATTGTGATTGTGGCAGGCTGCTGCCGGCATTATCTGCTTTCACTATTTGTCTGACAAATGGGAATAGAATAAGTTCTTCTTTTTTCATGTGGGCTGTCAAAGCTTGAACCGCTCCAATAAAGAGTTCTTCAATCTCAAATAGCTCGGGATGACGTTCGCCATGAACGCTTACTACTTTTTGAAGATAGGGCATAATCTCAACCGATTTGCGCTCTACGTAGCGGTGATGCGTTTTTTCGATGTAGTCGGCAAGTAAGTCGAGAGGCCAACTTCTGTAATCGATACCAGAATCGGATGATTGTGATGCTGCGTCAATCAATTTTTTTAATAAATCTTCGCTGCTAATGTTCTTTTGTTCGCAGGCTTCGCCTATGGTTCTGTTGCCATTGCAACAAAAATCGATACCTGCTGTTTTGAATACAGTGGCAAAACGGTAGTTTTCTGCTACTATCTTGCCGATGTTGCTTTGTTCGGAAATGTTCATAATGCTATTCTTATTATTTTGCGGCTTTGTTTTTCTCTAAGCCACATATTGTTATTTAATGAGTTTTAATTTTGTCCGATTGTATAAGGGTTTTTATTGCGTGCTACCGTTACAATGTATTTGTTGCCGATGAAAACCAAAAAATCAGTGATGATGAAGCTGCTTTACTCTAATCGTTTTATTCACTGATATTAATTGTATGAATATAACAGAGCAAATAGGATAATTTTGTCCGAAATAGGTGTAAAAAAAATTAATGTTTCAAAAAAGTGAGTCCGTCTTTAAGTCCTTCAGCCAATTCGAGAATGGTGGTGTTGTCAAGCATGATTCTCAAATCATTGCGAACGCTTGCAAATTTGTGGTGTACGGGGCAGGGTTTATCTTCGCTACACTGAGGTAAGCCAAGTCCACAGCCATTGTAGATGTGGTCGCCATCAATTGCCGATACAATGTCGCGAAGTTTAAGGGTTTCAAGTTGGAATTTGTTGATGCTAAAACCTCCGGAAGGTCCTTTTACGGACTCTACGATTTGATTACGTGCCAACTGTTGAAGAATCTTTGCTGTGAATGCTTCGGGCGAGTCAATAGCTTTCGCTATTTCCTTGATGGGAATTCGAACACCTTGCTCCGATTGCTCCGCAATGTAGAGCACCGCCCTGATACCGTATTCACAAGCTTTTGAAAACATTATAATTGTATTAATTGCTTTAGCAAAGATAATCAAAAAGTTTTTAGATTGCATTGTTTTCTGATATTATTTTAGAAAACATTCATTTTATTGTTCAAAAGTGTTGGAGTGGCTTCGGTTGTCATCAAGTTGGAGGGTAAATTGCAATGTAGTAATTAATAATGAGGTAAAAAATACAGCCGGCTATTCACCGGCTGTTTATCTTTGTTTTATCTTATTTTTTTAGCGAGAAAGGTTTTTTGAGTCAAGTCATAGAGTAGCATTATACCGCCTAAAATCATCATTCCGTCAGGAATTACACGAAGCCACATGATTGTTGACATGCTTTCCACCGTTTCGCGAACACGAGCAAAGAAATAACCCTGATCCATTGCTACTCGGGCTTGTTCTATTCCGATAATGTATGTCGGGATAGCGTAGAGTAGTGTGCCAATGGTAAGAATCCAGAATCCATATTTGCTGAATTTATCGTCCCATTTCAATCCATTTGCCAGCGCGTTGGCACGCGAAGTCATGTATAGGAATGCGATGGAAATATAACCAAACGCCCCTAATAGTGCTACGTGGCCGTGAGGCATAATGAGGTAGGTGCCATGAGCGTAATAGTCAATTGTTGGCGTGTTGATAACCATTCCGAAGAAACCAGCTCCTACCCAGTTGAGGAACGCTGAACCGGCAATCCACAAAAATGGGATACTAAAGTCGAATCCTTCTTGCGAATGTTCTTTCTCTTTTTTGTTTTTCATCGCTTCGATAATCATTAGCACAAGGGGTAGCGGTTCGAGCGCAGAGAAAATACCTCCAATTGCAATCCAATATTCATCGAGACCTTGCCAGAAGTAGTGGTGCCCCACACCAAGCGTACCGCTGAATGAGATGAGAAACAATTCGAAAAACATTACGCGTACTGCCGTTTTATGAGTAACGAGTCCGAGCGAAACAGAGAAAAACGCGATAACCCCCGCTGCGAAAAGCTCAAATGTCAATTCTACCCAAAGGTGAATCACCCACCAGCGATAGTAGTCGTCCACCGTGTAGTTTGGCATGATTTTGTGAATTGGCATCATACCTGCAATGTACAACGTGGCAATGGCAAATGATGCCCAAATGATGGTGCTCACAATAGGGTTGTTGGTAGCAGATTTACGTATAAGAGAAATGATAAGAATAAACCAAAATACCAATCCGATTACTAATCCAATGTCCCACAGTCGGCCAAGGTTAATTAGTTCGCGTCCTTCGTTGCCGAGCCAAAACCATGTTTCACGCATTTGTCCGGTTGCGCCCATGTATAGCCCAATGATGCTACCTACAGCTACAACGAGCAATGCAGCCCAAAGGACATCTACAAGCCATGGGAATTTGTGATCTTTGTTTGCAACCCAAGGCGCAATAAGCAGACCGCCCACAAGCCAACCTACCGCAACCCAAAGAATTGCAATCTGAGTGTGCATGGATCGGATTACATTGAAAGGCAATAAGCTCTGAGGAAAGATGAAATCTTTTGTTGGTTCTGTGTAGATGTGCGACAAATATCCACCAAGAAATAACTGAACAACAAACAGTAACCCTACAATTGGGATGTATTTTAGCAGTTTCTTTTGCGATTTAAACAATCCGGTGATTTGAATCGGAGTTTCCAGTTTGTCGTTCGGATCTTTTTTGAACAAATACTCGTAAGTTAAGAATATGACTACGATGGTAAGTGTCCAAAGAATCAGAAATTCCCAAAGCGATACTTTGTGAGAGTTGAATGTTAAATCTTGGTCAATGAGCGGTTCGTTTGGCCAGTTATTGGACCAGGTGCGCTCTGTGCCGGTGCGATATGATGAAGCCACCAATTGTGCCCAGTCAACAAATGCCGCTATTTTAACCGCCTCTTCGGGGCGAATTACTCCACCGGTATATCCTCTTTCGGGATCTCCCTTTACCAATAAGTTGGTAAGGTATTCTACATTCCATTTATAGGCTGCGGCCGACGCGTCAGTATAAGTAGTAGTACCTTCGAGTAGCTCAGTCTGATGGCGGAAATCTTCTTTAACACGTTCTTTTACAGCTCCACGCTCAATGTTGGTCAGAGCGGCATTTTTTTTTCCATACAACTGTTCTCCATAAAAATCATAAAGAAATACGGCGCGATAGTGTAGGAAATCGGTCGAAAAATCGGGGCCAATGTAAGCTCCCATTCCGAGCAATGAACCCCAGTCAGTAAGGTCGAATTGTTGGAAATAGCCTTTCCCTTCAATGACATCATCGTAGGTGTAAAGCACTTCGCCACTTTCCGATTTCACCTCTTTTGGAATTGGAGGTACCTCTTTTTGCAGGTTAGCAGTGTAGTAAATCAATGCCGTAACCATCACCAAAGCAATGATCCAGAATGTGGTAGATAAACCCTTCCGGCTCATGAACTTGTCTAAAAAAGTTTCTTTCATAGATTGTTGTTTTTTTGAGTTTATAGTTTGAATATCAGATATTGTGTTTTCTTGTCATAGTTAAATCTATAATGAAAAATACAGTTAATTAGTTTTCGATTTGATATGTTTTCTTTTGTTTTTTGAGAGTAATTTTTATTTTCCCTTGTTCTGTTTCTTTTTTTTGATACAAATAATAATAATTGTTGATAAGTTACAAATAGTAGTTTTATCGTTGCGATGAATGTGTGTTTGTTATAAAAGTGAGAATAATAAATGTAATAATGCTTTATCTTCCCTGTTATCGTTTGTTCAAAATGCAAAGATAGTAATTCTTATAATAAAAGACAATAATATCCGAAATAAATTTGTAAGAAAAATAATTCATACTAATTAGTTTAATTTTAATAAACTTTTTTAGTGTGGGAGTGAATAGTGTATAATGAGTTAGTTTGTGAGTTTTTGCAAAACCCGCCTTCATTTCTTTCAGCAATAAAAATTCCCGTAGATTGATTTGAATGTATATTCAGCGCCTATTATTTCAGAATAATCGAATGAAAATAACGTAAGCTAATCACATGCCTGAAGCTATGTGTAATAATATCATTGAAATATAAACAAAACAGAAACTTAGTGAAATGTTCAGGATTTGCGTTGGAGGTGATTATATATCAACCTTGCATACCTTCGTCGGTGTAAATACCATGAGCAAGCAAATAATCCTTATTGCCTTTATTATTTTGAGATAATGTCGTAATGGTAATTGAAAGATGTCAGAATGCTCATTAAATTAAAGCTGAAAAGAAAAATGATGGAGAGAGGAGACAAATTTTTATGTTGCGTATTTTTCCAATATCTCTTTGACGATAGGAAAATCGGCATCAGCCCAATCGTATGATGTTAGTTCGTCTATTTCTATCCATTTGGCTTGGGCGTGTTCGGTAAGGTGGATTGTTCCGGCTGCGATTTTACAAAGAAAAGGATAAAGTGTGATCGAAAATTCAGGGTATTGATGTTGTGTTGCGGTTAGTGGCATTCCAATTGTAATGTTAAGTTCGAGCTCTTCGAGTATCTCGCGTATCAGACAAGCCTCTTTGCTTTCATCGGCTTCAATTTTACCTCCCGGAAATTCCCATTTCATTGGCATGCTTTTATGTGGTGCACGTTGGCAGATAAGTATGCGGCTTCCGTCCATTATTACCGCGCAGCTTACATGAATCATAATTCAGGATGGTTATTTGGTATTATGACATTCGTTTTGGTTGATAATGTTGATAATCTTTATTGTAATTTCATCATCATTCCCATCCACTAGGTATTGAGCACTTTTGTAGAATCTGTCGCGATTAATTAAGTTATCGGCAATGAAATTTTCTAATTCGTGTTTGTCTTTTCCTGCGAGAAGTGGGCGTTTGTGTAGCTGGGTCGTTTTAAGCCTATCAGCAAGTTGGCTGGGATTAAGATTGATGTATATGGTGATGCCTTTTTGGTTCATCAACTCCATATTGTCGAAAAAACAGGGAGCGCCACCTCCGGTAGATATAATTGAATTGTCATACTCAGCCACTTCGTGTAGGCATTGGCGTTCAAGTTCGCGAAATTTCTCTTCGCCCAATTCGCTGAATATCTCGGATACGGCACGGTGTTGTTGCATTTCAATTTTTTCATCCATATCGATAAATTGCATATCGAGCAGCTTGGCAATAGTTTTACCAATTGTTGTTTTGCCCGAACCCATATAGCCGATTAAAAAAATTCGCATGTTCTTTCTCCTTTTAATTAATGATTCAATGCAAAATTACATCAATACACGTTATTTACAAAACATCATGAAGATTCTTTCAGCGGTGTTAGTCTTACGGATTAATCGCTTGGTTTTTTGTGTTGAAATAAAAATACTGTCATTCTGAAAGGGAATGAAAGAAAATATACTATCTTTGTAGCTAAAAATTAGTGTCTATCGGTCATGAAAAGAAATAAATCTGTCTTAATGATATTTACCGGAGGGACTATCAGCATGGTTGCCGACTCGGAAACCGGGGCATTGCGTCCGGCAAATTTTGAATTTATACTGCGAATGATGCCCGAGTTGGGTGAATTGGGCGTAACTATCAAAGCCGAACCCTTGCTTCCATTGGTCGATTCATCGAATATCGGTCCCGATACATGGGAGCGTATCGCAATGATTGTTAAGAATAATTATGACGATTTTGATGGATTTGTGGTGCTTCATGGCACCGATACCATGTCTTATTCGGCATCTGCCTTGAGTTTCATGCTCGATGGATTGACCAAGCCGGTGATATTTACCGGTTCACAACTCCCGATAGGTATGGTGCGAACAGATGCGAAGGAAAATTTAATAACAGCTGTGGAGATAGCTTCGGCTTCACACCCGGATGGAAGTGCCATCGTGCCGGAAGTATGTCTTTTTTTTGAAGATAAATTGTTTCGGGGCAATCGGACTACAAAACAAAACTCGGAGCATTTCAATGCTTTTAGCTCTTTCAACTATCCGATGCTGGCAGAAGCCGGAGTTCATATCAAATATTTTTCAAATTTCATTCGTAAACCGGATAAACAAGCCGTTTTGAAAGTGAGAACAAAAATTGATAGGAATGTCGCTATTCTGAAAATTTATCCGGGAATTACCGAACATACGGTGTTGGGAGTGCTTAACATTCCGGGGCTTAAAGCTGTTGTTCTCGAAACTTTTGGGGCAGGTAATGCTCCACAGTTCGACTGGTTCAATCGTGCGCTTAAAGCGACCACAGACAAAGGGATAATCATAGTAAATAAATCGCAATGCAGTATCGGCACAGTGGAGATGGGGCTTTATGCCACCAGCTTGAACCTGCTTGAGGCTGGGGTGATAAGTGGATATGATAGCACTACCGAAGCCATCGTATCAAAATTGATGTATTTGCTTGGTGAAAATCAGGATGTGGAAGTTGTGAAAAAAATGATGCAAACCAGTATTTGCGGAGAGATTACAGTGTAATGTAAACGCCTATATCGCGGAGTGCATAAAAAAACAAACAAGCTGTCGGAATCAATGAATTATCCCGGCAGCTTGTTTGTTTTTTATTGATGCGCACCTTACCACACAACGATTTCGTCAAGAAATACCCAAGAACCTTTTTTTACGTTTGTAGTAGCCTGATAGCGAATGTACCTGCCGTTTGTGGAACCTTTCCATCCGAAGTCGTGAAACAAAGTTCCGGCAGCATTTTCGTCCACAGGAGCGTTGAGCGTGGTTAATGTTGTGAAATTTTGATTGTCGTCGGAAATTGAAATTGTAACTTCTCCGGGGAAGTAAATCCAGGCTCCTGCACTTTGTATAAATCGCGCCGAGATAAGTTTTATTGAAGTATTCTCACCCAAATCTATGGTAACGTCAAGTCCTTTGTTCATGAATCCTTGCCAGCGACCATCGCCGTGCGAAAGTCCGCCTTTTTCGCCATCAATAAGCGATTTCTCACCTGCGGCTGGATAGTATTTATTGATTGGATTGTTGTAAATTAATGTCTTGCCAATAGCGTGGTGATAATCAAAGCGGTTTTCGGTTATTTTACCTGTCGCGCGTTTGTTATAGAAAAGTTGTGCTGAAATTTTGGCAGAATCGCTGATCAGAAGTGGTTTTGTGTAAATTTCCGAAGTGTTGTTTGGAGTTTCGCCATTAGTAGTGTAGCGAATGTCCTGTCCATATTTTTCGGTTTCGAGCGTTACGACAATTGCCTTATTCTGACTGTCAACGCGATGTTTGAAAATAACTTCATCAGATAGGGTGTAGGTATTTATGCCTTTCTTCTTCATACGAGGTATTTCCTGATTAACTCGCCGTTTGAAATCTTCCCAACTCTTGCTATCTGGGTTTGTCCAAGCTACTTCGGACAAAGCCAACACCCGCGGATAGAGCATGTATTCCGCATATTTTTCGGTCGGGATGTATTCTGTCCAGAGATTGGATTGAACACCAAGAATATGTTTTGCTTCTTTTTCTGAAAGCACTTGTGGTATGGGGTCGTAGCTATATACTTTTTCCAGCGGAAGATATCCGCCTATTGCTTCGGGTTGAGTACCGGGTGTAGTTTGATAACTGTCCAAATACATGTGGCTTCCGGGAGTCATAATCGCATCGTGTCCACTTTTTGCGGCCTTGATGCCGCCGTCTTCACCTCGCCATGACATGACGGTGGCTTCCGGAGCCAACCCACCTTCAAGTATTTCGTCCCACCCGAGAAGCTTACGATTGTTTTTAATGAGAAATTTCTCAATACGCCGAATCAAGTAACTCTGTAATTCATCTACGTCCTTTAGACCTTCGGCATTCATGCGTGCCTGACATTTTGAGCAATTTTTCCAATGACTTTTGTCCGCTTCATCGCCACCAATATGAATGTATTCGGAAGGAAAAATGGTAATGACTTCTTTCAAAACGTTTTCCAGAAATTTAAACGTTTTTTCGTTTCCAATGCAAAATTCGCTTTGTTTGTAGGGTTCGCCCAAGCACGAAAGTTCAGGATATACAGCCAAAACTTCTTCGGAATGGCCGGGCATTTCAATTTCGGGAATTACGGTAATATGACGCACGGCGGCATAGCGTACAATTTCACGTGCTTCATTCTGGGTGTAGAAGCCTCCATAAGCTTTTTTACCACTTCTGATGTCCACATATTCGCGCGGATTGGTAGCCCACCACTCCTTCCAGGTTTCGTGTGTGCGCCAAGCAGCCTTTTGGGTCAAGAGGGGATATTTTTTTATCTCAAGTCGCCATCCGGGTCCATCTGTTAGGTGCCAGTGGAAACGGTTTATTTTCAGATGTGCCATCACATCAATCTGTTTTTTCAGAAAATCAACACTAAAAAAATGACGTCCAACATCGATGTGCACACCGCGATATGGAAAACGCGGATAGTCGCTGATGCTGATTGCCGGTATTTTATTGCTATCGCCCGGAAGTTGTACTAAGGATTGAATTCCATAAAACAATCCACTTTGAGTACGGGCACTGACTGTGATTTCGTTAGGTTTTACTTCGAGCCGATAACCTTCGTCCGAACCTATGTTGGAAATAGATTTGTCCACTATCAGCACAATTTTGTTGGGAGATGTTGATGTCGAACCGAGCGTGTAACCTGCGCCAATCAGGTAGTCGGTCAATAGTCGTTTTGAACTATATTCAACACCCGAAAAGATGAGTGTGGCGCCTTGCTTGAGTATGTATTCGCCTTTTTCAATTTTCACATGGTTTGGTTGAGGGATGATATTCAAATCATTGGCAGTGGAAACTCCAATACTGATTATCAATGCAACGGAAAGAAGAAGTTTTCGCATGATTCGTTGTGATTTTTTTTGTGTGTGATGATCTCTGTCAATGGATAAATACATAGATTCTGTTGATAAGTGTTTGAGCATGAAGTTTTTTTTAACGTCAAACTCCGGATTGGTTTTCTTATTTTTCTAATGAATTCCAACCTTGAGCTTTCAGAGCTATTTCTTCACCTTCGCGCCCTACCAGATTCAGCCCCAATTCTTTTTTTGTGATATGCCCGATGACGCCTACATTATCCATCGCAATCACTTTGTCGTAGTCGTCGAGTGAAACGGTGAATAGTAGTTCGTAGTCCTCGCCACCGTTGAGCGCGGCGGTTACAATGTTGAAGTTGATTTCTTCAGCCATTTCCACAGCTTGCAGGTGGATGGGTATTTTATCTTCAAATACCCTGCAACCTACATCACTTTGTGTGCAAATGTGCATCAATTCAGACGATAAGCCATCTGAAACATCCATCATCGCGGTAGGTTTGATACCTTTTTTGGCTAGTTCGGCAATAACATCTTTGCGCGCTTCGGGTTTCAACATGCGTTGCAGGATGTATTCTTTACCCGAAAAGTCGGGTTGAATATTTTCTGTATGTCCCTGAAAAACGACTTTTTCGCGTTCAAGAAGTTGCAAACCCATATAAGCGGAGCCTAAGTTTCCACTAACACAAATCAGGTCATTTTCTTTCGCGCCGTTTCTGTAAACGATTTTATCTTTTTCTCCTTCACCGATGCAGGTAATGCTGATAGTCATACCTGTGAGCGAAGCGCTGGTGTCGCCGCCTATTAAATCTACTTGGTAATTTTCACAAGCAAGTTTGATTCCCGCGTAAAGCTCTTCTAAGTTTTCAACAGTGAATCGTTTGGATATTCCGAGCGAAACAGTAATTTGTTTCGGTTGTCCATTCATGGCATAAATGTCCGAAAAATTGACAACACAAGCTTTGTAGCCCAGATGTTTCAACGGAGTGTACGTGAGGTCGAAATGAATACCTTCAAGCAGTAAATCGGTGGTTACAAGTACATGTTTCTCGTTAAAGTTGAGCACGGCGGCATCATCGCCCACACCTTTCAAAGATGAAGCGTTTTTTAGCTCAAATTTTTCGGTCAGGTGTTTTATCAGACCAAATTCGCCTAAAGATGAGATTTGAGTCATATATATTATTGATAGTTATCTAAATTTGATAAAGGTAGAAAAAATGGATATTTACTTCAAAGCGATTATGCTTCGTTGTTACACTTTAGTGGGATTTTATCGATTCTGCGTTGGTGGCGTCCTCCTTCAAAGTCTGTTTTGAAGAATGTATCTATCATTTCCATTGCCGATTTGTAAGAAACAAATCGGGCTGGCAATGAGATGACGTTTGCGTTGTTGTGTAAGCGGGCAAGTTGTGCTATTTCGGGGCTCCAGCACAAAGCGGCACGAATGCTTTGGTGTTTGTTTAATACCATGCTTATCCCGTTTCCACTACCGCATATTGAAATTCCATATTCATAATTTCCTTTCTCTATTGCTTCTGCCATCGGGTGTGCGTAGTCCGGGAAGTCACAACTTTCGGGTGAATCACATCCAAAATCCATTAATTCTTTTGGGTTTTTCTGTTTCAAATAATCGATTAAAACTTTTTTTAGTTCATAACCGGCATGGTCGCAGCATATTGCAATTTTAAGTTCGTTTATCGGTTTCATTTTTAATGTGTTAGTTCTGATATGTTTGTATTTCCGAAGAAATAATCTATTCGCAAAACGGAGATAAGCACAAAAGTACTAAAATATCAAGCAGTTGTCAAGAAACAATGTGGTTTGCCTTCAATAAAATTCAATGTGGAATGCAATCTTCACATACATCTCAGTGTGGAAAACTACGAATAGTTTTTCACATCATCGGCGCTTATTTTATTTCCTCCAAGAATGATTAATCGTTCTACAACGTTGCGTAATTCGCGAATGTTTCCGGGCCAAGAGCGTTCTTGAAGTGCTGTAATGGCTTTTGATTCGAATGATTTTAACTGAATGCCTTGTTCTTTGCATATATGTTCTGCGAAAAACTGAACGAGTAGCGGTATGTCGTCTTTACGGTCGTCGAGTGGAGGTACGTGAATTGGGATGACATTCAGGCGATGGAAAAGGTCTTCACGAAAATTCCCTTTTTCAATCTCCAATTTCAGGTTTTTATTAGTGGCTGCAAACACGCGGACATTCACTTTGATATTTTTGTCGGAGCCTACGCGAGATATTTCATTTTCCTGAAGCGCGCGTAGCACTTTTGTTTGTGCCGAAAGGCTCATGTCGCCGATTTCGTCCAGAAAGATAGTGCCATTGTCGGCTTGTTCAAATTTTCCGAGTCGCTGTTTGTGCGCGGAAGTAAACGAACCTTTTTCATGTCCAAAAAGTTCACTTTCAATTAACTCGGATGGAATCGCGGCGCAGTTTACCTCAATGTAAGCCTGCTGAGCGCGGTTGCTTTTCTCATAAAGTAGGCGAGCTACCACTTCTTTTCCGCTACCGTTTGCGCCGGTAATAAGTACGCGTGCTTCCGTAGGTGCTACTTTTTCAATCATTTCGCGCACTTTCTCTATTGCGGCTGATTTGCCTATCATCTGGTTTTTCGAAGCTACTTTCTTCTTCAGAGTTTTTGTTTCTGTAACTAAGTTGCTTTTGTCGAGCGCATTACGAACTGTAACAAGAAGTCTGTTGAGATCAATTGGTTTTTCGATAAAATCAAAAGCTCCTTTTTTGATACACTCCACCGCCGTGTCGATGTTGCCATGTCCCGAAATCATCACAACGGGTGTTTCTACGCTTTGTTCTTTCAGTTGCTCGAGCAGTTCGATTCCATCCATCTCGGGCATTTTTATATCCGAAAAAATTAAATCAAACTCATCGCGTGTGGCAGTGTCTAAGCCCACACGCCCATTTTCTGCCAATACGATTTTATGTTTTTCAAACTCCAGAATATCCTTCATGGTGTTGCGGATACTTCTTTCGTCGTCAATAACTAGAATTTTTGCCATGGAAATTTTTAGTTTTTTGAAGCGAGCAATAGTTTTGAGATAACTTTTTTTCGCTTCGAAAATTATTGATTCAGTTTTTCGCTTTTACAGGTCAAAACCGATATCTTTTCTGAAATTCTTCTTGTCAAATTTTATTTTTCTAACATTTTCGAATGATTGTAATAGCGCTTCATCCTTCGAATTGCCATACGAGCTTACGGCGATGACGCGCCCGCCGTCCGTAACGATTTGGTCGCCTTTGGTCGTAGTGCCAGCATGAAAAGCGATACTTCCGCTTACTTCATCGAGGCCTGTTATCACTTTCCCTTTTTCGTAAGTCTCTGGGTAGCCACCGGAAACTAACATGACAGTAACAGCGTGTCGATTGTCAAATACTACCTCCTTTTCGTTCAGGTTGCCGGATGCCACGCCTTCGAGCAAGTCAATGAAGTCCGATTTCAGACGGAGCATTACCACTTCGGTTTCCGGATCGCCCATGCGTGCGTTGTATTCGATGGTGTAGGGTTCGCCGTTTACTTTTATCAACCCAAAGAAAATAAAGCCTTTGTAAACTATGCCTTCGGCGCGTAATCCGTCCACAGTAGGTTTGATAATGCGCTCTTCTACTTTTTGCATGAATTCTTTGTCGGCAAATTTTACAGGCGAAACTGCTCCCATGCCACCGGTATTCAGCCCGGTATCGCCTTCGCCTATGCGTTTATAGTCTTTTGCCTCGGGTAGTATTTTGTAATTCACGCCATCGCTGATTACAAAAACCGAACATTCGATGCCCGATAAAAACTCTTCGATAACGACCTTGTTGCTCGCTTTCCCAAATTTGCCTCCCAACATACTCTCAAGTTCAAATATAGCTTCGTTCAAGTCGTTTATTATCAGCACTCCCTTGCCTGCTGCCAGTCCGTCGGCTTTCAATACATAAGGTGCTTGAAGCTCTTTCAGAAACTCGATACCCGAAACGATATTATTGGCAGTAACCGTAAAGTAACGCGCTGTGGGAATGTGATGCCGCAACATGAATTTCTTTGAAAAATCTTTGCTTCCCTCCAGTTGTGCCGCAATTTTCCCGGGTCCTATCACCGGAATCTCTTTTATTTCATTGTTTTGGCTGAAATAATCGACAATGCCATTGACGAGCGGATCTTCCGGGCCTACTACTACCATGTTGATATTGTTTTCGATTACAGCTTTTTTTATTCCTTCAAAATCATTGACCCCAACCGGAAGATTGATGCCAAGGCTACTCGTGCCTGCATTTCCGGGAGCTATGAATAGTTTGTTGAGCTTTGGATTTTGCGCCATTTTCCAGGCAAGAGCATGTTCGCGGCCACCAGAGCCAAGAAGTAGTATGTTCATAATGTGTATAGTATGTTTTTTTTTGAGAAAGTCGATTCTATTTATTAACAAGATTCACCTGTTTTTATTATTCTTATTGAAATAATCGGTAGTAAATCTTTTCGGCTGTGTGCCTTATTCTTCCCAAACTAAATAAGCCGAAACCAACCAGTGATTAAGCTCGTTTCCTTTTGCTGCTTGCGCTTTAGGAATGCTAATTGTGAGCGTGTGGCTTCCGGCTTTAATATTGTTGAGCATGATGGTTTCGGGCGTTACATCACTGCCCGGACACCAGTTGGAGCGCGACAAGTCCGATGAGCCAAGCGGCTCTTCTATCTCTTTTTCTAAACGTCCACCTTCGCCAATGTATGCGACAGTTCGTTTTATGAGCCATACTCCTGTGGATGGGTTGAAGCGGCGGAAGGAAGCGCAATCGTTGCGCCAGGGGGTGAAACGATAGGCTTCAACTCCATCCACCGACAAGATGTTTTCTTTTTGTACAAACTCATCGCCACCGGAGTGCCCACCATGTCCGGTAGTGATGTATTTCAAACGGATATTTTTAGCTTTTGGAGAAATCTCGAATGGAATGTTGATGTTTTTCCTCGAAAAAATATCGGGAATGGATTGTCCCAGATAGTAAACCGTATTTATTAAAGGTTCAACATGTCTTTTTGGCATTTTATCTTGTTTGATGTTACTTTCGTCGAAGTTCAAATCGACACTTAATTTGTAACCTTCTTCTGTCCAGGTGTCGATGAAAACTCCGACATAAACCTCACCTTGAAGCAGTGATAGTAAGTCGCTTACGTTTTGTTTCCACACCACATTCTTTGCCCAGCCATCGATGTAAACCGGTTTGCGATTTTGCGAAAGCGAGTCGGTTGGGTTGCTGAAATGTCCCACACCAAACGGTGTCATAAACCGCATTAACTCCACAGTGGGTATATAGTCGGTTGCTGGTGTTATGCCTACAAGTTTCTCTAATTTGGTGCTGTCAATTAGCGGATATTTTTTTTCGCCTTTGGCTACACCAATCATGTTAATAGCCGAATTTCGGGGAATGACAAAGCAAGATCCCGATTTATCCCATCTATCGCCGTTGGAGGTAAGTGTAATCATTACTTCTGCTTTCGTGTTTCTTTTGAATGTCGGGATGGTGATTTTCTTGATAGCAACGCGCCCATTCGCCAATTGGATTACGTCTTCGTTATCGTTAAATCCATCGGGGATAAGCTTGGGGTTGAACTGAACGATTTGATCCTGAAAAACTTTCACCCGAATGACATCCGCCGAGATTGAGTTAAGAAAACCCAA
The DNA here is from genome assembly GCA_964568675.1 of uncultured Paludibacter sp. GTDB lineage: Bacteria > Bacteroidota > Bacteroidia > Bacteroidales > Paludibacteraceae > UPXZ01. The sequence goes on from CAZMQV010000036.1 coordinate 24,165, forward strand.
CATAGTTAGCGTAAGAAACAGTTTGTACAATTGATGTTGACGATATTTCATTTTAATATTGTGTTATAATTTGATCTCTTTAAGTTCTTTCGATAAAAAATGCTCCAATTCTTCGGGTTTCACGCTGATGGTGAGTTGCCCGTTGACCGCCCACGATATTTGTCCGGTCTCTTCGGAAATAATGATAGCGATTGCGTCAGACTGCTCGCTTATGCCCAAAGCTGAGCGGTGTCGTAGTCCCAAGCGTTTCGGGATGTTCTGGTTATTGGAAACCGGAAGGATACACGAAGCGGCTTTTAGCCGTTTGTTTGAAATTATCAGCGCGCCATCGTGTAGCGGGCTGTTTTTGAAAAATATGTTTTCGATAAGTCGCGAGCTGATGCGCGCATCCACTTCTTCGCCCGTTTGGATGAAAAATTGCAAATCATTTTCACGTGTAATCACTATCAAGCCCCCTGTGGCTGTTTTAGCCATATTTCTACAAGCAAGTACAATCTGAATGATGTCATATTCGGTTTTGGTTTGCTCAATGCCGTTTTGCTTAAAAAAGCGTGTAATAAATCGGACAACTCCCCAGTTGCTTCGGGTGCCGATTCGCGAAAAGAATCGCTTGATTTCTTCCTGGAAAAGCACAATCAGCGCAAATGCTCCAACATTTACAATCGCGTCGAGAATGCCGCCTATCAATTCCATTTTGAAGAATTGCGACACAATAAACCATACGATAATGAAAGTTAATACGCCTGCAAACACATTTCCGGCTCCCGACTTGCGCAGCAAACGATATGAGCCAAATAGGAGCGTGGCTGTAAGTAAGATATCGGTTATGTCCTTTATGCTCAGATTAAAACCCATCATGGTCAGTTCATGTATTTTGAAAATGTTGATAGAGTGAATAAATACGAATTGCTTCAACAGCTTCTTTCACATCGTGCACTCGTAGTATGTTCGCGCCATTTATCAAGGCTAAAACATTTAACGCGGTCGTTCCGTTCAATGCTTCTTCTGGTTTAATATCCAATAGCTTGTATATCATTGATTTTCGGGAAACACCGCATAAAATTGGGAAGCCCAATTCTTTGAAATAGCTCATTTTTGCCAGTAGTTCGTAGTTTTGTTCTAAGTTCTTTGCAAATCCAAATCCGGGATCAACCACAATATCCTTTACTCCCAAATGCACCAATTGCGTAATTCTCTTCTCAAAAAATTGAAGTATTTCCGACATCATGTTCGCATAATCATTTTCTTGCTGCATGGTTTGCGGATTTCCCTTGATGTGCATTAGTATGTAAGGAAGTTGCAAATCGGCAACGGTTTCAAACATCTTAGCGTCAAGTGTGCCTCCGCTTATGTCATTGATAATGTTTATATCATAATTTTCGACAGCCCAGCGCGCCACCGCCGACCTGAATGTGTCCAACGACAATATTGCATCCGGGAAATGGTTTCGAATAGCTTTGAGAGGTTTCTGTAAACGTTCTTTCTCTTCTTTTTCCGAAATGTGTTGAGCTGATGGGCGACTTGAATAAGCGCCGACATCAATAATGGACGCGCCATGGAGCAATGCTTTTTCTACCGAACTCAAAACATCTTTCTCGGAAAGCGAGCGACTCGCATTGTAGAACGAGTCGGGTGTGATGTTGATTATCGCCATCACCAAGGGGTGGCTCAAATCCAGAAGTTTATTTCTTATGTTCAATTGAAATGGGTTAAAATACATCGTTTCAATGAAATATGTTTGGAGTATTTTCGTTATAGAAATGATTATTTTACAAAAGTAAGCAATTATACCCTTTTTTCGGTTAGTTTTTTTCGATAAATGAAAAAATAATCCCCGAAAATATACGTTTTTAGCCGAATTTAAGTTATAATTACAGAATGAAATTATTTTTACAATAAAATACGGATACCTGGGTAGTCTTATTTCAAAAATTATCATTCCATTTTTTCTTAATGATATATAATACAGATGATTATATGAATCTCAACAGCATTTTTAAAACGGTACTTTTAGTCGCGATAGTGTCTTTGGCAGCATGTGCGCCACGCACTCAAAATTCGAAGAAGCAGGCGCCTCCTCCTGCCGGTTCTACAGTTTCCACAGCCACCGGCTGGACTTATCAGAATGAGCGATTCACCGGAGGCAATGGCTATGCCTCGTCCGGTTTTGCGGCGCAGGATGGTTACAAACCTCAAATTCCGGGAGGAATGGTCGTGGTGGAAGGTGGTACCTTTATGATGGGCGAAAAGTCGGATCTGCTCACCGGGCAGCGCGATAACCTTCGACGTCGTGTAAGCGTTGGCTCCTTCTATATGGACCAATATGAAGTAAGCAACTTGATGTGGCGCGAATATACACATTGGATGGAAGTGGTTTTTGGAGAAACAGCACCACGTTTGGTACAAAACACGCAACCCGATATTGACAAATCGGGAGATCCGCTCTCTTACAATGAACCCTATTTTGACCGTTATTATTCCCATCCGGCGTTTAACAATTATCCGGTGGTGGGTGTAACCTGGGAGCAGGCGATGGATTATTGTCAGTGGCGCACCGACCGGCTCAACGAGTTGATGCTGGTGAAAGCCGGTGTGATAACTCCTCCCGATTTTTCTTATGTTCAACGGGTTAATAATCACGACTCAATTGCTCAGAATTTTGTGTTTAACACAGAAAAATATCTGTTACAGCGTTCATACAACCCACCTGCAGGCTCAAAACCTCTGAAAGGGGCATTTGGTGAAAACCGCAAAGCGCAAATGGGCGATGGATTGATGTTCCCCAATTTCAGGTTACCCACTGAAGCTGAATGGGAGTTTGCTGCTTATGGACTGAAAGCCGATAAAAACGGCTTGGTTGTCGAAGGGCGCATGTATCCGTGGGCGGGCGATCGATTGCGCGAAACGAAGAAAGGTAAAACTCAAGGACAGTTTTTGGCAAATTTTGCACGTGGACGTGGCGATATGATGGGCAATGCGGGAGCGCTAAATGACCGTTACGCAACTACAGCACCTGGAGATGCTTACCCACCCAATGATTTTGGCTTGTACAACATGGCCGGCAATGTAAACGAATGGGTACTCGATGTATATCGGTCAACTTCGCATCAGGAAGTAGCTGAATACAACCCCTATCGCGGCAATCAATCTTATACTTATCTTGCTGATAATCAAGATGGTAAATATCAATACAAATTAGATTCATTGGGACGCATCGCGCGCATGGTGCAAAATGCTGACGATTTGCGAAATTATCGGGATGGTAGCAATCAGATTGCAACCGATTTTCAGCTTTATACCGACCCTGAAGGCATTGCTTCCTTACGAAACAGAGCACAGATCGACCCCACTGATGTGCTCGCTCCTAAGATTACAAACAAAACCCGCGTTTACAAAGGCGGATCATACAAAGACCGTGCCTACTGGCTCAATCCTGCCAATCGCCGTTATTTGAATCAAGATAAATCGGCAAATGATGTTGGCTTCCGCTGCGCGATGACCATGATGGGCAGTGTGAATAAACAACCAGTGCCCAAAAAGCCGACAACCAAAAAAAGAAACTAAGATAAGTGGAGAAATGTTGACGAGCAACTAACCACAAAAAAGCATTCGGAGCAACTTGGATGCTTTTTTTGTGGCTTATGTTATTAATAATGAATTAAAATTAGTAATTTTGTGCCCTCGATTTTATTTTTAATTGAATTTATAAGATAAGAATTATGCAAAGAACAAAAATTGTAGAAGCGCTGCAAAGAACTGACGTTGGCGAAGCCATAAATGTGAAAGGTTGGGTACGTACCCGCCGCGGAAATAAAAATGTAAGTTTCATAGCATTGAATGATGGCTCTACGATACATAATATCCAAATCGTGGTTGATTTGGCTAATTTTGACGAGGAAAAGTTGAAACTCATTACAACAGGTTCATGTATCAGCGCGATTGGCACATTGGTAGCGTCGCAAGGATCGGGGCAGGCTGTAGAGATTCAGTCAACCGATATTCAGGTGTATGGAACTGCCGACGAAACTTATCCGCTTCAGAAAAAAGGACACACTTTGGAGTTTCTGCGTGATATTGCCTACCTTCGTCCGCGCACCAATACTTTCGGTGCAATTTTCCGGATTCGCCACCACATGGCAATGGCAATACATCAGTTTTTTCACGAACGTGGATTTTTCTATTTCCACACACCCATTATCACTGCTTCCGATGCCGAAGGAGCAGGTCAGATGTTTCAGGTAACTACACTCGACCTTAAAAACGTGAAGAAAGATGAACAAGGCGAAGTCGATTTTTCGAATGATTTTTTTGGCAAACATGCAAATCTCACCGTTTCCGGACAGCTTGAAGGCGAATTGGCAGCCTTGGCATTAGGTCAGATTTATACATTTGGGCCTACCTTCAGAGCCGAAAACTCCAACACACCCCGACACTTAGCCGAGTTTTGGATGATAGAGCCTGAAGTTGCTTTCAATGAAATAGAAGAAAATATGCAACTGGCACAAGATTTTATTCAATACTGCATTCAGTGGGCTTTGGATAAATGTATGGATGATTTGGAATTTCTTTCGAAAATGTACGACAAAGAGTTGATTGAACGATTGAAATTTGTAGTAGAAGATGATTTTGTGCGTTTGACATACACCGAAGGTGTGAAAATACTTGAAAAAGCAGTTGCCGATGGACATAAATTCGAGTACCGAGTGGGATGGGGCACCGATTTGCAATCGGAACACGAGCGATACTTGGTGGAAGAGCATTTCAAAAAACCGGTTATTCTAACAGATTATCCGCAAGAGATAAAGGCATTTTACATGAAAATGAACGATGATGGAAAGACAGTTCGCGCTATGGACGTGCTTTTCCCGAAAATTGGAGAAATTATTGGAGGTTCGCAGCGTGAGGAAGATCTTGAGAAATTGAGAACACGAGCTGCGTCGATGGGTGTGCCCGAGAAAGACATTTGGTGGTATTTGGATACCCGGCGCTTTGGTACCGCGCCCCATGCCGGATTTGGTCTTGGGTTTGAGCGTTTGCTGCTTTTTGTTACCGGAATGACTAACATCCGCGATGTGATACCATTTCCGCGCACCCCAAATAATGCAGAGTTCTAATCTAATCCGGAGTCAAAATTCGAATGCCGCGTATAATCATTATATGCGGCATTTGTTTTAAATTGTTGTTTGCTTCGATAATAACTCAAAAAGTTATATCTTTGCCAATTAATTACTTATTAAGTATTGATTCGCAACCCTGTCTTGTGTAATTGATGTGTATTTATTTGTGTGATATTATGAAATTCCCGATTTGTGGTATTTTAGATACAAATGTATAATCAGCGCATAAGATGGTCGAACGCGATGCAACTAAGAAGTGAAAAGAGAAGATAAATAACAATTATCCCAAAAATCTTTATTTAGAAAATATGGAAAATATTAAAGTAAAAGAGCTAGATAATGTTGTGGTGCTGTTTGCCGGCGACTCTGGTGATGGAATGCAGCTTACGGGTACAGCATTTTCTAATATTTCGGCTGTAATTGGCAACGAAATTTCAACTTTTCCCGATTATCCTGCCGAAATCCGTGCTCCTCAGGGTACTGTGAGTGGCGTTTCAGGTTTTCAGGTACACATTGGGTCGAGTAAGGTATTTACTCCCGGCGACGACGCGGATGTGTTTGTGGCGATGAACCCCGCTGCGCTCAGTCTGTATCATGCCAAAGTAAAAAAAGGTGGTGTGATTATTTACGATGAAAATAGTTTTGAAAAAAATGACATTGTCAAAGCAGGTTTCCAGTCTGAGAATCCATTTCTCGAGTTGAAGATTTCAGAAACGATCACACTCATACCGGCACAACTTACTACGCTAACGCAAGCAAGCCTTGAAAACTTCGGGATGGATAATAAAGACATTCTGCGAAGCAAGAATATGTTTGCGTTGGGATTGATTTGCTGGCTTTTCAACCGACCCATCGATAAGGCGGAACATTTTATTCAGAATAAATTTAAGAAAAAGCCTAAATTGTTTGAGGCTAACGTGAAAGTGCTAAATGATGGCTTTAATTATGGTCATAACCTGCATTTGGCTGTGCCAACATACACGATTGAGAAATCGCATGATGTGCCAAGCGGAAAATATACCAGCATATCCGGGAATACGGCTACAGCTTACGGACTATTAGCGGCTGCCGAGAAATCTGGTTTGCAACTTTTTTTAGGAAGTTATCCGATTACGCCCGCATCCGATATTATGCAGGAATTGGCTCTGCGCCGCGATTTGGGCGTGAAGGTGATGCAGTGCGAAGATGAAATAGCCGGGATTACTACTGCGCTTGGAGCAGCGTTTGCAGGTTCGCTCGCGGCTACCAATACTTCCGGGCCTGGTCTTGCGCTGAAGTCGGAAGCTATCGGCTTGGCTGTGATGGCTGAATTGCCCATTGTTATCATTGATGTGATGCGTGGTGGACCTTCTACCGGCTTACCTACTAAAACCGAACAAACCGATTTGCTACAGGCGCTTTATGGAAGAAATGGCGAAAGCCCGGTTGTGGTAATAGCACCGGGAACTCCCGATGAGTGTTTCCAGTTTACTTTCCTTGCCGCCAAAATTGCTTTAGAGCATTCTACTCCTGTTATTGTACTGACTGACGGATTTTTAGGAAATGGAACTTCGCTGTGGAAACTCCCAAAAATGGCTGATATGCCTATGATTACACCAAATTTTGTTCCGTCTGACTTTGTGGGCTACAACGCAGCTTCGCGTAATGAGAAAAACTTTGCGCGTTATCTATCCACTCCCGGCATCGAAGGGTTTGCCTACCGGAATGGTGGTCTTGAAAAAGACTATAACAAAGGTGGAATCTCTACCGACGCTCAGAATCATCAGAAAATGGTAGATACGCGCGCCGCGAAAGTAAAATATGTCGAAAACGTCATTCCCGAGTTGGAAGTCTATGGAAGTGAATCCGCTGAATTGCTGGTAGTGGGATGGGGGAGTACACGAGGTCATTTGATGGCTGCCGTGTCGGAGATGCTTGCCGAAAGCAAAAGTGTAGCATTGGCTCATTTCAACTACATCAATCCGCTTCCAAAAAACACGGCAGAAGTGCTTAGGAAATATAAGAAAGTAGTCGTGTGTGAGTTGAATAGTGGTCAGTTCGTGTCCTATTTAAGAAATCAAATACCGGAAGTGAGCTACTTGCAGTACAATAAGGTGCAGGGTCAGCCATTTAAAGTAACAGAACTTGAAGAACATTTTAGTAAACTTTTAAATGATTAAAAACAGATGGAAGCAATCAAACAATATACAGCAAAAGACTTTAAAAGCGAACAACAAATACGCTGGTGTCCCGGTTGTGGCGATTATGCCATTATCAACAGTTTGCACAAAACGATGGCTGAAATGGGTGTACCACCTCACGAAATCGCAGTGATATCGGGCATCGGATGTTCGTCGCGTTTGCCATATTATATGAGTAGCTACGGGTTTCACTCCATTCACGGACGTGGTGCTGCCATCGCTTCGGGGGTGAAAGTGGCAAATCCGAATCTCACCGTATGGCAAATTACCGGTGATGGCGATTGCTTGGCAATCGGAGGTAATCACTTTATCCACAGTGTACGCCGAAATGTGGATATCAATGTGCTGCTTTTCAACAATCAGATTTATGGATTGACAAAAGGACAATTCTCTCCCACAACTCTCAAAGGGCAAATAACAAAATCATCGCCTTATGGCACGATTGAAGAGCCTTTCCGTCCGGCAGAACTCACCTTTGGCGCGCGAGGCACTTTCTTTGGGCGCTTGCTCGACGTGGATTTGAAAAATGCGCAAGAAGTGATGATGGCAGCCGCCAGGCACAAAGGTACTTCAGTAGTGGAGTGTCTTGTCAATTGTGTGATATTCAATGATGGAGCACACAGCTGGTTGGCAGATAAAGGCAGTCGCCCCGATAAAATGGTTTTTCTTGAACATGGCAAACCGATGATTTTTGGTGTGAATCGCGATAAAGGAATAACGTATAAAAACGGTAAATTAGAAGTTGTAAGTTTGAGTGAGAATGGCCTTGCCGAAGCTGATATTCTTGTTCACGACGCGAAATGCCCCAATCCTAGTCTGCAATGGGAGCTTGCCATGATGCAAGGGCCTGACATGCCCGTTGCACTCGGAATAATACGTGATGTGCCTGCCGAAACCTACAACGACGCGATGGACAAACAAATAGCCGAAGTTACGGAAAAATCTAAAATCAAGTGTTTTGACGATTTAATAGACTCGCTCGAACAATGGGAAATATAGTTGGAATGCTCTCTTTGATTTAGAGATAAAATGCAATAAGACCTAACCGATTTCTTTGAAAATCTGTTAGGTCTTGTTTTTTTGTATGGATGATTACCTTGCTCAAAATATGCGAATTAAACTCCAATAATTGGCTGAATTCAACATGCAAATGCAACTGAATTCTGATTAATAATTTGTTTAAATTTTTCGTTTGGTGTGATGTATCCAAGTCTTTTACGAGGTCTATTATTAAGGATATTTTCAATCCTTTTAATCTGCTTGTTGGTTACTTCACTAAAACCGTACCTTTTGGGATGTACTGCCTGATAAGTCCATTTGTATTTTCATTGGCACCACGTTCCCAAGAGTGATATGGCTTACAAAAATAGAATTTTATTCCCAATTTTTGTGCAATTTCCTCGTGCTTTGCAAACTCTTTACCATTGTCAGCCGTAATTGTATGTATTAAGTTCTTTACTTTACGCAGTGCCCATGCTGTAATTTTAGCTACGGGGATGGCTTCTTTCCCAGAGAGCTTACGTATCCAGACTCTGCTTGTTGCTCTATCGTTTATGGTAAGAATGACACCCTTGTGGGTCTTCCCAATAATTGTATCTATCTCTAAATCACCAAATCTCTCCTTTTGTTCTACTATTGCCGGACGCCATCAATATCTACTCTGTTAGGAATAAATCCTCGTCCTGCATTTTTTGAACCACGTTTGGCATATTTGCGACCTTGTCGTCGAAGATATTTGTGAAGCTTACCTCCACTACGTTTATCTGACCATATCCAGCGATAAATTGTTTCGTGCGATACCATTGAAAAGTCATCTAAACGACTTCTACCTGTTATTTGTTCCGGACTAAAACCTTTCTTTAATAGCTTTATTATCCGTTTTTTTAGTTGTTCGGTAGGCGTTTCTTTATGGCGTTTCTGAGCCTTGCGTTTATCGGCTTTGCGTTGGGCAAGCTCCATGCTATATTTACCATTTCGGGCATCGCAATTTCGCTTTATTTCCCTGTACACAGTGCTTTTATCTACTCCAATAGCCTCTGCTATCTTTTTTTTAGTCATGGGTATTTACAACATCATTGAAATTGCATACCTTTGTTCTCTGGTTATATGTTTACTCATCTGCAACTTTTTTTTCTTTGGACGGACAATCAAAGCAAAGATTGTTAACTTTATCCATTCAGTAGAGCAAAGGAGGGATATTTTCTCTCTTTCCTCTCTGAAAAAATTATCATTATTTCTATCTAAATGTCCAACCATAAAAAGTTGCATTTACAAGTTGAATTCAAGGCACAAAGCTCTATGTTTGCACGTCAGCCCGCCTATTGCCAATACCTTGTTGAACTAAACCTCCGGTAGCCTTCTCCTTAGTTCATTTTCGCTAACTTTGCA
>CAZMQV010000037.1:0-31886 GCA_964568675.1 uncultured Paludibacter sp.
GTGTCGGAGTTGTGGAAACACAAACTATTGTTCGGGCAAGCGACCACATTCGAGGCGATGCACGCGATGTAAAATAGAGGAATCGGCTACTGCTCACACCATTTTTCATAATTGCAAGTTCCCGATTAACAAGGCTTTTCAGATTGCCTATCAGATATGTGTTGAGCATAAGAAAGTTCCTGTGAATGTGCTTGCCGATACGCTTGGCATTAATCCAATGACGGGTTGGCGTTTTCGCTCTAAAATTGAGACTTGTATTGCACGTCAAAAGGCAAGTGAAGGGGGGTCATTGTCATCCATACTTTTGAATGAATAGCTTTTTTTCAGAAAATCAAAGAGTAGATTGCATTAATAATTGTAGGATGTATGAAGTTTGAAGGTGTACGCGTGTTTCGGTTGAATTTTGGTGATTTTAAGCGTGGTGCCGCGCTTACAGTGCCGGGTGTCGGGATATTTGTTGGGAGCAACTCGGCACATGATTACGAATTATTACGTCATGAATTTGGACATATACTTCAGTGTCGGCGTTGGGGTTTTTGGGTGTTTTGGCGACACATCGCGTGGGGTAGTTTACTGAGTGCTTATCATTCGCGCAAAGGAAGGAGCATTCATCAGAAGTTTTGGACGGAATGGTCGGCTAACAGGCTGTCGTGCGAATACTTCAATGCTACTGATTCCTGGAATTATCGCCGGTATCCTACACATCCGGGAGCTTCAGCTTCCAAACCCCGCTTTGCTGCCAATAACGATGAGTTTATTCGCAATTGGATTGATGCGTGAAATTCTTATGGGCTTTGAATTTGTTTCGGAAGCGAATCAAGCTTTGTAATATGTGGATAGTTGCGTCTAATACGTAAAAGCAAAACGGGAATATCGATTTATGACTATTCCCGTTTTGCGATTATTTGATTTTCAAGTTTTTATTCGTCAATCGAATTGATCTCTACCAACAGTTCGTCTTGCATTACCGATTGTCCGGTAGCAACGTGTATTTTTCGGATTACACCATTGCATGGCGCGTTGATTTCATTTTGCATCTTCATCGCTTCGAGGCTGAGTATTGCTTCACCCGCATTCACCAAGTCGCCTTCACTCATGAAGATATCTACAATTTTTCCCGGCATTTGCGATTTGATATTATTCCCGGTTTCAATGTTTTCGCCTTTGTTCAGCAGGTTTTGACGCAAGTATGAAAAAATTGACTCTAAACTGAAGCGATATTCCACACCATTAACCTTTACGGTGATTCGGTTCTGATCCCGTTGGGTTATCTCACATTGAAATTCTCTGTCATTCATGCTGAATGATGAGAAGTTATTCTTATGTTCGATGAAAAAAATATCTTTTTCTTCTCCGTTGATAATCGGTTTTGATTCTTTTGGAAGGTATATTTTATAGCGTGCGCCATTGTCGCGCATGGCAATGAAAAGTCGAGATGCGTCCCGTTTATAAATATAGGATGTTGCCATTATTTTGTTTTTAATTTTTGGATGATATGATTTTTATTTATTTATCCGCTTGTTGAGAACCCATACGTTGAGCGATTCGCTTTTGAACATGGGTGAGTCCGATGAGTATTGCAGATACTCTTTTGCATAGGTGATGGTGGCTGCAAGCGCAGCTATCATTGCTTCTTCGTCCGATTCGAGCATGTCGGGAGTGAACACCGTGTCAACCCAGCGTGTCGTGTAGCTCGCGTCGATAAATTCGGGACTGCGAAGCACGGTGCGACAGAATGGTACAGTGGTTTTTAAGCCGGAAATATGAAACTCATTCAATGCTTCAAGAGTCTGGCGGATACATTCTTCCCGGTTTTCGGCATGTACTATTATTTTTGCAATCATCGAATCGAAGTAGGGTGTTACCATCGAGTATTCTTTTACTCCGGTTTCAATTCGGATGTTGTTGCCGTAGGGGAAACGAATTTTTTCAATAAATCCGGTTTGTGGACTAAATCGGTTTTGCGGATCTTCTGTGTTTACCCGGCATTCTATTGCCCAGCCTTTTATCGTTATGTCTTTTTGTTGAAGTGTTAGAACTTCATTTTGCGCGATGCGAATTTGCCATTCTACTAAGTCCACTCCGGTTATCATTTCACTTACCGGATGCTCCACCTGTATGCGGGTGTTCATCTCCATAAAATAATAGCTGCCATCTTCATCGAGAATGAATTCGATAGTGCCTGCCGAGAAATATCCGATTTTTTTAGCAAAATTCACGGCTAAATTTCCCATCTCCTCTCTTTGCGATGCGCTAATGCTTGCCGAAGGTGCTTCTTCTACTATTTTCTGATGTTTTCGTTGAAGTGAACATTCACGTTCGCCCAGATGCACCACATTGCCATGCTTGTCTCCAAGTATCTGAAATTCTAAGTGTTTGGGGTTGACCAGGTATTTTTCAATGAAAATATCGCCATTGCCAAAAGCGGCAACAGCTTCATCGTATGCCGATTTGAAATGTCGTTCCATTGTTTCCGATTTTTCCACAATGCGCATGCCGCGTCCGCCACCTCCTGCCGAGGCTTTCAGAATGACCGGATAACCAATTTTCTCGGCAAAATCTTTGGCTACGAGCGCGTCGGTGATTGCACCCGGGCTTCCGGGAACCAGTGGCATATTCGCATCCGATGCCATCTTTTTAGCGATGGTTTTTATTCCCATGTCACGTATCAACAGCGGTGAAGGACCGATAAATACGATGCCGTTGCTCTCGCAGAAATAGGCAAAGTCCGGATTTTCTGACAAAAAACCGTAGCCTGGGTGAACCATGTTAATTTGATTCTCCAACGCCAGTTTTACTAATGCTTCGGGGTTGAGGAAAATTGTTTTTTCGGACAAATCTTCTTGTACGTGGATTATTTCGTCGGCATATTCGAGATACATCGCGTCGGGTTCGCGGTTGGTTTGGATTGCATAGGTGGTCAATCCCAGTTTTTTAGCCGAACGGATGATGCGAATGGCTATTTCGTTACGGTTGGCTATTAATATTCTTTTTTTCATTGTCTGTTTTTGCTTGTTCAATGTTTTATTATGAAGTGAAAAATCTCGTTTCTCTTCGTATGTTTCATTTCCTTCATATCAATTCTTTAAGCTACAAAGGTATATTCCCGTGTTTACGTTCGGGTTGCGAGTATTGTTTGTTGGATAGAATGTCGAAAACGGTGATGAGGGTTTCTCTCGTTTTCGATGGTTTTATCACATCGTCAATCATCCCCAATTCTTCCGCTTTGAAAGGATTGGCAATTTCATCTTTGTATTTCTCCGTTAGTTCTTTTTCTTTCGCCGCCCGGTCGGGAGCGTTGGCAAGTTCCGCCCTGTTGATAATTTTTATTGCTCCAGCCGGTCCCATCACAGCCACTTCGGCGCTTGGCCAAGCAAAATTGAAGTCGCCACCAATGCCTAAACTGTTCATTACCACATAAGCGCCACCATAAGCTTTGCGCGTAATGATTGTTACCCGCGGAACGGTTGCTTCACAAAACGCATAAAGAAGTTTTGCGCCATTGCGTATGATTCCGGCATGTTCCTGATCTGCTCCCGGCATGAATCCGGGAACATCCTCGAGTACTAAAATTGGAATATTAAAGCTATCGCAAAATCGAACGAAACGCGAGCCTTTCACACTGGCGTTGATGTCCAATGTTCCTGCCATTACTTTGGGTTGGTTTGCTACAATGCCGATAGTTTTTCCATTCAGGCGTGCAAATCCTACTAATATATTGGGTGCATATTTCTCGTGAACTTCCAGAAAAGAGTTGTTGTCAACCAATATGTTGATTATCTCTTTCATGTCATAAGGGCGGTTGGGATCGTCGGGGATTATGTTGTTCAGATATTGTTGTCTGTCCTCATTGAAATCCACATCGTTGGATATGGGTAGCGCGTCAAAATTATTGGTTGGGAGGTATGAAAGCAGCTTGCGTACTTGCATCAGCGCATGCTCTTCATCTTCAAAAACAAAGTGTGCCACACCACTTTTCTCGGCATGAATGTTCCCGCCACCTAAGTCGTCCATGCTAATCTCTTGGTTCAAAACTTCTTTCACCACATCGGGTCCGGTAACAAACATATAGGATGTTTGATTGGTCATGATGATAAAGTCAGTGATTGCTGGAGAGTAAACCGCGCCCCCGGCAGCAGGTCCAAGTATTACGCTTATTTGTGGAATAATCCCCGACGAGCGTACATTGTTCTTGAATATGCGGGCATAAGCAGAAAGACTGTTGATTCCTTCCTGGATGCGGGCGCCGCCGCTGTCAATCAGTCCAATGCAGGGAGCGCCAAATTTCAGCGCCATTTCCTGTACTTTGGCTATTTTCATACCGTGAGCATAGCCTAACGAGCCGCCCATGACAGTAAAGTCCTGAGCATAAGCAAATACACTTCTTCCCTGAATCAGCCCACGTCCAACCACAACTCCATCACCAAAGGCGTTTTGCGATTTCTTAATCTCTTTTTGTGGTTCGACAAAGGGATTTAACTCAAAAAAACTCCCCTCGTCAAAAAGGATTCCAAGCCTTTCGCGCGCGGTGAGTTTTAATTTCAAATGCTGTTTTTGTACAGCTATTTCTTCCATACCATGCAAAGCCTTACGCCTTTGCTCAAATACTTCTCTTTTGTTCATATCTTATTTCTATAATATTTTCTTATCTCTCAAATAGGAAATTAAAATCAACAACAAAAATTAATCAAAAAATGTTTTGATTTGATTGAAAAATCTTTGCACAAATCATCCGGATGTGTGCAGTCGTGTTGCGCTGCTTGTGTTATATCTTTGCAAGGGCTATAAGCAACGGGCTTATCAAAATAGCGTAATACATTATGCTTATCCAGGGTTGAGAGTCTTTATACATCGCTTTGCCCGACAACCGATAAGGATGCTTGATCAATGTCCAACTCAACAATTCAAACAGAAAACTAAGTGCAAGCCAAAGTATGCCGGTTTTTAAGGCATCGGAAAAGTTTATCGTTTGCGCGTCGCCTGTGATAAAAAAACTGCTGCATAAAATCCAAACGATTAGATAATATACGGGTAGGTAGGGTAGAGTTTTTTTATTTGCCAATTGCACCAGCGCCTCTTGTTTCGCTTCGGCATTTTCCGGTTTTGCTTTCAGTTTTTGAAGCGTGCGCGATAATTGCAAAAATTTCACACTGTTGATAAGCGTGAAACCAATTAGAAACCAAACGAAAGTCATTATTAAATTCATACGATTCGAATATTAAATTTTCCTGTTATCCACATAAGTAATACCACAACAAGCAAGGCGGGTATCATGTTCAGAATGCGAAGCTTTTTTATTTCCAAAATATTTATTGCAAGTCCAAGAAGTAAAATGCCTCCTACCGAGGTGAGTGATTGTATGGTTTCGGGCGAAAGAAAATTTCCAAAATATTTGGCAATTAGAGTGATAGCGCCTTGAAACAAAAATAGTGGAATAGCTGAAAATATCACGCCTACTCCAAAAGCGGAGGAAAGAAGCAGCGCCGACGAAAAATCGAGTATGGATTTGGTGAGAAGCAAGCGCGATGAACCGCTAATGCCTTCTTCGATTGCGCCCATGATGGTGAGCGCTCCGATGCAGAATAACAGAAAGGAGGTTGTAAGCCCTTCGTTGAATTGCTCACTACCTATTCTGAGTTTTCTTTTGGTCCATTCGCTTAGTTGCTCAGTGCCTTTTTCAAGGTTCCACCATTCGCCCAAGATTGCGCCAATCACCACACTGGATACCACGATAAGAATATGCTCCATTTTCCATACCATACTGATTCCGATAGCAAGTGTAAATAGCCCTACAGCTTGAAAATAGATGGTTCGTATGCGCTCAGGCATTCCTTTTTTTAGAATTAGACCCAAAGAGCCTCCTGCTACTACAGCCACGGTATTTACGATTGTCCCTATCATCTGTACAATATTTATATTTGTTTTGTTATGGATTCTCCACGCGCGTCTTTAATTAGCTTCCACTTTACTTCAACTCCATTTTCGCACTGTTTTTGTAGGCTATCGCGTTGATTTTGAATGCTGTCGCACTGATATTTCAAACTGTCGCATTCATATTACCAGTTTTTGCATTGATGAAATTGCCTTTTGAAGCCAATCAGATAATTCACGCGACAAAAGTAATAAAAATAATCTTTACCTCTTTCGTTTGGATAAAATTAACTAACTTAGCCGTGCGAAAAGAAGTAACACGCGTTTGGCTCACGTATGAGTGTTTCGGCTGCTTCTTTTTTTTTGTAAATAATATTTGATATGGATGCTTTTCTCTACCGCATTGCTGCTGCTTTTCACCATGAATATGGGAATGAGCTACGTAAGTTTACTTTTGTGTTCCCCAACAGGCGCGCAGGTTTGTTTTTTCAGAAATATCTCACCGAACTGATTGATAAGCCGATATTTTCTCCCGAAATTATGGCTGTAAACGATTGTTTTTTCAAAGCTTCCGAGCGAGTGGTGGTTGATCGTACTGACGCGCTATTTCGTCTCTTTCGTCTTTTTCGCGAAGCGAGCCATAGCAACGAGAGTTTTGACGACTTTATTTTTTGGGGCGAAATGCTGCTTGCCGATTTTGACGAAGCCGATAAATTTCGGGTGGATACCGCACAACTTTTTTCGAATGTGAAAAGTCTAAAAGAGATTGACGCGATGCACGAATACTTATCCGAAACACAAAGAGAAGCGGTAAAAAGATTTTGGCAACACTTTTTGCCGGTTGTCGAACACAAAACCAAAGAGGAGTTTGTTGCAATCTGGCGTTTGCTTTTGCCACTTTATCACGCTTTCAGGGAAGAGTTGTTGGCTGATAATCAAGCCACCGAAGGGATGGTTTTTCGCGAAATAGCCGAAAAACTTGAAACGCTTCAAATCCCCGATTTTTTCAAGGAAAAGCGCTTTGTTTTTGTTGGTTTCAATGCCTTGAATCCTTGTGAGAAAACTCTTTTCGCTGAGTTGCAGAAACGCGGACAGGCTGATTTTTATTGGGATTATGAGTCTGCCCAATTGCGCGACACCTTCAATCGGGCTTCACTTTTTTATGCTGATAATTTGCGCAATTTCCCTTCGAAATTGAAAATTGACCCGATAGAACATCCATTGCCCGACAAAGAGATTGAACTGATTGCTATTCCCTCATCGGTTGGGCAGGTGAAAACGGTTAGCCGCATACTCGAAAGTTTGTATCCCGATTCTACCCGGGATGCGATGTGGATGCAGACAGCGGTGGTGTTGCCAGACGAGACGTTGCTTGTGCCAATGCTCCATTCTTTTCCCGAAAATATAATGAAGATAAATATCACCATGGGTTTTCCCCTGAAATCTACCCCCGTGGCGAGCCTTCTCGAAAATATATTTGACCTCCACCGTCGGGCTAATTCCCGTGGCATGTTCTATCATGTTTCTGTAATGGCAGTACTCAATCATCAGTATGTGAGTGTGTTGTGTGGCGAGGAAGTGAAGCGTATTGTAGGAAAACTAATTTCGGGAAATTTGATTTATGTGGATAGTAAATATTTTGAAAATGATGAGTTGCTGCGTTTGATTTTCAAACAGCGAAAAGAGCCGATGGAGTTTGTCGAATATCTGCTTGAGGTGTTGCAAGTCTTAAATCTTCGTTGGCAGAGGCTCGATGAGGAAGTCGGAACCCCACGGCTCGAGTCGGATTTTTTATACCATTATTATATTACCATCAGTCGTTTGCGCGATGTGATGGCTAATGCCGGAGAGTTGGATATGAGTTTGGACGCTTTCGTGAGGCTTGTAAGACAGTTGGTGGCAGGCATCACTATTCCATTTGAGGGTGAGCCGCTCAATGGGCTTCAGGTGATGGGTATGCTCGAAACCCGTGGTCTTGATTTTGAAAATCTCATCGTTTGCTCGTTCAACGAGGGAGTCTTTCCGAAAAAGCAACATGTGAGTAGTTTTGTGCCTTATAGTTTGCGACGAGCTTTTGGTATGCCTACCGATGATTATCACGATGCTATATCGGCATATAATTTTTATCGGCTTATTCAACGAACCAACCGTTTGTTTTTTCTTTATGATAGTCGCTCCGAAGGAATGCAAACGGGCGAAGTGAGCCGATATTTGCATCAACTACAATATCATTATGACATCAATATCAAAAGAATAAATGTGGTATATGATATTCAACTGCCCGAAACCTCATTGATCTCGGTAACTAAAACCGATGAAGTGATGGCGAAATTAAACGCATTCACAACTACCGAAAACTGGGGACGCTTTATGTCGGCAAGTTCAATAAATATGTACATTGATTGTCCGCTGAAGTTTTATTTCAATTATGTGGAGCGAATGCAGGAGCAGGACGAGGTTACTGAAAATGTCGAAGCCGGAATGTTTGGAACATTGTTGCATTATGTGATGGAGCATCTCTACAAGCCTTTTGAAGGAAAATTATTGCAGCAATCCACGCTCGATGAGCTGGCAAAAAACAGCCTATTGATTGACCGCGCGATACGGGAAGCTTTTACAGTCGAATTTTTTAAAAAACATATTCAAAAAGCGGATGAAGTCGAATTGGAGGGCGACTACTTGCTCAATGCGAAAATATTGCACAAGTTTGTTCAAAAAATTGTGAAACTGGATGCCACTCGGGCTCCTTTTCGCTATATTCAGTCTGAGAAAAATATTAAAACTCAATTCCCTATCCGGCATGATGGTTTTGCGGTGAATATAGTCGGGAAAATCGACCGCGTAGATGAAAGAGAAGGTGTGGTTCGTGTACTCGATTATAAAACCGGCTCTGATAAGCTGGAGTTTATCTCGTTGGAAAAGGCGTTCGAAAAAAATGTGGAGAAACGACCAAAGGTTGTACTCCAAACTTTTCTTTATAGTTTGCTCTATCAGCTCGAAACAGGGACAAATAGCGCGGTGTCGCCCGAAGTGTTAAGTGTACGCGAAGTGTTCAAAAGTGATGTTTCTACCGAGCTGATGGATAAAGAAAGGAAAGTAAATGTGCGTGATTTTAACGATTATCGCGAGGAGTTTGTAGAACGTTTAAGCGCATGTCTTGAAGAAATCTTTAATCCGGATGTCCCTTTCAGTCAATGCGAAGAAAAGAAACTGTGTGCGTGGTGTCCTTACATTGCTATTTGTCGCCGCGATTCTGCCGAATAATTCTTATTAAAAACAATCGTATAATATGGAAAAACCAAAACACATCGAAATTGAACGAAAATTTCTTGTAAAAGGCGATTTTATCCCTTACGTATCCAAATCCTATGAAATCAAACAAGGTTATATGCTTGCCTCGCCTGAGAAAACAGTGCGTGTACGCGTGAAGGGCGACAAAGGATATTTGACTATCAAAGGTAAAACAAATGAAAATGGTTTTAGTCGCTTTGAGTGGGAAAAGGAGATTTCAACAACCGATGCGGAGCTTCTCCTCGCACTTTGTGATGAGAATACCATCTCCAAAACGCGTTATGAAGTATTGTTTGAAGGAAAAGTTTTTGAAATTGACCGGTTCTATGGCGTCAATGAGGGACTGCTTTTGGCTGAACTGGAATTGGAGTCTGAAGATGAACCTTTCGCTACGCCCGATTGGCTGGGGCAGGAGGTAACACACGATTATCGGTATTACAACTCCTACCTTTCGAAAAATCCCTTTACGCGGTGGTAAGTCAGCGTTTTGGCTATGAGATATAATTTACTTCCGGGTGAATCTCTATTCCAAACCGTTCTTTGACTGCCGTTTGAACAATGGTGGCTAAATTAGCCACATCTTTGCCAGAAGCACCGCCAAGGTTGACAATTACGAGCGCTTGCTTGTGATATACAGCCACGCGGTCAAACTCCTTGCCTTTCAAACCGCATTGTTCTATCAGCCAGCCGGCTGGAACTTTCACCATGTTGCCGGCAGCAGGGTAGTGTGGCATAGTGGGGTAGTCGAGTTGTAGTGTCTTGAAAAAATCGGCCGTAATAACGGGATTCATAAAAAAGCTTCCCGCGTTTCCGAGTTTCGCGGGGTCCGGAAGTTTGCTTTCGCGAATTTCGATAATGGTATTACGAATGTTGGCTAAATTAATTTCACCATTTTTTGACACAGCTACATGCAAATGCGCGTAATCCAGCTTGAAGTTGGAGCTTTTCAGTAGCCTGAATATGACATTGGTTATCACAGTTTTCCCTTTTAAACTGCCTTTGAAAATGCTTTGCCTGTAGCCATATTCACATGCTTCATTGGTTATTGTTTTCCTTTGCAAAGTATCCAGCTCAAGATATTCTACAGTTTCGATTACATCTTTCACTTCCACGCCATAAGCTCCAATATTCTGAACTGCCGACGCGCCTACCTCGCCCGGAATGAGCGATAGATTCTCTACACCATGAAAGTTTTTTTCGACACAGTAGGCTACAAAATCATCCCACACCACACCCGATCCTACTCGCAGCAGGACACTATTTTCATCTTCCTGCTCGATGCTTATTGTTTTTATTGCCGAATGAAGAATCACACCTTCAAAATTGTTCAGAAATAGCAAGTTGCTGCCACCACCAATGTGCAGCATCGGGTTTGTTCGCACTATTTCCGATTGCAGCAGTTCCGTCAGTTCTTCTACATCATTATATTCGGCAAAATATCGGGCGTTTGCCGCTATCCCAAATGTGTTGTAGGGTTTCAATGATATGTTTTCTTCTATTCTCATTATGTGAAATTCATTTTATTGTAGATAAATGATGGAGTAATTTTCATGGCAAAAGCGGCAAATTTCCAACGACGCGTTACGAATACTTCTTTCTTCTTTTTTCTGATGGCATTGCATATTTGATATACTGCACGATCTACGGGCATTGCCCAAAAAAAATCGCCACCATCAAGCAAAGCTGTTTTTACAAATCCCGGTCGGATATTCGTTATCGTGATGTTTTGCTTGCGTTTTTCTACGCGTTGTTGCAAACCTTCAATGTAGTTGCTTTGGTATGCTTTGGAAGCGTGATAAGCGGCTGCTCGAGCGCTCCCGCGAAGTCCTGCAATAGAGCTAATTGCCACCAAATGCCCACTGTTTTGTGATTCGAAAAACTGGTAAGTCCAGTTTATCAGGTTAGTGAATCCGGTAACATTGACCTGAATTAATCGCTCCTCAAAATCAAAATCGAGCTCTTCGTTAAGAAATCCGATACCGGAACTCAATACCATCAGATCCAAGCCGCCCAATTCGTCGATTAATGCTTGCATGCTTGCAATCGTGTCTTTGGTGTCAATTACATTAAAAGTTCTAATGAAGAAGTGTGATGGGTTTTCGGCTTTCAATTTTTCCAGAAGTTCCTTGCGTCTGCCGGTGATTCCCACGCGATAGCCTTCATTAGCCAACTTGCGCGCTATTCCTTCGCCCAATCCGGATGTCGCTCCTACAACGATTGCTTTTTTCATTTATTTATTTGCTAAAAATATGGTTGATAAACCCTCATTGAGTTATTCAATTGCTTTTTTTGATTATTGCTGTTATAAATTCTATAATTTCAGTTTCATTGTCGGGGTGAAACCAAGTGATTGCCTCGTCGCGGTTGTACCAGGTCATCTGGCGCTTTGCATACCGGCGCGTGTCCTGTTTCAATAGGTTAATGGCAAAGTCCATATCATATTTTCCATCCCAATGTCCGTAAAATTCTTTATAGCCAACCGTGTTTAGAGGATTGAGCGCTTTGTGTTGATAAAACTCACGTGCTTCTTCAATAAGCCCATCTTTCACCATTTGATCCACACGTCGGTTGATGCGCTCATATAGTTCGGTTCTTGGTCTGTTCAATCCAATTTTCAGAATGTCGAAGTTTCGTTTTTTTATTCTTCCCGTACGCAATTCGGAATAAGGTTTGCCCGTAACAGCGCAGATTTCGATCGCATGTAGCACTCTTTTGGGGTTTTTCAAATCAACTTCCGCATAATGTTTTTCGTCAAATTGTTTCAGTTTGTTTTGGATGTGTTCAAGACCTTTTTCAGCAAATTCTTTTTGCCAAAATTCGCGGGTTGCGGCGTCAACAGAAGGAATGTCGTCAAAGCCTTTGCACACTGCGTCGATATACATCATGGATCCACCTACCAGTAGCACTACATCGTGTTGCCTGAAAAGAGTTTCGAGTAGCGACACAGAATCCGTTTCATATTGCCCGGCACTGTACTCATCAAATATGGAATGACTACCGATAAAATAATGTTTAACTCGGCGCAACTCTTCGTCGGTTGGTGAGGCGGTACCAATTTTTAGCTCGCGGTATATTTGGCGCGAATCGGACGACACGATGGGACACCCGAAGATCTCTGCCAATCGAAGGCTGATTTTCGTTTTCCCTACTCCGGTAGGTCCTGATATGACGAGTAATGTTGGCAACTTGATTGTTGTGATAAAAAATAAAAACAGAAAATGTTCGACGAAGAATTATTTTCTGTTTTATTGGTTTCTTGAATTTTTTTCTGTTTATACAGATTAATTTTCTTGGTCAAAATTGAGGTCGGCAAATCCCACTTCATCCAGCTCGTCGATGTTGTAGCCCTCATCACCATAGAAATTCTCTTCGGAGCTTAAATTGCCGACTTGTGTCGTTGTTAATAAAAAGTTATCTTCCTCGATTTGTTTTGGAACTTTACCTTCCTTTTTCTTCATTAATGCTTTTCTCAAATTTTTACCTAAAATAATTTCGGAAAGCTCTATAAAGAAAGCTCGATCTGAAATCATGTCGAACACAAAAAGCATTTTCTGCTTTTCATCTTCAAGGAGTTCGTTCAGATGGGTGTTTTCCATTATGAGGTTGTCATATTCTGAGCTGGATTCGGTCTCCACCAATGTTATTTCTTGTCCTTTCTCCCAATCGTCTGTACAAATAAAGAACGAAGTCATTTGATTTTTTTCATATTGCACCGATTCTAAAATTGCATCTTGCAATTCCAGGAAACTTGCGTCGGCATCTATCTCGATGATTCTAAGGAAGTCTTCACTTTCGTCTGATAAGATTGTAAATTTGAATACCATGATTATTTCTTGCTTAAATTTATTGACGTTGTAAAAATACAAATTAATTTTCAATGAAATCGGTTTTTATGCCGATTATTCAAAAAAAAGAGTCGCTTTTTGGGGCGCCTCTTTCTATTAGGGATAATATTGTGATAATTCTTATTTGCGGAGCAATCCTTCTATCTCTTCCACATCTTTGCGAAATTGTCGGTCAGTTTCTATCATGTCTTCCACTTTTTTACAGGCGTGAAGCACCGTAGCGTGGTCGCGTTTGCCAATATGTAATCCGATTGTTGAGAGTGAATTTTTGGTCATAATCTTGGAGAAATACATGGCTATCTGACGTGCCTGCACTACTTCCAACTTCCTCGAACGTGTAGAAATAGCGTCCACCGAAAGATTGAAATATTTACAAACGGTATCACGGATGTGCTCTACAGTTATTATTTTAGGCGTAATATTCACGATGCGGCTGATTATCTTTTCTGCCAAGTTGATGTCGAGCGCCGTGTTGGTGAGTGTAGAGTGTGCCAGCATGGATATAAGTACACCTTCGAGGTCACGAACATTATCCGTTACATGTTCGGCAATGTAGTCCACTACATTTTCGGGTATATCAAGTCCATCGCGGTATATTTTGCTTTTGAGTATTGTTTTTCTAAGTTCGAAATCCGGTTTTTCAATCTCAGCCGAAAGTCCCCATTTGAAGCGCGTTAGCAGTCGTTGTTCCATGCCAACCATTTCGAGTGGAGCGCGATCGGAAGTAAGTACCAATTGTTTGCCCGATTGATGCAGGTGGTTGAAAATGTGGAAGAATGTGTTTTGTGTTCCGGTTTTTCCCGAAAATTCTTGAATGTCGTCAATCAAAAGTACATCTATCGTTTGATAGAAATTGAGGAAATCATTTTGCGTGTTGTTCCTTACCGCGTCGGTATATTGAATTTGGAAAGTATTTGCCGAAACATAGAGCACTCTTTTGTCCGGGTGCATTTGTTTTGTCATTACACCGATGGCGTTGGCAAGGTGAGTTTTGCCTACTCCGGATTTCCCATAAACGAAAAGTGGACTGAAAACAGTTTTTCCGGGATTGTTGGCGATGCTCAAGGCTGCAGTGCGTGCCAGTTTGTTGCTTTTGCCTTCAATCAGATTGTTGAAATTAAAATTTATATTTAATTGTGGATCTATTTCGGGTAGCTTCATGCGCTGATATGGCGACACAATGGTTCCGGCTTGCCCGTTTTTACCGAAATTATTATTTGTTTTCTGAACAGCAGTACTTGGAATTATCACCGAACCACTATCGCTCTTTTTGTCAATAAGTACGCGATATTCTAATTTTGTACCATTGCCTGCTACACGAGTAAGTGTCATGCGGAGCAGATCGATGTATTTGTCTTCGATGTGTTCTACAAAGTATTGGCTTGGAACTTGTATTACAAAAATTTGATTGTTGAAGCTCAGAGGTACAATAGGGGCAAACCACGTTTGGTAAGACGATTCGTTGATATTGTCCTTGATTATATTCAAACAATCATTCCACAGCTGTTCAGTCGAGTTCATAAATTAAAACTAAATAATTAAGGGTGCATGGATGAAAAACCCGGTGATACAAACCGGGTACATTTAATTCATAAAGAGAACTTGTTTTCCAAATTTTCTTTTTACAAAATTCGCAATCTTTTTTCTAAAAAAAAAATCATGTTTTTTTTTGAATTTTCTATATGCGGGTAATGCTCTGAAAATTAATGAACTATGCGCGATGTTCAAATGATGTGCTTATAATATATTTATTGTGTTTGAATTGCTTGATTAGTAGCTCATTGACATATTGTAACAAAAAAGAAATTTAATTACGGAAGTTTTGTGCAATGTAGCTGTAATTCAGTCTGTTCAATCAACCTAAAAAATATATTATAAGAAAAGGCTATTTAGAATTGTTCCAAATAATATTTATCTTATTTTTTACTTCCGAATAAAGAGAAGTTGACGTATCTCTTCGGATTCTCTTTCAAGTCAATTAAGAGTTTGTCGGCGCTTTCGGTAGTGTTGTTGAGTTTGATATACAGGCTGTTATCGTTTAGTAGCAAGCCCAAACTACCTTTGTTGTCGTTTAGTTTCGTGCTTAATTGTTGCAGGTTTTTTATGGTGAAATCAGCGCTTTCCATCGTTCCTGCAAAATCAATTTTTTTAATGTTTCCGCTTGTAACTCGGAAGTCTTGCGTGATTGCGTTTAGGTCGTTGAGCGCCGAAGGTAATTGGGTATTCATCATCCCTTTAAGTTGTGTTGATGCTGCCGCAAGTTCGGCGGTTGTTTTCTCTATTGAGTATAAGCTGGCATTGATACTGGGGTTTTCAATCAGTTTGTTTAGCGAGACGATCAAGGAATCGGCATGTTCAGCTACCCGTTCTATTTTTGGCATTATCCCACCGGTTATATCTGCAATTAGTCCGCCTTGGGTTTGAGTTGGCAATATCGCGTTGGGTTTGTAGCTCTCTGTTGCCACGCTGGTCGGCGAATAGGTCAGTTCGATGATTTTGCCTCCCATTAGTCCATCGTCGGATAGTACCATTTTAGTGTTTTTGGGGATTGCTATGTTTTTATCTACAGCGATGATGACAGTAAATGCTTGTTCTTTTGTGAAGTCGAATTTGATGTCGGTAACTTGTCCTACTTTATATCCTTTAATTTTTACTTGTGCCGACGGTACCAATCCGTCAATATTTTCGAAGTAGCCGGAGTAGTTGTATGATTTCTGAAATATGCTGACTCCCTTCAGAAAGTTCATTCCGAAATAAAAAATAAAAATGGCTACAATAACCATTATCCCTACTTTGATTTCTCTATTGAATTTTGTTTTCATGCTATCGTATGATTTTTTTTGCTTCTGCTATCGAAATTTTTTCATCTCCTTTAAAAGCGGTAATGTATGCTTTTGGAAACTTTTTAGCGATACTTTTTCTTAATGATTCAATTTTTTCGTATTTCGTTTCATTGCCGTAGGTGTAAATATAAAGTCTTCCACTCTTATAGTAATCCACATTCTTCAGCCCTTTGAACTCGCGGTGATTGGCACTTAGCTTATCTTCTACGGCGAAAAGCTGGATTTTGAAACTTACAGCGTTGTTATTCTTGTTGTTAAGCGCCGGCAAAGGTTTCTCTTCCACTTTGATTTGTTCGGTGACGCGTTGTTCTTGGTTGCTATCATTCAAAGAAGTTTGCTTCTCGGGCAATTCGTTTGAGTAAGTGTTTTTTTTGTCAAATTCTCTTTTGTATGATTCGAATGCGTTAAAAATAGAAGTGGAAAGCGCGAGCCTCCCTTCATCTGAATTGAGATAACGCTCTTCGGCCGGGTTTGAGATAAAGCCCAATTCTACCAGCACACTGGGTGTGGCAGTTTTATGCAATACCAAAAATCCTGCTTGGCGCACTCCACGGCTATACCTATCGGCTCGTTTGAATTGCGACTCAACAAACGTTGCCATTTGCAGACTTTTATCCAAATTTCTATCCTGCATGAATTCGAACATGATGTATGAGTCAATTGAATTGGGGTCAAAACCCTTGTATTTTACTTTGTAATCATCCTCAAGCGTAATCACCGAGTTTTCACGCATGGCTACTTCTAAGTTGGATGCCGATTTGGCCAAACCAAGTACGTAGGTTTCAGTGCCTGATGCCGAACTTCCTTTTGTGGCGTTGGTGTGGATGCTAACAAACAGATCGGCACTATTTTCGTTAGCAATGTCAGCACGGCGTTGGAGAGGAATGAATACGTCGGTTTTGCGGGTGTACACTATCTTTACGTCTGGGTAGTTGTCGGTGATTAGCTGACCTACTTTAAGCGCAATGGCAAGATTGATATTCTTTTCTTTTGAAATTCGCCCCAAAGCTCCCGTGTCGTGTCCGCCATGTCCGGCATCAATCACTATGGTGAATTTTTTTTGGGCTTGAAGAGGCGAAAGTAAACATGCAGAACAAATCAGCAAAAGAACTATAATGTAAAGTTTGCGTATCATTTTTTCTTAGTGAGTTAAATGTGATAAACTTGCTCAATAACATTTTACCGGCATTTTATCTGAATTGATATTGTAATAAAAATAGTAGCAGTTTAGCAACTGAAACACATCAGGCATACTGAGTGCAAAAACAATGCAAAAGTAAGCAAAATCTCTGATTTTAGCAGTGTGCTTTGTCGTCTTAATCTGAAATTAATTATAAAAAACCAAGGAATGTAATATTCACACTGTTTTTTTACGTAAATTTGCAGAATATTTTTGCAAGAAGATTACCTAATGCTCCAACATAATTCACTTTACTTAAAGTTACTTGTTTTTTTCTGTTTGATAGTCATTGCTTCGGGGATTACTCATGCGCATGCTCAGGATAGCTTGAGCCGGGTAGCCACTAGCAAGCCGGTGAATCCCACCGACAGCCTGAAAAAAACAGCACAAAAAGACACAACTAAAAACAGCGACGAACAGTTTGACGCGGAGATTGCTTATTCGGCTGCCGATTCCATCGTGTTTTTTGGTGATGGCACCGGCTTTATGTATGGAAATACAAAAATTCAATACAAGGAGATGAACCTCACCGAAGCAAGTTATGTGCGTGTGTTGATGGATAGTACCACAATTTTTGCATACTCCACTGCCGATAGTACCGGAGTGCTTAGCGGAAAGCCCATTTTTAAGGATGCGAGTTCAGAATATACTTCGAATGAAATAGCATATAACTTTCGAACCAAACGCGGATTTGTGAAGCAAGCGGTAACGCAAGAAGGAGATGGCTATATTATCAGTAAAAGGACAAAAATAATCGACAATGCCTCATTAAATATAGCGGATGGTAAATATACTACTTGTGATTTACACGATCATCCCCACTTCTATCTGAGCCTATCCAAAGCAAAAGTGAAACCGGGTGAATTTATTGTAACCGGTCCGGCACATCTTGTGTTGTTGGACATTCCTTTGCCTGTAGCTTTGCCATTTGGTTTTTTCCCTTTTAATACGAATTATTCGTCGGGGATAGAAATGCCTTCATTCGATACCGAGTTCTCGCGAGGATATGGACTTACGAATGGTGGATATTATTTTGCCATCAACGACTATGTGGATATGAGCATCAAAGGTGATGTCTATTCAAAAGGAACTTGGGGCTTAAACCTCACGTCAAACTATCTGAATCGCTATAAATATAATGGTGGGATTAGTATCAGTTATCGCGAAGATGTAACGGGCGAAAAAGATTTGCCGGAGTACAACAAGAGTAAAAACCTCAGCATTCGTTGGTCCCATTCGCAAAGTCCGAAGGTAAATCCATTCCGAACATTTTCGGCAAGTGTAAACTTCACCACGAGTGGATACAATCGCAGTAATATTAATAGCTACTACTCGCAGGTGAATGCGGAAAATACCAAAAGTTCTTCCGTCTCTTTTTCACAACGATTCCCCAACAATCCTTTTTCCATTACAGCCAATTTCGGCATCGACCAACGTACGCGCGATTCAACCATAAGTCTTACGTTGCCCAATGTGTCCATTTCGATGAATCGGATTAATCCGTTGAAAAGAAAAAACCGGGTAGGGAAGGAGCGCTGGTACGAAAAAATTTCACTCTCTTATTCGGGTACAATTTCCAACTCCATAACGGCTAAAGAAAGTAAAATCCTTAGTTCATCGTTTGTAAATGACTGGCGAAATGGTATGCAACACAATATCCCCGTTACCGCTTCGTTCAACCTGTTTAATTACATCACCATTACACCTTCTTTTTCCTACAAAGAGCGATGGTATTTGAACTCTATCGAAAGAACTTGGGACGAGGAGGCGCAACGACCGGTTGATACCAGAATGAAGGGCTTTAAAAGGGTGTATGACTTCAATACAAATATATCGGCAAATACCACATTGTACGGAATATATACTCCAAACCGCAAACTATTTGGCGATAAGATAGTGGCCATTCGTCATAAATTAGACCCAAGCATTGGGCTTGGCTACACGCCCGATTTTGGAGACCCCAAATGGGGGTATTGGGATTCTTATTTGAGAACTTATGCCGACCCGAATGATAATACCCGTACATTGTCCGAAGAGGTGTATTATTCGCGTTACGAAAATTCGTTGTATGGTAGTCCCGGACGTGGCAAGAGTGGAAATGTGTTTTTTACCTTATCGAACAACCTCGAGATGAAGATGAAGAACGAAAAAGATACCACCGGAATGAAACCTACAAAAATTGTGAGTTTGATTGACCAGTTTTCCATCGGTAGTGGCTACAACATGGCTGCCGATTCAATGCAATGGTCTAATTTCAGTGGCAATCTGCGCATTAAGTTAGGGAAATCCTATACTTTGAGTTTGAGCGGCTCGTTCGACCCTTACATGTATGGCTTAAGTGCCGATGGTAAAACGGTAAAACGAATCAATCAACTTCGTTGGAATCATGGCAAACTTCCTCATTTCTTAGGAACCAGTTTGTCTTATGGCTATACATTTAATAATGCTACGTTTAAGCGAAAAGGAGGAAATACCGAAAGTGAGGGTGATGGTGAAGGCAAACAAGGTTCTTTTGAAAACGACCCCAATAATCCCAATTCGGATCACAGCCTGAATACTGTAAAGAAAGGTACTAACAAAAAAACAAAAACATCGGATGTGGATGATGATGGGTATGAAAAAGTTGATATCCCGTGGAGTCTGACGGTGAATTTCTCGGTGCGCTTTGGCGACGGTAATAAGTTTGACTACGATAAAATGGAATATAACCGCAAGTTTACTCACAACCTGAATCTGAACGGAAATATCCAACTCACACCCGGTTGGCAGGTGAGTGGAACCACATCCTATGATTTTGAAGCAAAGCAATTTACCTACACAAGTTTCAATGTGTCGCGCAATTTGCACTGTTGGACATTGACAGGCAATTTTGTACCTTTTGGACGATATAAAACCTATAATTTCCGTATTGGAGTGAATTCAAGCATGTTGCAGGACTTAAAATACGAAAAACAAGGAAATCGGAGCAGTAGTATGAACAATATTACTTGGTATTAGGTTAATTCTATCGAAGTTTGATTCGAGATAAGAATTTAAATATGAAATAGATGCGTTTGACTTTGTCGATGCGCTATTATTTGCGAGAAAAAAGTTGTTATGAGTTCATAGAAACAATCGGATTTTAGTCCGTTACCAATATTGATAAACAAAAACAAGATAATCATTTAATAAAAAGATTTAGAATGAAGATTACAAACAATGCAACAGTAAATGTTGAATACGAACTTTTCGTAGAAGGAGATAATGGAGAATTGGAATTGATGGAGCGTGCTACTCCCGATCAACCGCTAAATTTCATATTTGGTGTAGGGATGATGTTAGCCCGTTTTGAGAAACATTTGGAAGGACTTGAAGCCGGCGAAAGCTTTGAATTTCAAATCCCTTGCGAAGAAGCTTATGGCGAATATGACGACGAAGCTGTAGTGGAACTGGATCGCTCCGTATTTGAAATTGATGGAAAACTTGATGAAGAAATGGTGTTTGAAGGCAATGTTGTGCCTTTGATGGATAGCGAAGGCAATCGTTTGCAAGCACAAGTGGTTTCTGTAACCGATACAAATGTTACAGTAGATTTGAACCATCCACTTGCCGGCGAAAATCTAACATTCAAAGGTAAAGTTATCGAAGTGCATGAAGCAACTGAAGAAGAATTGAACGCTGTATTTGGCAGTGGTTGTGGTTGCGATAGTGGCTGTGGTTGCGATGATGGTTATGATCATGATCACGAACATAGTAATGGACACGGTTGCGGTAGCTGCGGTTGCGGCAACTAATCAATAAAATGGCGTAATAGCGCCGGGGTGATGAGAAGAGTTGGGATGTGAACACCGACTTTTCTCATTTTTTTATATTTGCATTTTATATATAAATTACATGTAAATCATATATAAATCATACTTTATATTATATATGTGTTTTAATTATTTTATTCTTTAGCAACTATGGAATTAATTCGGATTCAATCGACCTCCGCTCCTTTTGCCGACGAACTTATTTCACTTTATCTGGATACTTTTCCGGCAAATCAACGACACAACAGGGCGGATTTTGAAACTTTACTTGGCGCAAAAGAACAGTTTTATTGCTGTGCTGTGTTGATGAACAATTCACTCACCGGCTTTATCAATTATTGGGATTTCGACCAGTTTGTGTATTTGGAACATCTTGCCATCGAACCTCCCTTGCGCGGACATAAATTGGGCGAAAAATTGGTGATGCTGTTGCGGGAACAAGCGAATAAACCCATCGTGCTCGAAGCTGAATATCCCGAAGAGTCAGAAATTAGCACGCGCCGCATCGGCTTCTACCGGCGGCTGGGTTTTGAGGTTCTACCGGTCGAATACATGCAACCACCTTACCGAAAAGGTGAAAAGGCTATCCCGCTTGTTGTTTTGAGCGATGATGTCGAATACGCGACAAGCAATTTCGAAATGATTAGAAATCGAATTTACCGGGAAGTTTATTGTGTGAAATAAACAAATCTTGTCCATTTAATATCGGATTCTAATCTTTTCTCATACTATGCATTTAAAAGTGAATAAGCAAACCACGCCAATCCCTTGGTGGCTGTAAACAGCGATGCTTCATCCACTCGAAATGTGGAAGTGTGAGAGCGTCCGCAGTTTTTGTTCGAGTTACTTTTAATGCCAAAACGATAGAAACAAGCCGGATATTTCTGAGCAAAAAATGCAAAATCCTCCGATGTTAATCGCTGCTCAAATTCTACAACATGATCTTTGCCAAGTAATTGACGTGCATATCTTTCCAGTTTTTGGGTAAGCGCGTCGTTATTTGTCAGGCTGGGGTAGCCGTCGGGTATGTTGATTTCGGCAGTGCAACCATAAGCGGCGGCAGTTTCATTCACAATCCGACAGATATGCTCCTTGGCTTCGTTTCTCCAGCTTTCGTCATAGGTTCGGAATGTGCCTGAAAGTTTCACTTCATGCGGTATTACATTCGCGGCGCCGTTTGCTACGATTTTGCCAAAAGATAGCACCATGGGTGTCAGTGGTGGACAAAGGCGGCTACGCACTTGCTGTAGCGAAACTAAAGTTTGCGCGGCTGCCAGCACCGTGTCATTTACAAGATGCGGTTTGGCGGCATGACCGCCTTTGCCTCGGATGGTGATGTAAATTTCATCGGCCGAAGCCATGATTATTCCACTTCTGAAAGCAAGTGTTCCGGTAGGAAAATCTTCCGAAACGTGCTGTCCTATAATGAGATCCGGCTTGTATTTGTCAAAAACGCCGGCTTGCAGCATTAAGTTGGCGCCACCCGGAGCCAACTCTTCTCCGGGCTGAAAAACGAGCAGTATAGTGCCTTCCATTTGATCTTTTATCTCGTTCAATACACGTGCCGCGCCAAGCAGCGATGCGGTATGCGCGTCGTGTCCGCAAGCGTGCATCACACCATCGTTGAGCGATTTCCAATCCAAATCAGTTTCCTCCTGGATAGGTAGCGCATCCATATCCGCCCGAAGTGCGATGACGCCTTTGGCAGGATTTTTGCATTCGATACGGGCAAGAATCCCATTCGTGCCAATGCCCGATTCGTAGGGGATTTGCATTTCGCTCAATGCATTACAAACATATTTCGCGGTTTCTGTTTCTTGAAATGATAGCTCGGGGTGAGCGTGAAGATGACGAAATGTTTCGATTATTTCCGACTCAAATTTTTGCGCTAATTGCTCAATTCTTTGCAACATAATTGTACCGTTTGTTGTTAGGTGGATATGATTTTAAATGCGATGTTCAGCAGATTACAACGGTTTTGTTGCAATTTAGTTGTTTTACGAAGTGGATAAAGTGAAAAATCCGTTAATTAATAGGCAGTCCACTCATTTTTTTATAATTTTGCAGGCTGAAAAAATAATTTTATTCGTTCAAATTTTTAAATGATAATAAACATGTTACGAAAAATTTCTTTAATGATTTCAATCCTTGTGGGGATGACGGCGGTGAATCTCTCCGCACAAAAAGCAGTTCTCAGTTTCTCAAATAAAAAACATGATTTTGGGACTATCCAGGAGCGTGCCGGAAACGCGGTTTATAGCTTCGAATTAAAAAACACAGGCAACGCGCCATTAATTATTCAGCGGGTTTCCGCTTCATGTGGCTGTACCACCCCTGAGTGGACACAGACGCCCATTGAACCCGGAAAAACCGGATACGTAAAGGCAAGCTACAATCCGGTGGGTCGCCCCGGCTCTTTCACAAAATCAATCACAGTCTATTCCAATGCAAGTAATGAGGTGGAAACCCTGATCATTACCGGTAATGTAAACTCCGGCCAATCTGCCGCGCCAAATGTACAACAATACAGTTTCCCCGAAAAGATAGGACAATTGAGCTTAAACACAAAGACAGTACAATTCGGAAACGTAAATAAAGGAAGTGTGAGTTCGCGCGTTATCGCTATTCACAACGGTACGTCGAACGCGCTGAGTATTGATGTGGCAAATTTGCCACCTTATCTTACCGTAGCTTTAAGTTCAAAAAGCTTACAACCTAACGAGCAAGGCAGTATCACCATTGATATCAATGCCGGCAAAGTAGCGGAGTGGGGACCGGTGGAAGATGCGATTAATCTGGTGTTGAATGGTAAGAAAGAAATTGCTGCAAGTAATAGTATTAAGGTGTCGGCTACGGTAAACGAAGATTTTTCAAATTTAAGTGCGGCTCAAAAACGTTTGGCACCAATCCTCGAGGTTAAATCTTACAATTTATTTCTTGGAAATATCAAAAAAGGAAACAAAGTTCGTGGTGCTGTAGCCGTGAAGAATTCGGGAAGCAACGCCCTTGAAGTGCGCCGGGTAGTAAACAACAACAGCGACATCATCGTTCATCCGCTTCGTGCGTCGATAAAGGGAGGTCATTCCGAAAGTTTCAAAATAGATGTAAATACAAAATTTCTTCAAGTGGGTGAATACCGCAAAGTGTTTACCTTGCAGACCAATGACCCAAACAACTCCATTGTTACTTTCAATGTAAGTTACAAAGTAATTTAAGTATCATAGGCATGCACTACAAACACGACCATCCGGAAAATGATCCGCATTTTAAGTCATTGACTGTGAATGAGGGGGTTTCTGATGTGCCAATTATCAATCCTTATGGCAATCGGCGTAAGAAACGCAATCGTCTGAGTGTCGATGCTTACTTTGATGGGATATTAAAAGGCGATGTCTCTATTTTAAGTCAGGCTATTACGCTGGTGGAAAGTAATCTGCCTCAAGACGAGGCGCTGGCTCAAGCCATTATTGGCAAGTGCTTGCCTTATTCCGGCAAATCAATTCGTGTGGGCATCACAGGTGTGCCCGGAGCAGGAAAAAGTACTAGTATCGAATCGCTGGGTATGCATGTGTTGCAGCAGGGACGGAAGTTGGCGGTGCTCGCCATCGACCCCAGTAGCGAACGAACTAAGGGTAGTATCTTGGGCGATAAAACACGCATGGAGGAACTTTCGGTTGCTGCCAATGCCTTTATCCGCCCCTCGCCATCGGCAGGTTCGCTCGGTGGTGTGGCTCGGAAAACGCGCGAAACGGTTGTGCTTTGCGAAGCTGCCGGTTTTGATACTGTTTTTGTCGAAACAGTTGGTGTGGGTCAAAGTGAAACTGCGGTGCATTCCATGGTTGACTTTTTTCTGTTGATTCAGCTTGCCGGCGCCGGCGATGAGTTACAAGGTATTAAGCGCGGCATTATGGAAATGGCGGATGGTATCGCTGTGAATAAGTGCGATGGTACGAATGTGGAAAAATCGCAACTTGCGCGCCGCCAATTCAAAAACGCGCTTCAGTTGTTTCCAATGCCCGAATCCGGATGGAAACCTGAGGTGGTTACATGCTCGGCGATCGAACATACCGGTATCACCGATGTGTGGCAGATGATTCTCGATTTTGTGGATTTTACTAAATCAAATCATTATTTTGTCAAGCACCGCACCGAGCAAGCCAAATACTGGATGTATGAATCGGTTAATGATCAGCTCAAGTCAAATTTTTACAACAACGAAACGATTCAGTCCCTATTGCGTGACTTTGAAGCCAAAGTGCTGAACGACGAGCTAAGTTCGTTTGTAGCGGCAAAAACACTTCTGGATACCTACAAGAAGCTCGACCATTAATTTGTTAGAATAGAAAAAAATGAAAATCGGTTTAATTGCCTACAAGCAGTCAAACCGATTTTTTTTACTTGTAATTGGTTAAACCCAAATTGCATGGCGGTTAAAGCGTATCCAATACCTCTTTTAATACAACTGCGTGATTTATACGTTCGTCTTTGGCGCCGTAGAGCAGGGTGAGTTCCTGATGCGCCGCTATCTCTTTAATTCTGATGAGTTCGGGTGTCTGAGCCTTCAATTCATTTTTGTATTCCGCTTTGAACATTTCAAAGCGTTCTGGCTGATGATCGAACCATTTTCGCAGTTCGGTAGAAGGCGCAATTATTTTGTTCCATTCGTCGATAGTTGCGTTTGCTTTGCTTACTCCTCTTGGCCAAATCCTATCGACAAGCAGGCGGTATCCGTCATCGGGTGTTGCGTGTTCGTATATTCGCTTAATCTTCATATTCCGGCTGATACCACAGCGCTAATAACTGTGAGCGATTTCGTTTGAATTTTGAAAGAATATAGGGGCATGTCGGTATGATTTGAAACCCGTTTTCCGTGGCAAACAGAATCAAGTGGTCGAAAAGCAAGCCCGCAATACCCTGTCCTTCCAGTTTTTTGTCAACTTCGGTGTGGTGAGCATCTAAAACTTCGCCCCGAATGTCGAACTTTAATTCGGCTACCCGCATCCCGCTTTCATCAATGAAGAAGCTACCGGATGTCTCATTTATTTCTTGTTCAATACGCATATCTTGCTTTTTATTTTTGTTTTATTGCTTGAAATGCAAGCTACCACAATCAATTAATAAAAATGATGAAAAAAACCGTTACCAATTCATGAACCTAACTCTCAAACCATTTACGGGGTGTTATTGTTCATAACCTTGCAATTGAATTTCAAATTGACACCTTGAACGTATTTTTATTTTGCAAACAAATGCAAATGAATTAAATATGTTTGAAGGATATAATCAAAAAATATAATTTATTCTTGGAGATTTCCGAAGTTATTGTATATCTTTGCGTTCGCATTATTCATATTATTATCAATTATATCATCTAATTCCTATGAAATCAAAATTACTTATTCTTTTTGCGGTTTTAGGGTGTTTCATTTCGGTGCAGGCCGGAATCGACCATCTCTTACCACGTCCACAGCAGATTGCCGCGGGAAGCGGATCGTTTGGGCTGAATCAAGCGGTAAAACTGACTTTGCCTACAATTTCGGGTGAAGACCCTGCAGTAGGCTTGGAGCTTACAAAGTTGATTACCACCAATGGTGGATCTGTCGCCGGCGGTGCCTCGCAGGAAATAGAAGTGCAGCTTGTGGCTTCAGTTCCCGGTGCCGAGTTTCAGAACGAGGCTTATAACTTAATTGTGAGTGCGTCGAAGATAACTGTCAACGCAAAAACTCTACAAGGCGCTTATTGGGCGGTTCAGACTTTGTGGCAACTCTCCGAAGGAAGTGGTAGCGCAATACCTGCTTGCACCATTACCGACTGGCCTGCATTTCGCATTCGCGGGTATATGCACGATATCGGGCGTAGCTTTGTGCAGTTTTCTTTGCTTAAAAAACACATCGAAAAACTTTCGCGCTATAAGATTAATGTGTTTCACTGGCACTTGACCGACAATCAGGGTTGGCGCCTCGAAAGCCAGGTTTATCCCCAACTCAATGCCGCGGCGAGCTACACGCGTCATGCCGGGCAGTATTACACCATCGCGCAGGCACAAGAATTGGTGAGTTTTGCCAAAGCTCATGGGGTGATGATAATTCCCGAAATAGATATGCCGGGGCATAGCGAAGCATTTCGCAAAGCAATGGGGCACGTAATGTTGACTAACGCCGGCTTGGACGAGATGAAAAACATCATGACCGAAGCTTGCGCTACATTTGCTGGCACGGAGTGGATGCACATTGGCAGTGATGAGGTGCGCGCGGGTGATACGCAAGGTGCCGAAATGACCGACGCGCAATTTGTGTCGCAAATGTCGGCACACATACGTTCGAAAGGTAAAAAAATAATGGTATGGCGTCCCGGACACGGCTATCAGGAGTCGGATGTGGATATGGTTCACATGTGGTCGAGTAGTGGAAGCGCGTTGGGTGCTTTGCCTGCCGTTGATTCCCGTTATTATTATATCAACCACTTCGACCAATACGCCGATGTAGCAGGTGCTTACAACAGCAATATTGCCAATCAAGAGAAAGGGAGTAATCAGTGGGCAGGTATCATTGTCGGTATTTGGAACGACCGCATCATGCCCAATGACGATGCGATTGTGTCGCAAAATGCTTTTTATGCATCCATGCTTGCCATTGGAGAACGCGCCTGGATAGGAGGTGGCGGAGCATATCTTCCGCAAAAAGGGGTGATGATAGGTTTGAATGATACCAACTTCAAGGATTGGGAGCGCCGATTTTTGTATCATAAAGCCAATTTCTTGCAAGGTGAGCCAATCCCTTATGTGAAACAGACCAATGTGCGCTGGCGTATTACCGACGCTTTCCCTAACGGAGGTAACAAATCGACGGTTTTCCCTCCCGAAACATCTTTGGAAACTTCTTATAGTTTCAATGGCGCTACCTACAATACCAAACAGGCGATAGGAGCGGGTATTTATTTACGCCATGTGTGGGGAACACTCATTCCTTCATTCTATGCTTCTCCGCAAGCTAATGCCACTGCTTATGCCTATACTTGGGTTTATTCGCCAACGGTGCAAACGGTTGGAGCACAGATTGAATTCCAAAATTACGGTCGCTCGGAGGCCGATTTGCCACCTCCGGCTGGTAAATGGGACTACAACGAAAGTAAAATATGGATTAATGATGTTGAAATAGCGCCTCCAGCATGGCAAAACACACACAGCTCGAGAGACAATGAAATAACGTTGAAAAATGAAAACTTCCCGGCGCGTCCACTTGTGCAGGTGCAGTTGAATGCCGGTTGGAACAAAGTGCTGATAAAGATTCCAAACTCCGGATTTTCCTTAAGCGCTATTCGTCTGGTGAAATGGATGTTTACATGCGTCTTTGTTACTCCCGATGGATTGAACGCGGTGGATGGATTGATTTATTCGCCCGATAAGAATATGAATCCATCTCTGGAAACGCTAATCGCGGCTATTGATGCTGCCAACGGGATGAAGGGTGCGGCATCGGTGGGTTCAGAGCCTGGTAAATATTCCGCTTCTACTGTCGCGGTTTTTCAATCGCAAATTGACGTGGCGCTAAGCATTCGTAATAATCCTTCACTTACGGAAACGGAATACAATGCTGCCGCAGTAGCGCTAAACGCTCAAGCGCAACAGTTTAAGATAGCTATCAATTACCCAAAAACAAGCAATGGAACCAAACAGTATTGGTATTCATTTTCGGCTCCACTTCGCGACGCGGCAAAGTTTACTGCCTATCAGGGCGATAACGCCGCTTTGATAGGCCAGGCATTTGTAACAGGAGACAATAAGTTTCTTTGGAAATTGACGCAAAACAACGATGGCACTGTTAGCATTGTCAGTAAATCGGCAAACAGCTACATCAGCAAAAATTCGTCGTACAATACCGCGTTGAAGGCGCAAGCCGGAGTGCCTACGTCGGGCGGATGGACTTTCAAACCGGTTTATACCAACGCCTATTTTGCCATCACCGCAGGCGATGTGCAATTCAACCAAACAGGTTCGGGACTAAGTTATCAGATTTACAACTGGGGCAACGGCAATAATCTGACCGACAGCGGATGCCAATTTCTGATACGACTTGAAAAAGTGGATGGCGCCGATGCAGCCGACTCGTTGCAAATGGTGATTGACAATGCTTATGCCAGACTTACAACAACGATGCAAGGCGCTGAGCCGGGGTATTATTCCGCTGAAAATAAAACCATCCTCAACAACGCGATTGTAGCGACCGGAACGGTGAGAAATAATCCGGCAAGTACAATTCCCGAGCTTCGTGCGGCAAAAATTACGCTCCAGTCGGCTCTCGACGCTTATAACGGTAGCTTAAACATGCCCGTCGCGAGTGATGCTACAAAAACTGTGTGGTACAGCTTTCAGGCTGTGCGCGAAAATCGTGCTGTTAG
The DNA here is from genome assembly GCA_964568675.1 of uncultured Paludibacter sp. Lineage (GTDB taxonomy): Bacteria > Bacteroidota > Bacteroidia > Bacteroidales > Paludibacteraceae > UPXZ01. The sequence continues at coordinate 29,219 of CAZMQV010000037.1, forward strand.
TTTTCAGGCTGCCGGCAGCACCCTCATCGGTAGTACGTATGTGGAAGGCGATGAGAAGCAGCTTTGGAAATTGGTGAAACTCAACGATGATACTTTCTCGCTTGTGAATAAAGTATCGGGAAATTACATCACAACCGCGTCGCCACAATTAACATCAGTAGCCGGCAATCAAAGCTCCGGTGGGTGGACTTTCACCCCCATTAATGTGAACAATTATTTTATTATCAAATCGGGTACTTCGCAGTTCAATCAGGGTAATGCCGGTACTTTCTATGCGATTAATAACTGGGGTAGCGGTACCAATACTACCGACGATGGCTGCCGCTATGTGATTACAACCCGCTCGTATGTTATGACGGGCTTGATAGATAATAATCTTGCGATGGAGAAGATCTGGATTGAAAACGGATATCTGAAAACAGTTGGCGATGTGAGCGGACTTTCAGTTTGCAGTGTAATGGGGCAGCAATTGAACCCCCTGAGCCGATTGCCACAAGGTGTAGTGATCGTGCGTTCGGGGCAAAGTGCGGTGAAATTATTTGTAAGATAATTTTATTTCTTTTCGGCACAGTAAGGCCGAATACGAAAGGGCATTCAGCAATGAGCGCCCTTTTTTGTTTTTTAAGAATAATAATAGCTGAATGTGGCATGATGAAAGTGAGCGTAAACTCATTTGTCAATACTAAAATCAATGTAGTAGCATCTGTGTAAATTGAGAAAGAAAATAGTTGTTCAAAAATGATGTGAAGTTACGGTTTTTTTGTAATTTTGTGATGAAGTCGTTTTTAGGGTTCTCTAAAATCGGACAACACCGTAGTTTTTCTGAAAAGATATTCCCGTAATATAAAAACAAGCTCAAATGAATGTAAGTGCCAATAAATATGTCATTTTCGATTTTGACGGTACCATTGCCGACACGGTTGAACTGGCAATCACCATTTTTAACCGAATGGCATCCGACTACGGTCTGCCTCAAATTGCCGGTGAAGAGCGCGCGATGCTACATGGCACCAAGCCACAAGCCATTTTGAAAAAGTATGGTGTAAGCAACTACAAACTGGGTTTGATATTGCTTCGGCTTCGTAAAGAACTGAAAAAGCACATCGCGGAGCTTCAGCCCATCGCGGGTGTGGTAGAGGCGATTCAGACATTAAAAGATTCGGGTTATCGGCTCGGCATCCTCACCTCCAACTCCAAAGAAAATGTAAAAGATTTTCTGAAAAACAACCGCATGATTGGGCTTTTTGATTTCGTTTACAGCGGAAAAAGCATATTCGGGAAAAGCAGCGTGCTTGAACGACTTTTCGAACAAGAGAAAATTAGCAAGAATCTGGTGGTGTATGTGGGCGATGAAACCCGCGACGTGGAGGCAACGAAGAAAACGGGTATTCCCATTGTCTCCGTTACGTGGGGACTTAACAATCGTGCTGTGCTAACATCTCTGTACCCGGAGCAAATGGCGGATACACCCGAGGAACTCCCTGTTTGTGTTGGAACTGCATTTAAGTAGGGTCTGCTGATAAACTCAACAAGTATTTCCGTACAAAACATGACGCGCATCGTCTGTATGTTCGAAAAGAAATATTTGTTTGAAAATATTTGATAGATTTGGAGACTCTGTTTTCAGTAAGCGTGCTGATTCAGACCGTATCTGGTTTTAGCTTGACCAAACTTGCCTTCTATTGGGTTTCGCTCTCCGGCACTTACATGAATTGACAATGCCGAAGGTCTGCCAAGTGGCTTGGCTGTAAGTTTAATTCCTAATCCTTTTAGCGCTGCCGGATTGACACGAGTACAATAAATTTGGAATGTAATAACGGTTTTATTGTATTTTATAATAAGGGAGCCAATCACAAATTGTTACACGACAAAATGGGTGGTAAATGACTTACCACTACAATTGTTGCACGACAATCGTATTTGGTAATGCTTACCAAGTTGGATTGTCAATTGACAAAATGGGTGGTAAATGACTTACCACAACAATTGTCATTTGACAAAATGGGTAAAAAATGATTTACAAATTGGGTTTGCTGAAACACTATATAGGGTCTGCTGATAATCTCGACAAGCATTTCTATACAAAACATGACGCGTATCGTCTGTCTGTTCGAAAAAAAAAATTGTTTGAAAGTATTTGATAGATTTAGAGACATTGTTTTCAGCAAGCATGCTGATTCAGACCATATCCGGTTTTAGATAGACCAAACTTGCCTTCTATTGGGTTTTGCTCTCCGGCATCTACATGAATTGACAATGACGAACTAATTGGTTTGGACTAACAAACGGAGGCATATATGCACGCTTTTAACGGGTTGATGTCATTTTTTCTTGCATTAAGTTGCGCAAATATAATGATAAAATCATGAATAACAAATAGTTTGCTGTTATTCAGCAGACCCTAAGTAATTCTAATTATTATTGCATCCTATCGAGTTATTCCAGTTTAGAACTTCTTCGTGTTAAAAACTCAAATTTAGCAAGCTCTGATTAATCCGCTTTCGGTAGGTTTTTGAAAGTTAGATATTTTGAAAGTTGTAAATTCAATTAGTAAATGCAACTTTGACGGCAGGATAGTATAGATTATTTTTTCAGAGCCAGGGAGGAAAGACTCCCCCCCTTTGCTCCGATGGAAAAAAATGACTATAATTGTTCTCCGCCTAAAGTT
>CAZMQV010000038.1:0-31374 GCA_964568675.1 uncultured Paludibacter sp.
CCGTCACAAATATCACGAAAAAAAGACGACCCGCAACACCCCTTTGGTCAATGCTATACCCGCGATTCGTATCGACGGGCAATCACAAGAGCAGCACAACGTGCGGGCGTTCCCACTTGGTCGCCGAACCAGTTACGCCATTCGGCAGGTACGGAGATTCGACGACGCTATGGGATAGAGGCGGCGTGTGCAGTACTCGGTCACGAATCGATCAGCACGACCGAAATATACGCCGAACGAAACGAATCGCTCGCGAAGCGTGTGGCGATTGAGATGGGATAATAGATTACCTAATCTACCAAAAAAGAGGGATGCTTTGCACGCGATACCCCTGGTTACCACGTGCAAACTTCTCATAAAATTCCCAAAAAATTCCTCTTTTTGTATTGACAAAGTAGCTACTAGAGGCTACAATTATCTTCATCAGTTGAGGGCAACGGTTGCTCTCAAACAAAAAAAGCCCGGCGGTTGAGACGCCGGGCAGAACCCCACAAAGGAGGTTGGATGAAACTAAAACAGTTACTAGCAGCTCTTTCCGACTGCGACGAAGACAAAGAAATCTACTTTGAAGTCTTCGAATCAGAATCAGGAAAAGCCAAAGTCTTCGCGATAATGGAAGACGAAACAAAAATTCAGGTTTCCTACACGAATCCACCAGATTCCGAAAATCAACTAGATTCCGAAAAACCTGAATGATCCAAAATGACCCGCCGCCGCAGTGGTGGCGGGCATTTCTCACGCGAAAAAGTATAAGGAAAAACAAAATGAAAGTCAAGGAGTTTGTCCGATTAACGGAAAATATGAATCCGAACACCGATTTATCGGAGGTCGTCTCTCGATTGGGCGTTCCCGTCGTGGTCGTCAACGAAACGACGACGCAAAACCCGGAACTCAAACGGGTGATCGAACGTGATCGAACCCGCGAAAAAGAACGAAAAGAACGAAACGCAAAGTAAGGGACAAGAAATGGCGGAATCCAAATGGAAGCAAAACCGTACCCGTGAAAAAACGCTACGCATACCGGTAACGCCGGAAGAAGAAGGACGTATCCGTGCCATTTGGTTACGCCATGGGAAGCCCGGCGAACAGGTCGGAACGTTCATTCGAAATATCATTTTGGAATTGGAAGACAATCCACCGAAACGACCGACCAACACGTGAAAACGCAAACGTTGTAACCGGCGAACCGGTCGCAACGTTTCTTGTTACCGGTGATCCACTCTTTCACCGGTCACAAAAAATCAACTCTCTTTTTTCGGCAAAATTCTCCACTCAAAATTGTACCACGTGAAATTTTTTTCGCGTGGTATTTCTCCATACTTTCGGAACTTCTCCACTTTTCATGTGGATTTTACCTTAGATTCTATCAGGTATACTCCATTCATATCAAACGCACTACCCGTCCGACGCCTCGCGATTCGTGAATCCTTCGGACGGATTCAAAACTCACGGGAGGACGTCCTTTGAATATTTTGGTCACTATCGGCGTTCTGTTTGTACTTTCATTTGGCGTGGTAATTTTCATGGTTTTTCGCGGTGGAAGCAATGGCGACGCACAGCCGCCAACCACACAACCACCACCGACGCAACTAGATTACCATCGGTCGAACCAGCCGACGACCGTAGAAGAATCGCTCGATACTCTGGAAGATTTTTGCGGCATTACGGAAGCAGACCGACGTCAAAAAGTTTGCTCTAGGCTCGCTCGAATCAATGCGACCGCAAACCCGAACGATATGGAAAATACCACACGAACCACCACGAAAAAAGGAACGCAATCATGAACCAAAAAAGTTTGAAAATCGCGTTCACGTTTTGGCTTTTCGGGTTGGCGGTGGCGTTCATCGCGGTCGCGTTTTACGTCTTTCGTTTCGACGCCGGGCTGGCGATCCCGAAACCAGACGCCGAAACTTTGCGACTTGTCCAGCCGCTCATGTCCCATCGAATCACGCCGGACGACCGCAAAACGCTCGCGAAGTTTTACGTCGAATTTGCGGAGGTCGTTCAAAACGATTCACGCGAAGTTCTGAAAACGAACCTCGAATTTAGAAATTGCAATCGGGCGTCCTGTTCCGTGTTCTTCCAAAGAACTGGAATCGGTCAACGTTACGCCGGCATTGAAAATTCGGTCGACGACGTTTTGGCGAACGCAATCGGTGGCGAACGGGACACGAACGGAAACTGGTCGGCGGTGGAGATCGACCAGAAGACACGGGCACGCTTGTCCGCTACGCTTTCCGGCGTGGCGTGGGCGTTTTACCACGGAGGGAACGGATGATAAAACGCTTACTTTTCGTGGTCGCTCTTTTGGTTTTCGTCGGTTCCGCCGCAGCACAATACACCTGTTCCAACGGACGATGTTATCCAACGACAAAACCACAAGCGACCACGCGACCGACGACGACGGTCGACGCTTACGGTCGATTATGCGATGCCTACGGTCGTCCTTACGTCGATTCCGAATATCACTATCTCGACGCAAGCGGTCAACCGATGACCGTCACCGCACAACAAGGTCCTGAGGCGATCGCCACGCCGAAGCCGACGCCGACCCCCAACACGCCACAACAGGCGGGGGCGGCGAGACCGGCACCGACTCAGACGCAAGATGCGTCTGGGTCGGTTGCCCATTCGGTGGGACAATCGGACGCGGTCGACGGACAACCTGACGAAAAACCCGACACGCCGACGAGACCGACGCCCGGTATCGACGTTCCGTATTCCGGTGGATGGGTTCCGAATCCTGAAAAAACTGAAGAGTTTATACGCCGAATACCCATCCTGTATCATCACCAGATCGAAACTCTTTCCGAACTGGACGATAACGCCGACCGCTTACTGTATCGTTACGTGGTGCGTTTGGCAAAAGATTCGGGACAGAACGGATGGACGGCGACACGCGACGGAAAACTGGTACTGAGAGCGTACAATCAAGGCTCGGTCGGGTCGTGTACGGGAAACGCGGCGGCGTGTGTCGTAACCACGCTTTCCGCTTGCGAAATCGTGATGAGTAAAAAGCCCCACGAGTTCAAGGCGTTCGCGTCGGCAGAAGCGTTGTACGGTCTCGGTCGGGAAAAAGCCAACATGTTGGGGCAATCGGGCGACGGTTGTTTTGGTGCCTCATTGGCGGACGCGGTCACCGAATACGGAACGCTCTACTGTATGCCGTATTCGGAGGCGGGAATCGACCTCACGACCTACAGTGAAACGCGATGCAAGGCATTTGGGAAAAACGGCGTGGGAGAAAAACTCAAAACGATAGCCGCCGATCATCAGGTTCTGAACGTCGTCAACGTGAAAAACGCGAAGGAGGCGTGGTCGCTGGTCGGTAGTGGATATCCGATCAACGTATGTTCCGACGTCGGATTCCAGAATAAACGCGGTGCGGAGGGCGTAATCGAACCCAAGGGAACGTGGAATCACGCCATGGCCATCACAGCTCGCAGGACGTCGGAAAAGTACGGACGCCTGTTTTTAATCCAGAACAGTTGGGGCGACGAATGGAATCCAACGGGATACGCCGACGACGAACCAAATTGCTCATTCTGGGTTCGCGAAGAGGTCATCAACAAAATGCTCGGTCAAGGCGATTCGTTCGCCTACAGTGGGTTAAACGGATTCCGTCGACAGAATCTACCCGACCTCGGAACGATTTACCCGTAACGAAAAAATATACCTCAGAGGTATATACCTCGGAGGTTCATCGAATCATACGAAAGGATTAAACCATGTTTCAAAAGATCATCAACGCCATTCGGCAAATTCCACCGCCTTCTGAAAAAACGTTTTTGGAGGTTGTGATTTTGATTTTACTGATCCTACTTTGCATTGGTGCGTGTGGTTGTGGTTCGCCGGCGATTATGCTCCCGTCGGTCGAATCGCAACCGCCGGTCGATTGGCGACCGATGGTCGCGTCACAAATGGGGTATGCGTGTCTTGAATCAACCGGATGCGAGGACGTACCACAAGTCGTGCAAGCGGGCGAAACGTCGGGATTCATCGCTCGGATGGAAACGCCGGAGTACTAAAAATGTTAGGACTTGCCACGATTCGACACGGAACGGTTCACGCTCATCATGGAGCGATATTTTGCATTCGGCTCGTTGGTGACGCCGGCGAACGTCTCACTCGTTCCGATATCGCGAGCGTTTCCTATTCCGTCTATTCGACCACGGGACGCGACGACGGTACGCCCGTCGTCGGACACTCGGAAGTATCGATACCCGTCGAGGATAGCGTTCTCACATCCTATCGGAATTGGGCGATCGACACAAAAGGATATAACGTTCGTGTGGCAATTCCACATACGGTCGTCGAACCGTTCGCCACACGTGGGCAACGATACCGCGTTGAGATCACGATCACGACAGTCGGTGGTCGTCACGTCCTTGTACCGTTTTTGGTGACCGCGTTATGACGATCCGAAACTATTGCAATTTTCCGGGGTGTCGGGCACTCACTACTGAGTATTATTGCGACGAACACCGACAAAAAAAGTATCGATCCAAACGCCCTAGCGGGTCACGACGTAACCCGTCGGGAGACGTTTGGCGTGAACAACGGCTGACAATCGCTCGCAAGCAAGGGTTCGCGTGTGCCGATTGCGGACGAACCGTCGCGTGTATCGACGCCACCGGCGAACCGAAAATATCCGGACACCTCCACCACCTCACGCCACGTGCGGAAGGCGGAACGGATGACATTAAAAACCTACAGATGCTTTGCAATCGGTGCCATGCACGACACTCGCTCGCAGAAGCTCGCGGTGGATTGCGTGCCGTGTGGAGACCTCGAATCGAAAAAGCAAAACCTCCAAAATTCCACCGACGACCGGAGTAAAAATCCATGCGATACAAGCAGATTACGATTGCCGCACCAGACGCCGATCTGTCCGGGCAGCTGGTGCGGATCAAGATCGATGCGGACGCCGATATCGGAGCGGTTTCGGTAGCCACGGGTTACGACGTCTATTTTACCAATTCGACCGGAATGTCCGCACTACCATTTTCCCGGTTGGAATGGAGTATCACGGATGGAAAAGCGTCGGGCGTGTTCGATATTCTTTGTGATGTGCCGGTGGCCGGACTGACGTTACGCGTCTATTACGGCGGTGACGCGACTACAGATAAACAGAACCGGGCCGTAACGTATGCGGGGTATCTAGCCGTCTATCCGCTGAACGCGATCCCAACGAGCGTACTGACCGATATATCAGGGAATGGAAAAAATATCACAGCCCGTTCGGACGGCGTTTGGTCGCAGTATGACCATGCGACGTATGGAAAATTGCTTACGACGACCATCGTAACGGCATCTGTGACGCCTAACGTCACGTTGACCTATTCAGGAATCGTGTCCGTTTCCGCAATCGGTGAGGGATTATCTGGACAGGCATTGTTACCGTCGTTTTTTAATCAGAACTCCTTTGCAGGCCGTACGATTATTCAGGTGGGAAGTGATCGAACAGACTTGAATTTAGTGGCTAGCGGTTTCGATACCTCTGGAATTTCTCTTACCGGAAAAGCGGGGTATTTTGGTTATACGGTTCCAGTTTCAGGCACAGGCCCGGACTGTACGCTTCGGGTGAATGCTCAAAAAATCGTGGGAACCTCAAGTTCGTCATTCGTTCGATATAACACGTTTTGTGTATTTGGGGGTCACAACCTATGTACAGGGCGTCTCGGTTTACGTGATATCCGTGTACGAAAGGGTGTAATCACCGACGCGTCAGCGGCGTGGGAATATGCTAACCTCGCGACGCCGTCGAGTACGCTTTCGTTCGGAACGGAAAAACGTATCACTCGCCGGCGACACAATCAGATATTGGAGGCATTTTAATGGCATTACGTGGATTAGCGTACAGTGTACGCATGTCGGCGTACAACACGGACGGCGAGCGTGTGAGTGGCATTGCGTCCACGATCACGGCGACGCTTTGGGCGGATGGTACGACGACTGTATTAAGCGGAACGATCACCGAAATAGGTACGACAGGCGTATATATCGTACCGCTGACGGCGTCGCAGATGGAGGCGTACAATTTATGTATTACTGCGGTATCGAGCACGGCGGGTATCACGTTTGATCCAGTTTATTTGGATACCGACGCGGGACGGGTGGACACAAACGTAGGTAGCCGTTTAGCAACGAGTGGTTACACGTCGCCACCGACGGTGAACGAAATTCAAAACGGGTTAGCTAAAACGAGCGAAATCCCTAGCGTTCCGACTGTTTCTGAGATTCAAAACGGTCTTGCGAAAACCTCGGAAATACCTACGGTAACCGCGATCCAAACCGGTTTGGCTAAAACGAGCGAATTGCCAAGCGTACCGACTGTAAATGAGATTCAAAACGGTCTTGCGAAAACGAGTGAAATTCCTAGCATTTCAGAGATTTCCGCCTCGGTCTGGTCGTCAGAAACGAGGACGCTAACCACGGGCGGCACCGATTTTCCGACGGTTTCGGATATCGCGGACGGCGTTTGGACACGGTCGAGCCGATTGATTACCGGTGGTGCCCCGACAGCCAACTCCATTGCGTCCGCAGTGTGGACTAATACTGAACGGACGCTCACAGACACGCCCACGTACAACGGACCCACCACGACCGAAATCGCCGACGCCGTCGGTAGCGTAGACCTAACCGCACTTCCAAACGCCGACGTGGGGTCGCTCAAAACGCTCGCGCTACTCCAAACAAACACGGGAATGACTAGCGAACGACTTACCGTTTACGAAACCGACGGAACCGAACATACCCATTACGACGTCACCACCGATCCTGATACTGGAATCCAAAGCGTCCGAATTACCGGAGGAAACCAATGAATAAGACACAACTATTAAAATGGCTCGAATCTCAAACGTGGTGCGATAGTATCGGCTCGCCAGTGTTCGTCGTGAACGACGGATACGGGACGCTTTGGTATAAGGTGGTCGTTCGTGAGGTGTACAAATCGACAGCGATCAATCGGACTATCCACTTCTACGTCGTCAACGAAGGAACCGCCGATGAGGTGGCGTATTGGAAAGATTCCGAACCAACCGCAACGCTCGGAGTGACGCCCACACCCACGCCGACTTACAAGTGGATATCCTATCGGACGATCCTCGCTGAATTGGAGTACGCGGTCGCGTCATCGATCATCGGAAAGATCACAACCGCAGCCGACGCCGACCCTGTGATTGCACAGGTTCATGCCATGTTGTCGTCCTACGGAGGAAGCGAACCCGGCGTTGATATCAACAGCCCCGCAGTGCAAGCGTTGGTTACGTCCTTCGCGGGAACGCTACTCACGAAAGCCGAAGCCGACGCCGTCCTCTCACTCGCCGATCCTACGAACGAAACGTAACCAAAACGACCAAAAACGTAACCAAAACATGGAAAAACTGGGATTTTTCAAAAAAATAAATCCGAACCGTGGGGGTATGGGGGTTGGGACGATTTTTGGCGATTATAAAGACCGCTACTAAACTCAAATTTTGCGTGCGGGCTATTTTAGGGGGGTGGGGTCGATGGTAAAAAAACACGTTTCACATGGAGGTTTACCACGCGGTCCGAAACCCGGAAGAAAAAAGAGAACTTCCAAAAATATCGAATCCAGCGAAAAACCACCCGAAAACGGCGATTTTGTGCAAGGAATCACAGCGGAAACGCAGGCGATATTGAGGCGTTTGGTTCCCGGCTGGGAACTTCGGGAGGAAGCCCAACGACTTTGGGACGTGTTGGTTCCGGCGTTGGAGGAAGGCGGGACGGCGACGCCGATGGATTCTGTTCCACTGGCTTCACTGGTATCGGGTTTAGCGTTGGAAAAGATTTGTATCGATCATTTGTTGAGCGGAGGAATAGGGACACTCAGTGAGATTGGAGAGAGCGGTAACGCCTATCAATCGCCGGTGGTGAACGTTTACTTGGGCGTTCGCAAGTCGAATCAAGCAGCCCTCGCGGAGGCAGGGATAACGCGGATTCGTCGTAGCGGAGCGTCCTCGGACGACCGGCTGGTGGCAGCGTTGGAAGCGTCGAGAGAAACGAAAGTATCAGAAAGGTTAAGGGTTTTCCTTGAACAAGACGTGGGGCAAAATCGAGGTAACGCCGAATGAGGAACGCGGTATTATCCAGATATCCCACGAATTGCCGGGGTTCGATCCGTGGACGACGGCAGCGGACGGACAGTATTTTGATAGTCGTGCGGCTATCCATTCGATACTCTGGATAGGTGAACATATCCATAGTACGGATACGGGAGAATCGATTCGACTGGCACGGTGGCAGATAGCGATTTTAGCGAACCTGTTCGGATGGCGAAACACAGACGGGACGCGGCGGTTCCGGTCGTTATACCTACTGATCCCACGAAAGAACGGCAAGACAGAGTTAGGCGTGGCAATTGCTCTTTACGTTTCCTACGTGGAGTTTGAGTTTGGCGGAGAGGTGTACTTCGTGGCTGGTCGGTCGAAAGATCAAGCGGATATCGCATTTGGCAAGGCGGTAGCCATGATCAAGTGTGATCCGGTGTTGCGTGCGTTTGCCGACCTCCAACGTTCCGCCGACCGTGTTACACTTGGCGATCCCGACGCAGGCGGCGTCCAGATCAAGAAACTTTCCGCACGCGGCAAGTCGAAACACGGTTACCGTCCGTGGGTTGTACTGATCGACGAACTCCACGTCATCAGTGATCCGGAGTTGCTTCGGGCGATGAAAACCGGTTCCATGACGATACGCGAACCGCTCCACCTTTACACGACGACGTGGGGCGAGGAAACGGAACTTTTGCTTTCGACCGACGGTTACGCTCGGAAGGTGATAAGCGGCGATTGTGAAGACGCGACCTTCCTACCCGTGATTTATGAGGCGACGGCGGAGGACGACTGGACAAGTGAGGACACATGGAAAAAGTCCAATCCGATGTACGGAATCACGATCAAACCTGAGAACTTTCGAACGAGTTTTCAGGAAGCGAAAATCAACAATTCCACCCAATATCAGTTCCGAACGTACCACCTGAACCAGCGTGTCACACCGCCGGACGGCTGGTTACCGGAAGGAATTTGGGAGCAAAACGCCACGGATTATACGCTTGAATCTTGGGTTCGCCGTCGTGAGAATTGGGTGACGGAACCGCTGGACGTTTGGATAGGTTTGGACTTGGGGCATAACCGCGACTTCACCGCAGCGGTATTTTGCTTCCGTGCGACCAGTGGCGACGGAGTGGAAGGGCGTATCATATTCCCGATGTTCTGGACGACGGAACATGGGCTTGTGGAGCGTGCGGACAAGGCGAACGCCCCATTCACCGCGTGGGCGGATGATGGGTGGATAAACGTAACGGCAGGGAATGGCGTTGACTATGCACAAGTGCGTAAAGATATATTCGGCGTGGTAAATTCCTTCAATTTACGTGTATGCGGCGTTGCGGTCGACCCACAGTTTCAGGGACTGGAAACGGTCAAGAATTTTGCGGACGAAGGTTGGGAGGTGATAACGTTTCGACAAAACTCCCAAACGTACACCTTCCCACTTTCGATCACGGAAAACCTGTTGATACAAGAGTTATTGTGGCACGATCACAGTCCGGTAATGCGTTGGATGGTTTCCAACACGACCATTTATACAGATGCGTCGGATTGTCGCAAACCACGCAAACGCAGCGACACGCCATTCGGTCATATCGACGGCGTTGTGGCGATGATTATGGCGATATCGGCGGCGGAACAAGAAGATAAAACCATTCATGTAACGGTGTATTCGCAATGAATTTATACGAACGTATGGCGGCTTTCGATATGTTTCCTAACGACTACGAAGAAGTCGTTACGCCGGCGGTCGCCATGACGCAAGAGGTGTTCGCGGCGTGTTTGCGTATCGTGTGCGATATGGTCGCGTCGGCACCGGCGACGGTGTATCGGCGTGGGCACGATAAGGAGAAAGCCGAAGTACCAGAGCAAGCCGTTTTGCACGATTTTCCCAACCCATATCAAACGGCATTCCGTTGGAAATGGGACGTTGTGAGGGATACGATTTTACATGGGTTCGCACTCTCGGAGGTCGTCCGCACCGCTGGCGGTGACCTTGCGGAACTGTACCGAATCGAACCCGCCGCCGTCCGATTGCAAGTTGACCTCGACGATCAAGACCTAGGTATCTTCCGTCGATACACAATTCACACGCGGAAGGGCACGAAAAAGTTGGATAATGGCGACGCTCTTTTTTTCTGTATGAGAACGGATAGCGACGGATTGCCGATGTCATTCGTGAAACTGGCAAGCGATTCACTCGGTTTATCGCGTGCGGTCACACGCTACACTGCCAAACGATACATGGAAGACCCCGGTTTTGATACGTTTTTCATGTACCCACGCGGTGTCTTTAAGAGTGAGAGTGACCGAACAGCAGCGGCGGAATACCTTACGAAAACCGATCCATTCAAGCGGAATAGCCGAATCTTGGAAGGTTGCGATTCAATCCAGAAACTACAGACGAATTTTAACGACGCGGCGTTATTGGATACACGCGGATATATCGAGAAGCGGATATCGGGCATATTCGGGATACCGGTCGGGCTACTCAATGCGGCGGCAGGAAGTGCCAGCGAGGAAGTGTGGCACCAGCTACTGACAGGATGTTTGGAACCGTGGTTCAAGATGATCGACAGCGAATTCAATCGTATTCTGTTTTACCGTCGTGGTAATCGGGATTACTACGTCGAACATAACCGCGGAGCATTCTTACGTGGTCGATTCGAGACGATGATGAAAACCTTGGCAGTGGGCATTACCAGCGGACAGATCACGCCGAACGAAGCACGTGAAATGCAAAACCGTCCACCAAAGGACGGCGGCGACGACCTACGGGTTCCGGTGAACACGGAGACAGTAGGCGGCGAACCACCACTTGAAACGCCATTTGACGCTCCCGATCACTCGGTGGACGTTTACACAGGTGAATCGCTAACCGTCAAACCGATGGGCAACAGCCTTAACCAGAACGGAGAAATCGGATGAGACGCGACCTTTGGGGCTGGTTCCGGAAGGTCTGGACGTTTGGACAGATCATCCGACGCGACACGGGAACGATTCCTATCGTGGAATACGCGGCGTGTTTGGTGGAGTGTGCAGAAGCAGAAGAAATCATAACCTCATGTGCAGAATAGGAAAGGAAAAACCTTATGGCGAAAGAGAAGAACCGCCTCATGGAGGAGGTCGAGAAGTGGCAGGACGAACGCAAAACAGCGGCGACAATGCTTGTTGAAGCAACGCGAACGATCCGCACACGTCAAGCGATCAACCCGGCAGCCCTGATGACTGAGAGCGAAAAGCGACAAGTCCAGCGGCTTCGTGAACGGATTGCCAATTGCGACGCTCGGATTGATGCGAACCGTAATGCTGCGACGGCGTTTCGTGAGCAGGTGGAGACGATCAAGAAAGCGACGCCACAGGCTCGGAAGATTCAGGACGCAGTCGCCGATGAGGCAAAGTCGAAGGGCTTGCGTACGTGGTCGATGGTGGAGGCTATCGAGTGTGCGAAACGCGGTCGGTGGACTGGATACCAGAAGGACGTTCGCGATTATATGGCAGAACGTTTCGGGACGATCCAGCGAGTTCAGGAAAGCGACGGCAGTTTTTCCTACCGTCGTGTCCCCATGGAGATGGGGGATAAGACGTTTTTGATTCCGTCGTTTACGGTAGACCCTATCGGTTCCTATGAGCGGCTTTCGAAGCGGATGACGGAAGACGCGACGTATTATCCGACCTCTGGTACTGGGGCGATGTCAACCACGGCTGGAAGCGGCGGGCAACTGAACCTCACGAATTACGATTATACTCGAATGGTGGGACCCCATTTTTACAGCGATTGGGGCGACCGAATCGGTATCCCCACCGTGAATGAAGCACGCACAGGAAAGACGACCGTTCCGACCATTCCGTCGATGAGCGACGTTACACTTTGGACGGGCGAAGGAGCTGGTGTAACCGCAGCGGCGAACACCACGGGAAGCAACGAATATACCTACCGTTATGCGTCTTGGGGCTACTATTTGACGATGCTTTACAAAGACCTTACACCGTCGGAGGCAACGGCGTTCCTGACCGTGAACCTCGCTGAACAGGCAATCAAGGCAAAGATCAGTTGGGCTTTAATAAATGGTAGTGGAAGCAGCGGGCAGCCAACGGGTATCCTGAATAACTCCAACGTAACGCAGCTTTCCAACGGTACGAACGGTGCGGCGTTGAGTTATGCGTCGCTCTTGAAAATGTGGAAAACTCTTTCGAACAAGAATATCGAAGGCGAACCGTTCTACTACCTGATGAATGGGAACTGTTTGGCAACGTGTGGGACGCTTCCATTCGTGAGCGGTGGCAGCGAACCTATCTTGCGTGATCCGAACGGAAGCGTTTGGGGAAGCGGCGTGTGCCCGTGCAATGCCCTTCCTAGCGATACGACCGTCGGCACGTCAACCAATTGTTCGACGGTAGTATTGCTTTCACCGCTTGCAATGCTTCGGTTTTTCTACGGACCGTTGCGTTTCAACATGGAGGATACCGTGTCGAACGGTGCGACGTTCGGACTTCTGACGCAGCCATATGACGGCGGCGTTCACGATAAAGAGCGGGTCGTCGTGATGACCGGTTTGACTACGACAAGCGTTTAATATATTTGGATAAAGGAGAAAAAATGGCACAGCGTTTTTACTGTAATGCTCCGGAAGGTCGACAGATTCTGGGGAAGTTTTACGACTTTGGAGACCCGATTATTTTTGAGGACGACCAGCTGGATTTGGCGTATGCCCATCAAAAGGCGGAGATCATCAAGCAGGGCGATTTTACGGGTAAGGTTTCCGAAAAGATTCCAGAGGAAGTCGAAAACGACGAATCGGAAGAATCGATTAAAATCACGCGAAAGAAGAAAGGTCCTCAATAATAGAGGTGTATCATGTTAGAGGTGTACAAGCGACACGGGGCGACCCGTCAAGGTTTTTCGGATTACCTCCCGATGATCAGGGGTCACCTTCGCTTACCGGAAGGCGACACGTCGGAGGACGAACTTTTGCTGACGTATTTTGCGGCGGCAATCGGCGACGCCGAACGTGTTACCGGAATGGCTTTGGCGTGGGGTAGTTATGAGATGGTGTTTGACCACTTCCCGAACTCCCCGCTTCCCGTTGCCCGCCCACCTCTAGCGATTGATTCGACGACCGGCTTATGCCGTGTGGAGGAAATTGCGTTCTTTACGGAGAGCGAAAAACGAACGCTACCGACGACGGCGTACCGTGTGGTCGCCGGCGGCGGAGTAGCGAGAATCGTACCGACGGCGGGACTTTTCCCCGGTACGTGCGGAGCGTGTGCGGTGTCCGTTCGTTACTATGCGGGTCACGATTTTGGTGGTCGAGAGATCGATGCGACGGCGGCGACGTTGGCATTCCAGCCGCTCCCCGATTCGATCCTAGGGGCTATCCTCGACCTGACCGCCGCACGCCACCAGATACGGTCGTCGGAGGTTTTGGGCACGATTACCAGCGAACCAAAGAGTATAGCCGCCCGCGATTTACTGAACGCCTATCGTGTCAATTACCAATTGTGGGAGGGGTTATAATGGGGAGACCATTCGACCATCCGGGAAAGTATGATACACGTGTCCAGTTCTTTCGAGACGTTTCGATGGGAGCGACCGAATCGGGAGAACACCGAATCCGAAGTGTTCCGGTGTTCACCGTATGGTCGGCGTTTTCCGACCTAGGTTCCGGGACGGTATCCGATTCGGACGGCGTAGTGGAAGCGTTGCTTTCGAGTTTTGTATATCGCCAAACGCCGTATTTGTTACGGGACGAAAATACACCGCATATTGGGTGGATAGTTCGTAGTGGTAGCAAGGCGTTTCGAGTGGAATCGGTTCAGGTTTTGGGTTCTTACGAAATAGAGATCACAGCGAGAACGATCCATGAGTAGTAACGAATATCAGAGGTATCGTGGAGACGCAGGACGGATTATTAGTTTAGAGGTAAACTATGAACGTCTTTTCAAAAAGATGGACGGGTTAGCCGCCCACGCGACGGATGAGGTACGCCGAAACGTATTGCGTGTAATTCTCCAAAATCAACGCCGCATATTGCGACGGTATATTCCCGTGGATACCGGTTGGCTTGCCACGAAGATCGGAACGAAAATAAGTAAGCCAGACGATCCAATAGCATTGGATGGGAAGTTTGCTCCAACACAACGATTCCATCCATCATCATTTACCATCATAGGAAATACATTCCCTATTCATGATACTTTTTTTGTTCGTCGTATTCCTAGGGCGGAGCGGTTTTCCGTGCGTACCGAATCAAACGCCGAACGAAAGAAGCGTCTTGCTAATTATGAGATACGCGGACTGAATAGGAAAACTGATTTTGGATTGGTAAATATCCAAACATTCAGAGTAGAAAATGGTGTTGTGAAAGTGGTCGCTCGCAATAATCGTTTACGCTTTTTCCAAATGGGAGTGAAAGATAAAAGCGGTAAAAAGAAAACTAGCACTTCAGAGGAAAGACTTTCGACGATTCGGACGCTTTTGGACAAAGGGCACAAGATGCACTCTATTCGTGGCGTTTCGGATAAGCTGGTAAAAGCCAGCCGTTCGACCTCTATTACGCTACGCAAGCGGCTTCCGTGGGCGGAATCGTACTGGCACGAATACGGCACGAAATTCATGGAAGCACGCTATCCGTTCGCAAGGGCGGCACAGATCATTGATCCGCAAACGAAATCGACCTTTCGAGAGATGGAGGCTCGTATCTACGAACGCTATGGCAGAATGGGGACGTTGTGATGGATGGAGACTGGATAACACAGGAAGTTCAAACGGCGATACAAACGGCAGCAGGAAACGGAATACCTGTATATCAGGGGTTTCGACCGGCGGACGAATCGATTGGAAACGTGGTCACGTGGTGGATAGAAAAGAGTGATCCACTTGAATCTGAAAACTGTACGAACCATATACTGGTCGTGCGTTGCTGGTGTACAGGCGACGACGCTACGGACGGCATTTCCGCACGGAATGCGTCGAGGAACCTTGCTTTTCAGATAGCGAA
This sequence comes from uncultured Paludibacter sp., assembly GCA_964568675.1. Taxonomy (GTDB): domain Bacteria; phylum Bacteroidota; class Bacteroidia; order Bacteroidales; family Paludibacteraceae; genus UPXZ01. The sequence continues at coordinate 15,074 of CAZMQV010000038.1, forward strand.
AAACCTACGGTATTACATTATTCAACGTGAGAATCCCATACGTCTAGCGATTTTTTCACCGGAGGAAACAGCACGAATTGCGAACCGCGAACAAGAAGAATTTGCGTCGCGTGGCTGGGAAATATCATTTATCGTTCAAACGGAGGAAGCATAGAAAAACCATGGATTTTACTACACTTTATAGGGAAAAACTTTCAAGAGGTCGCACGCGATTGGTTCGCGGTACAGCGACGCTTTTAGATCGAGATATCGTGGGATACGCTCCACCGCCGACGCCGGTCATGGATGACGAAGGGAACGCGGTCGAGTGTACGGTGGTCACGTATCGGATTCTTTCGGCGGTAGGTGAACGCACGGCGACGTTACCAGTGGAAGGAATTTTTTACGAAACAGAAAAAGATGGAGAAATTCCAAACGAAAACAAGGAGATAGAGAATGACAGCAGTAGCGGACACGGGCAAAGTATTCAACGGAACGACCGTCGAACTCACAAACGCAGCAAACGCGGTGACAGTGTATAACCTACTGGATTACAGTGGGAACGATAGCGTCGCGGCTATCGACGATAAAGACGGAGGAATCGGTAGCGACGGTACGGAAGATATCGACTACGTGGAAGGCGGTTCAAAGAATCAACAAGTGAGTTTTTCCATCGCCGGAGTACGTAAGGTCATTGCCGGAAAGAAGTACGACGTTGTGGTTAAAAGCCCTTCCGGTACGGTGATCGAGGATTATGGTCCGATGCTTTGCACGTCGTCGAATATATCGGCAAGCCATAACGGCGAGTACAAAGGTCAAATTTCATTCCAGCCGACGCGGTCGCTTACGATGCCGTGGGCGGCGAGTGGCTCTACATGATAATGAAAGGATATTAAAATGGATATTGCGGATACGATTCTTTCGGCGTTAAGCGGAACAGTCAAGGTTGAACCGATCACTATCGGTGGACAAAAGTATTATATCAAGCAGCTTCGGATGAGCGATCATGAGCGTGTGTCACTTGCCGCCGACGCCGGCGATAAGCGGGATACCGACCTTTACACGATGGGACTTGTCGCGGCGTCGATTTGCGATCAGGATGGTAATTCTCTTATCGCCGATCCAGTAGCGTTTGCGATCAAGGCGAAGGGATGCGACCTTCTTTTCGCGGAGGGTAACCGTCTTTGGAAGCGGATAGCCGACCTGAACCTTTTGAGTGAAAAGGCGTTGGAGGCGATTGAAAAAAACTCAGAAAACCCGGCGGCGGAATAAACCGAATCTTGCGAACCGCCCGGCAACTCGGACGCTTACCGTCTGAGTTTCTGAGCGGTTCCGTCCGTCGGGAACCCACCGCAGCAGAAATGCAGGTGATCCGATTATACGAAATGTATAATCCGTATTTGGATGACGTGACCACGTTTGGAATGTTGCGGATTTTGCAAACGCAATATCTCGCCGGCGGCGTCAATTTGGAACTAGATGACCTGATGCCGGCGTGGATGCTTCGGCGTTGGTGTGGAAGGAATCCACCACCACCAAAGAGCGAGGCGGAACGGGCTTGGGAACTTGCCCACGTGATCGAGAGCGAAGGGCGTGGCGATGAATTTGACCGCTTGCGTGAAGGACTGGAATAGGGAGGCGAACGATGGGTTTTGGCTTGGTCATGCTTCAAACGGCGTGGGATGCGACAGGCATTGCGACTGGTGTGAAAAAGTCGGAAGCGGATATTGAACGTTTTGGCATAAACTCAAAACGCCTCATGAAAAGTTTCGACGAAGCGGCAGGGAAAGCCGCAAACAGCCTCGCCGGATTAGCCGCCGGATATCTCTCTATTTCTTACGTCTTTGGAAAAGTGAGTGCTTTCGTTGAGATGGGAAAGCAAGAGTTTCTTTCCTATGCGGATGCGGTGGATACTGTGGCTTTATCCATGCAAAACCTTGGGAAAACACCTCTCGACGCAAAACAACTTGAGGGAATCGGAAGGAATGTTTCTGATTATTCGAACCTCGGATACACGGAATCGGACGTAGTACGCGGGGCGGTGATGCCCGGTATCACGAACGGCGTCGATGTATCCATGGTGGAATCGTTTTCTAAAGCCGCCGCCGACCTTGCGGCACTTCCAAAATTCGGCGGTGGGCTGGAAGGATTAAAAAGTGCCAGTGAAGAAATTCTGGATATGATGCACAACGGTTCACCTTCTGAGGAACTGATAAAAGCTGGCGTCGAATTTACAAAAACCCAACTCGACCAGATAAAAACCTTAAAAGAAGCAGGTAAAGAGAATGAGGCGTTGGCAGTGATCGTTGGTGCGGTAACGTCTGAGTTTGGAGGCTTATCCGCAAAAACGACCAACGTGTATACCCAAATTGAAAACTGGGAACGCGAACTATCAAAAAAGGCTGGCGAGGGTGCGACCGACGCCAAAAAAGATAACGCAGGCGATATCGATGGCGGTCCTAGCGAGGAAGCTGAAGCCGCCGCATATTATATTGGTTATGTGAAACAATGGGTAGAAGATATCCCGAAAACCGCAATAATCAGTGGGATTACCGCAAAAGGTGCTTGGGATGATTTTTGGGAATCTGATCGTGCGTTTTCCAAAGCTAGCGACATGGAAGACCGACTCAACGTAATGAAAGAAACCGGAATAAATACCTTTTCTATTCAGGACAGAGCGGATGAACAAAAGCGGTTGGGCGGTACGCTTGGTACAGATTACGAAAAAGCAAAGACCATAGGATACGCCGGATACGCGAAAGAGCTGGAAGCGAAACGAACGGAACTGGAAAAAACTATTTCGGAATCATTAGCAGAAAACAAAAAATATAGGAACCTCGCTTATGTGGAATCCGGTAAGGGAATTCTCACACACGATGGAGAAAAAGAAAAAATATATAGAGAGGCTACTAAAAGTAGTCACGACGTATGGACACAAGCGACGGCGAACCTCGAAACGGTCAAGAAACAGATGGAAGAATTGGCTTCGCTGGACCTATCAGATACGACCAGTGGTTCCCTAGAGGAATCACAAAAAGCCTACGACAAAAGCCAAAAGGAAAAGATGGACAATCTTACCAGCGGCATTTCAGATGCAGCGAGTACGGCGTACAACTTCGATATTGGTAGTGTGGTGGGTGGGTTCAGTGGTTCGATTCGTGACCTTGTTTCGGCGGGTGGCGACGCGATCCAAAAGAGTTCAGGCGTAATCGGAGCGGTGAAAGACGAACTGGACGCCGTCGAATCGATTCGGAAAGAGAATGCGAACGATCCGAAAAAAATGGCGGAAGCGTTGCAGAAACACGCACAGGGCGTGGGTGAAAAGGCGAGAAAATCTCTCGAAGGTTTGCTATCCTCCGAATCGGAATATTTTAAGGAAATACAAAATATCTCAAACGGATTACACCCGATGCGGGAGATATCGAAAAACCTGAAGAAGGCAAAAGACGCGATAGGACACGCCGGATTCACACAGGAAGACTACGATTCGTATCGTGATAAGACGCTTCGTAGTACGTTAGGGATTAGCGATAAGAAGGCGGATTTATCCGATTGGGCGGCGAACGCTGAAGAAATTTTGAAGCGTGACGATATCAGTGATGATATGAGAAAATCCATCCGAAAGAAACTAACGGAGATGGAAGACGCCGCGTTACCGAAGGAGGAAAAGTTTTCACGTGACGGTGCGAAAATCGCAATGAGCGGGTCGCAAGAAGCCTATTCGGCTATCGTAGGAGCGTCGCAAGAAAACCTCTTGAAGGAGGAAGAACGTCGGGCACGCGAGGAACAACGGGCACAGCTACGCAGCCAGACGGAGATACTTGGTCGGATAGAGAAACTTCTCGGTGGTACGACTGACCAGCCGGTGGACGCAATACCAGACAGCGTATTATGAGGATAATTTGATATGGCGATTTTACAGGTACTCAAGCGACGCGAACAATCCGGGCGTTACGATATGGAGGCGACGTCGGGGACGGCGGAACGGAAGTATATCGTCCGTTCGAACAGTTTGGCGGATACGGAAAACATGATCCGAACGGCAACTGGAATACCACCCTATGGGGCACTCATCGCAGGCATTCCGGGGTCGTGCCTCACTCAGAAAAGCAGCCGACGTATCGAATCCATCATTGATCCGAACGGAAATACAATTTATCAATGGGAAGTTACATGCTCATTTTCACCAGTGAAAAAGAGTGACACAAAACAAGCCCAATACGAATTATCACCGTGGGAACGTACCTATCCGATATCGGAACGCAGTGCGGGATTCGACGCGATTTATTGTGGAGTGGACTTGGACGGCAAACCATTCCAGACGACCGCCGGCGAACCGTTCAATCCGTGTCCGCCGATTCAGGTACCGAAGATAGCGATATCGTGGAAGCGACCGATTCAGGGAACGATGGATAATGCGGTCTCATTACGTGGATATCTCGGATGTATTAACTCATCCGCATTCCGTGGGTTCGCCGCGAAACACGTGAAGATTACGGACTACTCAGTCACGGAAGCCGTTTGGCAAAATCCCGCAACAGGTGCCAACGTGAACTATTTGGATGTGAGTTGGTCGGCGATAGGAATTGCCCAACTGGAGATACGCCCCAATGGATATCAGGATAGAGTGCTGAACAAGGGTACTCGATACTATGACGGTCCGATGCAGAACCTCGAATATCCCAAAGACAAAGACGGTCAAAAGTCGTTAAGTGAAATTTTCCTCGACGAACAGGGAGCATTATTGGAAAACGTAACGCCACTAACGGCGTATTGGATTCAATTCAAAACGTGTAAGGAAGTGGACTTTTCCACCATCGCACCACTGTAAGGATACACCATGTACGGACTAACCGCACGACAAGCGAGAGAGATCGGTTCGGCGATACGCCGTGGACCCGACGGATTCAAACCGCAGCTACTTGGGGGAAAAGGCGGTTGGGATATCGTGATGGTATCGAGTGCCGTTACATTCGAGTATGGAAACTCCATACCGTTAAACGAAACGATGGAGGTTCCCGTGCAAACGGTACTCTATCCGAACTCGCTGGATGGAATGTTCGGAGGCAATGGTACGCGAACATTCCACAAGGTGGATATTCCAAACGGTATGATGTTCGTTTCGGATGGAGGTCGCTTGCTTTTTCCCATTCGTCCGACTGAATACGGAACGGTCACCACGGAAATTACTAATACCGGTCGTGGCGTCGTATCCATCGGGATTGTGAAAATCGGTTTAGCTTCCACCGCAACGACGGTATCGAATGTTCAGAGTATCCTAATGGGAAACGGAACCATACCCGTTGGCTCGGTCGTCGAACTCCAATTGCGTGTATATGCCGATCACGCACGGTGGAATGTGGTCGGGGTGAAATGTTCGGCGATTACGGTCGACGAGCTGGAGAGTTCAGGTGGAGATTCGGGAAGTAGTTCGGATAGTGGAGGCGACGCCTCAAGCGGTGAAACTGGTAGCAGCAGTTAGGACAATAACATGTATTATTGGAATCGTTTTAAGCCGGGTTGTTGTTCGTCGTGTGGTATCGAGTATCCGCCGTCATATTTCCAAACGGTTGCTGGTTCATTCGATAGTGGGGATACTACGCTTTCGTCGGGAGGCGTAATCACAGCCACGCCGACGCCATTATCCGATTACGGCTATTACGATGTTTTTCCAAAATATAAAGGACGTACCTACCATAATCAGGCTTTTGATATCGTTTATGGTTGGCAATCATTCACGTTGCGTCACGTTGCTGGGGACACGACGCAATCCGTCTACTTTGGAAATACGTTACTCGGAACTATTGGGTATGTTACGAACGTTGATAGTGAGTACACAAAACGAATATCGGAGTTCGGTAATCCGAATACTGCCACGGGATATGTACGCTGGACGCCTTGGGGCAACTACATGATTCATATTCCGTACTATCAGAATTATGTGGATGTCGGCCCGATTTTGGTAACGCCGATCCATCATGCCAACTATCGACCGGGTATAAAGAATACGAACGGCGTGGTTATGCCTATCGATATGATCCAGATCATCCCGCAATACAAAATAGGAACGACGACCCGTTGTGCTTCGCGGAGTTATTGTCCGGAAATATCCTACGACCATTTTTGCCGTGAATCATTTTCGATTGACGTCGCGGGGTTTAGCGGCTTTGCAGCGACGCAATTGAATCGGCGTTGGACGCTCCACCGCAAAGCGGCGGGAACGATGGGGATAGCGAACCAATGGGAGAGCGAAACCATTACTTACGTCGAAACGGTTCAGGTAAAGGCGACGGGTACCGACGCGAACGGAATACGAATGGTCTACTTTCCGAACGATTACGGTGGTACGGATATCGAAGATATGGATATTCCGATTACGTTTCAGGCGAAGATCACGGGCAATTCTGGGACGTTTTTACTTTTGGTATCAGCTGATCCAGTGGTACTCGGTACGAATCGAACTTCTGATCCATACCCGAACTCTCCCAATTCGTCCACGAATTGTACATGTGTTCGCCGGAATATCGAACGTATGGCTCCAATGACGACCACTTCAGAAATAGGTGCGAGCTTTTCATTCGGATTACAGAGTGATCCCTATGCGACAAAGAACCTATCCGCTCCGGGAGATATCTCCAACGGTGGATATTTCTATTACCAGAATGGAACGCTATTGCCGGGCACGGACGTTTCGTCGAGTACTATCTACTATTTGGATACATACTATAAATTTGGATATTACGACGATACGCACGACGTACCATATACGCAGTCATGTTCGGGTGGTTTGCCGGATAAGACGTGTACGAAAATGAGTTTCCCGCGTAATTTTCGACGCGATCAATTGGTACACGGATTCAAAAATTCTTTCGTTGTCGGACAGCCGACCGCGAAGATGGTGGAGGGATAATATGGATTTACTTTGTGAACCAGATGGTAGCGGCGTTTGTGTTAAGTGTGGAGAGCGGCTCGGAACGAATCGGCGTATCTGTTCGGCGAAGCAGCCGAAACAAGAAAAACCATCAGACGCACAACCGGAACCGCAGAAACTCAAACGATCCGCCTGTTGTGATTTGTGCGTGATGAGTGAGAAAGACCATGGCGACGCCGTATGGTGCCAGCCGCTATATATGCAGCTATCCATGTCCGGCGGCGGTTGTTGCGGAAACGACACGCCCACACGCTACGCCGTGACCAACGCGATCCACGCCGTCGAGTTTGGAATGATGCCTTGTCCAGTGAAGGGAGACCTATAATGCCAGTGACGAACCTCATGAAGTATATCGGTAGCAAGTGCCATATGATGCCACGACTTCAAACGATTTTCGACGAATTGCCCCTTCGGTGTTTCGTGGACGTTTTTGGCGGTGCGGCTACGGTTACGCTTAACAAGAAACCCTCTCCGGTGGAAGTTTTGAATGATATCAATGGGAATATCCATACGCTTTACCGCGTTTTGCGTGATCCCATACAAAGTGAAAAGCTATACGAATATCTCAACTGTACGTTATATTCACGCGACGAATGGAAATATGCGAGGGTTATTGTGTGTTGAGTGGATACGATAACACCATATATAACGATGTATTAAACGGTTTAGAAAAACGAACATTTACAGCGAAAACGATCATCAACCAAAAGAACGACAACGGACAGAAACGCACGGAATGCGTTTGGATAAAGGGTAGATTGATGAAGGGAGGCTAAATGCTGAACCGTTACAAGATACGGAAAGTGCAAGAACTGATTGCCGCCGGCGTTCCGTTTCGTCGAATCGCCAACGAAACGAAAATAGCACGCGGGACGATCCAGAGTATTGCCCGTGGGAAACACCCATCGTTTCGTCATCCGGTACTGGGTGACGTTGAAACGAAGGAACGCACGGACGAGGTCGGATATTGTGAAAGGTGCCATGTTTCGGTGGAGCTTCCATGCCTTGCGTGTGTGGCTCGCGATTACCTTCGGAATGGTTCTGTGAATGAAATCCAACAGACATTCGAACCGCTCGGTGTGAATCTTCGTCCAGATGATTATGAAAGATACCTTATAATACACAGTGAAAAGGAAAGGAAGGAACGGGAGCGTGAAGATGAAAGCATTGCGAACTTCCAGAAAATGGAAAGAGAAGAAAGAGAGCGTGAATGGGAGCGTGAAGCGAACTTCAAAATTGGTCGAATCGATGCTCCTTTCCGGAAAGCGGCTTGACAGGGAAGCGTGCAAGATATCGAACGTCAAGATCATCGGCACAGAATCGATGAATGGACGCACGTATCCTATCGACGTACTTACGAAAGCCATTCCAAAGTATGAGGGAGCGAGAGTATATTTCGATCACGTGGGAGAGGAAAACCCCAAACACAGCGTGACGACGCTTTTCGGATTCATCGAAAACGTACACGCCGAACCTGATGGATTATATGCTGACCTCGCCTATAATCCTAAGCATTTATACGCCGAACAGATTCTCTATCAGGTGGAACACGCTCCGGACAAACTCGGATTATCTCCACACCATGAGGGGATTTTGGAAAGGTCGGCAGACGGCACGGCGACGATCACAGAGATTACCGCCGTGTATAGCGTCGATATCGTCGACCGGCCGGCGACGACGGACGGAATGTTTGAGTCGGAAGATTTGGATTCTTTAGATACTGATTCGGATACCACAGAGAAAGGAACAAAGAAAATGGATTGGGAAGCGTTGACCGTAGAAGATTTGGAAGCGAACCGACCGGATATTGTGAAAGCGATTCAGGCGTCGATTGCTACGGATTTACAAGCACAGAACGATTTACTGAGCGTGGCGATTGAGGACGTGATTACGTCGGACGAACCGGCTCCCGTGGAACCGGTGGACGCTTTGGACGAATTGGATGAGGAAGAAGATTCGGAGGAAGAAAAAAAGAAAAAAGATGAGGAGGGATGCGTATGAGTAAGGTGTACATTTCGGTCACGATAGAAGATGAAAGCCCGCAGGACGTCGCGATCCAGAAAACAGACTCCGGCGTGGAACTGAAAATCGTTCGACCTCCGGAAAAAGAATCGATTCTTTTGGAAGAATCGGACGTGACGGAATCGGAACCGTTTGTAAGCTAACAACCGTTTGTGAGCTTACAGACTACCTATCTTGCCAAAAAAGAGGCAACATTTGAACGCGATACCCCTGGTTACCGCGTGCAAACTTGCCCCTTTTTTTCGGTCTTTTTTGCGTTTCTGATCCTACTATTCGTCCAATTCGTTTTGGATATGGAAGTTCTCGTTGATGGTTTTTTCCATACTTTCTATTTGACTTTGGATTGTGAATTTTATGGATAAAAGTTGATTTACCATGGAGATAATCGAACAATATTTACAATCTTCTTCCGTCGGTTCAGATGTTTTTTTACGATGTTTTTCACAGTTTTTGCAATCTCTCAGTAAAACAGACTGGTACCTATCCAGACGTTTCTTCATTTTTCTGTAGGTGTACAATCGTTCGGTTGCAGTTCGTTTTCCCATTCGTCCTTCTTCCCTTCTAAAAAGCAGTCGGCACTATGATCCATTCCTGAGAGGTCTACACCCGCTTGTCCTAAGTCGCAAGCGTAGCACCACTTCTCATTCTTGCGATCCGCTTCATTGCATTCCTGACAACATATCGCTTGGAGATGTTTTTTCGCTTCCTCTACGGAATACTTGAAAGATTCAATAGCCGCGATCATTTGTTCGTTTTCCATTTTCGTCCTCGCTTTCTTTTTTGTTTCCGCTAAACGTTGGAGTGCTTCGACGTATCGAATCGATTCCACCGCAGCGATCATCCTTCCATCAACCATTTTTGTCCTCCGCTTCTTGCTCCGCGAGGTCGCATACCTTCGACCCGATTTTGGAATAGATGCGTATTATCTTAGATTCTAAGTCGGTATCACCACACAAGATGCAGTTCCGACTACACCCTTTACACCCTTCGCGTAGTGTGCGAAAAGCCAGTTTGAGATACGCTCTTGTCTTACGATAACGTTCGATTCGGTTCATGCTTTCACCAACTCTTTCTGGATTTCTTGAATCCGTTTTTTGATTTTCTTTCGGTATCGTGTTCGTGACGCCACGATCATTTGACGTTCTCCGTTTGAGATCCCGATATTCATCGGGTATCGTTCCTCTACCACACTTTCAATATCCGTGTCCGAACCCTCGGCGAGCAGTTCGCATAACGCTTCAAAATCCGCCGCGTCGCGTTCACGTTCCGCCTCGGCGATTCGTTCGCGTTCGCGTTCCGATTGGATTTTGTCGTTACGTTTCCGCTCTTTCTCAGAGCGTTTTGCAGTGGACGCTATCCTCGCCGAATCGGCTATGATCCGTTTCATCGTTTGCAAGATCATTCCGTCGTTCGGATTTTCTGGATTCATCGGACGGCAAAGTTCATTCTGGATTGCCATTCGTATCACGTCCGGCGGATAGGGCGAAAGATCGATGTAAAGTCTTTCGAGATATTTCTGGACGCCACTCGGAAGATTCATCAGTCCGACAGCGTTTCCATGGGTATCGTTCTCAAAATAGAAAGTAACGACCTCACGAAACGCCGACGCTGAACACGCCGCCGTCGGCGATTCACGTAACGGAATCTCTCGAAGGAACCGTCGCGTTTCGTCGAGAGCTTCGCTACCCGTGATTGGCGGTCGTGGCGTTGATTCGGAAGATTCCGAACAAGAAACATGTTTTTGAATGTTGTTGTTATTGTTGTTATTATTATATGTATGGTTGTCCGGACAATTGTCCGCCTTGTCCGCTTCGGCGTATTCTGAAAAGTCCGGACAAGTCCGGACAGCTTGTCCGCCCTGTCCGCCCACGTTGTCCGCATTATCTTCCATGGCTTGACGCCTTCGGCGATCCATACGCTTGACGCTCTCCGGCTTGACTTTCCGTTCTTTCTCGACGACGCGGCGGCGTTGCTCCGATTCCGCCTGATCCAGTGGATTCCGAAAAAGCCAGTTCACCAGAATGAGTTCGTCGTCCTCCCATCGGAACCAGTTTTCCGCCTCGGTGATGTAGTCGCTCATTCCCGGTATCGTGCGACGATCCAGCCGCTCGCGTGTGATCCGAAGGGCAACATCATATTCATAGCGGGCGTTTACGTTTACCCGCTTGCGTGCGATTCCCCAAATGAAGTCCAACGCCTCACAGACCAGCGTTCGAACGGTCTTATCGGCGAACCGGCTCTCTCGAATATCCGGGTTCGCGTCCATCACCGCGTCGCAGATCAGGCTAAATTCGTAGGTCGTATGAGTATCGTCGTCCAAATTTTTGTACATTTCACCACCGGCAATTTCGAAGTTCAAGATTCTTTCGGTAAGTACGGTTCGTCTTTGGGCAAGTATGGTTCGATAGCTTTGAGTGTTTCCTCGATGAGTGATGCGACCATTTTGACCCCATCGCTCGATTTTGAGAAATGCTGGAATGCGTACAAATTCCCATTGGTTCCGATGTAAAAACGCCCTCGATACTTCTCCCATTCTTCGGCGTGTTCCGTGAAGAAAATCACGTCGCTCAAAATGGTTCGACCGTCACGAAACACGTGATTGAAGAAACACAAAAGCCAACCGCCGTCCGAAACCAGATACTCAGGCGGTATCGAAATATTCCCCTTTTCGTCGAGTGCGTGTATGATTCCACGCAAACGGATGCACGCCTTCGCGTCTTTAAGAAGCGTCTTTATCAGTTCAGATTTTCGCATTGGCGTTCTCTTTCTTCTTGGATACGTTCGGTTATTTCACGTCGATTCACCGGGCAATCCATCGGTGCTTCAATCCCGATGCGGACGTGATCCCGATGGATTCGTAGAACCGTCACGGAGATACCATTTCCGATATCGATAGTTTCTTGTTCCCCTCGCATTAGCACTAGCATTTTACTACTCCTTTATTAAGTTAGCGTATTTCCCGTGGTGTAATCCTCTGATATATTGAAGTCGTCTTGCGGCGTCGGGTTCCAGATCAAACCCGATGTGGTACGGTTCGCGACCGGCGATATGAACCAACGTATCTGGGTCTGGGTTTGGTTCCTCGTTCAATACCCCGCGTTGTATTCGGAGCGGAACGCCCATTTCTCTACAGACGTTTCGAACATGACTTTCATTGACGATCCCAACCTCGCACGCTATCTCAACGCAACCCATTCCCAACCGTGCGAGGCGTTCGATCCTATCCCGTTGGTTATTCGAGATCACGATTGTCGGTACCATCGATCCTTTTTGTTTGCTCATCAGTCAATCCTTTTTGTTCGTTTCGTTTCTTCATTCGTTCCAGCCGTGCTACCGATTCCGCACGTGGTGATGAATCGCACCACCTCGCCGAACGACTTTGATCCGTACTGCCGAACCCGTTCACTCCACGATCTGACGGCGATAATTCGTCCACTTCCACAAAATCGAATTGCGGAACTGGAAGAATTGCGAGCTGGGCAATGGCATTATTTTTTATGTAATTCTTCAAGCCATCATAGAATTGTTCTTCGTTTAGGCTCGTCAATACAATCACTTTAATTTCTCCACGATAGCCCGCGTCGATCACGCCTCCTATCACATGAAGTCCTTCCGTTGCAGTTTTTGATCGTGTCAAAATCTGCCCATAGTATCCATCCGGAATCTCGATAGCGATTCCAATATTGAAAACCCAACTTCCAACTAACCTTCCGTATCCCACGTCCACCGCGAACAGATCAAAACAAGCGTCGGTCGCGTGTGCTTTGCGTGGTAAAATCGCGTTTTCGTGTAAACGCTTAACGTTGATGTAATCCATGGTTACTCCTTTTCTATCAGTTCAAGTAGTGGCGTGGGTAGTCCACGTGTCGGATGCTTCGCGTCATCAAGTCGTCGAGAGAGTTCCTGTACAGCGTATGTCAAGGAATGCACTTTGTTTTTGGATTCCAAAAGACAAACGCTTTTATACCGGATTTCACTCTCGATATCCTCTACCTCTTCTTGGGCTTCGTCGAGTGATTCTTGGAATTCGTTCAAGTCCTGTTCCATGACTTCAATCTGTTCATTGATTTCATCGTCATCAAGCCACATGGTATTTCTCCATCAAAAATAAACTATTAGGAAAATCCGAATCGTTCAAAAAGTCGGAATGGAGGCGACAGACGAATTGTCCAGTCCGTCCGTTGTTACGTGATGAATCCGCCTTCCATTCCTCGGTGCGTCGCCACGATGAGTATGCGACCACCATGTATAAGAGGTTCCTATTGAAGTGCGGTGGGCGGGAGTCGAACCCGCGACCGATGGATGATGAATCCAGAGTTCTACCGTTGAACTACCACCGCAACGCCAGCCGTGCCGGGGTAGGTAGCACGACTGGCTAACCGGCTACTCCGTCGGTTGTGTCGTTTTCAACTTGAATAGTTCTGGGTTGTGGCGTTCAACGAAGTTCCACGCCGACGCAAAATATCGCTGTGGAGTTGACCCGGTAAAATCGCAAAGGTCGCAGATGAACTTGTGAAGTTTTTCATCCATGAATTTTTTCGACGTAAAATATAAAATCTCATTCAACGCTCTGGAAAGATTCCACGCACTTTGTGAGAAGATTGGGTTTATGAAGTCCAAACTAATATCATTTTCCACTATCTCGCAGCAATCAAATTCACATTCGTAACGATCCATTGCGTCGACTACGATTGGGTCGTCTTTGTCAACGCCGAAACGTTCCAGAAACTGGAGGACGCCGGTATCGCAGTATAAATAATAGACGCCATGTTTTTTTAGTGGTACTGTGTCGAGGTCATTTGGAAAGTGCCAGTTCAATTTTTCCATTGGTACGCTCCTTATTTTTCGGGTATGAAGTTCACGTGATTTTCTTTTGCCCACTTTTCGGCGTAGGAACCTTCAGGGGCATAGATCGTTTGATTGGCTCGGTCGCCGTAAGCGTGTTCTCCGATGCTGGTCACGCTTCCCGGAATCATCAACGAGTGGAGATTTCCACAGCCGGCGAACGCTATTTCTCCAATAGATACTACACCGTCTTTGATGATGACTTCAGATAAATTCTCACAATTCACAAAAGCCTTTTGGCATATGGAAACTACGCTTCCCGGTATGTTGATGGATTTTAGATTGCGGCAGTGACCGAATGCCATTTTCTCGATAGTGGTCACGCCGTCGGGAATCTCGATATACTCGACACACGAATGACCGCAGAATGCTCCGTGTTCGATTCTCTGGGTTCCCTCTGGAACTCTCAACAGGATAGCCCGGCGATTCTCGAAAGTATTACGCTCGGCGACGACTGTTATCATTGGGACGCTCCATAGATTGTGCGTCCAGATTTTTTGAGGGGTGTACTGCCTAGGCACGACAAGCGTACAGCAAGACACCTCCGTACACCTATGGACTATTTGATAGCCAAACGACTATAGTTAGTCCATAGGTGTACGAAAAAACGGACGCGGTTGTGGCGTCCGTGAGTAAGGGACGCCGTTACAAACAACGTCCTTAATTATTGGGTTTTCCAAATAATTGTCAATAGGAAAAGTTTTTTATTTTTCACTCATCGCCAAAAAACCTTTCCGTGGTCTTCCGACAGAACTTTCACGAACGATATTATTTCTGGCGTACTCACCGGAAATAAGATACCTTCCACCTATTTTTTCAAATGGAATACGACGCCGTCGAATCAAAGCCCTCACAGCCTCGTCACAGCAACCCCAAATAGCAGCCACTTCTTTCGTGGTTAGATAATCGATCATTTTTTTCATTCCCTTATTATAGGCTTTTCCAAATAATTGCAAGCTAAAAAAAGCGGGGCGTTGTTTGTAACGGCTCCCCGTATATCCGGACCTTACGGCACCCGGCTCCCCGCTTATACGTCGTGCGTGATCCGAACGACCGCCCACGAAAGAATGGAAAAACAAAAACAAGCCGCAGCCCAACCCATGGAACCTACACTCAAAAGGATAAGTGAAGCCAACAGAAACAACGAAACGAAAAAACAACCAATTCCCTTAGCCTTTCCCCTTTCGCTCATTTTCACACCTCCACGCACGAAAACCGACAACACATTGACCGTCTCACATAATAATAGGCAAGCGTCAACATTTACCAAAGACGATTTTCTTTTCCATGATTTTCCATGATTTTTATTTCATGAGGAAAAAATCATGCAAAAAAGCAGCTTTTTTTAACGACCGAAAAAAACAAATCAACATAACCAAAATTCACAAAATCCGGAATGAATGGAAAAATTCCATTCCAAAAGAGCGGCAGACGGGATTCGAACCCGCGACGTCCAGCTTGGGAACCTAAATTGCGTATCTTTTCCATGTTGAAATATATAGGAAATATGGATAAAATAAAAGATATAGGTTATTTTGTTTCCATTAGTTTCCATTAGTTTTCAAAAAGGGGGTTACGATTATGGGGATTAAAACAAAAAAAAGAAGTTCCATCAAAAAGCCACCTATGAAAATCAGCAAGAAGGGATACTGGTACGTTAATCTTGATGGTCGCCAACACCACCTTGGAAGTGACCGCGAAAAAGCACTCCAACTTTACAATGGATTGATCGTCGATTCGATCCAATCTGAGGAAAAGCGATGGAGCGACTTCTCGATTCGTACTCTTTGCGATTCGTTTTTGTCTTATGCGGCGGAAAGATTCGACCAAAAAAGTGGGCACATGAGCAACTATCGAACGGCGATAAAATATCTCATTCAAGAATATGGGGCGCTTTCCATTTCTAAATTCGGACCTACGAATTTTAAGCGGGTTAGGCGGTGCGTGATCCAGTCCGGCTCGTCCCGACAATACGCCAACAAGATAGCCTCTCGAATCAGAACTATTTTTACGTGGGGCGTTTCCTCGGAGATCGTCGATCCAAAAGTGCTTATCGCGATCCAATCGGTTAAGCCTATTTACGGTGGCGAAACGGAAGCGAGGGAAACGGAACCCACGAAGCCGGTAGAACGTTCGGTCGTAGAGGCTACGATCACGGAGCTTTCCCGCGTCGTTGCCGATATGGTTCGTGTCCAACTTCTTACCGGTATGCGTCCGTCGGAGGTGTGTGAGTTATGCGTTTCGGAGATCGATGACACGGACGATATTTGGGTTTACAAAAAACACCACCATAAAAATGCGTGGCGTGGGCTTTCGCGGACCGTGTATTTCGGTCCGCAGGTGAAGGAGATCTTGGCTCCCTATCTTTCGGCGGCGAACGCACACGGGATCGAGTATCTTTTTTCCCCTTGCGTGTCGATCGAAATTCAGAACGCCGATAAGCGGGCACGACGCAAAACGAAAGTCCAGCCGTCACAAATATCACGAAAAAAAGACGACCCGCAACACCCCTTTGGTCAATGCT
>CAZMQV010000039.1:0-31372 GCA_964568675.1 uncultured Paludibacter sp.
AACAATTGTAGGATTATAAACAAAAAACTGTAAATAAATTTCAGGACGGCACAATTTTAATCAATTCTTAAATATTCTTCTATAGTAATAATTAGTTCCTTTCTTCTATAGCATCGTCCAATGCTTTCATTTATTTGCTCCATTGGGAAAAACAAGCAAAGAGCAGAGCACAAATGCAATTACTAATTCATTATGAAAACTAATTGTATTCATATTTTTTATTTATATTGCGTAAAATGACTTCAATGGTTTAGTATTATAGCATTAATACCAAACCATAATGGTCATTTATTGTTTCCTATAATGCAATACTTCCCTCAATTTTGATAATCACTTTTTTGTTTTAAAGGTATCTATTATTTTTTTCCCCCCTAATGCAATAACTCCACCAGCAAGTATACCACCAGCTATAAGAACTCTCAGACCAGTATTCATGTCTCCATTACCTTTACCTTTTATCACATCACCTGCCTTAGCTAAAAGGTATGCCATATCGGCTGCATTTCTTTTTTTCATAATTTCTATTTTTTAATTAAGATATATATTTATTTAGTTGTCATTTGTGACTACAATATTATTCTGATAATCCAATACTAACAGTTGATAATTTATTCAACATCTCTTTTATTCCTTCTCCCCAATACTCCCACGAGAAGCCGGAGGATGGGTGATTGATGGGTAGGATATATACATTGTGACCGTTGGAGAGGGGGTATATCCAGGTTTCGCTGATTTTGCCATCGGGTAAGATGAGGTCTTGGCCTTGGTGCCCACTCTCAGGTAGGTTTTTGTAGAGGCGTTGCCCCCACACAATTAGTATATTGGGTAGATGTTGATTTAGCACTTTGAACAGAGCTTCGGTAGAATTGACAAAGTCGTCTTTAGTGGGCGATACTCTCGCTCCCGTCATCGGAACTTGCACATAATTGTAAAAAGCAATGCTGTTCCATAGCTCTGCTTTTTCAGCTTGGCTTAGAGTCTTCAAGGCGAGGGCTCGCTCAAACTTTGTATAAGTATTTTTGTAACCTTCATGGTCACTGCTTGGATTGAGCAGATCAAGAATCACTGAATTGGTTATTTCTGGCACTGCCTCACTTGGATGATTGCAATAATGGCTTTCGCCGAGCGCCATAATTCGTTTTCCATTTATTCCATTAGTATAGTTTGCGCCCACCCATGGTAGAAATTTGACAGTTCCATTCATATTATTAGCTTTTTCAAATAATTTGAAGCATGTAAATATTCACTATCCATTTACATTCATTTTGTAAAAAGCAATCTTTAAAGATCTTAAAGTTACACAGTGCAAATATAAGCAAATAAACACACCCTACAACAATAATTCACAAAAATAGTTTCTTAAAAAATAATATGCCAAAAATAGTGTGTAGGTGCGCCAAAAGCTGTCGTACTATTTTTTTTTTCGAATATATGGCAATGGTTTTGTCGTTTGAAGCAGGCAGGGCATTTTCGCACTACTGTTGATTCGACAACCATAGTTCGAATATAGCACAAAAGTTCAAACGGTGCAATTCACTCCTGCTTGCATTCAAATCGTATATTGGGCGCTGGTTTTTATCCTATTTTTGTACATCTAAATAAACCATTGAAACGCATCTACTTTTTTAATGTCTATTCCATATAAGAGCACAAAAGCATCTACAATCAACTGTCCACCATTAGGTTTGACAGGATTACTCATCGTGTTGGAAACCACATCAACTGACATTCCTTTTTCAATACGAATGAAATTGCTATTTCCATTTTTTTGCTGTAATTCTAAATAGTGGCTGTAACTTGCAAATATAAAACCATAAATTTTGGCTTATAGGTCAAAACGGTTATTAAAAACGCTGCAATCAATTATATATCATATCTTTGCATCAAATCAAAGCTTTTGAACAAAAAAAGTGCTTTTATTGTAGTTCTCCCATATTCATGAAAAATGGAAAACGATACGGTCATCAAAGCTATTTTTGCGATTACCGTGGTAATAGTTACGTAGGTGGCGAAGGGTTGAATGTGTTAAGAATATAGGAGTTATACTCCCAAGGCGAACAGACCTAAAAAGAATTATCTAAAAATTTCAGGGTAAGCGAAAGCACCATAAAAAGGCGTATAAGTCAGACAATAGTATATCAACAAGCTTGTGAAACTTGACAAATAGGATTACAAGACAAAAGAGGTGGGTTTCGTAAGAAGATGACTGCTTTTTTGTTTACCTTTGTTCAAATACAGATATTGGACAGAATCAATACATTATACATTACACTTTACAAACATGCGTATCGAACGAATTACCGCAATAAATGAGAAAACAGTAGAATCATTCAACAGACTGATTCCACAACTGGTGGGGAGGGATGATTTCCCATCTTTGAACGATTTGGAAGACATCATAAAATCCGACAACATACACCTGCTAGTCGCAATCGAGGAGGAGGAGATTTTGGGTTCGCTCGCGATAGCAATGTATCGCATCCCCACAGGGAAAAAGGCAATCATCGAAGATGTGGTGGTTGATGCACAGGCACGCGGCAAGGGTGTGGCCTCAAAGCTGATGCAGCGAGCCATTGAAACGGCACGAGAAAATGGCGCGAGAAAAATTGAACTCACCTCAAATCCCACTCGCGTTGCGGCAAACAAGCTGTATGCGAATCTCAGTTTCAAGGTACGAGACACCAATTTCTACAGGCTGGACTTGTAAAATCAACATCGCGGAGCGAAGGGATTGAATGTGTCAAGAATATGGGAGTAATATACCCAAGGAGAACAGGCCTATAAAGAATTATCCAAGACTTTCGGGGTAAACGAAAGCGCAATAAAAAAGCGTATAAGTCAGGCAATAGTATATCAATCAGTAATTAGTAATTGTGTTATACGCCATTTCCATTTGGAAATAAGGTATAACCATTGGGGAAATACAATTTCTATTCAGGAAAAAGATTTCGTCATTTGGGAAATGAATCATTTCCATTTAAGAATTTCTAATTGACATACAGTATTTCGCTGCAATTAACCCGCTTGCGCTAGGTTCTTGGAACTCAGATATTTTGTAAGTTTACATAATCCTTTCTACAAAAGTCAGACGAGTTTTGTATCGATACATTTGGCAGTTTGCTATTAGCTTTTGGTCAGCTACCAGTTTAAATCAGTCGAGATGTTCGAGACAAACTTCCACGCATGCACACATCAGCCGGAAACAATTAATTTATTCCAACTTATACCAAAAAAAATTGAGAAAAACAGCCGCCATGTTTCGTAAAGATGAATAGGGCGGTTGATGTGGGATGCTTACTCCGACACAAAAAATCATTCTTTTTGAAAGCAGGAAGGTGAGCAGTTACCATGTCATTTACAAAAAAACAATTTTACTTTTCTGTTTTTTAGCGTAACTTTGCACAATAAATTTTAAACATCGCTTTGAATGGCATTCTACACTGCTAGATCAAATAATCTTCCGCAAAAATGAGTTCCTAACTAGTTTTTCAATTCAAATGCAGAAATCTCAATCAATCTTACATCTTAGCAAATTTACCACACTTCACTAAGCAGTCTGAGAAAGCAATCTTTCACTACTGAAAACACAAATCGGATTTTCAGAAAATATGGAACTCGAAAAAGGAATTGAAGCAATGAGGAGGCAAAAAGAGAATATTCCAAGTTAAAAAGGCAAATGGAGAAGAAACAACTGAAGTATAAATGGCTTTATGAGAGATTTATTTTCTTATGGAATGGCTTTCGACATAAGCACGGAGCAACTTCAGGATGCTATTCACGATGTTTTTCTTCATCTATATGAACACGAAAGCCAAATTTGGAACAGTCCCAACATCAAATTCTACTTACTTACTTCGTTAAAAAACAAAATCATTTCTCAAAAAAGGTCGGCCAAACCAATCGAAACACTGAACGAGGAAGAATCGTACAGTTTTACATTGGAAGTGAGTGGTTTGGAACTTATCGAGCAAGAAGAAGAGCGAAACGAAACCTCAATACTTTTACAAAAACTACTAAACGGGCTTACCGATCGGCAGCGCGAAGCTATTTACATGCGCTATGCTCAAGGAATCAGCTTTGAAGAAATATCGCAAGAGATGCAGATTCAACCAAAAGCAGCTCAGAAATTAGTATATCGCGCCATTGAATCCATGCGCAAAAGCATTACGGCCTATCTTTTCTCATTTTTTTGAATATTTCTTTATTTCAATGGGGTTATTTTTCAAATTTCCGCGTATTTAAAGAAAAATGATCGCATGGCAAACTCAACTCACCAAATACCCGAATCGACTAAACGTTGGCTGCAAAACGAATCTTTCGTATTGTGGTGTCTTGCTCCGACTCCCGAATTGGATATACACTGGAAAAAAACAGTGCGAGGAACATCCTGAACTTGAGAGCGAATTAATGTCGGCTCGATACATTTTATTATCAATCCGACTGAATGAAACAAAACGCACTGAAGAAGAGGCGGAAGAACTATGGAGAAGAATAAACAACACCATCGGGGTAAAAATTAAAACGAAACATCGAATTACATTTTACAGATACGCTGCCAGTGTGTTAATTCTAATTTTGGGAGCAAGCGCATGGTTATTTCTCAAGAATCCTTCTCAGAAACCATCTTCCGATATTGCCCAACAAACAATACAAAATGATAGTGTTCAAACTGAGGTTACGCTTATACGAAGCAATCAGGAAGTAGTAGAGTTTGCGAATAATACGACACTAAATTACGACTCTGCCAATAACAGCAACAATAAAAAGATGCAAACCGAGCAGCAAAACCAACTTATCGTCCCTTACGGACGACGGTCGTCAATTATCCTAAGCGATGGCACCAAAGTTTGGATAAACTCGGGTAGCAAACTCACTTTCCCATCGAAATTTGCAGAGAACTACCGAAAAATAAATGTGGATGGTGAAATCTACATCGAAGTGGCAAAAGACGCTACGCGTCCATTTTATGTAGAATCTGAGCGAATGACTGTAAACGTTTTAGGCACAAAGTTTAATATTTCGGCCTACAAAAATGACGCGTCACATTCGGTAGTACTCGAGGAGGGCAAAGTGAATGTAAACTTAGCTTCCGAAAAACCGGTAATGCTTTCACCAAATCAAAGGTTTCAGTTGATTGGTGAGCAAATAGATATTTCAAAGGTAAATGCAAGCGATTTCATTGCCTGGAAAGACGGCTTGATGAATTTCAATGGTGAAACATTGAAAGACGCCACACAACGTTTGAGCCGCTACTACAATGTAACAATAAGTTGCGCCCCGGCCGTTGCCGAGAAACGATTGGTTGGCAAACTCGTATTATTTGATGACATCGAGCAAGTGATGGAAACGTTCTCAATTCTTTATGACATTGATTGCCATTTCGAAACCGGGAAAATAAGAATTGAATAAAGAAATAACAATGTATAAAGACAAACAAAACAAGAAAAATGAAAAGTAATACCTCCACATAGCTTACTAAATAAGAACAAATAGTCTTACGCAGGCTCAGAATTACCATACGCACAAAGAGAACTAAATTATTTTATGCAAAAAAATGAAGATTAAAGACAATCACGCTATTCACAACTTTAGATTACCACACTTCAAATCGCGAATTTTAAGTTTGATATTTATTTTCTCAGTACAGACTGTCGCCTATCTGGCAATAGCCACTCCTTACACAACACAGTTAACTCAAGCAAAGAGGCTTACATTAAAGGAGGCTTTTAGACAGATAGAAAGAGAATCCGGATATGTTTTCATCTATCAGAAAGAGATTGAAAAACAGCTACAACAAAATGTAAATTTCAATTCTGACGAAAAAAGTATTAATAAAATTTTAATATCAATTTTCGAAGATACAAATTTGACTTATCAGATAAATGACAAGCAAATCATTGTAAAAAGGAAAGCTACAAAGTCGTCAGCATCACCAGTGCAAACCGACTCGCAACCAAGCAAAACCCGAAAGATAAAAGGCGCGGTTTCGGATGCTTCCGGCGAGCCACTTATTGGTGTAAGTGTAAGACAAAGTGGCAGCACACAAGGAACGATTACCGATTTCGAAGGTAATTACTCTTTGGAAATTCCTGAGATTGGCGAAACGATACTGATATTTTCCTATATCGGGATGACGCCTCAAGAAATAAAAGTATCGGCAAAAACCAATTCATTCGATGTTAGGCTGAAAGAAGATGAGCAAGTAATGGACGAGCTGGTTGTAGTAGCTTATGGGGTAAAAAAGAAAGGAACCATAGCCGGGTCTGTTTCTACCGTAAAATCGGAAGCTCTTGAAAATGTACCTACCGCTGGCTTTGATCAGGCTCTTCAAGGTCAATCAGCCGGTTTAACCGTGCTTTCGAACTCCGGCGAACCAAGCAAAGCGGCTGTATTTCAAATACGTGGTACAAACTCCATCAACTCGGGTACTTCCCCACTCTTCATTCTGGATGGTGTGCTCATTTCAAGTTCCGATTTCAACACCATTAGCCCAAGCGACATTGAATCCATTTCGGTGTTGAAAGACGCATCATCTACATCAATCTATGGCGCAAGGGCGGCAAATGGAGTTGTAGTGATTACCACCAAACGAGGCGCCGGACTTGACATGTTGATGCTCGTTCCAAAATCGTATGCCGACAAAGGCGAAGGATTTCGGTGGGACAACATCGGAACCATGATTAATCAGGGTATAGAATTTTCGGCAAATGCCGACATTATCCGCACAAAACATTTCAATTGGAACATCAGTGGCAACGCATCTTACAACAACAATAAAATCACCGAACTTTATAACGGACTCAACGAGTACGAAATATCAAGCACTGCCACCAAATTAGTTGTTGGGCACGCATTAGGTGAGTTCTACATCAACCGCTATGCAGGCGTAAACCCGGCTACCGGCGACGCGCTTTGGTACACAAAAACGGGAGAAATCACCAATCAGTACAATGAGAACGACAAAATAATGATAGGAAAAAACTACATCGCTCCCTGGCAAGGAGGTTTTGGAACTACTGCAAGTTGGAACAATTTCTCGCTTTCCACCCAATTCAGCTGGGTAGCAAACCGATGGATGTTCAACAACGACCGCTTTTTCGACTCTATTCGGCGTTCAACCAATCGAAGCGCCTACTTTATGACCGTTGGAAAAAGCCGGGTGATTTAACAGACATACCTCGATATGGAGTAACGCCTCAAATGGACTCGCGCTTTTTGGAAGACGCTTCGTTTCTACGTATGAAAAATTTAATGCTCGGATACACCCTACCGCAAAACTTACTACGGAAAACACACGTCATTTCAGCCTGCAAGCTCTACGTACAAGGACAGAATCTATTCACATTCACCAAATTCTCGGGCATCGACCCGGAGTCGACGAGCAATGTTTATAAAGCTCAATATCCGATGACGCGCCAATATTCAGTAGGACTTGAGGTTTCATTCTAAAAAAAACAGATAATAAAAGAAAACAAAAATGATACGTAATATTAAAATTTACATACTTCTTTTACTGCTTCCGCTTGGCGCGGTATCTTGCCTGGACAAATATCCTGACGATGCAATTCCAGCGGATAAAGCCATCAACACCATCGACGAAGCCAATCAGGCAGTAATCGGCATCTATTCTGCATTCAAAAACAGTGCGCTTTACAGCGGATATCTAACGCTCCTCCCCGACTTACAGACCGACTTGGCTTATGCGGTCAATGGCTATTCCAACACCTATGGCGACATTTGGAGATGGAACATACTTGCAACAAATAGCGAGATAACAGCAGTTTATGGTTCGCTCTACGAACTGATTGCGCGATGCAATTTCTTTCTGGAATATGTGCCACAGGTACAGAAAAACATCACCAATAACGAAGACATGGACAATCTCGACACCTATTGTGGTGAGGCATATTTCGCTCGGGCGTTGGCATATTCCGAATTAATCAAACTCTATTGCAAAGCGTATGAGAGCGACACAGAAGCTGCGAATGAACTTGGTGTAGTTTTAGTATCAAAATACTATACCAAGGAACCAATGAAGCGAGCTTCGCTGAAAGATTCCTATCAATTTGTAATCGATGACCTCGAACGTGCAGAAAAATATTTAAAATTGAGTGAAAACTATTCGCCGGCTACCGATGGCGCCGTGTTCAATACAAGTTACTTCACCGAATACACCGTATATGCACTTCGGGCGCGCCTCGCGCTTTACATGAAAGACTATGAAGCGGCAATCAAATACTCATCAAAAATCATTGACAGCGGATATTTCCAACTTTCGAGCGTGAACAGCATGTACTCACAAAGCCAAAGTTATTACGACTACATGTGGTCATCGGACAATTCGACAGAAATAATATGGAAAGTAGGATTTACAACCACTTCATTTGGCGGCGCGCTTGGACGTATTTTTTTCAACTATGACTATCGCTCGATGAAACCCGATTATGTGCCCGCAAAATGGGTTTTGAATCTCTATGATAATGGAGATAAACGTTACAGTTCATTTTTCGAAACGATGACAACGGGCTACAGTCATGGTTTGACATGGCCACTTCTGATCAAGTATTTTGGAAATGAAACTTTTTTCAACAACCAACTTCTCCACGTTAGCATGCCGAAAGTATTTCGCTTGTCGGAACAATACCTGATTCGCGCGGAGGCAAATATCCAAAAATCGCAACCGGACTACTCGAAGGCAGGTAAAGACATCACGGTGCTTCGCACTGCACGCTACGACACGTATAGCGGCTCTACGCTCATTACCAAGGACAACGGAATGACGGTAATTGAGAAAGAACGAGTGAAAGAATTATACATGGAAGGATTCCGGCTCAACGACCTCAAACGCTGGCACAAGGGTTTCAAACGCGAGCCACAAACGCAATCATTGGCAAATGGAAGCAGTTTGTCGGTTTCGAAAGACGACCCATTGTTCGTTTGGCCTATTCCACAACATGAATTGGAATCGCCCGATGCAGATATCAAACCAAATGAAAGTAACAAATAATGAAACACAAGAATAGAACAATGACTAAGAAAATATCATTCGGAGTTGCGCTGTTTTTTGCTTTAACACTAACATTTGTTGGTTGCGAAGCTGATAAAACCGTTTACGACGGACCTAGCTACATTTTATTCTCCGACTCTGCATTTGTTTTGCCGGTTCAAAACAGCAAAGATTATTTTGAAATACCAATATCGGCAACACAAACCGCTCCCTACGACCGCACATTGGCTGTTGAGATAATTGACAAGCAGAGCAATGCCATCGAAGGCAAGCATTATCAGTTGGAGTCCAACACCTTAACTATCAAAGCAGGAGAGCGCGCAACCAAAGTAAAGCTAAGAGGAATATACGAAAACATTGGTATTTCCGATTCAATCGGTGTTACATTGCGATTAATCATCAACAAAAATAACCAATGGAAACTATATGGCACCGACACCAAAGTGCGGCTCAAGAAAACATGCCCATTCGACATCAACGCATTCACAGGTTACTGCACCGTAACTTCTACCTATTTCAGCAGCTACATGCCCTATTTGAATTTACGTTTGATAAAATCGAAAATTGACCCTGAGAATGCGAACGGAATCATCCTTGAAAACTATTTCTACGAAGGATTCGATGTGAAAATCGGATTTGACACAAGCAATCCGCTACATCCATTGCTCAAAATGAAAGAACAGATATTTGCTTCCACTTCCGAAGCTTTTGGCACTATCTACGGAGATGGGAAAATACGGATTACCCAGCCAAGCTTATATAGATCCTATTACAGCACTTGCGAAGCATTTGCTTTCCAATACATGACACTTCATGTGCCCAATGTAGGTACCGTCGGTACGTTTGTCAATGTAATCAAATGGATTAGCGACGACGAAGCAGCCAAGCTGAAACGAGAAGGCTATTAAAAACGAATTCAATTAACTTAAAAAACAACTCAATCAAAACGAAAGGAGACTTCAAAATGTCAAAAATCAAACTTAACATGCTCTTTGTAAGCATGGTAACAATGCTTGTTTTATTCAGTTCTTGTAAAAAAGAGGATAAAGCCGTTATCCCTATTTTCCCCGAGAAACAAACCGTTGCTGTAAAAGCGAATGAATCCAAAGAATTAACTTTTGACGCGAATGTGAGTTGGAAGTTAACTTCATCGCAAACATGGTGTAAATTTATTGTGAATAATAGCGAAGAATTATCACTATCGGGCAGCGAAGGCAAGCAAAAAATCACACTAAAAATCACTGACGAAAACATCGAGTTTCAGGAAACTTCAGCAACCCTCACACTTCAAATGGGAACCCAATCCGAAGTTATCGCCGAGGTGAAACGCGCCGCAAACAGCTATACGGTAAAAGTGCTCGACGCTGAAGGCAAAGAAGTGCAATCAATTGAAGTTGGCTATAAAACCCATAAAGAATACACCATAGAGGCTAATTTCGACTTCGCCGCTACGAAAAAGCCAAATTGGGTAGAAGTAGAAGGCGGAGCAATTACAGGCAAAGCCAACATTAAGACAAAAGCAAAATTCATTATCATCGCCGATGGAAGTCGTGAAAAATATCCTGTTGTCGAAGGCAATGAAAACACCATCACCTTTGCCAACGAAGCCGGTACGGCAAACTTCAACATACCGATGAGCTACGCCGGAATGAATGCGGATGAAATTGAAATCAGCGGAAACACTTCCTGGAATTGGACCGTTTCGATGGATGGAAAATCATTTACCCAAACCACTGCCGGAAATGAAGCGCTGAAACTGACAAACAACATTCCATTTACTATCAAAGCACTGAAAGATGAAGTTGAATACCTTTATATGGAAGTAGGCAACAATCAACTGTGGGCAACGGATGAAAACGGCGAAGCAGTAAAATGGGTGCATGTGGTGAATGGCGCGAACGCCGGCGAAGTAAAACTGACAGTTGACAAATTCACTCCAACGCAGTGGGGACCAAAGAAAAGAAGCGGCGCTGTATTTGCATTGCCAAAAGCAAAACACCAACAAGCCCTCGCCGACATCGTGGATGGCGCGGATTATGACAAAGTGATGGCAAAATATGAAAACAATCTGCTAATTGAAATCGTACAAAAAGACGCGTCGAGTGGTATTAGTGTAAAGAAAAGTGGTTATTTGGATATTGCTACCAAAGCAGAGACCAATAACAACATCCTTGATTATCTGAAAAACGAACTTTTCAACGAAGAAGTGTTCGCAATCACCGCCGCGGCTGATGAGTACTACACGATTTGCCCAGAGTTAGAACTGTTTGGTGAAGAAGAAGGTGAAACCATCGGTAAATTCTACGCGGTAACAGCAAGTGGCGAAGACATAGCAAACAAAGACCTGGAACTACAATTAGGTGGGCAAAACGAAGAAAACTTGTTTTTCGTGGAACTTTCAACTCCAAAATCATTCACACAACCGATAATTATCGTATTTGTGAATGCTAATTGGCAAGAAAAGAAAGCGCTCGTAATCCACCCATCAACAAGCAACAGTAAAACGAAAGCTACTTACAAAGCGAAAACAAAAGCTAAAAAATGAAAGTATTTAATTCTCTCAATTTCAAATCAATATTCACCACCACCACCATCAGCCTGATGATGGTAGTGGTTATTATCACAAGTGTAGGCTGTAGCAATGACAAAGAGGAAATGCAACCCCAATACGGATATGTGCAGTTCAAACTTTACAAAAGCGCATCCTATAACCAAACCAGTCAAGCCCGTGTAGGAAAACTGGATTTACTTGCCAACGCGCACAAGGTGAAGTTAGTGATGCAATATGATGGTTCGGTCATTACACAAACCTTAGTTCTCAACGCCTTCAATAACGAGAACGCCGAATTTGGTTTGCGTAGCGACAAACTTCAATTGCTCGCCGGCGATTACAAACTTATTGGCTATTATATTTACGACAAATTAGACAATCAAATTTCAACTGGCTCTATTGAAGCAGATGGCGCTTTCACAGTCGTAACGGGCGGATTAACCGTTCACCCATTGCAAGTTGACGCTACTGCTCGTGGTCTTGCTTCATTTAAGTTAATAAAAGAACTTTCAAAAAATGGCAAAGTAGCCGGGACAGCATATCCTTTCTCAAACATTCGAGTAATTGATATCTCAGTAAAAAATCTTTTTACACAAGAAATCAGCACATTTAAGAAAATACGTGTCAAATACCAGGAAGGATTCAAAGAAGGTTCTGCCGATGCCAACCTCTATCCCGGCATGAACGCTGAAACTTCTTTTGCACTTTGCGACACCACCGTATGGCTTAAAGCCGGAAACTACGAGATAAATAGCTACACTACATACTCCGACAAAGCCGGGAAGACGATGCTGGAAACTGCCATTCTGAGCAACTCGCCATCATTCAACGTGCAAGACAATGCTGAAACAAAAAATGTGGAGGTACCCATCCGCTTGAGCGAAACAGCCGAATACATCAAAGACTACCTGGCGCTCAAAGAAATATGGGAAGCGCTCGATGGAAAAAACTGGAAATATTATGGAGAAGCCGCTCCGACTGGTAGCAACTGGAATTTCAACAAAGACATTGACATGTGGGGCGACCAACCCGGCATAGGGCTTGGAAGCGACGGACGTGTAGAGGTGTTAAATATTTCAGGATTTGGAGCTAAAGGAGTAGTTCCCGATGCTATCGGACAACTAACAGAGCTCTCTATTTTGGCGCTTGGAACTCACTCCGAAAAGATTGGAGGACATCTGCTACCCAGCAATACCGCGAACCTTACCAATGCCCAACACCAGGAAATGAGGATGGATTACGACAAAAAAGTGCTTGCGAAAGATGTTCGTTTAGGTTTGTCCGACATTCTTCAGGACGCTATCAACCGCGACCCTTCACAAAAACCGATAAAAAAATCCATCGTATCCACCAAGGATGTGCAATTCGGCAACCTAACAAATCAGATTACCGGCATTTCAAAGGCTTTGATGCGGCTCACCAATCTCCAACAATTGTATATAGCCAACTCGCCTATCACCTCATCCGGATTCTTCCGCGACATCCAACCAAGCTCGCCATATTATGCCGAAAGGAATAGCCTGAAATGGGAAAATCTTTCCTCATTGCTTGATATTGAGCTTTATAATTGTCCGAAAATGGATAGGCTGCCCGTGGAGATGATGACTAAATTACCGGAACTGCAATCGCTCAATATTTCGAACAATCATGGTATCTCAGGCGCACAACTTAAAAGCGATTTGGAAAAATTCATCGACGGAAACAGCGGAGATAAAATACAGATTCTCTACATGGGATTCAACAACTTGATTGAATTTCCGAAAGAAGAAAGTTTGAAGAAAATGGTCAAATTGGGTTTGCTCGACTGCACAAACAATCAAATAGAGAAACTTCACCCATTTGGTAAAAGTGTGAACTTGGTGAAATTGTATCTCGACAACAATAAAATTAAAGAAATACCCCACGCTTCGGATGGATTTTTTTGTGGATATAACGATGTGGAGATTTTCTCCTGTTCAGGAAATCAAATAACGGTTTTCCCAAACATCTTCAACGCGAAATCAAAATATGTAATGGCATCAGTGGACTTTTCGAACAATCAGATACGCGAATTTGAAGATGGCGACAACTTTCGCGGAGTGAATGTAGCGAATCTGAATCTTTCGAACAACCGGTTAGTCAACTTCCCGGCTATTCTTTTCAAAACCGGCTCTCCCATCAATATTTTAATGCTGTCGGGGAATGGGATGAAAGAGATACCTCAAGGCTCACTTAAAGGTGAGAATGCTTATCTGCTTAGTAGTATCGACCTCTCATTCAACAAACTAACAAAACTCCCAACCGACTTCCTTGCCAACACCCTACCCTATCTCTATGGCATTGATTTGAGTTACAATAGTTTTGCGGAGTTCCCTACCGAGCCTCTGAATGTTTCGACTTTGCATGTTTTTGGCATCCGACATCAGCGCGACGATAATGGTAACCGAACCCTACGCGAATGGCCCTATGGATTATATAAATGCCCAAGTCTAAAAGCCTTTTATATTGGGTCAAATGACTTGCGAAAAATTGAAGATCGAATTTCACCCAGTATCTTCATCTTCGAAATAAAAGATAATCCCAATATTTCCATAGATATAAGCGGAGTTTGCGCTTATATCAAAGCCGGCATTTACCATTTAATTTACGACAAGACACAAGACATACGCAGTTGTGATTATTTGAACTTGGAAAAATAAAACAAAGCAGAAATGAAATTGAAAACAAATAATATCCTGAAATTTTCTTTTTGTATCCTTCTGGCAGCTCTAATAACGACTTCGTGCAAGGATAAAAACGATGAAATCAGCGCATTCAAATTAGAAAAAGAAGAAATAACAATTGGCGAATCGGGAGGAGAAGAAGAAATCCTTGTAGTTTCGAACCAGGAATGGGTGGCGCAAGCATCCGAACCATGGCTCATGATATCGCCCGCTAACGGCATTGGGGAAACCGAATGTGTCGTAAAGATTGACTCATCTCTGGTGAACGACATGCGAACAGCCACCATCCGGTTTACGCCAAACGGACAAGAAAGCAAAACCCTCACCGTGCGCCAGACAGGATACAATAAAATGATTGTTGTTGAAAATTCGAATATTGACATAGAGTCATCGGGAATAACTGACAAACGGATATTCACATCAAAAATCACAAGCAATGTGAAATTTGACATCAAAATTGAATATGCCGATGCCACCAACGAATGGATTGAAATGCCCAAATATAAATTCGAACTTGACAGGGAAGCCCGTCCGCGAACTGTCAATATCCAATTTAACTGGAAAATGAATCCCAAACCCGAACAGCGCATTGCAAAAATCAATTTTATCCCTTCGGATGCAACTGTTATCCTAAAAGAACCGGCAACAATCAATGTTACCCAACACGCGGCGCCAAAAATTGAAGACACCCTCGCAGGCGATTCATTGGCTTTACTTATCATTAGCGAACAGCTAAGGGATATGTCAGGATGGAATCCGAGCGAAAAAACCCAGAATTGGAAGGGCATTGTATTATGGGAGAAAAACGATAAAGACTTGCCTTCGGAAAAAGCAGTGGGACGTGTGCGTAGCGCTCAATTCTTTATGTTCAACACCAAAGAATCCATACCTCAAGAAGTTCGTCATTTAAAATACGCCGAGAAGCTTAGTTTCTTCAGCAATACGAACACCATGTTTCTTAACATAAAGCTTGGGAATGAAATCTGCGAACTAAAACATCTGAAAAATCTGGATATTAGTTCGTATGGTCTGATATCTTTACCCGATGATTTTGTGAAATTAGGAAACAAATTAGAAGTTCTCCGATTAGACGGCAACAATTTCACCACTTTCCCGGCAATTATCAGCAAAGCGAATTTCCCCAAGCTCAAAACACTAAGCATAACGGGCAATCGGCGTTGGAGCACCTCCGACTTGAGAAAAGCCGGTAATTTCGCCGAGGGTATCGGCATGCACTTCCACACCTCGAAAGACAATTCGCTTCGCAAACTTCTTCTTTGGGACACACTCGAAGAGCTTCGACTATCTTTCAATTACATCGAAGGTTCATTCCCCGACTTCAAAGCTGGTGAAGAAGGCGTAAAGGCTTACAGCCAGCAAGATGTAAATGCTTTTGGAGGCGACACCATCCAGTGGCTTGCCGACAATGCTATTCCAAAAATTCTTCCCAACCTAAAGATGCTTTCCATTAATTTGAATTTCTTTACCGGGAATTTACCCGATTGGCTTCGTTACCATCCTCGTTTAATCGAATGGTACCCGGAGATTCTGATATTCAATCAGATGGAAAACGGGTTTGACTCAAATGGCAAGGTAGTAAAATTCGATAACGAACCCAAAAACTTCGAGTATTATTTTGAGGCTTTCCCAAAATATCGGAAAAAATATGAACTAACTGAAGAAAACAACGACAAAAAACGATGAACAAAATACATTTATTCACAGCGCTTTTGACACTCATCACCTTGGGCAGCTGTAATACTACTGACACGGAAATAGAATTTCCAATTCCCGATTTGCCGGAATCATCCATTCCAGCTGAAGAAATCAAGGGTGAGCTTTTAATAAAATTCAAACCTGAAATGAGCGACATACTTGATCGCTCCATGCAACGACGCGCACGTGGCGCGTCGAAAGGGAGGTTTGGGATTCCATCCACCGACGAGGTTCTTGAGATTCTTGGCGTGTATGACTTTGAACGTGTTTTCCCGATTGACCCTCAAACCGAAGATCGCACCCGCGCTGCCGGGATGCACCTCTGGTATTTGGTGCGCTTTGATGAGCACACCGACACGCGTGAAGCCACTGACAAACTATCACAACTTGGTGAAATTTCGAAAATACAATACAATAGAACAATTCAGCGATCATACAACAACAAAAAGAAGCCCTATCTCGTTGCAGAGTCTGCTCATAATTATGGAGCAAGTCAATTTGGAAGCTTCCCTTTTGACGACCCGGGACTATACCGTCAATGGGGCTACATCAACCGCACCGGTTATCCGTTTGAGAAAGCTTGGGCAAAGACAATAGCCGGCTCTGATGTGAATTGCGAAGAAGCATGGCAATACAGCACCGGCGATCCGTCCATCATTGTGGCTGTGCTTGACGAAGGCGTGATGTGGAATCACCCCGACCTGGAGGCAAACATGTGGATTAATGAATCGGAAAAACTATTCTCTGAAAACGATGCTGATGGCAATGGCTACATAGGCGACAGATATGGTTATAATTTCGTAACTAACAGTGGAATCATATCATGGGCAAGCAACTACGATGTAGGTCATGGCACACACGTAGCAGGCACTATTGCCGCTGTCAACGGTAATGGAGAAGGAGTTTGCGGCATTGCAGGTGGCGCGCCGGGCAAACCCGGTGTGAAAATCATGTCGTGTCAGCTGTTTGATGGTCAATATGCCGCTACGCTGGCAATGGAAGCCAAAGCTATCAAATATGCCGCTGACAATGGCGCCGTAATACTCCAATGCAGCTGGGGCTACAACTCCGCTTTGTCAAACATGCTAATGTATAATCCCGGTCCCGCAAGCGAAAAAGAGTGGGAAAAACTTTATCCTCTCGAAAAAGAGGCTTTGGACTACTTTATAAAAAATGCCGGCTCTCCAAATGGTGTTATTCAAGGTGGATTGGCTATTTTCGCCTCCGGCAATGAATATTCCGCCATGTCAGCATTTCCGGCAGCCTACTCCGGATGTATTGCCGTAAGCTCAATATCAGCAGATTTCACACCTTCGTCCTTCTCAAACTTCGGCGCGGAGGTTGACCTTGCAGCTCCCGGAGGCGATACTGACTACTATGGCACACCGGGCGAACTGGAAAACCCAAACGACATGCAAGGCTCGATATACTCTACATTAGTCATCGATGGACAACCGGGATATGGCTACATGGATGGCACATCCATGGCATGCCCCGCTGCTGCAGGAGTTGCCGCACTTGGGCTTTCGTATGCGGCTGAACTTCGACGACACTTTACAGCTACTGAGTTTCGTCAATTGCTCATTTCGTCGGCAAATGACTTAAACCAATATTATTCCGGCGAAAAACTATATTACTACAACCACAACTCAGGAGGCTCACCGGCAACACGTATGGATTTATCGTTATATCGAGGTAAAATGGGTAAATTAGCCAACGCGGGCGCATTGCTCAGCGCAGTAGCCGCAAGTGGTTCGGAAATGAAGGTGCCGAATATATATGTAGCGCCAAACAAGACGGTAAACTTAGATTTGAGTAAGTATTTCCTGAAAGGCGAAACACTTACATACACCTGCACCGTAGCCGACGCTACCGTTGCTGCAATTTCGATAACAGGCAGCAAACTATCTGTAAGTGGTCTGAAAACCGCTTACACCACAGCTACAATAAGCACAAGCAATGGAAAAAAACAAACAATCAGCATCACCGTGCGTGAGAATGCGGGCAACAACGGTTGGATGTAAATGAGAACTACGAACAACAAAGAATAAATCAAAATACGGTAAACAATGTTGTCGGGAAGAGTTTCTTAGTACAGGAACGAGCGCACAGCTTTACACGTATTTTACAAAACAGAGAATATGAGAAAAATCTTAGAGATATTCAGTCTTTTGGTTTTTGCATTCACAATCGCCTCATGCGAAAAAGAATCGGAACCTACGATAGCATCACTCGATGTCAACTACATCAACATAGATGGCACTTGGCAATTGGACGAATGGAACGGTAAACCTCTACCCGAGGATACGTATCTTTACATTGTATTTAATCGCAAAGATCAAAGTTACCAAATCTATCAGAAATTCGACAGCATGTATGCCCGCCTCATCACCGGTCATTTCAATCTGACGAAAGACGAAGACTTTGGCGATATCATCAACGGAACATACGACTATGGGATGGGCGATTGGAACAATGCCTACATCATCAGCAATCTTTTAGCTTCCGGCTCAATGACCTGGACAATCAAAGATAACAGCGCCGATGTATCCAAATACGTGCGACGCGACAAAGTGCCGGCAAACATCGTAGCAGAAGCGACTAAATAACATGCTGACATAGTTACAACAAAAAAAGTATCGAACGACATTGTTCGATACTTTTTCGTTTATTCCACTTCTGTATTTTTACTATCTTTTCACCACTTTCTCCACCACGCTACCCTGATTGGTAACAACCTCAAGCAAATAGATACCTGCTGCGCAATCGGTGAAATTCACTTCTTTGGTATTCCCAAGATTTCTGACCAAACTTCCTTGCGCGTTATACAGGCTTACCGACACGACATTGTCTGAAGTGGCAATCCACAGTTTCCCATCGCCGAGGCGAGGATAAACAGTCAGGTTCGACACCATGGTGTTTTCGGTGTTCGAGTTCGGATCAACAATTCTATCGGTATATATTTTCACATCTCCGGCATTCAGTGTAAGTGTCATATTGGTATTGCTCACATTGAGCGTTTCGCCACTCAGCAATTCATACCAATTTCCTGATTTCGAAAAATTTGGATAAGCTGTCGTACTTCCCGATGCTTGAAAATTTCCAAGCATTACCATATTCAAATCGTTGTGAGTAATCGCGATACGCTTACCCGAACTCCAATCGCCTCCACCAACATTGAGTTGGTAATTTCCTTCGGTAAATGCTTTTGGGAACAGTTTTTTTAGCGAAATGATTTTGGCAGACTTGTCATAAGCAGCTTTTCGGTGAGGGAGGTTGAGCCAAGTAAAAGCGGATGGCTTGGGCGAAGTGCGTCCACCAAGCGACTCGATGGAATAGTCGAAACCCATTTCACCAAACTGCCACACCATTTTAGGACCCGGAGTCAATGTCGTAAAAGCGATATTAAGGGGAACACGTCCTACGCGCGCTATCGAATCAGTTTTCACGATTCCATCTCCTAAACTTTTTGCTTTATAGAAATTACGTTCTTCATCGTGGCTTTCGGCATAGCCAATCCACTTGCGGGGCGATGAGTTCATACCATTAAAATCGGCTCCCGAATTAAATCCCATTGCTGCCTGACTGTAGGCATAATTCATATTTCGCCACAGATACATTCCCTTCGAAGCCAGATAATCTTCTTCAGCACCACCTACAAAATGTTCGAGAATAAACACGGCATCCGGCTTCACCGCTTTTACAGCATCATAGTATTCCGAAAGATAACTTACCCTACCCGCATCATAAGTAGATTCGGTTCCGGAACTTTGGGTAAATCCTTTAGTAAGGTCCATGCGGTAGCCATCCACTTTATATTCGGTAATCCAATATTGCAACACGCGATTGAAGTACTCGCGCGTGCCGGTGAAGCTATGGTTGAAGTCGTTGTAAACACTAAACTGATGCGGCGCGGAGGGGTTCATCCAAGGATTGTTGGATGCGGGGCGGTTGTTGGTCGAGTCCCAATAAAGCATTGCAAACGTATTGATTCCGGTGGCGTGGTTAAACACCATATCCAATATAACCGCTATGCCGCGTCTGTGGCATTCATCAACAAATTTTTTATACATTTCCGATGTTCCATAAGCTTTATCGGGAGCGAAGAAATGGTTCGGGTTATAGCCCCAGCTATCGTTTCCGTCAAATTCCTGCACCGGCATCAGTTCAATAGCCGTTACGCCCAATGTTTGCAGATAGTCAAGTCTTTGTATCGCCGCTTGCAGGCTTCTCTCTGTCGTAAAGTCGCGGAGCAGCATTTCATAAATCACCAGATTATCCGGATTTTGCACCGCAAAATTGCTGATTTCCCAATTATAAGCCGGTTTGTTGCTTTGCAGCGTAGCTACAAGTCCGGTAGTTTTACCTTCGGGATAAGCCGGGAGGTTCGGATAAATCTGCATTTTCTCGTTAATCCATTTATCGTTCCAGGGGTCGAGCACCAATTCGGTGTAGGGGTCGCTCACACGCAATGTGTTGTCCACCAAGTATTGAAACCCATACAGCTTGCCCGGTGTCAAATCGGTCAGCGTCAGCCACCAGTAGTTACCATCTTTTTTCATCTGATACTTGTTTTGCTGCGTCCAGTTGGAGAAATCGCCAATAACAAAAACGCTTTGCTTGTTGGGCGCATAGAGTATTAATGTCGCTTGGGTGCCATTAGCGGAGTAGTTGATACCGTCCTTATAGCCGGCAGGGCGCGCCTCATTCACCACCGGAGCTGGCACACACACATTCACCGTGTCGTATTTGGACACGCCGGACGAGGTAGCTTTTGCTATCAACTGATAATCAATAGTTTGAGAATACGTAAAACTATGCGAAAGCGATGTAGCAGCATTGGCTGTTTTCTTGCTTTCGCCATTTACGAAGAGTTCAAGATTGGCTGCCGATGATGCCACAATCTCGATATTCTCAGTAATACCTACGGTTACGGATTTGTCGGAAGCGGGATTTGTGAACGCCACATTAAAACCTTCTTGAAAGATATCTACAAAAATATCTTGATTACCAGCCGCTTTACCCTCTTTGGTTTTGTCGGCGCTGCGAAACACAAAGGATAGCCGGGTAGCCTTTTCGCCTGCCTGCATACCATAATAAGAGAAAACCGAAGGCGATAATACGAGCTTCCACTTGTTGTTTCCCATCGAAGTGAGTTTATACTTGGCAGCATTGTCGCCCCAAACCGGCGCATAACGCCAATCACCCAAATTGGAGGTAACGCCCGTGTGCGCATACACATCGCCGGTGAAGCCCATCAGCCCTTTGTTACCTTGCGAAGCATCATAAATAATTTCGACCGAGCCACTGCTTTGTGTAAAAATTGCGGGATTTGTTGTGATGATTTGCCCACGACTCGCTACAGCGAAGATGAAAGCTATCATCAAAATAATATTTTTCTTGTTCATGCGAATATAAAGGATTGAAGTTATTGTGCAAAAATAGAATAAATGAATTGTCTCCCATCCGCATTTTCCTGTTTTTGAAACGCTTAACTATTTCAAACGTTTGCGAATAACCCTAAGTTTGGAAATATAAGCATAAAAAAGATACGTTGTAAAATCAACGTGGACTTCTGAAAAAGGGAAAAAGGGAAACGACAAAACATCACAACTACGCAATTTTTCCGAATTATATGCTACAATCTTCCATAGAGGGTTTCCTAATAGAAAAGCACATTGAAATATCAAAATTACATTCTACTTTTGCTTCGTAAAGCAGAAGCGAAAAGTCTTTTATCTCAAAAAAAAGGATTTTATATCAGCAACAAATTAACTACCACAAATCAATTACTAACTAATTAAAAACTAATGTATGAAGAACAAAAAGATTCAGGGTCGAATCCATTGTAACATTTCGCCCTCAAAGCATTTCTTATTGTCCATGCGAACAATGTTTATCATTGTTTTTTTATGGAGTTTGAATGTAAATGTCGGAGCTTCAACTTCGAATAACAAGAACAATGAAAAAAACGTTGTTAAAGAACAAGGTGCGTATGTAGATTTTCAACAACAGAAAAAACAAGTAAGTGGCACGGTAAAAGACGCATCCGGCATGCCTATTATTGGCGCCAGAGTGCAAGTAGCCGGAAGTGCTACCGGAGTAGCCACCAACATTGATGGGAACTTCACTTTGGAAGTTGACAACAACGCCTCTCTTCAGGTGTCTTACGTGGGATATCTACCCCAAACAATTTCTGTAATCGGGAAAACAACTTTCGAAGTAACTCTACAAGAAGACACCAAATCGCTTGAAGAGCTGGTAGTCGTAGGCTATGGAGTACAGAAAAAAGTTAATCTCACTGGATCTGTAGCAAGTGTAGGCGCACAAAAAATCGAAAACCGCCCGATGACAAACCTTTCATCAGGATTAGGAGGCTTGGCAAGTGGAGTGCAAGTGCGTCAAAGCAGCGGTAAACCCGGTAGCGACGGCGCGAGCATTCTTATTCGCGGTACCGGCACATTCTCCGGCTCCAACAGTCCGATGGTAGTGATTGATGGAGTGGTGGTGGACGAGGGCAACGCAATAAACTCGGTTAACACGGAAGATGTGGAAAGTGTGAGTATATTGAAAGATGCTGCTTCCGCCGCCATTTACGGTTCACGTGCAGCAAACGGAGTGATACTGATAACTACAAAAGGTGGCAAGAAAAAGCAGGCAGCAACCTTTAGCTACTCTTCACTTTTTGCTCAAAGCAATATTAGCTCAAAATTCAGCATCGAATCCAATACTGCCGAATGGATGAGCATGCACAACCGTGCGCACATCAACATCAATCCCGATGGAATAGTCAAAGATCCGAGTTTGCTTCCTTACAAACAAGCTCATATTGACACTTGGCGTGCTGCTTCGCAAAATCCGAATGCTACTGACAATGAATGGGGCGTGCCAAACTACCTTGCTTACCCGAATACCGACTGGACAAAATACTTCTATTACCCAAGTTTTTACCACAAACATACGCTACAAGCGAGTGGTGGTGGCGACAATAGCACCTACCTGCTTTCAGCCGGCTATCAGTCAAACCCCGGCACAATGCCCAACACATCAATGAACGAATACTCCATTCGCGCAAATGTAGAAACTAAAGTAGCAAATTTTCTGAAAGTTGGAACAAAAACCTTTATGAACCAACGCTATGGCGACGTAGCCGACTCAAGCACCGATGGCGCTTTGTATTACATCAATCAGATGGTGCCTGCAATGACACCAATGCACGATGGCAAATATGGTTCGCTCGAAGACCCTACTCTCAACGCTACACTCAATCCGCAAAACATGGAAAATCCACTTGCTCGCCTGGTTTACAGAGATGGACAACACATCACCAGCCGCCTAAACACAACCTGGTATGTAGGGGCAGAGCTATTGAAGGGCTTGAACGCTGAAGTAAAATTCAACTATCAGGATGCCATGTGGGATCAGCGGGAATATGATGTCAACATCAAACGATACAGCTTCCGCACCGGTGAAGTTCTTGCCGAATACAACAGCAACCTGAACCTCGCTACGACTTCTCGTTCATTCACCCGCCAAATTGCGCGCAACCTCATTGGTACGTTAAACTACATGAAATCTTTCGGGGATCATGACTTCACAGCATTGCTCGGATACGAACAAACTTACTGGAATTACAATGGATTCAGCGCAAGCAAAAAAGGATTACTCGATTATTCCATTACCGACATCACTACCGGCACGGAAATGAACTCAATAGGAGGAAGTTACGAACGCGACTATGCGATGATATCCCAATTCGGACGTATCAACTACGGTTATTTAGGCAAGTATTTATTTGAAGCCAATTTTCGCCGCGACGGATCGTCTCGTTTCGCACCCGGTCATCGCTACGGTGTTTTTCCATCTGTATCTTTGGGATGGAGAGCAAGTGAAGAGGCGTTTTTTACTCCATTAAAATCGGTTGTTGAAAATCTGAAACTGAGAGCTTCGTGGGGACAACTCGGAAACGTTACATCCAGCTACTACGCTTGGCAAGCGCTTTACGGCTCTACGAGTTTGGTACTCAATGAAATTGAAACCAAAGGACTTTACCCGTCTCAGCTACCCAATTCCTCATTAACGTGGGAACATGTAACGACAACAAATTTTGGATTTGATGCTCAATTCTTACATCAACGACTCAATATCGAATTTGACGTGTATAATAGACTAACCGAGGGAATCCTCACAACTCCTATTGCATATTCAACACGTGGCGACATAACAATCCCGATGGAAAATGCCGCAAGCGTAGGCAATAAAGGACTTGAAATAGTGGCAACATGGAACGACAAAATTGGTGACGTACGATACTCAATTGGAGGTAACTTCTCATACAACCAAAACAAAGTGGTAAAATATCTGGGCAAACTTGAATATGGTTACGATCAGAAAGATTTTGACGTATGGGGAAATCCGGTGTGGAAATACATGAACTACGCAGCGCTCAACGGCCGCCCGGAAGGACACATGCTCAGCGAGCAATTCCTGCAAACACCTTATCGGGGCACAGGCACTTACAACAACGCCGATGGCAGCGTCAATCCTAATGGAGGACCTAAGGATGGAATGATTCGCTCTACACAAGACTTGCAATGGGTAAAAGACATGGTGAAAGCCGGCTATAAATTCAATGGACAATCCTCCGCTGCCGTAACACGCGATAAATTTTGGTATGGCGAATATGTTTATGCAGACAACAATGGTGACGGTAACTATGGCAATGAATACGACCGTAAATGGACAAACAAATCGAGCACTCCTATTTTCAACTTCGGTGTGCAAGTGTCGGCAGACTGGAAAGGAATTGACATCAGCATGTTATGGTCAGGTCAGGGAGGCATGTACTACCACCTATATGGCAATGGGCTGAACAACCCGATTATTTCCAATGTATCAAATACAATTCCGGCAAACGCAAGAAATGATTTTTATTTCTTCGACGCTTTGAAATACAAAACTCCGGAAGAAGACCCCGAGTCAAACTACATGAACGCGCCTTATTCCCGACTAAAAACCAGTGGAGGAACTTTCCAAAGCAATACGGATTACCTGTACAATGCGTCATATATCAAACTAAAGAATCTGCAAATAGGATATACCATACCTAAGTCAATGACAAAAAAAGCGCACATCGGTAGTTTAAGAGTATTCTTCAGTGGTGAGAATCTACTTACATTTACAAAATTCCCAGGTGCAGACCCGGAAGTAGGTGGCGTAGGTTTTGGCGCATACCCATTGGCCAGAATGCTTTCTGGTGGTCTTAACGTAACATTCTAATTTTTGTTTACTCTAAAAAATCAAAATATATGAAACAGATATTTTTTAACATAATACTATTAGCAGTACTATCCATTGGGATTAACGCTTGCAATGACGACATGCTGGAAACTTCGCCTTACAACACGCTGGGTTCCGCCAACATGTGGAAATCGGAACCTCTTTGTGAACAAGGGATGAACGGAGTATATTCCACATTAAAAGGCTGGGGACCAAGCGTGGCCAATGCCGGAGGAGCAGGAAACTTTCTATTTGACATTCTCGGCATGATGAGTCAGGGAAACTACGACAACAACGGTGGATTCTTCCGCACCGGCGCTACAGCTTCGAACGCAATCCTAAGTGAAGCATGGGTTAAATTTTACCGTGGAATTTACCGGGCAAATGATGCCATAACCGGATTAGAGAATGCACCCATAAAAGACAATGTCAAAGGAAGAATGATTGCAGAAGCAAAATTTCTTCGTGCTTTATACTATCTGAATCTGAACGCGCTTTATGGCGGCAACGGAATTGGAGTTCCACTTTACCTGAAAAACGTAAATGCGAACGAATACACCAAAGCTCAAACACCCGAAATGGAAGTGTGGGCACAGGTTATCAAAGACTTAACCGACGCTATCGACGAACCGAATCTTCCGAACAACTATGTGAATAAAAAAGATGGCAAAGTGAGCAAAGGTGCTGCCTACGCGTTGCGCGGAAAGGCATATCTCTATCGCGCTCAAAGCAAAGGCTGGCAGGGACAAGATGGGAAAGCCGACTTTCAGGCAGCAGTAGCTGATTTTGCTAAAGTAGGAGAGATGGGCTACGGATTGTTCAAGCCTACGGGCAAACCCGAAGACTTCAGGCAACTGTTCAAAGTTGCAAATGAGAATAGCAACGAAATGATATTCGGAGTGCAATACATCGAGGAAGCTACTAAATCCTACGGTATCAACAGGGCAAAATTCATCGGCGCTTTCCAAATGGGTGGAGTTGATAACGCTGGTAGTTGGACAGACATCCATGTTCGTCCGCATCTTGCCGATCTGTTCGAAGTAAAAGTAAATGCAAACACTTCGAAAGCATTCAATTGGGATGATTTTATTCCCGGATACAACGCCCTGACAGTAGCACAACGCGAACTTTATTTTCTACGCGACAAAAAAACTAATGGCGTTGACATTCATACCAAAGTTACTACAGCTGTAAACAACAAACTTAATTCCGCTGTATTCACCTCCATCAAAGGCAACTACTTGGAAGAGGGAAATGAAGCGCGCATTCGTTCGGTTTACGCCAACCGCGACCCACGCCTTCGCTACAGTATCATTTGCCCCTACGACACGGTGAAAGGACTCGATGCCAATCCACCAACAGGTGGCGCCGATCCATTCTACGTAATGCGCTGGCCTTGGGCTGCCGGAAAGATTTACACCAATGGAGTTGGAAAAGATAATACAGTACCAGGCATTTTACCCGACTTAACTGCTAATAGCGAAAACTTGTTTTATCTGCATAAAAAATTCGCAGGTGAAGGCTCGGAGTTCAAATACCGCCAATCAAACCCTATTGACGAACCACTTATCCGCTATGCCGATGTGCTGCTGATGTGGGCAGAAGCATTAGTAGAATTAGACCAACTCACCGACGCGCAAGCCAAAGTGAAAGAAGTGCGCGACCGTGTAAGCATGCCTACAATGACCGCTAACTTTGCAAGCAAAAATGCAGCCCGCGACTATGTTCGCGACGAACGTCGCCGTGAGTTAATCAATGAGGGCATCAACTTCTTTGACGAAATGCGTTGGCGCACACTCAAGCAAACCAAATTCGACAAATCGGAAGATGGCACACAGCGTGCATGGGGGTCTGCAAGCGCAGCTGTAAAAATCTCATGGCCCGGAGATTTCTACTACGTGTGGGCGGTGCCAAAAGACGAAACTGACAAAAACTCAAATTTGACAAAGACTCCGGGTTGGATTTATTAATGTAAACAAGTAAATAGAAAAAAATGAAAAAGATATTTCTTGCAATAATTGTGATTGCAACCGCAAGTTTAATTGGATTTACAAGTTGCGACAAAGCTGACAATCCCGCTAATCCTAACATGCCCAACGGCTCAGTAAATCCTCTTTTCCGAACAGATGCCTTAAACGACTCAGTAAAAGCAGTAAACGCCGGTGGTGTTTACACCGTGAATGTTACCCAAAACACAGCCTATCGCTGGGTTGTTGCCAGTAATCAAGCATGGGCTACACTGAACATGGCTGCAACCGACACCGTTACCGGCAACAAATCATTTACTATCACTGTGGACAAAAACTCAGACGTAAAATCACGAACGGCAGTTGTTTCATTAAAAGAAGTAAGCCCAAAAGCCAATCGAACTGTTACAGTAAGCGTAGTGCAAGCCGGATTATAACTTAATGAAGGAGATTTTTTTCCATACATTCAACGTGGAGATATCCTGTCGATACATTTGATATCAAAAAAAGCATTTACCTACGAATGAATGTAGTGATAATCTAATTTTCTTAATGAACTGACTGAAAGCGTGGAGCATTATTATTGACGTTTCACGCTTTCTTTCTTAAAAACGAGATAAACAACAAATGAAAAAATACATTTACCCCTTGCTAATCTTGTATCTTCTTTTTTCTTGTGGAAGTAATGAGGAACCTAAGAAACCTACCCAATGGCCTGATAAGGATAAAGACAAAGTTATACCTACGATTGAAAAATACAAGCTTGGTGACAAAATCATTCCTACCGACTCGCTAAAACTGGTATGGTCAGACGAGTTCAACACAGACGGCATGGTCAACACAGCCAACTGGACGTATGAGAAGGGTTATGTCCGTAACCAGGAAATACAATACTACACCGAGGCACGCCCCGAAAATTGTAAAATTGAGAATGGGAATCTGATAATTACCGGACGAAAAGAAGATTTTTCATTCGGGAAAGCAGAATTCAGCGATGGAACGTATAGCTCGGCAAGCATCATTACCAATAAAAAACTCTCCTGGCGATACGGCAGATTTGAAGTGCG
Source organism: uncultured Paludibacter sp. (assembly GCA_964568675.1). Classification (GTDB taxonomy): domain Bacteria; phylum Bacteroidota; class Bacteroidia; order Bacteroidales; family Paludibacteraceae; genus UPXZ01. The sequence continues at coordinate 28,290 of CAZMQV010000039.1, forward strand.
CGCAAAAGTACCGGCGGGGAAAGGTCCCTGGCCTGCATTTTGGGCGAAAGGTGATAGCCAGAACACCGGTGAGGGATGGCCGCGCTGTGGTGAAATTGACATAATGGAATATTCAGCCAAGACACCTGAAATGATTCAGAATGCAATTTTTGGAGAAAGCAGCTCCAACTACAGTCAGAAAACAGTGCGAATCAGTAATGATTATTCCGACAAATTCTATGTACATACGTTGGACTGGAATGAAAACCGGCTTGTTTTTGCTATCGATGGAGTGGTAACACACGTTGTTGACATTTCGAATATTTCACCAAATCCTTTTCGTCAGAAATTCTCCATTCTGCTCAACTTAGCTTTAGGCGCTTCAACCGATCGCACCTTGGGCGGGAAATTAGACCCGACGGTATTACCTGTAGAGTTCAAGGTGGATTACGTTCGTATTTATGAATTCAAATAAAAAATCTTATTCATCTATAAATAAGTTTCGCTATGAATATATATAAAGTTAGCTTGCTTTTCACAACAGTTTTTATCCTATTTTCGTCTTGTAACATTAAAACAAGTACTAAAACCAATCACTTCTCTGTCGATGAAAACATTCGGTTTGCCACATTGCAAATAGGTAAAGAAATTGACGCGATAGAAGCATCGGGGAAAGTGCTCAACCCCGTTACGACCACGAAAGATGGAGCTGTTTACTATTGTGGCTATGAGGACTGGCGAAGCGGTTTCTTCCCTGGTTCGGTCTGGTATTTGTATGAACTTACAGGCAATAGCAAATTCTTACCCCTTGCCGACAAATATTCAAAAGCCATCGAACAAGCCAAAAAACTCACCTGGCATCACGATGTTGGGTTTATGATTTATTGCAGTTTTGGCAATGGTTATCGCCTCACACAAAAACCTGAATACAAAGAGGTGATAATTGAGGCGGCCAAATCACTCGCCACTCGCTTTCGTCCATCTGCGGGCGTATTACAATCGTGGGATGTAACACAAGGGTGGATGTCAGAACGTGGTTGGGAATGTCCGGTGATAATTGACAATATGATGAATCTGGAATTGATGTTTGAAGCATCCAAGTTATCAGGCGATTCCTTATTCCATAAAATTGCTCTTTCACATGCAGATCGTACACTCAAAGAGCAGTTTCGCGCCGATGGAAGTTGCTATCATGTGATTGACTTTAGTTTGAAAGATGGCTCGGTAAGAAACAGGCATACCGCGCAAGGCTATTCGCACGAATCTGTTTGGAGTCGTGGGCAAGCCTGGGCAATATATGGTTTTACAGTTTGTTATCGCGAAACAGGCGATCGCCGATATATCAATCAAGCGTTGAAAACTTTTGATTTCATGCGAACCCACAAAGACTTGCCGACCGACCTAATTCCATATTGGGACATGGATGCTCCTGACATACCGAATGCGCTCCGCGACGCATCTACTGCCGCCTGCATGGCGTCCGCTCTTTATGAAATCAGCACAATGGATGTGGAAAATTCCATACAATACAAAACGTATGCCGACAAACTGATGAGTTCGCTCGCATCACCCGCCTATCGCGCACAACCCGGCACGAATGGTAACTTTCTTCTGATGCACAGCGTGGGAAGCATACCACACAATGCCGAAGTGGACAAGCCACTCAATTATGCTGATTATTACTTTTTAGAAGCTCTAAAGCGTAAGAAAGAAATCGAACAGAAATAAAAATCGCAAATTACTATGTGTAAATCACGAATGGAGTTTTCAGCCAAGGCTGATTACTCCATTCTTCTTTTTATTGTGAGTACCGGTTTTAGTCGATTACCAATTCCCACTACCTTCTACACACAAACTGAATTAATTGGATTTTCGCGAAAGGAAATAACGGGTGTTGCGGTTGTCCAGGTCTTCCACTTCATTGTCCAGCAATCCTATCATGCAGTAATGATTGGTGTTGGGGTCAAGAACAAAATGATTGACCAACGAGAAATTCCGAATCTCAGAGGTGTTGTGAACATGGAAGCGTGAACCATCGCAACGCATGATTTCGCCACCCAAAGTGATGTGGTCTTCATCATGATAGGATATATCCAGATTGCGCGCTATCTTTTCATCAATCAACTTGGCAAGTTTTTCCAAATCCAAATCAGGTTTCCGATGAAATTTGATAACAAAACCGTTGCGTATATCCGAAAAATAATAATCCTCAACCGGAATGTCAAATACTTCGTGGAGGATGGAGGTGGTAACTTCCTCGGCCGAGTGAGCCATTTTGCGATACCGAAGCGACTCGTGCACAATTTGATAAACATTTTCGGGTTGCGGACCAAAAATACTTGGACGCGTAACGATTATCTCCTCGCCTATCCCAACAATGATATCGGCATTTCGCCCCAATGCGGAATAGAGCAAATTAAAGTGTTCGATCACCACCCGTCGATTACGTTCCAGTAGCGAATTGACAAAATCTACTATCTCATACATCTGTGTAAATGCCATCTGAAACCGCACATCCAGATGAAAAGTAGTGGCGTCGTCCACTTCCAACAACGAGTTGCGCACTTGCATTATTTTGCGTGGATTCACGATATCATCGTCGTTGGAGAGTTGAAGACCGGGAAACATCCCTTTTATCAACGACGACTTACCGGCGCCCGCATCTCCTACAATACCGATGAGTTTGTCGCTAAAATTGAGGTGGCGATGAGAGATCTGCTCACCCAAAAACATCAGCCTTTCTTTGCCACGCGGCGCAAAATACTGCGACGACACCATGTATTCTTGAATAAAATTCCTCATTTGATTTTTTATCTCCTTTAAGTTTTCACATTAATAATTAGGGAGCGATAAAGGTAATTATTCCGATTGAAATCTCAAAATTGGAGTAAGGAATTATTCTGTTGCGTCGCTTCCCGCCCATTTCAGCTGAAACCGACATTCGGATAGCCTACCATCTCACATTCATTCAACGCGCGATTGATGCGTCGAATCAAAACATCGCATCCATACATCCCATCGATTTTCAGAGGGGAATAGTCGTGTTTCAAAATTTTCAGGTGAAAAATACCGAACTGCCAACGGTAGATTGCAAATTTTCAGGT
>CAZMQV010000040.1:0-31047 GCA_964568675.1 uncultured Paludibacter sp.
TGCAAATGATGTTCAAAAAGTGATAGTAAAATAAGCGAATAGCCTTTTTAAGAAGCTATTCATTCGATATTAATAATTAGGGGAGAAAGTCTAAATGATTTTCTCCCCTTTTTAATATACACATTTGAACGTTTTGTAATCCACAAAATGCAAGAGGGCATCCCAAACATTTGGAACACCCTCTTAATAAATCGACAATATTATTTCTTAGCCTTTGATTGCTGCAATTCCGGGCAACACACGTCCTTCGATGGCTTCGAGCAAAGCGCCACCACCTGTTGACACATACGACATCTCATCAGCAATACCAAACTTATTAACACAAGCTACGGAATCGCCACCACCTACAAGCGAGAATGCGCCATTACGCGTGGCTTCAACAATAGCGTTACCTACGGCGCGTGATCCTTGTGTGAAGTTGTCGAACTCAAAAACTCCGGTAGGTCCGTTCCAAAGAATGGTTTTTGAGTTTTTGATCACATCAGCGAAGATTTTTTCGGTTTCAGTACCAATATCCATTCCTTCCCAACCTTCGGGGATGGCACCTACTGCCACAAACTGCGTATTGGCATCGTTGCTAAAGGCATCTGCTGCTTTCGCGTCAACTGCCATCACCAGATTCACACCGTTTGCTTTTGCTTTTTCCATAATATCCAATGCCAAGTCCAGCTTGTCATTTTCGCAAATAGAGAGACCAATTTCGCCGCCGGTAGCCTTCACAAAAGTATAAGTCATACCACCCGCAACAATCAGATTATCCACTTTTGTAAGTAAATTTTCTATGATTTCAATTTTTGAAGACACTTTTGAGCCACCCATAATGGCAGTAAACGGACGAGCAGGATTTTCCATCAATTTATCTACCGCGTTCACCTCTTTATTCATCAAATAGCCAAACATTTTGTGGTCGGCATCGAAGCTATCGGCAATAATCGCTGTAGAAGCATGAGCGCGGTGGGCTGTTCCAAACGCATCGTTAACATAAGCATCGGCATAAGAAGCAAGTTTCTTTGCAAATTCTTTTTGAGCAACTTTCAACTCTTTTTTAGCAGCTGCCTTTTCATCATCACTAGCTGTCTCGGGCAATCGTGGTTTGCCTTCTTCTTCGGTATAAAAGCGAAGATTTTCGAGCAAAAGCGCTTCTCCATTTTGAAGAGCTGCAACCAATTTTTCAGTTTCTTCGCCCATGCAATCGGCAGCAAACTGAACTTTCACTCCAAGTAATTCTGACACTCTGTCCACAATCACCTTCAAAGAATATTTTGTATCCGGATTTTTTTTCGGACGTCCCATGTGAGAAGCGATAATCAATCGACCTCCATCTGCAATGATTTTTTTTAAAGTTGGCATTGCCGCGCGTATGCGCGTATCGTCAGTGATATTAAAGTTTTCATCGACCGGAACATTGAAGTCCACACGTACAAAAGCTTTTTTGCCGTTAAAATTAAAATTGTCTAATGTTTGCATATCATTTTATTATTAAGATGTTTTTTTGTAAAAATTGCCTTTCCGTTTCTATCTCCATGAATGGTAATTACGGAACAGCTCTATCATTAATTTGTTTTGAATTTATATTTCAAATCAGCAAGTTCTTCATTTGCCTGCACGATTTTCTTTTTCAAATTCTCTTTATAGCTAAATAGTTTGGTTTGCAATTCTACATCGGCGGTAGCCATCATTTGAGCAGCGAGAATACCGGCATTAAGCGCGCCGTTTATACCAACTGTCGCAACGGGTATCCCGGGAGGCATTTGAACAATCGCCAAAAGAGCATCAAGCCCATCCAAAGACGCATTGATAGGGACACCTATTACCGGCAAAGTAGTGAGCGAGGCTATCACACCTGGAAGATGCGCTGCCATACCAGCAGCCGCAATGATTACTTGCACGCCACGATCTTTGGCGCCTTTGGCAAATTTCTCAACCTCAGCAGGAGTGCGATGTGCCGAAAGCGCATGAATTTCGAAAGGGATTTCCAGTTCATCAAAAAACTCTGCGGCTTTTTTCATCACAGGCAAGTCGGATGTGCTACCCATTATTATACTTACTTTTGGAGTCATTTCTGTCATGTGTTAAGTTCAATTTTTTATTTAATTCTATTTGCTACAACAAGCAAATCAACCGAACTGTTTTGAATATAATTACCTAAAAAATACCTATAAATACTACGAATATAAAAACAAGCCCCTCAAACGAGGGACTTGCATTTTTTTTTATTAGCCAAGATATGCTTGATAAGCTTCTGCGTCAAGCAATTGGTCGAGTTCCGTAGCATCAGATATAGCAACCTTAATCATCCAACCGTCACCGTAAGGGTCATCGTTCACAAGCTCCGGAGCATCTTCCAGTTTCTCGTTAAATTCGATAATTTCGCCAGAAACAGGTAAAATCAGTTCCGAAACAGTTTTCACTGCTTCTACCGAGCCAAAAACTTCGCCGGCAGTAAGTGTTTCGCCAACAGTTTCAATTTCTACAAATACAATTTCGCCCAATTGATCTTGTGCAAAATCGGTAATACCTACATAAGCAAATTCTCCTTCCACGCGAACCCATTCATGGTCTTGCGAATACTTCAAATTAGATGGTGTGTTCATAAAAATGTCTTTTTTGTATTAATTATTAGTTTATTATCTTTTTAAAAATAGTAGTTACAAAGTTACAATTTATTTCTGGTCATTCAATAAATTTTCACCTAAATAAACGTCACATTGAATTGGGTAATGGTCTGAAGTTTTTAATTTCCCCATTTTATAATTTGTTGCACGGAAAGTATTATCAAATAAAATATAGTCGATTCGAAAGCGAAAATAGGAGTGAGCGAATGTCCAACCAAGCCCGTTTCCACTCTCGAGAAAGGCGTCGCGCATGTCCGATTTTATCGTCGAATACGTGTAGGATACCGGCACATCGTTGAAATCGCCACAGGCTATCACCTTGTAGGGCGACTGCTTAATAACCGCCGCAACCGCATCTGCCTGTTTTGCGCGAACTTTATAAGCTAAACCCATTTTACGTGAAAGGTATTTCGTCATCGACGAAAGCCTTTCTGAAGTAAAACTGGAAACAACCTGCGATGTCTTTTTCATATCGCGTGCGGTTATACGGTTAGATTCCAAATGATTATTAACGATACGCAACGTATCATCACCTATCACAACATCGGTAAACATCGAAAGATTAAAATCCGATTCATATTCAATGTTTCTCTTTTCAATAATTGGATATTTGGACAAAGTAGCAAGTCCGATATTCATTTTCCACTTATTAAGCTGAAAACTGACGTGCTTATATGGATAATTCGCAAAAATTCGTTCGAAATCATCGGAACGAAACTGATGGTTGTTGTCACTCACAGCAAACTCTTGCAAGCAAACTATATCCGCATCTGTGTCTAAAATATATTGAATCACTTGGTTGGGGTTTTTTTCTTTATGCTTCTTCAGCAAACCGGTACTCATTGTATTGTAGGAGAGCAATGTGATTTTCGGTCGTGTTTCATCCGTTTTTGGCTGTGAAAGATGGATTGGGAAGGCGCATTGAACCAAGCCGGCAAACAGAATTAGCATTGAGGCGGAAAGTAGCGCCCACCACTTACGAAAAATAAGCCAAAAGAAAACAAAGAAGATGTTGACAGCAACGATAGGGATTAAGGCCAATGAGGCATAAGCCGGCAACAACATTGCATTGGGACTGACAATTGTACCTATTTTCAAAAGGACAAAAGCCAAAGCCGCAAGTACGTTGAGCAAAATCATGACAACATGAATTAGCTTAGTCATGGTTCCGGGGAGTTTTTTATTTTTTTTGCTCGAAAAGTTTTCGTTTTTCATCAGCTGTCAAACTTTCATAACCCGATAATTTTATCTTATCCAAAATCCGGTTTATCTCTTTCTCATCAGTCGCTTTTTTTTGATTGTATTCGCCGGGCGACATTTTCTGAGCATGATATACTTTCTTTTTCAGCTTTGGCTTTGGACGGAACAAATTTACAAAAAAATCAATAATCCAAGTAATAAATGCTGTTATATCTTTACCTTTTTTTTCGAACGCGACAAAAAGATAACCCGCCAGCGCACCTCCTAAATGCGCAAGCTCGCCACCGGCATTGTCGGATGTTAGTCCAAAAACGCTTATCAACACCATCCCGAGGGCAATCCATATCAATTTCACACGTCCAAGAAGCAGAAGTTGCACTTCCATTTGAGGCGCCCGAACCGCGGCTGCCACTATCAACGCGATGATAGAGCCGGAAGCACCCATCAGAACGCTGCGATGGCTCATATCTGAATAATATGGAAAAAAATTGTATGCAAGAACAAAAAACAACGCCCCTATTAATCCGCCAAAAAGATAAACCGACAAGAGTTTTTTCTCTGAATAGTAAATCGAGAATAACTGACCAAACCAATAAAGCATCAGCATATTAAACAAAATATGGAAGAAATGTTTATGGAAAAACATATAGGTCAGCGGTGTCCAAAGATGTGTGAGCAACGCGGAAGGTGAAGATGGCACCGACAACAAATTAACCAGAAAACCACCATCAATGCGAAACAATTTCAGCAGAATAGTCGTAACGCTCACAACAAGGAAAAGCGCCACATTGATGAGAATAAGCCGTTTCACTACATTTCCGGCTCTAAAATGGGTACGGAAATTATCTAATAAATTCATGTGTAAATCTTTATTTTAATATTGAAGCTATTTTCAAATTCAATATATTTCGGAAGTAAAAAATCGTTAGCTATACAATTTCCCTTTGCGTCGCCAATACAAAATAAGAGCGACTCCGAAAATCATGCCTCCGATGTGTGCAAAATGAGCGACACTATCGCCGGAAAAATTGGCAACCCCAAGAAAAAGCTCAACAACAGCATAGCCGGCAACAAAATAACGCGCTTTAATCGGAACGGGAATAAACATCAGATAGAGTCGCTGCTCGGGAAAGAGCCAACCAAACGCGAGCAGAAGCCCAAATACAGAACCAGAAGCACCAACGGTGAGTAAATGATTTTCTAATTCAACTTTCATATCCACCAAGTGCGACACCGGAATTTGGGTAACATCACCAACCATACGATAATAATGAGAAAGTTTTTCGGCAAAAGGCGCCAAGGACTCCACCGACCCCGAAGCGATTGCCCCATTCATAGCAGAAAAAAGTCCACCTAAGTCAATGTACCAAAATAGTTGCTGCACCAAACCCGCACCAAATCCAGTTACAAGATAATAAACCAAAAATTTTCGCCCGCCCCAGACATGTTCCAGTATAGGTCCAAACATAAAAAGCGCGAACATATTGAAGAATATATGGGAGATATTGGGAAATGGCGCATGCATAAACATATAGGTTATCATCTGCGCCATATTAAACTTATTGGATGCAAAATAATGCATTCCCAATACATCTTCAAGGCTTAATTCAATACCAGAGCGTTGCAGAATAGATGGTAGCATATAGGCAGCCAAAAACATGATTATATTGATAATCAACAAGTTCTTCACTACCGGAGGGAGATTTTTAAACATAGTCAAATTATTTTCAATTTTGAACCTGCAAAAATACAAAAAAGTTTCAGATCATCACTTATCAGGAACAGGTTAATGTTAAAAAAAAACGTGTCAAAAAACAGAAAGAGAATCACTTATATGCTTCGATATATCGACAAACAGGAGGACTCGGATTTATACAAAAAGGTTACAAACTTCATTTCTCGGATGTTTTGGCTTTCATTGCTAACGAATTAAAGCGAAAAAAGTCGTATATTTGCAGTCTGAAAAATCCTATCAAAAATTGCTTCAAAAATGAATTTAGAAACATTACTAAAAAGCGCGGTTGAACACTCCGTAAACTCGCTATACGACACTACAATAGCACCAACATCCATTCAGTTTCAGAAAACAAAAAAAGAATTTGAAGGAGATATTACGTTGGTTGTTTTTCCTTTTGTGAAAATCGCAAAAAAAACTCCGGAGCAAACGGCCGAAGAAATTGGCAACAAACTAAAAAATGATGTTGAGATTATCAAATCTTATAATGTAATCAAGGGCTTTCTGAATATCAGCATCGATACCTCCTATTGGTTATCTGTGTTAAACTCCATTCATCAGAATGTTGACTACGGCACAACAAATGCCGGTGAAAACGCCGAACTGATGATGATAGAATACTCTTCGCCCAACACCAACAAGCCGCTACACCTTGGTCACATACGCAACAACCTGCTCGGATACAGTATTGCTGAAATCCAGAAAGCAAACGGATGGGATGTTGTAAAAACCAATATCGTAAACGACCGTGGCATTCATATTTGCAAATCCATGCTCGCCTGGCAAATTTTTGGCAATGGCGAGACACCGGAATCGACCGGAATGAAAGGCGACCATCTTGTGGGCAAGTATTATGTAGAATTCGACAAAGCCTACAAAGCCGAAATCAAAGAGCTTGTAAACTCAGGATTGAGCGAAGAGGAAGCCAAGAAAGAAGCCCCGCTTATCAAAAAAGCACAGGAAATGTTACTGAAATGGGAGCAAGGCGATGAAGAGGTACGCGCTCTATGGAACATGATGAACGGCTGGGTATATGCCGGCTTTGACGAAACTTATAAAAAAATGGGCGTCAATTTCGATAAGATATATTACGAATCGGACACATACACCATCGGGAAAGAGAAAGTGGAAGAAGGCGTAAAAAAAGGAGTTTTCTACAGCCGCGACGACAAATCAGTTTGGGCTGACCTCACCTCCGATGGGCTGGACGAAAAGCTGTTGCTTCGCACTGATGGCACTTCGGTATATATGACGCAAGATATAGGCACCGCAAAATTGCGATATGACGACTACCCGATCAATAAAATGGTGTATGTGGTAGGGAACGAACAAAACTATCACTTCCAAGTGCTTTCCATTCTGCTCGACAAATTGGGTTTTGCTTGGGGAAAAGACTTGGTGCATTTTTCGTATGGTATGGTTGAACTCCCCGAAGGAAAAATGAAAAGTCGCGAAGGAACCGTTGTGGATGCCGACGACCTGATTGAAGAGATGATAAAAACCGCACGTGAAACTTCGCAAGAATTGGGCAAACTGGATGGCGTATCGGAACAGGAAGCTGCCGAAATAGCCCGTATGGTGGGACTTGGCGCACTTAAATACTTTATTCTGAAAGTAGATCCACGCAAAAACATGACTTTCAATCCGAAAGAATCAATAGATTTCAACGGGAATACAGGCCCATTTATTCAATATACCCACGCGCGAATCAAATCGGTATTGCGCAAAGCCAAAGAACAAGGTATAAACTCCTCCACACTTGCTAATTTCCATTTATCCATTTCAGAAAAAGAGCAATACCTGATTCAAATGCTCTCCGAATTTCCTGCGGTAGTAAAGCAAGCCGGCAATGAATTTAGCCCCGCATTGATTGCAAACTACATTTATGAATTGGTGAAAGAATACAACCAGTTTTACCACGATTTTTCGATACTTCGCGAAGAAAATAGCGAATTGAAGTCGCTTCGACTGATAATTTCGGAAACCATAGCCAATGTAATTAAAACCGGAATGGGACTATTGGGAATTGATGTGCCTGAACGAATGTAGGATTTCGCAGAAAGACGAAATAAATATTTTCCAATACAAAAGCAAGATTCGAACGAACTCATAAATCGAAGAATCTTGCTTTTGCTTGTCAAGCATTTTTCACACTTTCACCGCTTTCACCATCCGCTCATTCCCCGAAATATCTTTTCGTATTTCAGTCTCAGCAAAACCCATCGACATCAACAATTCACCGACAGCTTGCGCCAACTCGAAATGTGTTTCAAAAAACAAGATACCTCCCGTGGATAATTGCGAGTAGGCAAAGCGAGCAATTGCCCGATAAAAAAGCAACGAATCGTCATCTTCTACAAAAAGCGCCAAATGAGGTTCAAACTCCACCACATTCCGGTCCATCTCCGATTTTTCTGCCATTGGTATATATGGCGGATTACTCACAATCACATCAAATCCATCATAATTATTCTTAGGACTGAGAATGTCATCGTGATAAAACGTAATTTTCACATCGTGTAAAGTCGCATTTTCGAGAGCAAGCCCAAGCGCAGATTCAGAAACATCCATTGCCGAAATATCCGAATCCGGCAGATTCTTTTTCAACGCGACGGGAATGCACCCGCTACCGGTGCCAATATCCAAAATTTTTGTCCAAGTGCGCCCAGCTACTTCAAGAATCCATTCCACCAACTCTTCCGTTTCGGGGCGCGGGATAAGCGCCGACTGACTGACGTGAATTTTCAATCCAAAAAACTCAGTTTCTCCAAGAATATATTGAATCGGCTCGCCATTTTTCAGCCTTTTAATATAAGAACTAATCGCGTCGCGTTGCATTTCATTCAGTGTCAAATCATTTTTTGTGAGTAATTGCACGCGGTCAAAACCAACGATTTTCTCCAATACCAAATAAACCAATTTATTAATTTCCGACTCGGTATAAATCTCTTTTAATTCCGTTTGCCAATCTGCAACAATAGATCTCATTTTTATACTAATTCATAAATTATATAAAACATTCAAACTCATGCGAAGAGATTATTCCCAAAACTGAGAACAAACTACTCAAATAAACTTGAATGAACTTTCCAAAAATACAACAAAAAAATATAAAAACGTACTTATGACCCATAAAATAGGGTTATTTGGGAAATATATTTTTGTTTAATGCAAAAAAAAGTATATTTTTGCTCAACAATAAAGTATTCTCAAAAAAAACGTACAGACACGAAATGAAACGAATCAGCACAAGCCTTTTACTTTTAATAATCATCTTCTCACTATCAGCCCAAAAACAACTCAAACGCGAAATGCGCGCCGTGTGGATAGCCACAGTAGCCAACATTGACTGGCCAAGCACACCGGATATATCACCTTCGCAACAACGAACTGAGATGCGCACAATGCTCGACAAGATGCAAAGCAGCGGCATCAATGCCATAGTTCTTCAAATACGCCCAACTGCTGACAGTTTTTACCCCTCAGAACTTGAGCCTTGGTCATATTATCTCAATGGCAAACAAGGACGCCGTGCCAATCCATTCTACGACCCGCTGCAATTTATAATCGAGGAAGCGCACCACCGCTGCATGGAAGTACATGGTTGGATTAATCCCTACCGTGTAACAAACGTAACTTCACACATCAACACATTGGATAAAAATCACATCTACTACAAGAACAGAAACTTATTTGTAGAATATGGAGGAAAGCACTATTTTGACCCAGGCCTGGACGAAACGCGTCAGTTTCTCAACAAAGTGGTAGAAGACATCGTGCAACGCTATGACATCGACGCGCTTCATTTCGACGATTATTTTTACCCCTATCCGGTTGCCGGAAAAGAATTTCCCGATGCCGAAACTTTCAGGAACAATCCGCGCGGATATGCGCCCAACCAAAAAGCAGATTGGCGACGACACAACGTGGATATGGTTATCGCTGAATTGCAAAACACCATTAAAAGTCTGAAACCATGGGTACAGTTTGGTGTTAGTCCATTCGGCGTGTGGCGCAACGACAATGTGGATCCGCGTGGTTCGGCTACCCGTGCCGGTGTGGCAAACTACGACGACCTCTATGCCGACATCTTGAAATGGCTTAAAGAGGGAACAATTGACTACGTAGTGCCACAGCTTTATTGGGAAATTGGGAAAAAAGTGGCCGATTACGAAACGCTTGTAAAATGGTGGTCGGATAATACTTTCAACAAAAATCTGTATATCGGACTTTATGCCTCTGGCTTGGAAGAGAACAAAACCGCAGCCTGGAAATCAGGCAACGAACTCGCGCGCCAATTGAGAATGAATCAAAAATATCCCAAAGTGGAAGGCGCGGTATATTTTAGCGCAAAATATTTTAACAAAAACATTCGCGGTCTGAATGACACCTTGCGAAACAATTACTACAAATACCCGGCACTACAACCCATTTCTAAAAACATTCAAGGCGAAGGCTCTGCGCAACCTCAAAATTTGCGCGTCATAAAAGATGGGAAAGAAGCCTACCTTATTTGGGACCCGGTGAGCGATGAGGGTGGCTGCAAGGTGATGTACTATGTAGTTTACGGATTCAAAGGAAAGGAAGTTGGCGACATGAACAACCCGGAAAATATCGTTACATTAACAACTGATTCATGCGTTGATCTGACCGAGTTAGACCGAAAATTCAAAGGACGAACCACCTTTGTGGTAACATCGGTGAATCGATACAAATGGGAAAGTTTACCAACCCATGGTGTTACAAGAAAATTGTAACAAACTATTTCCCATTAAGAGATATTGAGGCAAGCCCGACAACGACTTGCCTCATTTATTTACGTAACATACATTTTTTTCAAAACAAGCATTTAATTTTTTTCTGATATTTATCAATAGCGTAAAGAACATTGTTTTTTTTCGATTGAAAATATCAAACTATCGAGTAAACGCAAGAAAACTAAGTTTTTTTCGTACCTTTGCACTCATTTTTAATCAATTATATATTACTATGTATTCGAATACGGAAATTGCGAAAGATATTTTTTATGTTGGTGTGAACGACCGCCAGAAACAAATGTTTGAAAACATGATTCCGCTTCCAACGGGTGTTTCCTACAATTCATACCTCATTGTTGATGAAAAAATAGCGTTAGTGGACACGGTAGAAATGTCGTTAGGAGATATTTTTATCGACAAAATTCAATCACAATTAGGCGAACGACTCATTGATTATCTGATAATTAACCACATGGAACCCGACCACTCAAGCTCTATCAACCTCATTCGCCAATACTTCCCCAACATCACTTTGGTTGGAAATAAGAAAACACTTGAAATGGTTTTTGGATATTACGGAATAGACGACAATGTACTTGAAATAACAGATGGCGAAACACTTTCGCTCGGCAGACACGAATTGCAATTTTTCTTAACCCCGATGGTTCACTGGCCTGAAACAATGATGACTTTCGACACAACAGAAAACGTACTTTTCTCCGGCGATGCTTTTGGGTGTTTTGGCACATTGGACGGTGGAGTTACCGACTGCGAAATAAGCATTGACCGATATTGGAACGAAATGTATCGTTACTACGCCAATATTGTAGGTAAATACGGCTCACCGGTGCAAAAAGCGCTCCAAAAATTAACCCCGCTCGACATTCACATCATTTGCTCAACACATGGCCCGGTATGGAAAAATAATGTTTCAAAAACAATTGATATTTACGATCGTCTAAGCCGATACGAAGGCAAAGACGGCGTAGTAATCGTATATGCCTCTATGTATGGAAACACGGAAAGAATGGCAGAAGCGGTGGCGCAAGGACTTGTAAGAAATGGAGTGAAAAGGGTGATTGTACACAACGCTTCCAAATCTGACGCTTCGGATATTTTAAGCGACATATTCAAATACAAAGGATTGGTTATCGGCTGTCCGACTTACTGCAACGATCTTCACCCCGAAATCAGCTCCTTGTTACAAAAAATAGAATTGCGCACCATCCGCAACCGCGATTTTGCATTTTTCGGTTCATACTCTTGGGCGGGTGTTGTCAAAAAAAGATTGGCGGAATTTGGTGAGAGGATGAAATGGCGAGTCATTGACGACACGGTAGAAGAAAAAATGGGATTGAAAAAAGATAACTATTTCGGATGCATGCAAATAGGTAAAAAATTGGCCGAATTGCTCACAACTCCTTCTGCAAAAGAAGAGCAATGTTGATTTCCAATCTTAAAATTATTTTAGTTAATACAATTTCTGCAACAGAATAAAAAAAAACAGAGAGCAAATGGAAGAACTTACGCTTATCACCCCTTCAGTGCTTTTTTCGGCTGTTTCGCTTATTTTACTTGCTTTTACCAACCGATTTTTAGCCTACACGTCATTGGTAAGAACATTGAAGGATAATTATCTTAAAGACAAATCGAGCATCACCAAAGCTCAAATTGAAAATTTGAAGAAACGGCTACGCCTTACGCGAAGAATGCAACTTTATGGCGTATTGAGTTTGCTTCTTTGCGTAGCTACCATGTTTTTGATTTACATCGGCTGGCAAACTGCCGGAGTAGTAGTTTTCGGCATTGCGCTTATCCTGCTCATCATGTCGCTTACGCTATCGGCCTGGGAAATCAACATCTCATCCAAATCAATTCAATTACATTTGAGCGACATGGAAAAATAGTGTTACCCACAACATCAATCAACGATTGGTATTCCGTAAATTGAATTTCATAAAAAAGCCAAAACACAATGACGAACTACGGTTTTATTAAGGTTGCATCCGCCATACCCGAACTCAGAGTAGCTGATTGCAAATTCAATATCAGCAAAATAGAAGAATTGATACGCAAAGCGGAAGAAAAACATGTACGAATCATCTGTTTCCCGGAGATGAGTATCACGGCATACAGCTGCGGCGACCTGTTTTTTCAGCAGAAGCTCGTTGGTGATGCTGAGAGCGCACTAAAAGACTTGATTGAAAGCACAGCATCATTGCCAATAACAGTCATTGTAGGGATACCCATCCTGCATGGAAATCAAGTTTTCAATTCGGCGGTAGTATTCAATTCAGGAAAAATACTGGGTGCAGTTCCTAAAATAAACTTGCCCAACAACAACGAATTTTACGAAAAACGCTGGTTTACAACTGGCTTAAATGCGACAAGTTCACCAATCCATCTTGCCGGACAAACCTGCATACTTAGCCCCAATATTATTTTTCGCTACAACAATGTAAAATTTGGTATTGAAATATGTGAAGACTTGTGGATGCCAATTCCTCCAAGTTCGCATCTTGCCATCAATGGCGCCGATATCATTTTTAATCCTTCGGCAAGCAATGAACTTACCGCCAAAAACAGCTACCGACGCCAACTAATTGAACAACAATCGGCACGATGCAGTTCGGGCTATATATACAGCGCTGCCGGACATGGCGAATCGACCACCGATTTGGTTTTCTCTGGCAATGCTCTTATCGCTGAAAACGGCAATATTCTTGCTCAAAGCGAACGATTCTCTTTCCAGCCACAAATAGTCATTAGCGAAATAGACATCGAACGACTTCGGGCTGACAGACTGCGCAACAGCAACTTCTTCAACGATGCCACCCCCGACAAATACGCGGTGATTGAATGTGTCGATGAGCTAAGGGAAAATGTCGATGTTCATCTTACCCGCACCATCAATCCTCATCCTTTCGTACCTGCACCGGGCATACGCGATGAAAGTTGCAACGAGATATTTTCAATACAGATAGGAGGATTAGCTAAACGTTGGCAACACACTCGGCTCGACAAACTTGTAATCGGCATTTCGGGAGGATTGGACAGCACGCTCGCTCTTATCGTCTGCGTGAAAACTGCCGACAAATTAGGCTTTGACCGCAAACGCATACTTGGCATCACCATGCCAGGATTTGGCACCACCGATCGCACCTATAACAATGCTATTGAACTCATGAAATCTTTAGGCATCAGTCAAATGGAAATCCCAATCAAAGATGCTTGTCTCCTACATTTCAAAGATATTGGGCACGACCCAAATCAACATGATGTAACCTATGAAAATGTTCAGGCACGTGAACGCACGCAGCTTTTGATGGATTTGGCCAACAAACACAACGGATTGGTAGTGGGGACGGGTGATTTATCGGAAATGGCATTGGGCTGGAGCACCTATAATGGCGACCACATGTCCATGTACGGTGTAAATAGTGGCGTTCCCAAAACTTTGGTACGCTATTTGGTGGATTGGGCGGCAAGCAAACTCGATGAAAAATCTGCAACAATTCTACGCGATATACTCAACACACCCGTCAGTCCGGAATTGCTGCCAAGCGATGAAAACGGTGAAATAAAACAAAAAACTGAAGACATCGTTGGCCCGTATGAACTGCACGACTTTTTTCTCTATTATTTCATTCGTTTCGGATTTTCTCCAAAAAAGATTCTGTTTCTGGCACAGACGGCTTTCGGAACAAAATACTCAAAAGAGATAATCGAAAAATGGTTGAGACTATTTCTGAAACGTTTCTTTCAGCAACAATTCAAGCGTTCGTGCGTACCCGACGGACCTAAAGTAGGTAGTATCAACCTTTCGCCTCGTGGCGATTGGCGAATGCCGAGCGATGCCATCAGTTTTGAATTGGATTAATATTCCGCCATAAATCAATAAGCGCACATCCAAATTCATTACAGACTATTTTCACTTTTTTCCACAAAAACATTATTAATCATTCAGGTCAGTGAACGAATTATTTGAATCCATACATTACAACAACACTTTGCGCGACTGGCTCATATCCGGCGCACTAATAGCAAGCGCATTGATTATCAATTGGATAATTCATCACATCAATCGCAGATACTTAAAAGCTCTGGCTCGCCGCACTAAGAATTACTACGACAACATCATTGTTAATTCTTTGGAAACTCCGTTAAAAGTAGGTATCGTGTTGGCTACTATCTGGTTTGCATTCAGCAGATTGGACATGAGTGAAAGTTTTGACCAAACCATCTATAAGGTTTACAAGATTCTTACAGTACTTAACCTGACTTGGTTTATTGTGCATTTGATCAACGGTACGCTCCGTGAGTATTTCAACAAAAAGAACTTTCAGCATGTTAATGGCAGCCATAAATTGCGCTACGACGTGCATTTCGTTTCCATAATACAGAAAACCACAACGTCTATTGTGTGGATTATTGGTCTTGTATCGGCATTAAACAACGTTGGTTTAGATCTTAAAGCTATTTTGGGAACATTAGGAATAGGTGGTATCGCGTTAGCCCTTGCAGCTCAAGACACGGTGAAAAATATTTTCGGAGGTTTCACGGTGCTTCTCGATGGCACATTCCGAATTGGCGACCGTGTAAAAGTAGGCGAACACGAAGGCGAAGTAGAAGATATCGGGATAAGAAGCACTAAAATCCGAAATATAGACAACCAAATAATCACTATCCCAAATTATAAAATAGTGGAAGGCCCTGTTATAAACCTTAGTGTGGCAAAGACTTCACGTGTAATTACTCATTTAGGACTTCGAACGGACACTTCGGCTGAAAAAATGACACAAGCAGTTGAGATGCTGAAACACATCGCAGCATCAAGCAAGGAAATAGCCAATGGTGGCGTTTCTGTATCATTTAATGAATTTGGCAGTTCGAGTCTGAATTTACAACTCATCTATTTTGTCAACAATCCGGCAAACAAATCGGAAGTTGTAAGCAAAATAAATCTAGAAATACTCAAAAGTATGAATGACAAGGGAATACAGTTCGCTTCACCAAGTCAAGATATCAATTTCATATCCAACACATTAAGCAAAATAAAAAAAGAGTAGATCCTTTTTTATCGCACATGGTATTGTGTCAAACAGACCTTACTACAAAAGTTTTTTAATAAAACATCAATATCTGAATTACCACATTCGAAGGCAACATGAAAAAAGAGCATAAATCCTGGGGCTTTTTCACAATGATACTAATTTTTTTCTGTTTAGCATTTTACTTTCTGCTAAGACAGGGAAGCAGTATCGACGCGGAATTAAATCATTCGGCAGCCAACAACGCAGAGAATCCTTTTGAACTATTCAAAAGTCTGACACATCTGAATATCATTGAACCGACAGCCATTCTACTGCTTCAGATAATTGCCATACTTATTGTTTCCCGTATTTTCAGTACGCTTTTTGCCCGAATAAAACAACCCACCGTTGTGGGTGAAATAATAGCCGGCATCGTGCTTGGACCCACCATTCTCGGTTATTTTTTTCCATCTATTTACAACTTTGTTTTTTCGCCCGATTCGCTTCACAACCTCTACATTGTCAGCCAGCTGGGCTTGATACTTTACATGTTCACAATCGGCATGGATTTGAACATGAGCGAATTAAAAGATCAGTTTAAAAACACCTTTGTTATCAGCATTACCAGCATAGCCATACCTTTTATATTGGGTATGACAGTGGCTTTTTTTGTGTTTCAAGAATATGTAACCGGCAATATCACCTTTATTTCCTTCGCGCTTTTTATTGGTATCTCCATGAGTATCACCGCCTTCCCGGTATTAGCGCGTATTGTACAAGAAAAAGGACTATCCAAAACACACTTAGGAACAATAAGCATCGGAAGCGCGGCAATTGACGACGTTACCGCGTGGATTCTACTTGTTGCCGTTATCGCCATTGCCCAGACAGGTAGTTTTGCAAGTTCCATCTACACGCTGATACTTACCCTTATTTACATCGCGCTAATGATATTGCTGGTAAGACCGATGGTAAAACGCATTGCCACAGTGTATCAAAAGGAAGAATTGATGAACAAAAGCATCTTCGGTTTTTTTATTCTTATTTTGATTATATCCGCCTACTCCACCCAAGTTTTGGGCATCCATGCGCTCTTTGGAGCCTTTCTTGCCGGAGTCATCATGCCACCCTTACCCAAGTTCCGCCGCTTAATGGTCGATAAAATTGAAGATCTTTCAGTGTCTTTGTTGCTCCCACTCTTTTTCGTTTACACAGGGTTAAAGACTGAGATAGGCTTGGTGAACACGCCACAACTCTGGATGCTCTGTTTTCTCTTTATTTTTGTTGCGATAGTTGGTAAATTTGGCGGTGGCACTCTTGCAGCCCGAGCAACGGGTGAATCGTGGCGCGACAGCCTGTCACTTGGCGTGCTAATGAACACGCGTGGATTGATGGAGCTTGTAGTGCTAAATATCGGTTTAGAAATGGGCATTCTACCTCCGGTAATCTTTGCAATGCTTGTGCTGATGGCGCTGTTTACCACATTTATGACAACTCCGATGCTACATTTTATCGAAAAAGTTTTCCCGGACAAACAAGCAAAAGCCGAACTGCTGCGTCAGCAAGCTTCGGGTGTATTCAAAGCTTTGGTGTCAGTTGGGAATCCGGAAAGCGGGAAAAATTTGCTTCGAGTAGCTAAATCGACACTCAACGGCACCCGAAACCTATTGGAAGTAGAAGTGCTTCACATTACTGCCGGTACCGACCTCCACCCAATCTACAGCGAACAATTTTCAAAAGAAAATTTCGCGACAATCATGGCAGAAGCCGAAGCTCTCAAAATACCGATAACTACGGAGTACAGAGTAGCGGATATCATTGAATATGACATTGTAAGCAAAGCGAATACCGAGAACTTTGATTTCCTTTTAGTGGGCGGCGGCGTATCTACAACTCAAAAAGCCATATTGAAAGACATTCTTAATTTTAGAAGATTCACTTTTTTGAATACGATATTCAATAAATTGACTAATGACGCAGCCATATTCTACCCCGGCACACTCATTCGCGACAAATCAAGGTATTTTATCGAAAACAGCAATTGCAGTGTCGGAGTATTTGTTAATCGAGATTTTAAGTCCATTACCAACACACTCATTGTGTTGGATACCGAGTCGGATATCTTCTTGCTGCGTTTTGCGCGGAGAATGATGCGTACAAATCAAGATGTTAACATTGAGATATTAGGGGTTGAAAAGATGAACGGACAAGCTGTGGAAATTACGGAAACCATCAATGAGCTTAGCAAAGAATTTGGCAATCGGGTGAAACATTCCAAATCATTGAAAATGAGCAATTGCCATCCGGAGAAATTCAGTTTTATGATGATAAGCTACCCAACGTGGGAGTATTTTGTAATGAAAGATATTAAAACGCTGAAAAACATCCCTTCTACTTTGATTATCAATAAAAAGCCGAGCAGATTCAGCATTCAAGCCATAACTCCCAACAACCAAGATGAAGATTATCTCCATTAAGAAAGAAATTAAAAGTTTATGACTATCAAAATTGAAACAGGCTTCGAAGTATATTCAGAAGCTATCGAATGGCGCTACAACAACCCAAAGGGTGAAATGGCAGACTACTTCACATCCAGAGACATTGATGCGGATGATTTTTTTGAAAATTTCACCGCCTGGATTGGAATTGGATTCAACGAACTGATGCTATCGCTTCAAATTAAGTCAGTTAAAGCTACTCTCCCAACGACAAATATTTCGAAGGATGAAAATAGTGGTAACAATTACGAAACGCTCGAGCGCGATGACGCAGGCTTACCGAAAATCATAAAAATAACACCGGATGAATACACGAAATTGGGTGCGCTTCAAATATCGTATCACTTCGCCGCGAGTAAATTCGGTAAACTACTGGTAGCATCATCCGAACAAGGCATCTGTTTCCTGGCATTGGGTAGCGAAAATCAACGAATGTTCAATGAGCTGAAATCGAACTATCCAAACGCTACTTTCTCCGAAAAGTTCACCGAAATGATAGAACGGGCAATTCTCAGTATAAACACTGGCGATACAAGTTCAAATAGCCTGATTCTGCATCTGAAATGCACTCCTTTCCAGCAGAAAGTATGGGAAAGTCTGTTGCAAATTCCAAGAGGGGCTTTAACTACCTATGCCGGGATAGCCACACAATCAGGCTTTCCCACAGCTCACCGAGCAGTGGGCACAGCAGTTGGGAGCAATCCGGTATCGCTCATAATCCCCTGTCATCGGGTAATAAGTTCGAATGGTAAATTAGGGCAATACCGCTGGAGCGCTGCCCGTAAAAAAGCTATAATTGCTTGGGAAATCGCAAATTCAAGGTAAATTACAATTTTCGAATCACGCGTTCAATAACCTGATTTTCGAAACCGCGACTTTGGGCGAAACGAAACAGTTTCCCCTGCTTCTCAAATTCAAATTCATATTTTATCGATTTCTGCTTCGACTTTAGCAAGGTGGCAAGCATTTCATCGTATTCGCCCTCGTCAATAAGGTCGAGCGCACTGTTAATCAACTGTTTTGGGATACTTTTTGAAACAAGTGCCATCGAAATTTTGATTTTACCCCACTTGTTTAGATGAAATTTATCACGCACAAAGGCTTTTGAATATCTTTTTTCGTTGATAAAATCATTTTCAACCAAATAATTTACAATCTCCTCTATTTGGTTTTTTTCTACTCCCCATGCGAATAGTTTTTGTTCTACCTCCGAGATACAATGCTCTGATATGGCACAATAGGAAGCGGCCTTTTGCCGAAGTTCATCGAGTGTGTATTCTTTTTTCATGTGTAAATAATTTTATAAAGGTCAGATGACGCTTGTATGCATTCCTTTTAATCATTCGATGGTTGCAGCTCCATATTCCCACGCAAACCGGCTTGAGAAAATATGCTCACTACTTATTCCGAACGAAATGAATACGCAAATTTAATGATATTTTTTGAGGATGTAAAATAATACTGACTCATTGTAGCGAATCGCTTTCTTTTTATCAACACAAAAAAGGCGCTTTCAGCTGCGCCTCTTTTTTTCCGGCAAATAAAAAAAAGCGATTATCTACCCGATTTTTGGATTAAATGCTTTATCTCTGCATTAAAACTATCCTCGCGCATCAAATCTTCCAGCGCAATGTGCATGCGGTATCGCCAGCTCGCTTCCGAGTTTGATGGGTCATTAATGCGCTCTTCGTGTGGATTTTCACGCCTTAGTTTTTCCGACATAGCCAACAAGTCCTGTAGCTGGAACACAGCCCAGATGGCGGGCGAATACAAATGCTGCTCAATTATTTCACGCGCTATCCACCATTCGCAAAAATAGGGAGCCTCACCCCAGTGCCCGAGTTGCGTATTAAAAAAACGCTGCGTAACATCACGACTTTCCTCCCACCATTCACGAATAGTAGTCATATCGTGAGTTGAAGGTGTTACAACAGACAAATACGGTGCATCGCCCGGATGAGCAAACTCTACTTCATTCGTTTTAGGCGCGCGTTGAATTTCCAGACTAAGTATTCCAAGTTCTTTCATCACAGCCGTTACCGCCGGGTTCATCATCCCTAAATCTTCGCCACAAATCAACATTTTTGTGGCACGCTTCAACTCCGGCAGTTTCTCCATCCCCGATTTATACCAATTCGCATCTTGGCGCCGGTAATAATAATCAATATACAGTTCATCGAGTCCTTTTTTCGTGTGTTCGTCGAGACAAGCATACGAACGTTGGTAGTGCATCGCATAACGCGGATAAAACTGCGTTCCGTTTGTGCCGCTTACTTCAAAAAGCAAGACATTGGATATCAGGTCAAAAATCCCATTACGCAATCTTTCGGGAATTATACCCAGCGCAACCATGCGTTCAACATCCTTCTGAGTCCGATACTCCGACTTCAACCGAAGCATCCATCCTTCTTCTATCTGCAGGCAGTTAGCTTTCACCCAAGGAGCGTCCACCCCGAAGAACTCGGATAATATCTGATCGGTGATATACGGTTTGCAGAACCGGTTGTAGTCAAACCAAATACCTTTCTCTTCAAATTCATGTAAATAAATCGGGATCGATGGATTCAGATGCCCCATAATACCTTCAATCTGTTCTTCAGGAATTTCCCAAATTCGGAAAAAGCCTAATATATGGTCGATGCGGAAAGTATCAAAATAACAAGACATTTGCTCAAAGCGTTGCCTCCACCACTTAAATCCGGTTTCGCGCATCACATCCCAATTGTATGTTGGCAGAAGCCAATTCTGCCCTTTCACCGCAAACATATCAGGAGGCGCGCCGGCTGTCATATCCAGATGAAAGAGTTCGGGATTCACCCAAGTATCCACACTATTTTTGTTTATCCCGATGGGTATATCACCTTTCAGAATAATACCACGATCATTGGCATATTTTCCGGCCAAACTTAGTTGTTTGTGCAAATGAAATTGGATAAAGTAATTTACGCCGATGTCATCAAAATGAGCAAGTGCGGGGTCAGAAAATTCGTATATTTTCTGTTCGTCATACTTTGCGAACTCTCCCCACTGCGTATAGTCATTGGTTTTACACCTATCGCGCAACAGGCAATAAGCGGCGTAAGGAACCAACCAATAAGCGTTTTTATTATAAAATTCGAGAAACTCAGCACTTGCCAGAAAATCGTGCTTTTGATATTGATAGGCATCTTTCGCATAATTAAGCTTGAAATTAATCACTTCTAAGAACGGCACCAACTCCCGGGCATTGAGTTCCGCCTGCTTCGGGATGTATTGTTGCCTACCAAAACTTGAATCGGGCAATTTGCCAAGCGCGGGCAAGTGCAAATACAAAGGATTGAGCGCGAAAGCCGAAATGGCGGCATAAGGCAGTACATCAAGTTCGGTATGCGTACCGATAGTATCATTGAGTGGCAAGAGCTGAATCAGCTTCATATCCACTTTTTCAGCCCAATCAACAAGTCGTTTCAAATCTTCGAAATCACCGACACCAAAACTTTTCTTTGTGCGAATACTAAAGACGGGCAAACCAACTCCCGCGCCACGCCACGACTGATAATTCATCCGGACAAAACCATCTTCCATCCGAATGTATGAACCATTTGCTCGCGCACACTCTCGATTATTTCCTTGCTCGTAAAAAAGCAACCTACCCGATGCCTTTTCACAGATACCATATTTATATTGTATCGATTCATGCGCTACATCCGGGCTTAGTTCCAACAGCCAAAAATCACCCTGCCGCATCATCATCACAGCATTCTTATCCGACCAATTTCCCAATTCGCCGCAACTTCCTGACACACAAACAGCCTGATTCTTTTCTAACATTGGCGCCTTCACTCTAAAAAAATGCGATGCGCGCTGAACACAATTCTCACATGCAGACTTTACTTCCGTACGAAGCAAGACGCGCGAAAAAGGAGATGTCAACAAAACATTCTCTTCGCTTCCGGCATCGTTCCAATGGTCGAAGCAATACAAATCTTTTCCCGAATCTTCAACACGTACTTCGCGCGCTTCGCCCCATTCTACTATGAACTCACCATTATCTTCGCGTTTTAGCAAATAGTTATACCTGAAATCGGCCGGCAAAGTATCAAGATATATTTCGCCTGTCCATCGGCCTCCTTCGCTGTAGTTAAGGCGCAACGCATTGTTAAAGTTACCGTTGCCAAGCGAAGGCACATTTCCGGTTACGAGCATCGTTTCTCCCCATTTGGTGATTGATGGTATTGTAAATTGAACTTTCATCGTATTTCTGTTTTTCTCTGAGGTTAATTAATCATCTATTTTTCAATCAAGCCGCTCAATTAAGCTGCTCTATCCGGCCGAAAGTATGACATCAGAAATTTAAGTTAATTATTGTCTGTTCTATTAATTATCCAAAATTACTCGATAATAGTCAACTCAAAATTACAAACTGCCCAAACTGTGCTAAAAAAGCATTCAATCGTTTGCAAGATACGTTTTATTTCAACTATAAATAATAAAAACATCATTTTTCCAACCACAAACAAGGTTGATTTTAATCGTTAAAAATTTTTTTCAACAATTTTATTGCATACTTCTCTTTAAAATGAGTAATTTTGCAGAAAATTTCAAACATAAAACTATTCTAATATTTTATGGATCAAGCCTCACGCCCCTTCAAAATCTTCGCGGCAACAAAAAGCCGCGACCTCGCAGAAAAAATTTGTAAAAATCTGAACTGGCCACTTGGAAAAATGAATATTGAACATTTTTCGGATGGTGAATTTGCCGTATCTTACGAAGAATCGATACGCGGTCAATACATTTATCTGGTTCAATCCACTTTTCCTAACTCGGACAACCTGATGGAATTGCTACTTATGATTGACGCGGCTAAAAGAGCTTCGGCATACAAAGTGATTGCTGTCATTCCTTACTTTGGGTGGGCTCGTCAGGACAGAAAAGACAAACCACGTGTTTCGATTGGCGCCAAACTGATTGCCGACATGCTTTCGGTTGCCGGAGCCGACCGCGTAATCACAATGGATCTCCATGCCGACCAGATTCAAGGTTTTTTCGATGTGCCTGTTGACCATCTTTATGGATCCACGATCTTCATTCCATATATCAAATCACTTAATCTCGACAATCTGATTATCGCTTCGCCTGACGTAGGTGGGTCAAAACGTGCCAGCACCTACTCCAAACATCTGGAAGTACCCATGGCGCTTTGTCATAAAACACGCGAAAAAGCAAATGTTGTAGGCGAAATGAGAATCATTGGTGATGTTAAAGATAAAAATGTGATAATTGTGGACGACATGGTGGACACCGCCGGAACTCTCTGCAAAGCAGCCGACCTGATGATAGCCAACGGAGCTAAAAGCGTACGCGCAATTGTTACACACGGATTGATGTCTGGCCCGGCTTGCGAAAGAGTTATGAAATCTTCGTTAACAGAAATTGCTTTCACCGACTCCATTCCATTTGACAAGGAATGTGCAAAAGCAAAAGTACTCACCATCGCCGAACTTTTTGCCGAAACCATCTACCGCGTTCAAGAACACAAATCCATAAGCGAACAGTATTTGATTTGACAGGATGTATAGATTTCAAACGAATAACTTCAAATATCTTGCGAACATCCTGAGTAGTATGCACCACTCAGGATGTTTGATTTTCATAATGCAAGCATTCATTTCTTGATTTTAATGTTAATTAGAAGAATATGTCACCCGCACAGCATCATCTGGCATCATATTTGATAAGAACCTCATAAAAACTAAATAAATATGAATATGAAAAAAGTAATTTTTGCTTTAATCGTCGCATTTGTTTTCACAAGCACGCTATCATCAAATGCAAAAGCAGGCACACCACCGTGGGCGCCGGCTAATGGGTACAATAAAAAAACTACACACATTTATCTCCCTGAGCAAAACATCTATTTCGACCTGAATAAAAACGTATATCTTTTCGAAGAGAACGGAGTGTGGATTGACAGTCAAACGCTTCCTCAGAAGTATTCAGGAATAGACTTTAGCAAAAGTCGCCAAATGGAACTCACGGTAAAAAACGAAGAGCCTTACAAAAAAATCATTGAACATCGCGAAACCTACAACCGGGAAATCAACGCCACAAACAATGCATACTTGCAAGAGCAGAAGCAAAAGCTCGAAATGGCAGAGAATGAACAAAAAGCAAAGCAAAAAGAGTTGAACCAACAAATAAAAGAGAACTCACAACAAGCGAAAGCTGAAGCTAAACAAGCGAAAGCAGAAGCCAAACAAGCGAAAGCGGAGGCAAAGAAGGCAAAGGAGATTGAAAAAGCAGCTAAAAAGAGATTAGCCGATGAGAAAAAAGCACTTGCCAACCAGAAAAAACTTGAAAAAGCAAACGCAAAAGCCGAAGCGACTAAGAAAAAAGCCGAAAAACAAGCGGCTACTTATCAAAAGAAAATAGACAAGGCTCAAAAACAAGCAGCGAAAGCTCAAAAACAAGCAGATAAAATTGCTAAAAAGCAAAATAAATAAAACTACCGCTTCCCCACTTACAATGTAACCCCAATATTACAGTTTCTTACGAAGCGCTCCAATTTGCATAAGGCACGGAGCGCTTCTTTTTTTGTCATCTTACATCCAATAAAAAAAAGAATATCTTTAGTCGGTATCCTACAAGTTCAGTTTGGCAACAACAAGTTATTAACTCATAAAAAATTGTTGATTTCGATAAAAATGAGTATTTTTGCATTCGTTTATAAAAGAATAAAAAATCAGATTAATGGGTTCATTCGTAGTATCGGCGCTAAAATACAGACCAGCCACGTTCAAATCGGTGGTTGGGCAGAGCGCATTGACAACCACGCTAAAAAACGCGATAAAAAGCAATAAGTTAGCCCATTCATATCTTTTCTGCGGACCACGCGGTGTAGGCAAAACTACTTGCGCGCGCATATTTGCCAAAACTATCAATTGCGACAATCGAACTCCGGAAGGTGAAGCTTGCAATCAATGCGAATCATGCGTCTCGTTCAACCAGCAGCGCTCATACAGCATTCATGAACTGGATGCCGCCTCCAACAACGGAGTGGACGACATCCGCTCACTCACCGACCAGGTGCGCATACCGCCGCAAGTGGGCAGATACAGCGTCTATATCATCGATGAGGTGCACATGCTCTCGCAAGGCGCTTTCAACGCTTTTCTGAAAACTCTTGAAGAGCCACCTGCACACGCCATTTTTATTCTGGCAACAACCGAAAAACATAAAATCATTCCTACGATTTTATCCCGATGCCAGATTTACGACTTCAACAGAATATCCATTACCGACACCGTGAACCATCTGAAATATGTTGCAAACGCTGAAGGTATTCAAATAGAAGAAAGCGCGCTCAATATCATCGCTCAAAAAAGTGATGGCGGTATGCGCGACGCGCTCTCCACTTTCGACCAATTGGTGAGCTTCACGGGCAATAACATCACCTATCAGGCAACGATTGAGAACCTCAACGTCCTTGATTACGATTACTATTACCGTATTGTCAACGCGTTTCTGAGTGGCGGAGTGAGCGAATCGCTGCTACTTTTCAACGAAATTTTGAACAAAGGATTTGATGCGCACCATTTCATTGGCGGTCTTAGCTCATACCTACGAGACTTACTTGTAAGCAAAGACCCCGCTACAATCAAACTCCTTGAAGTAGGTGCCGAAATAGCCGAACGATACAAGCAACAAGCAAGCGTATGCGACACCGGGTTCATATTCAACGCGCTAAAAATAAGCAACGACTGCGACCTCAACTACCGAATAAGTAAAAACAAGCGCTTATTAGTGGAATTGGCTCTCATAAAAATCTGTCAACTGGGCGGAGATAAAAAAAAAAATCTGATTGAAACGGATGACATTCCCAAATTACAGAAAATAAGCACTGAGCCGACAACAGCAAATGGAGGCGCGCAAGTAAACGTAACCTCACAACCGGAAACCCAATACGTATCCGGCTCAATAGCCGGCTCGCAACAAACAAACCTCAATAGCAGCAACAACCCGGCACACGAGCAACAAGCTTCCGCAAACAACGTAAGCCCAAAATTCAATCGTCCAAAAAGCATTTCAATCAATACTTCAAGACAAATTGAAGCCGAAGCCGAATCAGATACTTTTCAAAACAAGATAACAAGCAACGATCAAACTATAACGCAAGTAGAACTTGAAAAAAAATGGCTTATCTATTCGGAACAAAAAACGAATAACCCTGCCACTGAAGCGTTTCTGAAAATGCATCTACCCACATTGAAAGAAGCCACAGCGATTGAAGTAACGGTAGATAATGTATTTCAGGAAAAGGAATTGCAACAAATGGATATAATGCAATACCTGCGAAGCGAGCTACAAAACAGCCGGCTGACGCTAAACATCAAATTTACACCTGAAGAAGAGATTCAAAAACGCCTCACACCACAAGAATTATATCGGAAAATGGCAAGCGAAAACCCAAATATCGAAATAATGCGTAAAAATCTGGCGATGGAAATTGATTGATAAAACTTTTTTTTGTTTTTACCAAACTAAAGAAAATCGGCAGTAATCAACTTATTTACAGATAAGATAGCATCTCCGAAATCATTACACAAATTAATAAAAATATGATTGCTTTTATTGGAGCCGGAAAAGTAGGTACTTCCTTAGGGATTTATTTCAAAAGAAATGGCTACAAAATAGCCGGATACTTCAGCAGAACAACAGAAAGCGCCACAAACGCAGCAGCGCTCACCGATTCTGAAACTTTCGACAAGCTCGAACAATTGGCAACGCAGTGTAATACCATCTGGATTACCACTTCCGACGACGCGATAGAATCAACTGCCCGACAACTTGCCTCACTCACACTGCAAGAGAAGAAAACAATCATCCATGCAAGCGGCTTACTCACCACAGATTCGCTTCACTGCTTGAAAGAGCAAGGACACTACGTATGCTCCGCCCACCCTTTATTAGCGTTCAGCAATTCGAAAAACGCGGCTGAAATGCTTCCAAAAACCTATTTCTTTCTCGAAGGAGACACAAAAGCGGTGAAAGACACAGAGTTGTTTTTCAACAAATTAGGCAACAATACCGTTATTTTAAATAGGGAACAGAAAACTGCTTATCACACCGCCGTAACCATGGTTTCGAATTACCTGGTATGTCTGGTTAATTGTGCCAATCGCATTTTCGACCTGGCAGGGATTAAAGAGAATGAACTTCGACAGGCAGAAAATGTATTGATGGCTAGTGTTTTGAACAACCTAAGCAACAAAGCACCTAAAGACGCGCTTACCGGGCCAATCAGAAGAGGCGATACTGAAACCGTAAAAAAACACATCGAACTTTTAGAAAACAACTTACCCGATATTTGCATGCTTTACAAAGCGCTTGGGCGGGAAACAATGAATATGATTGGCGACTATCGCCTTAAAAATATATTGGAATTATGAACAACAAAGTTACTGTTAAGTCCTTTCAGCAATTTAAGAACGACGGACGCAAAATAACCATGCTCACAGCCTACGACTACTCCATGGCAAAAATAGTGAGTGATGCCGGCATCGACTCCATTTTGGTTGGCGATTCGCTTGGCATGGTTATGCAAGGTTTAGAATCAACATTAGCTGTTACGGTTGATGAAATTATCTATCATACTAAAATGGTGGTTCGCGCCAACCCAAACGCGCTTGTGATAGGCGACATGCCATTCCTTTCCTACCACATTTCGGCAGAAGAGGCGGTAAGAAATGCCGGTAGAATAATAAAAGAAGGTGGTGCCGAAGCAATTAAATTAGAAGGCGGAAGCAACGTTATCAATCAGATTCGTGCTATAATCGACGCACAAATCCCGGTAATAGGACATATCGGTCTTACTCCACAGTCGGTAAATGCCTTTGGTGGTTTCAAGGTGCAGGGACGCGACGAAGCAAACGCCAAAAGAATACTCGAGGACGCGCTGCTACTCGAAAGCGCCGGAGTCTTTGCCATCACATTGGAAGGAATCCCCGAACAGTTGGCTAAAGAAATCTCCGAAAAACTCACAATCCCTACAATTGGTATCGGCGCCGGAAAATACTGCGACGGACAAGTATTGGTGATAAATGACATGTTGGGATTAACCAAAAATTATCTCCCAAAATTCGTAAAACAATATGCCGACCTGAATACCGCAATCACAACCGCGGTAAAATCTTACATCCAAGAGGTACAAAACAGCAAGTTCCCAACCGAAGAATACACCTACAAATAAAACGGATAACAATAAAAGATATTCAGACTCTCTGAAAACTACAACACAATAAAGAATATGATAATTACTACGATCACGGAACTTCGCCAATTGCTCAAGGAGCAACGGAAAGCCGGGAAAACCATCGGATTAGTTCCCACAATGGGTTTTCTTCACGAAGGTCATCTCTCTTTGATTCGACGAGCCAAAGCAGAAAACGACTTTGTCGTTGTAAGCGATTTTGTCAACCCCACCCAATTTGGGCCAAACGAAGACTTTGAAACCTATCCGCGCAACATTGAACGCGACACTGAAATAGCGACAGGCGCAGGTGCCGACATAATTTTTTATCCGGCTGTGGATGAGATGTATCCGACCGGCAGCGCCACCTTTGTAGAGGTTGAAGGTAATATTACGCGCGTATTGTGCGGTCAAACCCGCCCTACACATTTCAAAGGTGTTACAACGGTTGTCAACATGCTATTCAACATTGTGCAAGCCGACAAAGCATACTTTGGACAGAAAGACGCGCAACAAGTGGCCGTATTACTAAAAATGGTTCGCGACGCACACATTCCGATTGAACTCATCGTTTGCCCGATAGTGCGCGAAGCCGATGGTTTAGCCATGAGTTCGCGCAACACCTACCTCAACGAAGACGAACGTCAGCAGGCGGTAGTATTATCAAAAGCGTTGAAGCTGGCAGAAAAAGAGTATCAGAATGGCGAGAAAGAAACTGCGAAGCTTATAAAAACAATTACAGATAAAATCAATGAAATGCCTTTGGCTACGATTGATTATGTGAGTATTTATGACTATCCATCGTTGGAAAATACAAGCACCGTCGGCCTAAAAGCGCTGGCTGCCGTAGCAGTAAAATTTGGAAAAACAAGACTGATTGACAATATAATTTTAGAATAAAAATAACTTCAAAGCACAAATATGTTACTAACAATGCTAAAAGCCAAACTTCACCGCGCAACGGTAACTGAGGCTAACTTAAATTATACGGGAAGTATCACAATAGACATGAACCTGATTGAAGCAGCCGGACTGCTTATACACGAACAAGTTCACGTAGTTAACATCAACACCGGCGCCCGCTTCGAAACTTACGTAATAGAAGGTGAAAGGGGTAGCGGAATTGTATGCCTGAATGGTGCTGCCGCACGCCTGGTGCAACCCGACGACCGCATCATTGTGATGGCTTATGTGCAAATGACTCCCGAAGAAGCCGGCAATCACCATCCGCTTGTTTTCATTCTGGATGAAAAAAACAATGTCATCGAGAAAATTTAATCATGATTCGGATTGCAATCACTGCCGGTGGCACCAGCGAACCCATCGATGGAATACGCCGCCTCACCAATGTGAGCACCGGGGCGCTTGGGTGGCATTGTCTTGAAGCTATCTTTACATATTTCGAAGCAAAAGAGACGACAGATTTCCACATTCACTATATCCACACTGAAAACGCTTTGTTGAATGCGATAGAAACTGCCGATAAAAATCACGTTAGCTTCATTCCGGTTACAGATGCCGCAAGTGTGTTCACTGCCGTTGATCAACTGACGAAGGAATTTCGGATCGATTATTTCATCCATTCGATGGCAATATCTGATTTCACATTTGCTTACGCGGCGAATGTGTATGATCTTTCGCGCGAAATTAGCGGATTCTCAACCCACGAAGGCAGCGATGAAATAAAAGTGATGGAATTACTCCGCAATCCGGCAAGTAAATACGGCGTTGACGAAAAGATATCATCGGATAGAGATATTGTGATCGGACTGAAACGAACAAAAAAAGTAATTCCCCTTATCAAACAGAATAACGAAAACACCATTTTGATAGGGTTCAAACTTCTGAAAGGCGTAAGTGAAAAAGAGCTTATAGAAGTAGCAGCCCAATTGGCCGAAAAGAACAGATGCGACCTGGTGCTTGCCAACGAAGTTTCGGCCATTGGCGATGCCAACCACGTAGGATTGCTCGTTAAAGGTATAGAAATCATAGCCCGAGCGACAGGTAAAAAAGCAATCGCGAAAACAATTGTTGAGCGTATGTTCGACTTAACAATGAAAGGCGACTAAAACCCGGCGCAATGCGTCTGAGAAATAATAAAGTCATCCCGACATTTTTATAAACTATAAAATATTATTTCTTTAAACTACGAATTATACAGATATGACAAATAAACTCGTGTATTTCGCAAAATTCGTTGTTACACTTTAACTGTGATGAAGTTTTAGGCTTGCAAATAACAGTTTATAGAACAAATAAAATAAGTCAGGATAAGTTCAAGACAATCAACTAAGAAGCAAACAAGCTGATTCAACTAATTTTTTAGCGTATGAAAACAGTAGTAATAGGAGTATCCGGAGGAATTGCCTGCTACAAGGCGGTAGAAGTGGTCAATCAATTGCACAAAGACGGATTTAACGTGGAAGTGATAATGACAGCGTCGGCACAAGAATTTGTAACTCCGCTCACATTTCAAACCCTGTCGCACAACCACGTGGTTACCGACATGTTCGACCCGATAAGCAAATGGGACACAAAACACATCGACTTGGCAAAAAAAGCGGACGTATTCGTTATTGTGCCGGCTACTGCCAACATCATCGGGAAAATAGCATCGGGAATAGCTGACGACATGCTAAGCACCACTGTTACCGCTGCCCGAAGTCCGGTTTTGATTTTTCCGGCAATGAACACCGCCATGTATGAGAATCCGATTGTTCAGGACAATATCTCTAAGCTAAAACGATTTGGCTATCATGTTTTCGGGACAGCTTCCGGCGAACTTGCTTGTGGCGATATCGGTTCAGGGAAGTTGCTCGATTGGCAAATCATCGTAAGTGAAATCAGGAAATTTCTCGAATAAGCCATCGCGGATAAACTAGTATTGTTTGTCAAACAAAACTCTTGCAATATCCTCTTTTTTCACTACTGACCGGCTAAAATTTTTAGATTCTTCACTACGTTCAGAATGACAGATA
>CAZMQV010000041.1:0-30372 GCA_964568675.1 uncultured Paludibacter sp.
GACTTCGGGCGGGGTAATTATGCAGTTTTAAGTTTTACCGGACAGCAATAATTAAATATTTATTACAAAAACATGGCAAAAAGAAGGAATATATAAGAAAAAAATGCATATTTCTCTTAACCAGAAAAGAAAAACAGACCAATTATCCGTCAATTTTAACCAATCATCCCGCTATTCCTACCAGTTAACCGCGAAAATAAAAAAAGGGGATTGACACGCATTGCAGGGATTTGCGGTAGGTGATGATAAAGTAAATTTTAGCTACCTCACCCTACCAGTTATGGCAAAATTCTACATTTCAAAAGGTTTCAACCTTGAGGCGGGCCCGTACTTCGGCTATTTGCTTTCCACCTCGCCCAACACAACCGTGATTGACGGCGCCCAAATCAACATAGAAAATTTGAATGGAGGCCTCGATGTAGGTGTAGGCATAGGATTAGGTTTTGAAACTCAATTCGGTATATTCGTAGGTGCACGGTATAATATCGGATTATCCGACATGGCAAAAAATCTACAATGGAAAAACAATGTTGCTACAATCTCTATCGGCTGGCTATTTTAATCAATTCACAAAACAATAAAAAACAATAAAAATGAGAAAACTATTTATATTCATTGCAGGTGTTTTACTCCTTGCATCGTGCAATAACGACAAAGAAGTAGATATTGTATATCAACTTAACGCTAAGATAGACATTTTGGATGTAGTCAAAGACTTAAAGGATATTCAGAACGCAGACGCGTTTCCGAATGGGATAATTAATGAAGAATATAACGTCCGCGTTAACTTTATCATCTATGACGAAAAAGGCACCGCAGTAGAGCAAGACACAAAAATAGTAAACGATTTTTCTCAGATACTGAATATTACGAAATCATTGTCAAAAGGCGAATATACCATTGTAGCAACTACCGATATTGTCAAAAACAATGGAGATAGAGTTGATTTTGAGTTCTGGAAACTTGAAAACACAAGCTCACTTCGTGATTTTAAGATTAAGGATCTAAATTATATCGGTTATCGATACAAAGTCTTAGGGATATACAAGGATATTATCAGTGTCAACGGGTCGGTGAATCTCGATGTTTCGGTTAAGCCAGCCGGATCATTAATTACAATGTGGTTTCGCAACGCGTATGTAAACAATATCGCATATATCTATTATGAGTGGAACAAATCAAGCGATTATTATTTAGTAAATGAGGATAAGCCAAATGTTTTAACGCAAAAAACATACGATGATTTTGAAGTAGAATCCTCATATACCGGATATTATGATCAGAGATACTTGCTTCCGGTTCAAGACTTCAAATTTACTTGGGCTACGCTCAATTCAGCTAATGTTATTCTGAAAACAAATTCCGACACATTAAACATCATAAAAGCTGTCAATTCGAACATCACAGTAGATGTGTCAACCGGTGACACCCAAGTCTCTAATGCGAGTAAAACCAGAATTAGTGCTGACGAACAAAACCAAGGACTTTTAATCAAAACACAGTTAGCATTACCCACATCTTAAAGTTTAGACATTAGCACATTGCCTCTTGTCAAGTAATCAACGCTAATTTCGTGGCCGGATGACTACTATCCTCATTAATCAATCATGCTGTTATGAAAAGTAGATTAACCTACCTATTGACATCTATCATAATACTCACCTTTGTATTTTGGGGTTGTTCTGAAGATATTCCGGATAAATTAATAATATCAGGTATTACTACTGATTCCACCAAGAATACGTCAGATAAAACATCTCTGCAAAACAACTGGATATATGACCAAATGAAAAACGACTATTTATGGGCTGATTACATGCCGGAATTGTCATCACTACGATTAGACGACAAACCGCAAACATTTTTCTCAAAACTATTGTACAAAAACGATAGGTTCTCGTGGATAGAAATTAACTTAAGTTACGACGATGTATCCAGCTCTTTGTATGACAATTTTGGCATGGAATTACAACCCTACATAGATAACGAAGGAGATACAATCAATAGGATTATGTGGATAAGTAGTCATTCGGATGCGTATAAACGCGGTTTACAACGCGGAAATTGGATAAAAATAGCTAACAGAACGAAAAGCTCCCTGACACTGCTTGTCGTTAAATTGGGAGATGCTCATTTTGTACCTACTGCCGACAGAATAACATTGCTGTTAACCGGCAGTAAAACCGAGTCAGTTGGCATTGACACCATCTACACAATTAACAGTCAGCATATCGGATATTTTATGTATAATCAATTTAATGATACGGGAAGCGCGACAAACAATCCTTATAGAGATGAACTCCGCAAGATGATTTCGTAGTTTAAATCAGCGCATATTTCGGATTTAATAATCGATTTAAGATATAACCGGGGAGGGCATGTGTCGATTTGTCAATTCCTTTGTGGGTTACTTTTACCGGATAGACATTTAGGCACTATTTCGGGGTTTCATTCCTATAATTCGAGAAGAGCAAAAACACAATTTGAGCGAACACAAAAGGAAGAACTCGAACTCTTTTTCCCAGAAAAAAATATAATAGGAAATGACAATCTGGAACTCCCACGCATTCACTTTATTGTATCCGGAAG
This sequence comes from uncultured Paludibacter sp., assembly GCA_964568675.1. Classification (GTDB taxonomy): domain Bacteria; phylum Bacteroidota; class Bacteroidia; order Bacteroidales; family Paludibacteraceae; genus UPXZ01. The sequence goes on from CAZMQV010000041.1 coordinate 2,590, forward strand.
AACTGCTTCGGCAAGCGAGTCGCTGATTAATAACCTCTCCCCGCTAATTGAAACAGTTATAATAGGTACAAATACCACAGGAAAGGGCGTTGGTTCATGGACAATACAAAGTAGCGTGTACGAGTGGCAGCTACAACCAATCACATTCAGATACTACAATAAGAATCACGAGACAATCCCCGACACGGGATTGGTCCCGGATATTTATGTAGATGACACGTATGTTCCAAAGATATATGCCATAGGTGACACTCGAGAGTTGTTGCTGTCTGCCGCATTGGGAAATATCTTAGGCAATAATGTAGCGAAACCCTCACAGGATGTTTATTACTCACCTTCTCTAAAGATTAAAGCCATTGAAACTTTATCATCCGAAAGAAGGAATATTAGCGGTTATATAATGAAATAAAACAACAAAAACCATGAGCAAAAATTTAATTACGGCAATTATTGCCATAGCTGTATTCTGTACGACAAATATATCTGCGCAAGTCAATATTTATGACATTATTACTCTTAAAAATGGGGAAGGTGTTATAAAAGGGTGTATTACAGAGCAATTACTTGGAAAAACTATAAGCATTACGCCATCTGAAGCAGTTCTACAAATAAATGTAAATGACATTCAATGCGGGAAACCGGGAAAAACGCAAGTAAAAAAAGATAGTGTAACCGTTGAATTAGACATTGTTACACTCATAAGTGATGGAAAATCGATTGAGGGGTATATATTAGCAGAGTCGCCGGGGAAATGGTATAAGATTAGCACATCCAAATTATCTCCTCAAACATATTCTTATGATAACATAGAGAAGATTGGTAAAGATGTGATTGCTCCGAAATACAATATATTTGAAGAGTATGGTGCATTAGACATACTTGATATGAAAAACAATCAGACTATCAAAGGTGTAATTGTAGAGCAAACACCCGGAGAGAGTCTTGTCATCAAAGACGTAAATGATGGGAAAGATAAAACAATTGATTTCAATGATATAAAAGTGATCCGAAAAGAAGCTTATAAATCCGCAACGGATATTTTCAAACAAAGCGCATATCTTGATGTTGTACACAAAACAAAAGGAGGTATTGCCAGAGGCATAATCACACATCAAATACCCGGTGAAAGCATCATAGTTGAATTCCCATCAAACGCAGGAAACAGCGACCCGATACCCTATACTGACATAGAAAAGATATCACGGGAAATAAACCAATTTAGAAAAACAGATGAACTTGCAGCACAACAGGCAGCTATATGCGAACCAGATAGCCTTGGAGTGTTTTTTTATAGAGACAATAATAAAAACCGTCAAATAAACGCATACGCATTTCAAAAAACAAAAAACAACGAACATATCAAATTTATTGATATTCCATTCAAAACTGTTGACGTATTTAAAGCTAACGAAGAACTTGCGCTAACTATAAAAATTGATGGAAATGTTGATGATATATTGCCATCTTTCAAGGTTTAGAGCATTGCCGTTAATAAGGATAGAAAAATCAAAACAATCCCATTACAAAAAATAGTAGTCAATCAGTTAGAAGAGTATTTTTCGACTGCACAAAACAAGACAACTATCAAAGCCGAAAAATATGGTAAATCCTCAATTAAGATAATTTTATCGCCACTGAAACCAGGAGACTATGCTATAACACACAAGGGATGTAAAAAAATTACAGTATTTGGCATTCAATAAATTAGGGATTAATTCTTATATCGATTCTTTATATGTAGTTTTATTTAGAATGTACTTTTTTTGAATGTTAGCATTCCTCATATTTGCCTTTCTTGATTCTCGACGCGGATCTTCCGACCATTGAGCACAGCAGAAAATCATGTTACGATTGAATGAAAACAAATCATTCTAACCCAACGATTTCTCTATCAAATGGTAGCAAACTATGACAATGGCCGGAACATCAAGCCAATTTACCCATTTTAAAACAAAATATAACTTTTTTATCCCGGAGAAAAACATTAATATTGCATCAGAAAGAAAAATCGAAGCTATTTTGGAGATTACAGTATATAGTCAATTATCATCATTTATGCTTGGTGCATGTTTTGTTTTCATCGCAGGTGGTGGGTTCTATTTGCTTCGTATGACGACGCCTAATCGACTTCAAAAACTATTGGGCTATATTTTCATCTTTTTTGCCGGTTTGTTTCTCAAAGATTTGCTCTTTATATTTCCCTTTTTCAATTCATCAGAATACCTATACAACCTATCACTCTCCATCGACAACCTGAGCACCCCAATTTGTGCTCTTTATGTGTTGGAAGTGCTCCGTCCCTATGCCGTCAACCCGCGAACAACTGCGTTTTCCATTCTCCCTTTCATCCTATTCATTGTGCTCTATGCCGTTACCAGGTCACAAACGGTATTAATTACCAACTATATTTTCACTGCCTGCTACGCCATTGTTGTCTGTGTCTATTTCCTAATCCAAGCACCCAAGTACAACAAGTACATTTCTGAAAATTATTCGTACATCGAAAATATTGATTTAAACTGGATATACAAGCTCTTAATGCTTTTTGCAGCCTATATTCTGGCATGGCTTACACTCGGTGTGTTTACGAGTAATCATCTTTTCGACACACTCTATTACACCCTTTCACTCTTTGTTTGGATTGTAGTTTTCGCAACCGGATTTAAGCAAGAACCTATCAGTATTTTTGAAAATGCTTGCAGCAAAAAACAACGGTACGAACTTCCCGACTTTACCCACAATCTAACCGAATTGATGACGAAAGAGCAACTATTCCTGAATAATAAACTAACTATCTGCGATTTGGCAAATTCGCTAAATACCAACCGCAGCTACTTATCAGACTACCTCAACAACGTGCTCGAAACTACATTTTTCGATTACATCAATCATTTCAGATGCGAATATGCAGCCAACCTCCTCGAAGACAGCTCCAATAACGATACGCTGGAGATGATAAGCGAAAAAGCCGGTTTCAATTCTCTTTCCACGTTCCGTCGTGCTTTTACGAAAAAATACAACAACACTCCGTCCGAATACCGCAAAGAGCACAACTGATTCTCGAGGCAGTACTTTTTTTTCACAAATAGCAACTATTCCCTTCTTTTTTTACGCATTGACGCTTCTTTTTACGCATTGACACTTTGCATATCTTTAATTACCAATACATTTGTGGGAAACTTACGATTAATTATTAATCAATCAGACACACAGTTCTTTGTATTGTCGAGTAAATCTTTTATCAACATGAAACAGAAAATTTTAATCACAGCTATCATGCTGTTGAGCTTGCTTAACGCACTGCAAGCACAAACAAAAGTAAGCGTTACTTTGCTTAACGAAGAAAACATTAGGGTATTTCAACTCGCAAACGAGGGAGTAGAAATCAAAGACAGCAATGTTAAAATTCACACATTAGAGGGTATTGTAGAAATGACCTTTGAGCAAATAAAATCGATGACTTTCGAGTCCAATGTCTCTGGCATCAACGAGCTTCGCACCAAAGGCTTCAACATCTGGTCGAGTCCCGGAACACTTCACATAAGCACCCCACGGATGGGAACCGTACAGATTTTTAATCTGTCGGGCATATTAGTCAAAAATCTGCAAAACGTATCGGGCGAAACAAAGGTAGAGTTGCCACAAGGAATGTATCTACTTAAGATTAACAGCCACACGGTAAAAACAATCATACCGTAAGCATTCTTACCTGCAAAATATAAATCATCTCAAAGTAGAAATCTTGAAATTTTAATAAATATGAAAGCAAAAAAGATTACAACAGCCATCATCGCCGCCCTTATGCTATTGGGCTGCACGGTTGCTATGCAGGCACAGAACACTATCGAGCGCAAACTTGAAACCGACAGAGGTACCTTCACGTTCACATCCGGCATTAAATATACATTGAAACCCGTGGCAAACGAGTATATCGAATTTTTTGAAGACACTTATTTCCGTAATTTCTTCACAATACCGACAACTATCAATTTCAAAACCTTAGAAGTGCCAAACCAAAAAGCCGCTCTGATGGCACTATATAACTCTCTCAATGGAGCTCAATGGACTAAGAAAGATAACTGGGGCTCTGACAAACCGCTAAATGAATGGTATGGAGTAAGTGTAGATGGGAATGGATTTGTTTGGGAATTAAATCTGGTAGAAAATAATCTCTCTGGTACAATACCGCCAGAAATTGGAGATTTTCCAAAGTTACAAAATTTAAATTTTGGTTATAATGAAGGGATCCATGGAAATATCCCTCCTGAAATAGGAAAATTAAAAGAGTTAGAATATCTTTTTTTAGGCACAACAAATCTTTCAGGAGAAATCCCCGATGAGATTTATTCTCTTACCGAATTGATTATGCTGGATTTTGGTAGTAGTATTTTTGCTGGCGGTTCGCTTACGGGTGAGTTATCACCTAAGATTGGTCAATTAACTAAATTACAGCAACTTTACCTATTTAATAATAAATTTAGCGGAGAATTACCAAGATCTCTTGGACAACTGCAGTCTCTTGCTTATTTCAGCATCTGGGGGAATTCATTTACCGGGACAATTCCTGATGAATTTGGTCATTTGCCAAATCTTCAACAGTTCAACATAGCTGTAAATAAATTTTCAGGCATTATACCCAAATCCATATTAGACAATCCCAATGTGTGGAGAAAGCATTGGGCAAATATTATTGCATTTAATAATTTTGACATTTCCAACCTTACCTATTTCCCTGCTCCAGATTTTACTATAAATGATGTAACAGGTGCGGCAATTAATCTTGGGCAGGAATATAGGTCAAATAAATATACCATATTGTACTCATGGCAATCGTGGTGTGGTTTTGCAACAGCTTTTCATCCCACTTTAATCTCCCTTTACAATCAATACAAATCAAAAGGACTTGATGTAATTGGGTACTCACACGCAGAGCAAACATATATTGAAATGGGAATGACCGATCAGATGCTGAAAGATATCGCGGATGAAATAGGTATGCCATGGCGAACCCTTTATATTACAGGAAACAACTATGAGGCATATTCTTCCATGCTAATCCAAGGCGGCTCTCCAACAATCCATGTAGTTGACAAATTGGGTAATATTGTATTCTCAACTTACGCTTTCGCACAGAGCCGTAATGATTTGGAGGCTTTTCTTGTGGATAAGCTGGGTGAGGGTTCAGTGCATGAATACTACGCATCAACCGACTACTCAGCCGATGGCAAAGTTAAGACTATTCAGACACATACAGCAGGAGAAGGTATTAAACTTATCTTCACCGGAGATGCTTTTACAGACAAGGATCATGCAAATGGTTCTTTTGACATGCGAGTAAATCAGGCTGTGGAGGCATTCTTCAGCGAAGAGCCTTACAAGTCATTACGCGACAGGTTTGACGTCTATTCAGTTGCAGCGGTATCAAAAAACAGAGAGATAGTTGAAGATTCAGAAACTGCTTTTGGCACCTATTTTGGTAGCGGCACACATATGGGCGGTAATGACAATATTGTTTTTGAGTATGCACAGAAAGCTCCCGGAGCTGATATGACCAAAAGTTTAATTACCGTTATAGTAAATTCTCCCAACTATTCTGGGACTTGTTGGATGTACGAAGATAATGCAGCTATAAGTTACTGTTCGATTATAGGTTACTCTGTTCCTGATTTTGAGAAATTGGTCAGACATGAAAGCGGTGGTCATGGTTTTGGTTAACTTTTAGATGAGTATGCTTATAGTGGTTCTATCACCACTGAAAAGAGGGCTGAATTTATTCATCAAAGAGACAATCTTGGTTGGGGTGCCAATACTGATATCACCTCAGACCCAGCTAAAATTCAGTGGTCTTTTATGCTGAATGATTCTCGTTATAAAAATGTTGTAGGCATCTACGAAGGTGCATTAACCTACGCCACCGGCGCATGGAGACCAACCTATAACAGTATTATGCACATGAATACCGAAGGTTATAACGCGCCTTCAAGGTTCGCTATTTACAAACGCATTATTCGTCTTTCAGAAGGTAGAGAGGCTTCATTTGAGGAATTTGCCAATTTCGATGCTCCCAATCTGATGAAATCTCCATTAAAAACTCAGGGAGCACTAAAAACAGATAGTTGGAAACCTATGTCGCCTCCCGTATTTATAAAAGGTAGTTGGAAAGATGCAGGAAAATAATAGAAAATAGTAGATGAAATAGAGAGGTTACTCGCCACTTCATCTACTATCATCCAAATTTTATATTTTAAATTTAAATTTTTATCAAAATGAAAAAAAGAATTTTTATCAGCAGTATGCTTTGTCTGGCTCTAATTGGCGGAAGCATAAACGTTTTGCAAGCTCAGGAAACTAAACAAGAACAACAACAGCCGGAAAAGAAGAAATCTAAACTCGGATCGTTTGTAAGAAAAGTGGGCGAAGCCACCACCGGTATTAATATGAGTAACGAACCTTTTGCCGTCATACCTTTTGACGCGCAAAAGCTAATCAGTATGGAAGTTGTATCGTGTACAGGTTACAGCAAAACCGGACAAGTACTGCTGACGCTCGCCGTAAAGGCGAAACAGGAAGGTGTCAAAACCAATCTGGGAAAATCTTGCGGCAATGGAAATCAGGAGTGCATTACCGCATACGATACGTCAGGCGCAACCTTTGAAGGGCAAGAAACAGGCACTTTCACACAGGTAGTCGCACAAAAAGAGTGTCCGTTAAATATCCCTGTGCAGTATAGCTTTGGATTTACCGGCGTTCCTGCTACACTTGCTGGATTGGAAATGGCTCGGATAGAATTTTACATAGCTGCCAAATCGGGGAATGTAGGTTCCAATATGTCGAAAATCGAGCCTATACAAGTTCGGAATATCCCAATTACGTGGGAATAAATTAAAAAGAATAGCACACAGATAGCACGGACAGAACAGTATTTGTCTCGATAAATCAGGATAAACTTAAATTTCAATTTCTATAAAAAATAAGTTTCCGATTTATCGAGACAATGTCATCGGTGTGCTATTGTTTTTTTTTCGAAACAATCATATTATTTTCACGTGCGATGTTAAACGTATTTCAAAGCATCAGAATGTAGAATCGCGGGGTTTGCACAACATTTATTTAAAGAAAGCATCGACATATCCCTTAGAATACCGTATAAAGAAGCAAAATTCAACAATGATTTGCTAAGTTTTCTTTCTGACCCCACCTTTCATGTTTTGAAGATTATCGTTAAAGCTTAGCAATAGAATTTGCAGATTAAAGGTTTATTGAATGCAATGACCATTTAACATTTACAATTAAAGAATAAAAAAGAAATACACCATCCGGCTATTGGATAGCTGAATGATGTATGTCTAAAAATTTGAAACTATTTACTTTACATTTATTTTAATCAAAGCTGGTATAAGCAGTTTCGCCGTGTTGCGTTTCATCCAAGCCTACCGCTTCGTCTTTATCCGTAGCGCGTATTCCCACGGTCTTTTCAGTAAGTTTAAATAATATATACGTTCCAATTCCGGAGAAAACAATTGTAACTCCTGTAGCAAGCAGTTGCACTCCCAATTGCTTGAAATTGCCATAAGCAGCGCCACTATAAGCTTCCTGAACAAACGGCGTAGCCAATATACCGGTAAGTATCGCTCCAATAATCCCTCCCATACCATGAATACCAAAAGCATCGAGCGAGTCGTCATACCCAAGTTTCGGTTTGACATACGCCACCATTACAAAACAGATTAAAGTAACGACAACTCCAATTATTAAAGCACCGCCAACTCCTACAAAACCTGCCGCGGGAGTAATCGCTACCAATCCACCCACAGCGCCGGTAGAAATTCCCACTGTAGTTGGACGCTTGTCAATAATCCATTCCAAAAGTGCCCAAGTAATAGCAGCAGCAGAAGCGGCTAAATTTGTTACCATCAGCGCGTTGCCAGCCAGTCCATCGGCAGCCAAACCACTACCTGCATTAAAGCCAAACCATCCGATCCAAAGCATTGCCGCACCCATTGCCACATAAGTAATATTGTGTGGAGGTAGCGCATGTCCCTTATAATCCCTGCGTTTACCCAATAATATCGCCATTACAATAGCTGCGACACCTGCGTTGACATGAACAACCGTGCCTCCTGCCGAGTCGAGCGCGCCTAATTTATACAACCATCCATCGCCAGACCACACCCAATGCGCTACCGGATTGTAGATAAAAATAGCCCACAACAACGAAAACACCAGAAAACCTTTGAAATTAATACGTTCAGCAAAAGCACCGATTATAAGCGCGGGGGTAATTACCGCGAACATTCCTTGATACATCACAAATACAAGGTGTGGAATAGTGCCAATACTGCCCCCATCGGATGTGGCTTGCGAGTGAGAAATAAAATAAGGACTTAAATCCGAAACTTTAATATTGTTCAGAAATGCCCAGTCAAAGCCTCCGAAATATGGTTTGAGCCATTCAATTGAACTTGTGCCAAAAGCATTGCTATACCCGACAACTACCCATTCGATGCTAATTACCGCAACTAAAACAAAGACCTGCATAAATACAGTTAATACGTTCTTTCTTCGAACCAATCCGCCGTAAAATAAGGCTAAACCAGGAATGGACATAAACAACACCAAAGCGGTAGCTACAATAATCCACGCGGTATCGCCTGAATCAATGGAAGGAGTAATTGCCGTGGAGGCAGGTACGTTTTGAGCAAACGACATATAACTTGTTGCAAATAATGCTGTAAGTGCTACTATAATTTTTTTCATTTTCTTTACTATATGAGATTAATACTAATACTAAACATGTTAATGCGAAAAACAGACTTTAATCAAGATTCTTTGTTATATAGCGCTTCAGGTCCGGATTCACGCGTGCGGATACGATAAGTCTCTTGAATATCATACACAAATATTTTCCCATCGCCCATTTCTCCTGTGTAGGCAGAATCTAAAATTGCTTTTACTGTTTTCTCAAGATTTATATCCCTCACCACGATTGACAACATCCGACGCTGGATATAATGCGATTGAAAAACTTGTCCTCTGATAACCTGGTCCTCCCTGCTTTTGCCAAGGCCGGTAATGTCCCAATATGAAAACCAATCGATATTCGCGTTGTAGAGCGCGGCTTTCACATCTTCAAATTTCGACTTTCTGATGATTGCTTCAATTTTTTTCATTTTCTTTGTTTTTTGAATGATTAATATATTTGCGAATAAAATATGTTCTACAATGACATCCCGGCTACAATGTAGTACTGTTCCGTTTTTGGATTAAGAATTGCACTCACCTTAAAAGGTATCTCGTACACATCGTTTATTTTCACCACCTTCGATGCGCTCACACCCACATTCACTACGGCAAAATTATTATCAGGAGTATGCCAGCCATCACCCGCTCCCACAAATACGCTCAGATGCTTGAATGCCCAACCGGCTTCAAAGTATTTGTCGCCTCCCAATGTAGCAGCACCTCCTGCTTCGTTAATCATATAATTTGCACTCAACGAAAGCCCTCCCAAAGTGTACCCGGCATTCAATTCAAATCCATGCGAACCGTTTTCTGTGCTATAATCAAAATAATTATTTCCGGGAAAATAATAATCGGTAACACCTAAATTTAAACCAAAACTAAAAATGTATTTAATATAAAGATCCATTTCGTGGAAATCATCGAAGCCGGCAGAACCCCAAGTGCCTATCATTAGCCCTCCGCCGGTAAAATTCAATGAGGGTTGAACAGACACTCCAGAGTACTTGGTTCCTCGCCACACATAAGAACTTACAACATCGGCATTAACAGAGATTTGTGCTTTTGACTCTGCGGTTATAAATAACGCGACAATTGCGACTGCGTAAAGTTTTACTTCTTTCATAATTCAATCATTTTTTAGTGAATAAATAATAATATGTGATGTGTAAATAAAGAATAGCTATCAAAAGATTACCCAATACGATATTCATATTTCTTTTTGATTATATTCCGATGCAAAGGTAATACTTTTGTCGTCTATCATGCATATATATTGACACTTTATTTTTATTTATTACTAATGTATGTCATTTTGATATTTGACAAGTAAGTATTAACTCTTTACAATAGTACAACCTATACTGTTCGCCAACGTCCCGACACAATCTACTATCATATTAATATGTTATAAAACACTTTTTCATTGAGTTGCAAGTAAAAACCACGGTTTTTATTGTATAATCATTAACAAAACTCGATTACAAATAGATAATGAGCTTAAATTTCACTTAAAAAGACAAGATGATATCGATAAAAAAATAAACTAAGAAAAGATAATAGTCAAGTGATTAACACTACTACCCGATTGAAACAACTGGTTACGGATGGTAAAAACGTTTTCATGCGTACCAATCCGGAACGCGGTCAAAATTTTCGAACAAATTACTTGCGGCGACAAATGAATCACCGGCAATGCGAGATAAAAACATCAAAACCATCACTTTGACATAAGTAGGACTCATGGCATTAAATCAACAGAAGTACCTAAATCGTCTTTCGTTCGACGATTCATACGTTTAAAGTAAGAATAAAACTGTCCCTTCGCCAATACGAAGTTCGAGCATTTCATTATTAACCATAAGAAATATTTACTTGTTTACACATAAAAAGACAGCGCGAAATCAAACTTTATCTACATAAAAATTGTTTAAATTAAAACTCATTTTAAAGGCTCCTACAGCTGCAATTAACCAAATAAACTTTATTCACAAATAATCTGCAATCATGAAAAAAACATTCATTTATTTAGCCACTTCTCTTTTCATCTTTTCCGGAATCACATCGTGTAACAGTGATGCCGGGAAAAAGATAAAAGAAACCAAAGATCAAATCGAAAACGTAGCTTCTATTGCTCAAAACGCAAGCAAAATTGAAAAAAACGCCAAGGACATGGAAGCAAGAATGGAAGAATTAAAAAAGATAGTACCATTCAATAGTGATAAATTCAAGAAATGGATGCCCGAGAAATTGGGGCAATTTACCCGTACATCCTACGAATTTCAGAACATAATGGGTTGCAATGGACTATTAAAATTTAGCAACAAAGATGCTGAGAATGAGAAAACCCTTGAAGTATCAATATTTGATGGCGCTGGCGAGGCTGGCTCTGCTATCTATGCGTCATACGCCATGCTAAGTGGATTAGTAGGCAGCGTAGAGTCGGAGACTGAGAGCAGCATTGAAAGAATTGTGGAACGAAACGGCAAAATAGCTAAAGAAACAATTCATAAAGAGAGCAACAATTGCGAAATAATGACTATCATCAGCGACCGCTTTCTTGTCAACATCGAAGCCGAAGGTATTGACATTGATGAAGCATGGAAACTTTTGGATGAATTGAAAGTAAAGGATTTGGAATAAGGTTAGATTCTTCCTATTCTGACGGTTTGCTCATCGTTATTGACTGTCATCACATGTCATGTCGAGTTGACGTGGGTTTACGAATAAGTATTTGAGTCTTAAAACAATGAAGCATTTTGCAAACTGTCTATGCATCATTTCGGCTTAAGTCCGAAATGGACACTTTTCATCACGAGGCAACGCTAAAAACCGAAAAAGAAGGATTGGCGACATTCATCCAATCCTTCTTTTAATTTCTGATTATCAAAAAATTATTTACAAAATTTGTTTCGTATCGCTTCAGCGGATATTTCGATGGCCCTTTGAACACCCTCCCCCAACCATCGGTGAGATAGAATTCAGAGCCACATTTCGGACAAACAGCGTAGCCCGATTTTGAGGCGGGAGTATGCACCCGCACATCGCGCGACGCTTCATGCGGACAGCTCAAATCATAAGAGAAATAGCGGGTATTGAGGTTATTATCATACCCCACCACTATCAGCACACCTCCATAGCCTACCGCGAAAGGAGGATAAGTACGTGGACGCACAAAGAGGAGCGTATCATTAATCACGCCTCCAAAAGTGGGGTCATAGCTTATCATATTCAAGCTAACCTCCACAGGCACATCCGGAATGGGCGACTTATAGGGATTTTCGCACCCGACAAGCATCACACAAATCAGCACCATCAGGAAATGAATATTTCTCAGCACAACAGTATCTTAATTTTTTCTATAAAACGGCTATAGCTGCTTTTTATTCTACATTCGGTTAAAAAAAAAGAAGCTTGCGGTATTTACACTCCACAAGCTCCTGTATTTTCAACAAATTGTATCTTATTTTTCTATTGGTTCAAGCTCTACCATCAGAAAATCTTTTGGTATGCGCTCACCTTGGGATACATTTATCTTTTTAATGCGCGCGGTAAAAGGCATATCTATCCGGTTTTGCATTTTCATTGCCTCCAGAATGAGTAACTGCGAGCCTTCTTCCACCACATCACCTTCTTTCACATCCAGCGAAACAATGGTTCCCGGGATATACGAATGAATGTCAAAAGGATTTGGGTCTTCCCAGAATTTTCTCGACAGATACTTTTTCGTAAGTTGCGTTTTATATTTTCGCGCAGTTATTGCAAAGTCAACCAATTCAAGACCTTCCACTGCTTTTTCAGTTACAGCCTTGTTTTGCATTAGTTTCTTCCGTTCGAGTTCTTTCTTTTTAGCCTCTTCCGCTTTCAGGCGCTCTTCTTCTCTTTTTTCCATTCGCGCTTTGCGTAGTTCCGAGGCTTTTTTTGTTTCTTCCGCTTTGCGCGCCGCATGGATTTTCTTAGCCCGATCAACTATTTTCTTTTCGTTTTCTCGTTTTTCCATCCTTGCTTTACGTGCTTCTGCAGCGTTATTTTTATTGTTATCTACTTCAGGCATAATTAATTTTTTTATTGTTTGGTTATTCTACAAATAATATAAAAAATACACCTAACGATTAGAATGGTGGAATACCGTGTTTTTTCTTCGGACGGAAGTCGTCTTTGTTTTTCGACAGGCTCAACGCATGAAGTAACAACTCGCGAGTTTCACCCGGTTCAATTACCGTATCAATATATCCTTTGGATGCAGCCACATAAGGATTTGCAAATTTTTCGATATATTCTTTCACTTTTTCCTGACGCATGGCATTTTCATCCTCAGCTTCCATAATTTCTTTGCGGAAAATGATATTAGCTGCACCTTCAGGTCCCATTACAGCAATTTCGGCTCCTGGCCATGCGTAAACAAAGTCTGCGCCAAGATGTCGTGAGTTCATCGCGATATAGCCACCACCATACGCTTTGCGCATGATAACAGTCATTTTCGGAACAGTAGCTTCGGAATATGCGTAAAGCATTTTTGCACCGTGGCGAATCACACCGGCGTGCTCCTGGTCAACGCCCGGCAGATAACCCGGCATGTCTTCCAAAGTGACAATTGGGATATTAAACGCATCGCAATAGCGAATAAAACGTGCAGCCTTGTCGGAAGCATCGCAATCAAGCACACCAGCCAAATACATCGGTTGATTTGCTACGAATCCTACTGTTTCGCCATTCATACGGCCAAAGCCGATAACGATATTGGCTGCCCAAAGTTCTTGCACTTCAAAGAATTCCGACTCGTCGGTTAGCGCGTATATCACTTCACGGACATCATAAGGTTGTTTTGGGTCAACCGGTATGATATTCTCAATTTTCTTTTTGAATTTCGGTTCTCTTGCAGGCACACTTGCTGCTCGTTGCTCATTGTTGTGCGGTATCAGGGAGATAAGTGTTTTGATTTGCTCAAAACATTCCATTTCGCTTAGCGCGTAGAAATGCGCATTACCGGTAATTTCGGCATGTACGCGGGCACCACCGAGGTCTTCTTGCGAAATTTTCTCACCAAGTACGGTTTCGATAACGTTTGGTCCGGTAATAAACATTTTTGAAATATTCTCTACCACAAACACAAAGTCGGTCAAAGCGGGTGAATAAACCGCGCCACCGGCACAAGGGCCTAAAATCACAGAAAGTTGTGGGATAACTCCTGACGCCATGGTGTTGCGATAAAATATCTCACCATAACCCGCAAGCGCTCCGATACCTTCCTGAATACGCGCGCCTCCCGAGTCATTGATACCAATGCAAGGAATTTTCATTTTTAGAGCGTGATCCATTATTTTGGTGATTTTGCGGGCGTGTTTCAAGCCCAACGAACCACCCATTACAGTAAAGTCCTGCGCATAAATACACACAGGCGCTCCATTAATTGTTCCTGTTCCGGTAATTACTCCATCGCCGGGAAGCTCTTTGGAGGCCATACCGAAGTTTTTCTCTTCATGTTCCACGAAAAGGTCGTACTCATGAAATGAGCCCTCATCGAGCACAGCAAGAATACGAACCCGGGCGGGCATTTTTCCCATCGCAATTTGTTTTTCAATTGCTTTGTCGCCACCACCTTTTTCAATTATCGCTTTCTTTTGACGTAAAGCGAGGATGTTTTTTTTTGAAGACATATTTTTGAATTTTGGTTTGTTGTTTCGTTGTGGATTAAGCAGGCTGAGTTTTGCCAACTTGTTTTTTTAATTCAGACTGCAAAGTTACAATTTAATTCCCAATTAAAATGCAAAACAGATAAAAATGGGCGCACTAAGATAAAATTACTTTCTGTTATTCAGCAACTTAATGCTCTTCTTTCGCATTGCTCGGAAGCCCACAGAATATCCGTTTTCATCAATATTCTCAAGAATAGCCTGCATTTCGGGAATAAAATCCGGCTCAATCGCGCAAATCCGCAACATCATCTTCATGGATAACGCCTGCACCGCGATAGCTGTTTGCGGAGAAATCATCTGCTCAATACAAAGATTGATAAATTCCACCGAAATAGGCTCATGCAGTGGCAGATTGTGAAGTATGGAGAATGTGAGACGTTGAAGCCCCGAATGTTTGTTGGTTAAAGCAAATTTTAATAGCATGTTCGTCTTTTTCTCATCAAACATCTCGGGATTTTTCCTACTCGTTTTGTCGAGCACCCATGCCGCGTGCCATGCCACACGCGTTTCGGCTTCCAGCATTAACCGAAAGGAAGTTTCGAACGCTGCCGCATCTTCGTGCAAATAAGCGCGAACATACTCCACCTCTTTTGCTCCCATTGACCCGGCGTATATGGAGATTAAATCGAGCATATCAACGTATTTAATCGTTTTTTTTACTGAAACACGATATTATTTACCACATTGGCACCCACATAGTCGTTCAACGCATTTTTAATGCGTTCGCGCGAAAGAAAAAGCTCGTGTCGCAACACCGATGAATTAAGCGAGACATAGAGTGTTTTTCGGTTAAAAAACAATTTGGTTGTGTATTGCATCACGTTTTCGCCCAGCACCACCGACCACGACTGAATCACACGGGTTTCGTAAAGTTTTTCATCAAGGTTATTTTGCTTCAACACCTGCGACAACACATCCTTTAGCGCTTCTGTATTTTTTCTTCGCATATTACTATTCGTTAGTTCGTTCGGACTTTTTATTTAACGTTGAGCCACTATTTTTTGTGTTGTCTTAAAATCAAGATTTTACCAACAGAAGCGCCTTCGTTATAAGGCATATTGTTCAGGTCATAAAGATTTTGAAGTCGGATGGCGTATTTTTGAGCTATCCGATACATATTTTCGCCGTCTTTCACCGTGTGTTGACGGAACTCCGATGACGCCATTTTTTTCTTTTTTGCGATATACACCACAGTGCCGGGAGTCAAATCTTTCGAAACATTCAAATCATTATATTCCAGCAATTTATTTGACTTCAATTCAAACTCGTTGGCAATACTCGCGTAGGTATCGCCAGCCACCGCAAACACACATTTCACACCATTGTTGCGATAAACCGGATGTCCCTTTAGCGATACGGCACCTGCATTGCCCCAAGCATTAACTTCTCCGTTGTGTTTGGAGTCCGATCTTTTGAAATCAGGTTGTTTTCCCAAATCAAATTGATGCAAATCATAATCGTCAATTAGCTTAATCAGTTTGTTGGCATAACCCGGATCGGTAGCATAACCGGCCGACTTTAAACCATAAGCCCAAGCTTTGTAGTCGGTAGGTTGAAGTTCGAAAAGCGACGCGTAACGCGAGCGTGAAATCAAAAAAAGCGAATGATCTTCGTACGACTCGCGGGCTGAACGGTATTTTCTGAAACACTCTTGTTTCTTATCATCATCGGCATATACTGTTTCGCCTCCCCAATCACTGCATTTTATTCCGAAATGATTGTTGGATTGTCGCACAAGCTCACCTCTGCCTGCAGCCGATTCGAGCAATCCCTGCGCCAGTTTGATACTTGCCGGTATCCGGTGTAGTTTCTGTTGCTCAACAGCGATAGGCGAATAGTTTTTTATATAATCAAGATAAGCGTTGTTTGCAGACTGTGAATTGACCATTGAGAAAACTAATACAATCATTAATAGAGAGATAATGCTTCGTTTCATGTAAAATCGTATTTTTTATTTTAATTCTTCAAAATTATTACTACAAAAATAAAACTTAATTATCACAATCGGCAATTGTATTAGATTATTTTATACATTTGTAGTCAAACAAATCTTTCACAGCAAAAATGAAACAATTAAGCTACATCACCAAACTTACTGAATATCAGCAAAGCGAAATTCCGGAAGAATACTTACGATTAATAGAAATAGCAAAACAACAAACTCAATCCGCTTATGTTCCATATTCTAAGTTTCATGTAGGCGCAGCTGTATTATTAGAAAATGGCATTGTAGTTGGGGGCAACAATCAGGAAAACGCGGCATACCCTTCGGGAACCTGCGCCGAACGAACCGCAATTTTTTATGCCAACTCACAATACCCGGAAGTAGCTGTACGGACTATTGCCATCGCGGCTTATTCGGATGGTGAATTTCTGAGTGAACCTATCACCCCCTGTGGAAGTTGCAGACAAGTGCTGCTCGAAACCGAGAATCGTTTTGGCAAGGATATTGCTATAGTTTTATATGGTCGGGAAAAAACATACGTATTGACTAACGTGGCTGCATTATTGCCACTAAGTTTTGGGAGAAGCAACTTATTTTCACTTTAACCCCACGGATGGAAGCCGGGTCTATCCATCGCTATTTCAACTAAATCTATCACACTAACACAAGATTAATAACAGGGATGAAAAAGGAACTAATTACACTTGAATATCCATTGGAAAATGCTTCGGAAGGTTTTCTTTGGAAAATGATTGGAGACCCTCATGGGTTGGCACTTTGGTTTTCAGACGAGATTACCGTAAAGAACAATGAATTTACATTTGGATGGAATGACTCACAGCAAACTGCATATCTGCAAGAAATTAAAAATGGGAAATTCATACAATTTCAGTGGGAAGAAGATAAAGATACCGATTTTCACTTCAAAATCGAAATTGAAACTCAGGATATGAGCGGGCATATCGGGCTATTGGTTACCGACTATGCGCTGCAAGAAGAAAAACAGGACACAATCCGAATGTGGAACAAGCAGATTGATGACTTAAAACGCAAATGCGGTATTTGATTCATTTACAAGATTACAAGAAAAAAGACACTGTTGAACCTCAACTGTGTCTTTTTTTTGTAATTCCAAATCGTGTCGCGCTTTAGAGTATCTCGCCACTACCAATACAAATTTCGGCATTTTTATCGTAAATCACTCCAAACTGTCCTCCGGCGATACCTTGCAACTTCTCTTCGGATGTGATGTGAAATCCTTTGGTGGTTTTTTCAATTTTTCCTTTGGTAAATTCAGGCGTGTGGCGTATTTTGAATGTAATATCCAACGGTTTCGAGAGATTTTCCCATGGGTTGTCTGTGATAAAATGAAAATCAGTAAGTCCAAATTGATATCCATACTGTGTTTCGACATCGTATCCGCGTGAAGCGTAAATAATATTTCCGGGCACATCTTTCTTAATCACATACCAGGGACCTCCTGAAAGCCCCAATCCCTTGCGCTGCCCTACAGTATGAAACCAATAACCACGATGCTCTCCAAGAATTTTACCCGTTTCAAACTCAACAATAGGTCCTTTCTTCTCGCCTAAATAGCGACGAATAAAGTCGTTGTAATTCACTTTGCCAAGAAAACAAATACCCTGACTATCCTGACGCTTTGCCGAAGGCAATTCAGCTGCTAAAGCGATTTTCCGCACCTCATCTTTCATCAAATTACCAACGGGAAACATCAGTTTGGCAACTTGCAGCGCGTCAATTTGAGCCAAAAAATCGGTTTGATCTTTGACCGGGTCTTTAGCCGTACCGAGATAAACTTTTCTATTCCTTTCGATAGTCGAAGCGTAATGCCCGGTGGCCGTTTTATCAAACTCTTTTCCATAACGCTGTTCGAACACACCGAATTTCACCAATTTATTACACATCACATCAGGATTTGGAGTGAGACCTTGCTTCACCTTTTCGATGGTATAAGCCACCACCGTATCCCAATAATCTTTGTGCAAATCTACGATTTCCAATTTACACCCGTATTTTCGTGCGATGAAACTCGCCATCTCAATATCTTCTTCCGAAGAACAATGCAACAATTCGTCATCGTCTTGACCGATTTTGATGTAAAAAAGGGTTGGGTCATATCCTTGCTCTTTTAGTAGATGTATCACTACCGAACTATCCACCCCCCCCGATATTAATGCCGCTATATTCATTTTCCAAGTTTTTATTTAATCTGAGACAACATGAACATGATTTGAATTTTAGGAAATTTCAAAATTTCAAACATTGTAGAGTTCATATAGAAATGAAATAATTTTCACGATACAAAATTAGTGATTTTCAGTCAATAAAAAAAAGACGGTATTGCTACCGTCTTTCCCCAATTGATTATAACCCCAAAATCAATTAGTTTTCCCACAAATCCTGTTCAATGTTCATTAGCTCGGTTTCAATGCGTCGCTGTTCGGCTTTCAGCACTTCTTCGTTAACGGTAAGTTCCAAAAGCATTCGGCTATACATATTACTATCGCCGAGCAGATAAGTTGAATATAGTTTTTGTGAGAAATATTCGTCGTAGGTCATTCGTTGGCTATCGTTCCCATCGGGTATCACATATTGGCGCATCAGATAGGGGCGCAATTCATCAAAAGAGAACCAGCACAACACCGAATTGCGGAAATAAGTCATCGAATCGTTCGTGGCCATATTATCGGGATGAAGCGCATACATCGGTGCGATAGCAATTATCTTCGAATAGAGACGCGATGTGTGCGAATCGAAGAATATGACTTCTTGTATCAGGTATTTAAGTTGATTGCGCACATAACGCATGTATTGGTCTGAGTTCACCGATCGGGCTTCGGTAATGGCATCAACCTGAATCAGGTTGTTTTCCATCAGTTCATCGTAAGCGAAAGTACGTGAGAGTTCGTCGCCTACGAGCAGGTGGTCGAATTGTGGCTTTACATCGCGCGGATTGCGGGCATATACATTCACTCCACTAACGATAGCATCAAGCATTACCCGAAACAAACTGCGGTATTGCTCATTCGGACGTGTAGGGAAATAGAGTTGGAAATTTTGTTTTTCGCGCATGTCCACCACCCGATACACTACCCGCGACCAGGTAATATCTTCTGCCCGGTGATGAATAACAGCGATGGTATCGGCCAAGGCGTCCAATTCGGTAGTTTGTAGGCGCACATTTCCTATTCCATCAAAAAACGAGGTATTCGGGTCTTGCGCTTTTACCGAGCCGCAAGCAACAAGCAAGGTAAAGAAAACGCTTAATAAAACATAGTTCTTCATATTTCTGATATAATGTTTTTTTATTTTAATCTAATAGAGCTGTGGGCATTGCGGGTCAAAATTTACAATTATCAATTCATCACAATTCAACCTGAATAACACCCAGACTACGAGTTTTCCCATCGGGTCCCACCGCTTTAATATTTTTAAACGTTACAATATCACCTCCTTCGAGTTGATCCAAATCTGAGCGTTGACGTGATGTCAACTGTCCGCTACTGCTGGTTGACGAGCCAACAATGGATAGTTGCATGAATGAGGTAATGTCAAACTTGGCTTGCACCAAGGCATCTTCACCATAACTTGCAACAAGTCGCGCGTTTTGCAATTGACGACGCGTTACCCGTCCTTCTCTTATTTCGCGTGGCACACCGCCCGCATCGGTAAACTGCAAATAGGCTATCGGTTCGGGCAGGTATTTCACTCGAAAGACACTCGCGCCCATCGCTTGCTCCGTACCCTCAATGATTGCCGACACATGAAGTGTAATTGTTCCGTCTCTAC
The DNA here is from genome assembly GCA_964568675.1 of uncultured Paludibacter sp. GTDB lineage: Bacteria > Bacteroidota > Bacteroidia > Bacteroidales > Paludibacteraceae > UPXZ01. Next base: position 22,780 of record CAZMQV010000041.1, read on the forward strand.
CGGCTCTCACCAGGTAATTTCCTGATGCTGTTTTAGTGGCGCTTCCACCATCCACTCTCACACGCACATTTTCGGCAGCAACACCGGGCACCGACACACTAAATCGATTATCAATACCCAAATAAACCACATTCAGGTCTTCATTGGACACAGTTGCCGTTGGTTTTCCTACAGTATATTCCTCTGTGAAAGGGTAAGTACGCGTTCCACCATTGTTGTCGGGCATCCGGATAAGCCCCGAATACTTGAAAGTGCCGGTTTGCGAAGCCACAAACTCATATTTACCAAATTTATTTTTCCCTCCAACCGGAATTTTCGCTCCATTGACAAAATACTCGTAATTGCGTGTCGAATCGGTAGCGGCAAGAATAATATCGGCAGAGTAGCGTCCGCCCTGCATGATATAGCGCGAACCGGGCACAACGAAAGCTTGCACTTTATTTACTCGGAAATCGTCAAAGTCGGTTCTCGACTTGAGGTATTGTACCGTTTCAGCCTCTGCCGAACGGATGTCAGCCTGATATTTGGTGAGCATGGTGACTGCCGCGGATACCGGCATTGATTCAAATAGTTTGCTCTCCCATGTAGCGTTACCCGTAGCAAACATCGTGTCGAACATATCTGCTTTCGAAGGGTTCATTTTCTTCAGGAACTCGCGGTATTCATCCATTTTTTTGCGCAGCTTCACACCATTTCGTTTAATCAACGCATATTCTCCCGCGGCATCAATATTTTCACGAGCCACAATTTTCACCGCGTCTTTATCCGCATTATCACCATCAGCTAAAAGCAAGATTCCATATTTAAATTCTTTCAGATAGTCGAAGAATTCGTTTGAGCGTTTTTGCACTTCGGTAGCCTGGTCGAGCCATTCCTTTACTTTCGATTTATTTTTATTATACATAAATTGAAAATCATCGTAAAGGGCGGCATTTCGTTTATCGGACGATGAGATAGACTCGCGCAGGCCACGATCCACCATACTGAATCCTTCCAGTATTTCGCTGGATACATTCAGGGCAAGCATAGCGGTGAGCACCAAATACATCATGCCAATCATTCGCTGCCTCGGGGTTTCGGGACAATTTTTAGCTCCACTCATCTTTATTTCGTTCTATTCAAATTACACTCCTTATTTCTTATACAAATCAAAAAAAGGCTATTAACTCAACGCGTTGAGCATATTTCCGTAAATGGCGTTCAGGTCTTCTACTTGTTTGGTCAGTTTGCGTGTGGCTGCCTGATAGCGCTGACTTTCGGACTGTGCGGCCGCGGCAGCTTCTTTCATCTTATCCATATCTTGCGCCACACCATCCACGTGCTCCGTAGCTCTTCGGATTGCTTCCGACTGTAGGTTCAGATTATCCGTCTGTGCCTGCACGTGGCGTAATTGCATTTCGTAAATCGCATTTATGCTCGCAATACTTTTACTCACATTATCCACATTGCCTGAATAACTCCGTGTGCTACTTAACACCTGATCCATTTCCGCATTTACATTGTTGTAGGATGATGTCAGCGTTTCGGCAGTGGTGTTGAGCTTTTGCTGCGATTCGGCAAAACTTGCGGCCATTACCGAGGCAGATTCGATGTTTTTGGCAAACCCATTGGCAGCTAAAGCCACATTAGCAAGTAATTGGAGCTGCTCGGCTGTCTGAGTCAGATTTTTGATACCATCGCTCAGTTTTTGCACATCTTCATCACTTAGCGTATCGCCAAAAAGCAAACCGGCTGTCCCTCCTACCTGTTGCGCTCCAGAAGTGGTTTGAGTTGACTGGTTCGTCAGATTGAAAGGGGCAACAACTTCATTATCATTGGCACTTGGCTGAATAAAGGCAGTTTGTACTCCACCTTGCACAGCTGTCGAGATATTATGCAAATCAAGACGTTGGTCGGAATCGGGTTTAAAATTAAATATTTTACTCCAGTCGTACTCGCGGTATGGCTTATCAAAAATACCCAATGCAAAAATGATTGACTCAACAGTCATACCCACCCCAAGCATTATATTCCCATACTGAAGGTGAAGGATTTTGAATAGCGCGCCAAGAATAACAACTGCAGCTCCCAAGCTGTATGTGGCAGAAATAATCCGCCTTCCCGCGTATGAATTCCACCATCTGTAAAAACTACTACTCGGTTTTCTTAGTTTCATCATATTCCTAATGTTAATATCATTATTATTAAATAAATAACTTGATTTGCGTCGCGTTAATCTCCGGTATAGAATCTTACGCAACGAAAACCGATGTAGGGTCTGCTTTCCTGCTGATATTGATAGGTTTTCACACCACATTGCAGGAAGTAGGCTATGTCTTTCCACGAACCACCTTTCACCACCTTGCGTTTCAACGCTAACGGATCATCGTTTTTGGCATTGTACTGATAGTTTGGGTTAATTTCCGAAAGAATAGAATTGCCGGCAGGATTATAGGCGCTAGAAGTCCACTCCGCCACATTGCCTGCCATATCATATAGTCCATAATTATTGGGAGCAAAAGAGCCTACTTTCATCGTCGCAGCTCCCGCATCGTCGGAGAATCCCGCACGCGAGGGTTTGAAATTGGCGAGATAACATCCCTTCGAATCGCGGACATAATCGCCTCCCCAGGGATACAGCGACTGCTCACGACCGCCACGCGCCGCATATTCCCATTCGGCTTCGGTAGGCAATCGAAACTCGATACCTTCAACGCGGTCGGTGCCATAATAAAGTTTGGTTCGCCAATTGCAAAATGCCACTGCCTGCTCCCAGGTAACCCCAACAACGGGATATTGAGCAAACGCGCCATGCGAAAAGTACATTTTCATTTTGGGGTCGTTGTAGGTGTATTGAAAATCGCGAATCCATGCGGCGGTATCGGGATAGACATTGATGACACGACTTTGAAAGAAATCATTACGGGATGTCAGCGGACGTGTAATTGTTACATTGCGCATTGTTCCGCTTTCGTCAACATAGCCACTATCGATGCGAACCCTTGCCGACGACACAAACTTACCAGTTTGCAAATCGAAGCGATTGATGGGCAACGCCGCTTGCTCATAATCAAACCAGCGGTATTGGTAGCGCAATTTACTGGGGTCTAATTCTTTCTTTACACCGTTTTTCATTCCATCTTGAAAGTAGAACGCGTTCAGAATATCCTGTATCTCTTCGTCTTTTGAATTCCACGGGATACGCTGTTTCCAATTGAGTTGCGCTTCTTCAGGTGTAGCCTCATCCACATCGCCTTTAATCGGTTTCCGATATTCATCACGCCCCGCCATCACCAACATTCGAAGGGCGATGGAGTCTTTCACATGATTTACGAATTGCTTGTATTCATCGTTGGTGATTTCGGTATCGTCCATCCAAAATGCATTCAGACTTACTTTGCGCGGTTGCTCACTTACCCCTCCAAACAGAGCCTGATCGTTTTGACCCATTGTGAACGAACCGGCTTTAACATAAACCATACCATAGGGCGTAGCATCCCGAAACATGCCTTTGTTGCCTTGCCCCACAAGCTCGCCCATGGGTTTATTGCAAGCGGTAAACAAGCTTATTATCAAAAGTATCGGCAAAATTTTTCTCATATATTCTGCATTTGTAATCTATAATTTATATGCTACATCCAGTACGGTAAAAAAGTTGACTGAAATGGCATTCGATATTAATAACTATTTTTTCACAAAATTCTTATACTTTTATAGCTATTTTTATTGTTATTTCTGTCAAAAAGAAAACTATAGCTTATAAAAATCTCATGCGAACCAGAACTTGCACCTAATATTTTACTCACTGGCAGGTCGTAGGCATAAGAAATCTGCAAACCATTCATCACATTTATTCCGGCAAATACCACTGCGGCATCCTGAAAACGATAGGACAATCCTCCCCAAAACCGCGCATCATACTCCAACCGCGAGGAGAGTTCGGCCTGCCAAGTTACCAAATCGCTTTTAGCAAGAGCCGATGTTCTCACACTCCATTTGGGATTGGCCAGTGCCAGATCATAACCGCCTGTGCCATACATCACCCCACGAACATTAAACTCGGTTTTATCTTCATTCAGCTGTATTTTAGGCGCATTTAAATGAACGTAAGAAAAGCCAAGATAGTATTTTGGAGCTGAATAAAACAGACCTGCCGAAAAATCGGCGCTCATACCGGTTACATCGGAAGTGGGAATAGCCGTATCACCGAGGAAATCATGAAATTCGGAGTTTATAGTAGCATTGCGTACACTATCGGCAATGAAACCGACACTTACAAAGCCCACATCCACAGCCAGACTTGCCGTTCCTTTTCCTATCTTGCGTTTATAAGCATATTGCAGATGAGCCGATTGATTGCTAAAGGCGCCAATTTTATCGTTAAGAAACTTTATCCCCGCGCCATGCACAGTTTTGCCGTCTGTTTTAACCGGCGAATTTATTGTAAAATAGGTTGTTTGAGGGGCACCAGGCATCCCCACCCATTGTATGCGGTGCTGCCCGGATACATTAATCATACCATTTTCGGCTATGGCTGCCGGATTGAACGCCGGCATATTAAACATATATAGGCTCGTTTGCGCTTCGAACTGCGCATGTATGGAAAGACTACTGACAAACCACACCAAAATTATCAGTACATTTTTGGGGTTCGGCATGACAGGCTGTGCTATCTTCCGAATAGTAGCCACACGCTGCTGGTTGCTGTAAAGTAGTTTGTTCATCTTTATTCTAAAAAAACACGTATAGTATAAACTCATATTTTTTTAGAAAATTGCACACGCGATTCAAAAAAAAACGGATGCCTCGCATGATTAACGCGTCTGGGGCGAGGTGTTATCCCGACTTATTTTAACGGAAATTCAACACAAGAGAAAAAAGCAGCACTTATTCCGGCGCATACCCACCCACCAATTCCGACTGAATTGTAGGTCTGTGTGAGCTGCTATAAAATCTGTCAATCCGGTAGATACGCACTCATTATGAGAATAAGAAAGAAGTCTTTTGCGGTTTTCGAACTGCGTCGGTGGTTGGACGCGTAAAACTCCTATCGCCCAAGTCTGAATAAAAAACACCGAACAGGAATTACTTTATACTACGATTTTCAAATTTCATTTCCGATTAATACGTTTTCAAAACGGTTATTTTGAACGGACAAAGGCCTTGTCGAGGTTTTTATTCCGTTTGTTGTCATAGTCGCCTATTGTTTAGAATTTTAAAGCCTTTTTTTAATGTAAACGGTAATGAAAGATGCCAAGACAAATGGAAATGTAAGTTGAATAAAGTTATAATGGTACATGAATAGGCTTATTACAATTGATAAAATCACAGAAATCAATACCCAAACACTGTCCTTGATATTATTACCCGCAAAAGTTATTGCACATAACACGGCATTGAAGCTAAATAAACCTGCACCAATGTCCTCAATTGGCATAGAAAAAAATGTAGCTGCAACCGCGGCAAGTATTGCACCCGCAAGTCCATAAAGTGCAGCAATTGGCAAACTGATAAATACTGCCACAAAGAAGATTAAACCTGAAAGGAAATTATCCTGAAAAATAACTTGTCCAAAACCCTTAAAAGCTAATGTAAAATGGTTGGCATTTTCAGTAGATGGCAGAGATGGTTCGACCAATAAACCTGTAAAATAATGGCTGACTGAAATCAGTATTACCCAGGTAACTATAACAAAGGGCAAGGTAAATACCGGAATATTGCGTTTAATAAAAAAGTGTTGAAGCATTGTTGCTGCAATAGCACCAATGACGATTAATATCCATGTAATAAATAAAGGCTTTAGAAACACGATCATTCCAACACCAACTAACGCGGCACTAAACCCGTATAATCCTTTGTCAATTTCCGATCTGTCATACTTTAACAGAATGGATGTAACAGTTCCACACAGAACTGCTAACAGTGCAGCTATTCCCATTGTAATTGAACCATAAAAAATACCAATTAAAAACAAAAGACCTGTCATGGCATTTTCCTGAAGCATTATCTGTCCAACTCCTTTAAGAAGTACAGTGGCAAATGAAAAACTCTTGAGTTTGAGACTATCTGAAATGTTTATGTTTTGTGTCATACCTGTTTTGAATACATGTAAGTTAGCGATGTCGTTTTTCCTTCGCGGTCAAAAATAAAACACTGCTAACGACCGAGGCAATAGGCAGTAAGAGATTGCGGGCGATTTCTGATAGTCATTGCGGTAATAACCATGCCTTTGTTGCGTTTGTGTTCGAAAGCAAACTGGTTAAAAACAAATATTGCTATTACAAAAAGTAATCAGAGCAATACCTGCATATTTTCGTCTCTGATTTTTGCAATTACTCAATAACAACCGCTGGAACAGTTTTACCTATTCCCGTTCTTGTAGTATATTGGTATGTACCTATTTGTCTTGCACATTTATTGGCAGGAATTTTTATTTTTTGGTCATCGTAATACGTCTTATTATCGTAATTAATAAGCAAAACCATAATTTGGTCAGGAAATTTACCTGTTTCTGCCAATGCCATATTCGGCTCAATAACTTGAAAAATCTCTATTTCGCTTTTAGTGATACAATCTCCCTTTTCAGGAAACACAGTAAGTCCAAGCAAACCGTCATTAGGTTTATCAGCTACACCCATTGTATAAGCTACTAAAATTGTTGCCAAAACACCGGCAACAAAACCGCCAATAAAAATTAAAAATTTCTTCATATCCGTTATCTTTTTATATTTCTTGCATGAGCGTAGTTGCCCATGCCGACACACTAACAACCAAGGCATTGCGCATTTGGAGGGTTGCGGGAGCGTTCGCTATACCTTACCCAACCGACAAAGTGAATGCGGAAGCAAGACCTGCCGAATTGGCGAGCTGATATCGGCATGCCGGAATCAGTCCGCCAATGAACATAGTCGTGAGTTAGTGGTCGTTATTATGATGTTTATTATGTAATAGGTGGTTTCCGCAGATTATAAGTCGTCTTTCAAACCTCTTTTGAACAATCGTCGATTCAAACAATTGTTTATCCTTGACCCTGCATAAATTCCAAAAGTAAGCACTAAAAAAATATAGAAAGTAATAATTTTTTCATATAGACATAATTTCAATTATAAACCTTTTTATTTCAAATGCTCGCAGTCTATTTTTTTTCTACACTGTCGCCTAACATCTAATATATCCACCATTCAATCCGTGTATGCGCCATATTATCCGCAAATATACAAAATGTTTTTAAGCGCCAGATTTTTTTTTATTCTAAAAGTACCAACTTTGAAATTCTGCGGGTATAATCCATGTCGCTATCCCAGCGATGAGGCGCCTGCGCATTGCAATCGGAGGCGGAAGTCGGCTTTACATCCTATCGCAACATGCAATACGCGGCTTCACAAAGCGAGCATCGCCAAAGTCAAGTGATTTTGTAGTCGTAAATCCCATCGAGTTGCCAATGTCGATCTACAAAGCCACTTGTAACACAACAATACATGCAATTGTTATTTAGCAAAACCTTCCGTGCAGTTGCACGCTTAGTTTTGTAAAGTTGCAAAACCGTCCGTGCAGTTGCACGCTTAATTTTGTAATCTTACAAAACCGTCCGTGCAGTTGCACGCTTAGTTTTGT
>CAZMQV010000042.1:0-29669 GCA_964568675.1 uncultured Paludibacter sp.
GTCGAAAGACAGCTGAGTTACAGTCAGCCCCAGTTGGCCACTTTGGTAACTGCCCTATTCAATACTTTATCAATAATACGTTTCAGCTGAAACTTCGAAAAACCGCTGTTTTTCACTTAGTTATTATCGATTTTATTATCTGAGCCTCTTGTCGGATTCGAACCAACGACCCCGAGATTACAAATCACGTGCTCTGGCCAACTGAGCTAAAGAGGCAAAGGTTTAATTCCCAAATCTTTGCGGGTTAAAAAGCCGTTCGAACTCTTTTTGTTCAAACGGCTTGCAAAGATACAAATTAATTTTGAAACACAAAACTTATTTGTTGTTTTTTTATTTTTTCGATAACTTTTCCTTGAATTTTACCGCTTGTTTCTCGATTGCTTCTAAGCCCAAGTCGATAGCTTCTTCGAATGTATCGCATGTTTTTGAAGCAAAAAACTCAACTCCAGGCGCCGAAGCCTTGATTTCGGCTTGCTTATTGGTAACAGTTTCGGGCTTTACTACTTTTAGATATAAATCCATTGTCAAAATATCGTCAAAAACTCTTTCTAACTTTTTTGACTTTTTACTAATGTATGCTTCCAGTTTTTCGGTAGCGTCAAAATTCACGGATTGAATACGAAGTTCCATAACTATCCTCCTTTTTTTATTGCTCGTGGATGAGCCTGTTTGTAAATTTTATTTATTTCTTTAAAGCTAACGTGAGTATAAACTTGAGTTGCCGCCAAACTACTGTGTCCGAGCAAATTTTTCACGGCATTAATATCCGCCCCATTATTAAGGAGCGTTGTAGCAAAGGTGTGTCGCAACACATGTGGACTTTGTTTTTTGAGTGTGCTTACTTCCGACATTTTTCGATGTACAATATTATATATTGCTTTATTATACATCTTTTTTCCGTTTTTCAACACAAAAAGCCAATTTCCCTGAAGTTCAACCATGTTGTTTCTATGAAGTTGGTAGGTTTTTATCTCTTTGCAAATTTCTTGTCCAAGCGGGACGATTCGTTCTTTATTCCTTTTGCCAACAACCTTGAGTTGTTCTGCGTCCAAATTCACATCGCTATCATCAAGATTGCTCAATTCGGACAAACGCAAACCGGTTTGATAGAAAAGACTAAGAATTAAACGATCTCTTTCCGTCTCAAAATCCATATCAATTCCCGCTTCCACTTTCAACACCTCATCCATTTCACTTTGCTTATAAAACACCGGGAGAGGTTTATTTGTTTTTGGCAGAATTATGTTTTTCACAGGATTTTTATCCACCACACCTTCTACGCGCAGGTAATTCCAGAAAGATTTTAGAGCTGATATTTTTCGCGAAATACTTCGAGCGGATAATCCGCTTTCCATCATTGATAATATCCACTGCTGTATGGCAAGCTCCGTTACAAGCTCGGGCTGGAACTCTTCAGGGCTGATATCCAGAAATTTGCAACATTGAACTAAGTCTGTACGATACGACAAAACAGTATGAGAAGACATACTCTTCTCATACTGTAAGTATTGTAGAAACTTAGTTATCTTATCTGACATAGATTCATTGCATCATTGACACAACGAAAATAGTAAGTTTTTCTCAGATAAGCAAACTTTAAAGAAAAATTTTAAATTAATCTTCGCTTCTTTGCATTTGTTGAACGTAAACGGCATGTTGCATTTGCTCACGTTTTACGATTGAAGGCTTGTCAAAAGCTTGACGGCGGCGTAATTCTTTTACAACACCGGTTTTTTCAAATTTGCGTTTGAATTTTTTCAACGCTCTCTCTATGTTTTCACCTTCTTTTACAGGAACTACGATCATAAATAGTTATGTATTATTGAATTAGTTGTTTATTTGTTTTTTTGGACTGCAAAGATAGTTATTAGTTTTTGATTATCAAAAATATTTTATCACAATCCTGCTTTTTCTCTGAATATTTTCACTCCTTCACTTGCATTTTGCCTGATGAAATGCACACGACTTGTATCAACCCCCACTTCATTCGGGTCGATAAGATAGATGGGAATGCCAGCCTTTACATAGTTTATCAATCCGGCTGCGGGATATACCTGCATGGATGTCCCTATTATCAGGAAAATATCTGCTTTCCCGACAAGCTCAATTGCCGGTTCTATCATTGGTACCGCTTCGCCAAACCACACGATGTGGGGACGAAGTTGATGTCCCTTCGGACAGGTGTCGCCTAAATGAGTTTCGTAGTTGCTCGCATCCAGTTCAAAAACCTCGGCACCGGGACCATTAGAACGCACTTTCATCAACTCGCCATGCAAATGAAGCACCCGCGTACTCCCGGCTTGCTCGTGCAGGTTATCCACATTCTGCGTAACGATATTGACGTCGCAGCTTTTTTCAAGATCCGCCAACATTCGGTGTCCCGCATTAGGCTTCGACTTTAGCAACTCTCGACGGCGATAATTGTAAAACTCCAATACCATTTTCGGGTTACGCATCCAGGCTCCGGGAGTTGCCACATCTTCCACTCGATGCCCCGCCCACAAGCCTCCTGCCCCTCTGAAGGTAGCTAACCCACTCTCAGCACTCATTCCGGCACCGGTTAGGACTACAATATTTTTTCTACTTACCATATTACTTTCAACTAAATGTGTTTCACAAAAATACTTCGAGAAACAAAATTACATCTTTTTTTAATCGGACGAAACAACAGAATCACTTTTTCAACGCTTTTCGAAAATATTATTCTTGATGTTCTAACTCTCTTAAAGTGGTTTTTGGCAAATAAAAAAGGCTATGTTCAAATAATTTCTTAATTTTGCAAAATACATTTTTAAGAAGTTATCCGCATGACAAAACGTTACGTCATATTTATATTGTTTGTTTATTCAACATCAATCTCCTACTCGCAAGGGAATGACAGTTTACGTTTTGTGTTAACTACATCTGTATCTGAAGTAGGTGTGGGACGTGTAAAAACCACCGATCCTTATCTTTCTCCTTCGGAATACAAAGGGACGGCTATACGGGTGATGAACAACTCCCGGCGTTTTCTTAAAAATGACAATGAAAAACTTTCGTGGACAAGGAAATCGTATTTAGAAGCCGGACTACTTTATCACCCCACAGGCTCCAACTCCATGATGCTTTTTAACACCAACTTTAGTTATGGACTTAATTATCATTTCCGACCAATGCACAACCTGATGCTTATAGCCGGGGGAAATTGCGAAATTGATTTTGGAGCTAAATACTTAGGACGCAATGTGAACAACCCCATTTCGGTAGATGCTTTTTCGAACTTAAACTTAACCGCAGAGGCGCAATACATTTTCAACATCCTCAATCAGGAGTTCAGAGCAATTTATGGCGCTGAAACACCGCTTGTCGGCTACATGTTTGTTCCGCTTCAGAATGTAACCTACTATGAACTATTCAGATACAATAGTACTAACAACATCTTCCATTTTAGTTCGCTTCACAACAAGCAAGCTTGGAGTCATTATCTCAACATAGATATGCCTTTTGACTATCACACCATCAGACTTTCGGCAAAGCATGAGCAAATGAACTATAAGGCTAACAACATGCTGTTCAAAAAAAGCAATATCATGGTTTCAATAGGGAGTGTAGTCTATTTTCATAGTATCAAAGGGAAGAAATATAAAATGCCTCAAAATTTTGTCCAAGCTTATGAATAGACTGACAAAACAATTTCTGACCTTGGCTGTGCCCATATTGATTCTAAACACAGCTTGTTTGCGTGAACCGGAGGCGCTTCCTAACACACCAAAGGGCAATTTCGAAGCGCTTTGGCGGATAATAGACACGCGTTACTGCTATCTGGATTATAAAAGCATTGATTGGGATTCGATTTACACGGTTTACTCTAATCGGGTGGACACAACCAGAAATAATTTTGCTTTTTTTGATCTGATGGCATCAATGCTCGCCGAGCTAAAGGACGGACACGTAAATCTCTATTCCGATTTTGACCGAAGCCGCTACACCAATTGGTATTCTGATTATCCCTCCAATTTCAATTCAAACCTATTAAACAAAGAAAGATACTTAGGAAGCAATTACCGTATTGCGGGAGGCATGCGTTACAAATCTATCGCAGACAATCAGGTTGGATATATTCATTATAGTAGCTTTTCAAACAGTTTTAGCAACGCAAATATAAGTGCAATTTTTACTGTATTTGCCGGATGCAAAGGGCTAATAATCGATGTGCGTAGTAATGGAGGTGGCACCGTAAGCAACAGCGAAATGCTCGCATCATTTTTCTTTCAAGAAAAAACTCTCACAAACCATATTACGCACAAAATTGGGAACGGGCACTCGGATTTTTCCACACCAAAACCAATTTACACCACACCACACCCAGGCATAAGATGGGAACGCCCCGTAGTTATTTTAGTGAATCGAATGTCATTCAGCGCCACAAATGATTTTATTTGCAGAATGAAATATGCGCCAAACAGCACCATAATCGGCGATAAAAGTGGTGGTGGTGGTGGCCTGCCACTTTCGAGCGAAATGCCGAATGGATGGATGGTGCGATTCTCGGCAAGCCCAATGCTCAACGCGAACAAGGAAAACATCGAATGGGGAATCGATCCCGATATTCGTGTGGACATGAGCAAAGCCGACGAAGCTAAAGGAGAGGACACGATAATTGAAAAAGCGATAGAAATCATCAAATCGAAATGAGATTCTTACATCACACATCAGTTTTTATAGAAATTTATTTAGAAATAAAAATGCGTAAATTAAAAATCACAGAACTAAACAGACTTACATACGAAGAATACAAAGAGACAGACAAAATTCCGTTGACAATAGTATTAGACAATGTTCGAAGTTTACACAACGTCGGGTCGGTTTTTCGCACATCCGACGCTTTCCTTATCGAGCAGATATTCCTTTGCGGAATAACTTCAACCCCACCCCATGCCGAGATACATAAAACGGCTTTAGGAGCAGAAGATTCTGTAACGTGGCAATACTATGAGAAAACCGAGCAAGCACTTAATGTTCTTAAAAACAAGGACTACACTTTGCTTGCAATAGAGCAAGCGGAAGGCAGCACAATGTTGAACGAAATGAAACTGGAGAAAGGCAGAAAATATGCGGTGGTTTTTGGCAACGAGGTGAAAGGCGTACAACAATCTGTAGTGGATAGTTGCGACACTTGTATCGAAATACCGCAATACGGCACAAAACATTCTCTTAACGTGAGCGTTACAGCAGGTATCATCATTTGGGAATTCGCAAATCAATTAACAAGGCTATAAAATATCACAACCGACATTTTTTTCAATACGAAGTCAATTTAATTGAAAAGTTATCCTATATTTCTAAATCAAAAAATATCTGACTTAAAAAAATGAATAAAAAGTTTTTATTTATCCCAGCACTTGCAATCATGTTCAACATGTATGCAACAAACCAAAATTCAGTGAAACAAGAGCTGTATCAGGCTTTTTTGCACAACGACACAAAGAAGTGGGAACAAACAACAAAGAACTTCGAAAAAAAGGCAAATCTCAACAACACCTCCGATTTACTAAATCTAATTCATTGTTATTATGGTTTTGTATCGGTATTGATTGACAAAAAGGAGAATCAAAAAGCAGCCGAGAACATCAAACACGCCGAAGCGCTAATAGACAAAGTGCTAAAAACGAATCCAAACAACGCAGAAGCTCTTAATTACAAAGGCGTTTTCTTGAGCTATCACATTGCGATGAATAAAATAAAGGCGACAACTTTGGGAAAACAAAGTCTGGCGCTGATAAACAAAGCTTATGCTTTAGCTCCCAACAATACGCAAATATTATTTGACAAAGGCAATGCGCTATACTATACCCCAAAAATGTTTGGTGGAGACAAGAAAGAAGCTTTGACATTTTATCAAAAGGCGATTAAAATTATTGAAACAAGAAAAGAGACCAATCAGAATTGGGTATATATCCAGTTACTTTTTCAGAATGCCCGAAGCAATGAGCTGATTAACAACATGCAAGCTGCTGAGGCCGGCTATAAAAAAGCATTAAAAGCAGAACCTAATTTTAAATTGGTTCGAGATAAATACTATCCTGAATTTTTGAAAAAAACGAGTTAAATTAAATGAATAAAACCGACTGGAAAGATAAACTAAACACGCTGTTGCCATCCGACCATCAGCCCGAAGCGGCGACGCCAGAAACCCACATTACAAGAGGAATACCTACAAAGCAAGCTTTACGTGTTGAACTCGATAAGCGAAAAGGCAAAACTGCAACGCTAATTACCGGATTTGAAGGTAGCGAAGAGGAGTTGATAGAACTAGCAAGAACAATAAAAAATCGATGTGCTGCGGGTGGTTCACAGCGCGATGGAGAGATATTAATACAAGGCGATTTCAGAAAAAAAATTACCGACATTTTACTTGAAATGGGACATAAAGTTAAGAGAATAAACTTCTGATACCAAATTCCGGCTAATTCACAGCGTTTAACACATTACATGGAGCAACAAGCTGTCATTACACTAACGCACTCAAAATAAAACAATTACAAAACCTTCTTTTAATATAAATTCGACCAAATGAGCAAACAATCAAACGAAACCAAAATACTGCACACCCCTTATGCTAAACCCGACGCATACAACGCGCTATATATGCCGGTGTACAACGCTGCCGCTTATGAATTTGAAACTGCTGAAGCGATGGAATTGGCCTTCAAAGGAAAAATCGCGCGACATACTTACTCACGCATTACCAACCCAACGGTTCAGCACTTCGAAGACAGAATAAAAAGTATCACCGGAGCTTTGAATGTTACCGCTCTCAACTCCGGGATGGCTGCCATCGCAAACACAATCATCAGCATTGCGAAAGCGGGTGACAATATCGTAACTTCGCGCCATTTGTTTGGCAACACCTACTCCTTTTTTACATCCACCTTGGCTGCTTTCAACATCGAAGCCCGATTTTGTGACTTGACTAATATCGCGGACGTGGAAATGCAGATTGACGAAAACACTTGTGCCGTTTTTTTAGAAATCATCTCCAATCCGCAAATGGAAGTAGCCAACTTGAAAGCAATTTCTCAAGTAGCTAATTCAAAAGGAGTTCCACTAATTGCCGACACCACCTTGATACCGTTTTGCGCTTTCAATGCCAAGGATTTTGGCGTAAACATCGAAATTGTATCCAGTACAAAGTACATTTCGGGAGGCGCTACCAGCGTGGGTGGATTAATAGTTGATTACTCCAATTTCGACTGGAAAAAATCTACAAAGCTAAACTCTTTAGCTAATGAACATGGCACCGAAGCATTCAACGCCAAACTCCGACTGGAAATACACCGAAACTTAGGCGCTTATATGACACCACAAGTAGCTCACATGCAATCTCTTGGATTGGAAACACTCGATTTGCGCTACAAACAAGCATCAAACACCTGCGCCGAATTGGCTAAGCTGATTCAAAACCTACCCGAGGTAGTTTCGGTCAATTACAATGGATTGCCCGAAAATCAATTTTATGAAATAAGTAAAACTCAATTCGGGAAAAACCCCGGCGCAATGTTTACTTTTGACTTAGCTTCGCGCGAAGCCTGCTTCAGATGGCTAAACAAACTAAATCTGATAAAAAGAGCAACTAACTTATTTGACAACAAAACATTGGCAATCCATCCGGCAAGTACAATTTATGGTAATTTTTCGGTAGAAACAAGAGATTCGCTTCATATATCCGACAACTCAATCCGTATATCGGTGGGCTTGGAAGAACTGGATAATTTGTACACTGATTTTTTACAGGCATTAAAATAACACGAATTTGATTCAATCAAGAAGGATACGCATTGATAAACACATCAATCGGATATTCTATCTGCCTTAATACCACTTCCTCCTTCCTGATAAAAAAAAATAGCAACATTCGATAAATACGTGAAAGATAAACAAATAGAAAGATAATGGTCTTTTTGGGAAAAAACATTTTTAAAGTTTACATTTACTATCTTTGACACTAATTGATTGACTTCACTATGAGGTTTAATCTGACTTCGGCTCAATACAATGTCAGAAGTCAAAAAAACAAATAATTAGAAGCCCCCTATACAAATTGGTTGAGCTATGAAAACACGTTTTTTACTTTTATTTTTATTATCATTTATAGCCTCTATACGTTCTCAAGAGTTGAATTTCAACCATATCGCAGCTACTGAAGGATTATCTCATATTTCGGTGATGTCGATATGGCAAGATGAAATTGGGTATATGTGGTTTGGCACGCGTTCCGGACTTAATAGATTTGACGGGAATAGTATTGAAGTGTATCGAATGGACGAGCAAGGGAAATCCGGCTTACCATCCAATCTGATAAATAAAGTATTGGGCGATAACAAAGGGATGATTTACCTAATAGCTGGATACAACAACCTGGTGGCTTATGACATGAGAAAAAACAACTTCAAAACTTTAGAATCTGATTGCCAAGCAATGGGCATATCCAAAAACGGACTATGGTACGAGCGTAAGGGTGCGATATATAAATTATCCTCTGACTTAAAAAAGACTCTTTTTTATCAAGCAAGTGAATCCTGGGTGATTAATTGTTTTTACGAAACAATTGATAACGACTTATTAGTTGGCACTGAAAATGGTTTGTATCAAATAGATAATAAAAAAAACATTCGGTTATTAGTTGATGGTGCGAATATAAGTGCAATTTATGAGGATAGGAAAAAAAATATCTGGTTAGGTTCCAATGGTAATGGTATGTTTCGTTTGTTACCCAATGGTAGGTTAGCAGAACAAGGAGAACTAAATGAGAAACTGTCGAGCAAAATAATTCGAGATATTTGCGAAGACAATAATGGTGAAATTTGGATAGGCACATTCGCTGGATTAAACAAGTTAGCTCCTGAAACAGGAAAAATAACTGTTTATTCAGGGGTAGATTCAAAACCCACTCAATTGTCGCATTCATCCATCTATTCGCTTTTCAAAGACAATCAAGGCACCGTCTGGGTGGGTACTTATTTTGGTGGAGTAAACTATTTCAATCCAGAAATGAATAAGTTCAGTTATTTCCCCCCGGAAAAAGGAAATAATCAGACAGTGAATTACCCGATAGTTGGTAAAATGACAGAGGACACTGACCACAATTTATGGATTTGTACTGAAGGAGGAGGATTAAATATTCTTAATCGAAAAACGGGTTTATTTACTTATTATCTTGCAGGCAAGCCGAATAGTGTATCGCACAACAATTTGAAATGCATTTGGTTTGATCGCATTTACAAAAAAATATATATTGGTACTCATACAGGCGGTATTGATATCTACGATTTGCAGACAAATACTTTTAGAAATATAAATAAAAGAACACATCCTGAACTGACAAGCAATGTAATAGTTGCGTTTCAATCAATTGGAGATGATTTATTGGTAGCAACTCAGCATGGAACTGTGCTTTATAATAAGACAACAGACAAAATTCGGCCTTTTAGAACTGAGAATAGCAAATGCGACGGCAAGAGCGACAAAATGACGGCAGTGTTTCTGGATATCAATCAAAACCTTTGGTTTGATCATGGGCTTGAACTTGTCCGATATAATATTAGAACAAAAGACGCTGAAGTTTATAGCCATTCATTCGGCAGGAAAGGAAGCGTGGGTAGGCAAGCAATAAGTTGTATCTATCAAGATAAACGTAGGCAGTTATTTTTTGGCACGAATGGTTCGGGACTGTTCCGTTATTTACCAAATTCAAACACCTTTGAAAGATTTTCGGTAGATGCGAATCAGATACTTTCAAATAACATTATTGACATTACCGAGATATCAAATGGGAAATTGGTATTACTTACCAATTTGGGTGTTGACGTGTTTGACCCTATAAGTTACAAGAGCAGAATACTTGATCGAACACATGGCTTTCCAATTTTCCTGAGTATCAATGGTAATGGAGTGTTTGCAGCATCGAATGGTGATGTTTTTGTATCTGGTATCAACGGACTTGCTGCTTTTTCCGAGAATCAAATCGAAACAGTGAGAAAGGATTATCATTTGTTCTTCTCAGAACTATACATCAACAATCAGAGAATTAATCCAGACAACGATGATAAGATTGAGATGATGACATTACCTTTTCAGAAGAAAATTAAATTACGCTACAAACAAAATAATATTAACATCAAATATGCCACATCAAATTATATCAAAACAAACATACATAAATATCAATATAGACTGGAGGGGTTAAGCAATAATTGGCAAATTGCACATGACGAATATATCCGATACAATAATCTCAGTCCGGGTAAATATAGATTAGTTGTGCGTGAAATAGTGGATAACGGAAACAAAGCCAAAGAAATAAGCCTTTTGTTACAAATCAGCCCTCCGTTTTATGCGTCATTACCAGCAATTGTGTTTTATATTCTTTTTCTCGGATTTGTAGCATGGAGGTTCATCCATTTCTATGTCAATCGGATTCAACTACGCGCATCTCTAAAATTTGAGAAACAAGAGAATGAGCGAATTATTGATTTGAATGAAACAAAATTGCGGTTTTTCACAAACATATCACATGAGTTTCGCACACCACTCACATTAATTATTGGACAAATAGAGGCCCTGACTCAAATGGGCAATTTATCACCAACCGTGCGGAACAAATTGTCGAGAGTTTACAAAAATGCTAGACTTATGCGCGATATGATTGGTGAACTACTCGATTTCTCGAAACAAGAACATGAATTATTAACCTTAAAAGTTAGTAAGAGGAATATAGTGGATTTTCTTTATCAAATTTTTCTTTCATTCAGTGACATGGCAACTACCAAAAAGATTCATTATC
Source organism: uncultured Paludibacter sp. (assembly GCA_964568675.1). Taxonomy (GTDB): domain Bacteria; phylum Bacteroidota; class Bacteroidia; order Bacteroidales; family Paludibacteraceae; genus UPXZ01. The sequence continues at coordinate 10,823 of CAZMQV010000042.1, forward strand.
AGTTTGAATGTGAGCCAAAAGAGATAATGCTTTATTTTGATCCTATTCAACTTCAAAAGGTCTTTATCAATATCATTTCCAATGCCTTCAAATACACACCTGATGGCAGTATAACCCTCAAATTAATAAACGGAGAAAAAGAAGTACGTATTGAATTGTCCGATACCGGGATTGGCATACAGCCGGGTGATGAAACACGAATTTTCGAACGCTTCTATCAGTCGTCAAGCCAAAACCAGAAAGTGGACAGGGCATTTGGAACCGGTGTTGGCTTGGCTCTAACCAAAGGCATTATTGAGTCGCACCACGCAAAAATTGAGGCAATAAACAACGAAAAAAAAGGTTGTACATTTTCCGTTACACTAAAACATGGAAGCGAACATTTCACAGAAGAGGAGATACTGACTGACGGAGAGCTCGAAGTAAACAATATGGTGAGAAGTGAAATATTGTCTATTGATGATTTATTAGAGCCAATGGCAGAACTTGAAATGGATGGTAAAATTATTCCTTCCATTCTTATTGTCGAGGATAATATTGAAATGCGCGAATTCTTAAAAGAGATATTTCATTCAATCTACTTGGTATCAACTGCTTCGGATGGAGTGGAAGCTTTGGAGATATTGAAAACCATGAATCCCGACATAATACTCTCTGACGTGATGATGCCTAATATGACAGGAAAAGAACTATGTGCTAAATTGAAAACAAACTTTGAAACTTCACATATTCCTGTAGTACTAATTACTGCCGATGCGTCGGAAGCGCACAATTTAGAAGGTTTAATGCTCGGCGCAGACGATTATATTATCAAACCATTCAATGTGAAAATATTGATAAGCCGATGCAATAACTTAGTGATGGGACGAAAAAAACTTCAAGAAAAATACATTCATGCAACAAACATCAACAGCTCTGACGTTACATCCATTGCGACAAACAAATCCGACCAACAACTCTTAGATAAAGCTCATCGGATTGTGATGCAAAACCTGAACAATCCTGAATTTGATGTAAAGTTATTTGCTTCCGAAATGGCACTCGGAAAGAGCAAACTCTATCTAAAAATTAAAGGCATTACCGGTATGACTCCAAATGATTTTATACTAAACATAAAGCTCAAAAAAGCAGCGGTAATTTTAGAAGAAGAACGTGACAAGAACATATCAGAAATAGCCTATTACTTAGGGTTCTCCGCACCTCGATATTTCTCACAAAATTTCAAAGAACTTTTTGGAGTTAGCCCAATTGAATATCGAAAAAATTTGACAAGACAACATGAGAAACAAGCAGGATTAGACAATGAGGAGTAGTAAAGTTACTGGATAACCATATCGGACGTGTAGTATTTTTCCTGAAATTATGCTCTTTTTTCCGAATAGCCAAAAGCAGTAAATTTTCTATCAATAAAAATAATGTTTTTCGCTAACTACGAAGTATTTTTGCCGTTGAATGTCATTATCATTTTTTTGAAATTTGATAACTTGTTCTCAATGACATAGGGCAAATACTAATGCAAACTCAAACTGAATATAGGGAATTTCAGAATGAATATTGAATCGATTACATTAATTTTATTACTTATGAAAACAAAACTACGTATGCTAATTCTGACAGTTGCAGGCTGTCTATGTTTTTCTATTTTTGCTGAATTGCCACAGCATGTGAAAGTGAGTGACGGCACTTCGGAACACTGGTATTTTATTCAAAACGGAATCAATCACAAAGAAACAGGTACAGCAGCTCATCGCAATGGAATGTATGTTACCACTTTTGGAGGTGAGGCTACTTCTACTCAGGTGCGTGGACATCACATGCTCCTTTCTGGCAATCGCGACTATCAGCTATGGCAGTTGGTAGAAAGCGCCGACTCCACCGGCTATTATTATCTGATAAACAAAGCTACCGGCAACGCCTTGTCGCTGGGCACCGGAGTTGCTATTGGAGGTGCATCCGGCGAGGATGGACTTCTTGCTCCCAACATCGGAAACCGATATTACACGGTGGAAAACGCGTATGACATATTTGATATTGACTTGTGTCGTACGGCTTTAAAAGGAACAAAGGTGAGCGACAAATATGTGTCTATCCGGCGGGCGAAAGTTGGAGAGTTCAATGCCAAGTTGCTTGGAGGGTTTGGCCAGGTGTCGCGCTTATCGGTTTTCGACCACAATGCCAACTATTTCACTGCTAAAGCCACCATGACTTCACCTATGGAAAGTCCACGATCATGGGCTTTAATTCCGGAAGAAGAGGCCATCGCGCGTTATCCAATAACTTCAACCGATACCGAGTCGCATTGGTACAACATAAAGTCGGCATTTACTGATGCAAATTTTAATGGAAAACTTATCACAGCTACTACAGACGGCAGCGCTGCAAATCTGAATGCGGCTACCGTTACGCATGAGGACAACAATCAGCTTTGGAAATTTTTGAAAGTAAATAGTAGTGATTTTTGCGATAGTGTGTATGTGATGTCAAAATCCGGAATGTATTTGGATGGAAAAGGAAAGATGACAACAAGCCCTGTAGGGTTAATTATGCAACATCTTTTTGCCGACGATAATCAGTTTCGTTTTCTGCCTTACAATGCCGGCGCCAAAGCTGAACAAAACTCACGGAGCATTTATGCGAATGCTAACTATGAAATAACTGAAGCAACAGCGGCAAACAATTATGTGTATGGTAGCGCGGCTGCGTTTTATGTAATTTTTAAAAACACAACTACTGATACCGGAACGACTGTATCCAAAACCGACTCTGAGGCTTTACGTATTAGTGTTGAAGATGGAAAAATTCAGATTAAAGGTAGTGTAAAAAGAGCTGAAGTGTTTTCAGCTTCAGGTGCGAAGTGCAATCCAACGCAGCGATTCGAAAAAGGTGTGTATGTTGTAAAAGTGGGTGAAATAACCCGTAAAGTGATTGTACACTAAATTCTAAAAAAATAGTTCGACCATTTGAATAAATTGTTACGTGCTCAAAGAAAAAAAAGATGTTATTGGACAGATGTCTATGGCTCAATCGGTACGCGCAATTTTTCAATGTTTTTCATTTAATAAAACAAAAGCATTATATTTCAATTTGGCAAGTCGCTACGTTATTTTTAAGTGATGAGCACGACATTGCCAACTCAAGTATTAAAATGAATTATGACTTTAGACCCTAAATACGTCAATACATTTATCTCACTTTGTCATGTTTTCCTACAATAATACTTAACAAAGTGGTAACTCATATTATTTAAAAACAAATTACAGATGAAAAATAAACTCTCACTCTTTCTCTTCTTTTTCGCGCTGACATTGCCTTTTGTATGCTCTGCTCGAAATGACAGTTCCACACAATTTGTATTAAAAAACAACACAGAGACTAATCGTGTGGATGAAGTTGTAATGATAACAATTGCGCCAGAACTTGTAGGGAGCTTAACCAACCTTGCATTGTACGATGATACGGACACCAAAATCCCGTATCAATACCTTTCAAATTTAGGAAAAATTGCGTTTCAATCCTCTGTGCCTGCCAAAGGCACTAAAGTATATATGCTAAAATCCGGCACACCAGCAACTTCGGAAGTCAAAACCTACGCTGCGCAAAAGCTTCCTGCTACCCGTAATGACATAGCTTGGGAAAACGATTTGGCAGCATATCGCATGTATAGTAAAATTTTGCTAAAAACGGAGCCAAACACAGCCAATGGCGTGGATTTATGGGTTAAAAAGCAGTCAAATCCTATGATTGACAAAATGTACACCTATGCCAATTATCACTCCGAGCAACCCGAAGGTGTTGACGCTTATTCGGTTAATGGCAAAACACTTGGAATAGGTGGAGTGGTAGCTTATGCAGGAAGTAAATTGTGGATGCATGACCCTTATGACGAATGTCAGATAATTCATAACGGTCCGCTTTACACCGAATTTCTGCTTAAATATAACAAAGTTTTAATTGATGGTGATTTTTATGTGAAAACAGTACGCATCAGCACAAGTGCCAATGGTTTGTTAAACAAAGCGATTGTACGGTTCGAAGGTAAAAACAAAGCGATGAAAATTGCTGCAGGAATCTACCTGCATACGAACATGTCTGGAGTAACACCAAACGGAATACAGTTTACTTCCGAAAACAACATTATTGGATATGCTGAAAACAAAAGCGAAGGTACGGTAACATCACCCAACGCGCGGTTTTTCGAAGGAGTTTATATGCCGGGGCAAACTACTACGCAGGTTATTGAAAACCAACTGGTAATTATGAGCGATTACGCTGTAGGAAGTGATTTTACTTATTATTTTGGAGGAGGATGGAACATATTTCCAGTAGGGCGCTACGCAAGCGACCTGGCTTGGTTTGATGCGTTGAAAACCTTTAAACAGACAATACTGAACCCAATGAACGAGCTGCTTACCCTACCCTCAAAGTCGGAGGTAATTAATGATGCCATTCGTGTCAACAGCCTTTGGCAATCCGATAGAGCTGCTACGGTATTGGACAAACTCTGGTATAGTGGTGTGTATCATGCGGGCAATATGCTGTTTTATTCCATTTACCCCCAAAAATCGTATCTGGATTATTCGAAATCTTGGGCGACGAACAACGCTTGGGGAATAGCAACTCACGCGACAGCCGACGCAGATAGCTACGCAGCCGGACAAACGTATATCGATCTATATAACTTGGATGCGGTGAAAGAACCATCGAAAATTAGTGGAATTAAAGCACGGATTGACAGTAAACTTTCCGATTCGCAATCGGCAGAATGGTGGTGGATAGACGCAATGTATATGGCCATGCCCGCTTATGCCCGAATGGGTAAACTCACTGGCGACAAAAAATATTATGAAAAAATGTTCAATCTTTTCAAAAATTGTCGCGACACCTTATTAGTTTCGGGTAGCACTGGGCTTTGGACAGAGGCTCTAAAATCACAATACGGTAATGGACCGATTATTCCTGGTTACAAAAATGTGCCCGATGGATTGTATAACAAAACGGATGGACTTTGGTGGCGCGACTGGGGATTTCAGCCCAACGTTCCTCAAAAACGTGACCCAAACAATGGCGGAAGCAGCGACACTGACACGAACAGTGAGTTTTGTGCAAAACTAACTCCCAATGGAAAGAAAATTTATTGGGGACGAGGCAACGGCTGGGCAATCGGAGCGATGGCGCACACCTTAACACATCTCCCCGCCGACGCACCACACCGTTCGGAGTATATTGACATATTGCAAACAATGGCTGCCGCGCTAAAAAATCGTCAGCGTGAAGATGGTTTTTGGAATATGAGCTTGGATGACGCGGACTACCGTCCTGGAGGTGAAACAAGTGGAACGGCACTGATAACGTATGCCATCGCATGGGGAATTAACAATGGTTTACTCGATCGTAACACTTACTACAACGTTGTTGTCAGAGGCTGGGATGCTATTTCAAAACAAGTGATACAACCTAGTGGAGTAGTGATGTACATTCAAGGAGAAGGTGAAGCGCCTATCAATCCCGCCAATTTGATGAACTCGCGAAACGCAGATAAAAAAGTAGCTTTCGGCGTGGGAGCGGTGCTTTGTGCTGCCGCAGAAGTTGCTCGTTTAGCCCCGGGCGAAATGCCTGTTTTACCACAAACGCCATTAGGTCTGGATGCTGTTACGCTACTTACGCCAAACCGATTGAAGGTAAGTTTCAGCGCGGACATAGAAGCTATTTCAGCTCTTAATGCAGCCAATTATCAGATAGATGGTGCGCCAACCATCTCTATGGTTGAAATGTCGGGAACTAATACTGTTATTCTTGATTTTTCTTCGGATATCGAATATGGCAAATATATGCTTAAAGTTCTCAACGTGAAGGCGGAGGATGGAAGTATAATGGATGCTGAGAATAGCAAAGTCTTCGTTCGTACAGTGCCGTTGAGTGCTGTTGACTACCAGGTAACAGTTTCCGCAATTGGAAATCAGGCAGGGAATCCACCTACGAATACTGTTGACAACAGCCTGAATACCCGTTGGGCACAAGCCGGAACCGGGCAATGGATTCAGTTTGATTTGGGTGAAAACATGCCCATTTCCGCTATCGATATTGCCTATTACCTTGGCACCACGCGATACAACATGCTGAATATCCAAGTCAGCAACGATGGCTCGTCGTTTACAAATGTTTTGAATAACCTAACTTCGAGTGGCATGACCGATGAGTTGGAGCGATACAAGTTTCCATCTGTTGTCAACGCGCGCTACGTGCGTGTCGTGTGTAATGGTAATTCTACAGGTGGTGAAAACTGGAATAGTGTTACCGAAGTGCGGATTCGTTTTGACGAATCATCGGGTGTTGAAAAAAAAACAACAAAATCCAAATGGATTAATATTCATCCAATTCCCTACACTGAAGGAGAGCTTACTATCGAAACGACATTGCCGCTCTACAATGCGAGGATAGAAATATCTGACTTATCCGGAAAACTACATTTTTCTAACAAATTAGAATTCACCTCCGGTAAAGCTGCAATCCGACTCAATCGCTTATCGTCCGGAGTATATATTTTGACACTAATGGTTAAAAACCACAGATTGAATCAGGAAATTATTATAAAATAATAACTTTTTAGACTTAACTAAAAAAAGTTCTCAAAGCACAACCTGTCAGCCCAAAATTCAATTAAAATATTAGAAAAACACTCGACTAATCAGTAGAGAGTCAAACAAACGTAAGAATAAAAATAGTTATACACATGAAAACAAAAATCATTGCGTCATTTTTAAGTGTGATATTGTTAGCTGCTGTTGCTTCAAGTTTTGCTAATGGCTTAATACTTCAAGAATCAACATCGATTCACAAATCGAAATCAATAATAAAAAAAGGCAAAACGGCAGAGGCGCCGGTAATTTCTTTTGCCGTCATCTCTGATGTACATTTTGGCAACAACCAAGGTAGCGGTCCCATGGTGAAAGTGCCTCAAGCATTGAAAAGCCTGATGTCGAAAACACCTATAGTTGATGCGCTCTTTGTAGTTGGCGACCTCACCGATGGCGGTACCGCAACTCAATACGACCAATTTATTTCCGTGTTCAACAATACGGAAAACATACCTGCATCTGTTCAAAAAATATACATGATGGGAAATCATGATAATTATCCTTCAGGTGCTCAAAATACTTACTTGACAAAACTCGGGCAACCGCTTGATCAATATCATGTGATCAATGGCATCCCGTTTATCACCGTTAGCCAACGTGCCGGCAGTAACAGCGGCGATGGACTCACCTCCTATCCTGAGGCCTCTATTAACTTCTTAACACAAAAGATGGCAGAGGCTGCCACGAACTATCCCGGGAAACCCATTTTTGTGTTTACCCACGTAGCGCCCTTGGGCACTTGTTATGGCGCTCGTCGTGGCGATTATGGAGCCAATAATGGTTGGGGTATGCCTATACTTATGCCAATTTTGAAACAATATCCGCAAGCCGTGGTATTTTCCGGTCACAGCCATTTCCCCATCGGGAATCCACACTCCATCAATCAGAATAGTCTTTTCACATCTATAAATACTGGTAGCACAACATATAGCGAAGTTGAAGGTGGTTTGGTTAATGCGGGTATTCACCCCGAACAATATGAAAATGTAACCGAGGGATATATAGTAAGTGTTATGGCAAACGGCGATGTAAAATTAAATCGATGGGACACTTATCGGAATGAAGAAATACTACCCGCATGGACAGTAAAAGCACCACACGATGGATCACAGTTTACTTACATGCACAATCGTCCCGGTAAAACAAAACCTTATTTTACTTCCGGCTCCACAATGACAGTTACACCGCAAAGCTACTATTGTTCGGTGAGTTTTCCGCAAGCAAAAGATGACGATACCGATGACGTGGTGCAATACTACTCGGTAGAAGTTCTAAAAGGGTCAACCAAAGTGAGTTCTTTCAAAAAATTCTCACAATATTATCTAAACAGTGCAATGCCACAATCTTTGTCAGTTGCAAGTTTGTCCGGATTACAACCGAATACAAGTTATGTGTTACGAGTTACTGCTTTTGACAGTTATAACAACGCGTCATTACCTTTGGAAACGTCATTCCAAACTCCCTCTGACAACGACCCCAACAACCAACCTCCTGCGCGTGTTGGCTCATGGCTGTTTGATAATGCCGCGGACATGTTCAAAGCTTCTATCGGAGCAAATCTGATACCTGGCACTACCGGCACCAATACAGTAACTTTCCCGGCACCCAATAATGCGAATATTGTTTCGGTTACCGGGCCTGTTGCAGGCAATAGGGCGATTCGTATTCCCAAAAACAGTTGTGTAAAAATGATTCATAATTTAGCGGCAAGCGGAGGAGCCAAGGTGAATGAATACACCTTAATGATTGACTTTAAAGTAGATCTTGCCGATGCGTATTATCCTTTGCTCCAAACCAGCCTAGCCAACAACAAGGATGCCGATATCTTTATTAAGAAAGATGGTTCAATAGGTCTTTCAGCTACAAATGGCGGTTATAGTCCGATGGGGGCGGTCAGTGCCAATACATGGTCTCGATATGTGTTGGTGGTAAAAGCCGGTAAGCCCTGGAAAGAGTTTCTGAACGGCGCTCTGATTTACACTGCTTCAGGCAATACTCCGTTAGATGATCGTTGGTCATTGGACATAGCCGGATCAATTCTCTTTGGTGATAACAACAGCGAAGACGCTCCTATCGAAGTTGCTGAAATAGCTCTTTGGGACAAAGAATTGACTATCCCTCAAATATCTAATCTTGGTTTGTTTGCTCCTACTCCACTACCAGAATCAACAAGTGTGTGGAAATTTGATAATCCATCTGAAATTTTCAAAGCGACAAAAGGCACCGATTTAACACCTGCTTTTTGCGCTGGAAGCAAGGTGATTACATACCCGGAGACTGGCAATGCAAACATCGTTTCTACCACCGGACCTACAGCATCTAACAAAGCGATAAGCATTCCTAAAGGGAGTTGTGTGAAGATGATTCACGGAATCGCTGCTAATGGCGGAGGTTGTAAAGTAAATGAATTTTCGCTGATGATCGATTTCAAAGTACCATTGACCGATAATTTTTATCCGTTGCTTCAGTCGAATCTGCAAAATAGCGATGATGGCGATTTCTTTATTCGTAAGGATGGTTCTGTAGGTTTAACAGGTCCCGGATATAGCCCGGCAGGATCTATTAAAGCAAACACCTGGAGCCGTCTGGTAATCGTTGTGGAGGCAAATAATCCGTGGAGATTGTATCTTGATGGTTCGTTGCTTTATACCGGCTCATCCAACGTTGCGGTAGATAGCCGTTATACGCTCGACGTGCTGGGCTCATTGTTATTTGCAGATGAAAGCAACGAAGATGGACTCTTTGATATCGCAGAAATTGCCATTTGGAATACCGCGCTTAATGGCATGCAGGTAGCCGAATTGGGAGCTATTGAGCTAAACGACCCTGCAACAGATGTGAAATCGCACTTTACAATAAGAAACCAGCTGAAAGCATATCCAAATCCATACAAACAAGGACAATTCACTATAGAAACAGAGCTGTCAATGAACGACGTGGATGTTATTATTATGGACATAAATGGTCGTCAGCATTTTACTAAAAAAACTTCGTTTGTTGGCGGAAAATTGACGATTCAACCGGGCAATTTGTTATCTGGAATCTATTTTCTGATTGTAGCCGATGCTAAAAATCGATTGAGCAAGGAGATTATTGTTGAGAAGTATTTTTGATAGATATTGAAGATTATCGAAACTCTTTATCTTCAATAAATCTTAAAACATAGCAACTAAATAATATTTTCACTCCCGAATAAAACAAGAACATGCCTTTTTGTTATCAAAACAACTTGAATATCAACAATTAATTTGAAATAAAAATACTATTTTATGAAAACCAAAATCATTTTATCTTCTTTAAGCATGATGCTTGTAGCATTTTTAATATCAGCATTTGCTGCGGGAGAAAGTAATATTCAAAAAACAACTGTTGAAGGTGCTAAAACTTCGAAAATAAATAGAAAATCCAATTCTACAAAAGCTACAAAATTAGTGAAGTTCAACGCTAATCAGGATGTTTATAGCACAATTATGCAGCGTGTACAAGAAATGGAGTGGGACAATGCCGGCAGTGTGTCGTCATTAGACAATACGGTTGATGGTCTTATTACGTCGATTAACGCGGATGGTTCTTGGTCGGATATCAACTACGCAAGTAACGCACAAACAGACTGGCAACCAATACAGCATCTTAATCGCCTGAAAAGTATGGTGCTTGCCTACACTTTGAACAGTTCATCGCATGTTGGAAACACCGATTTATTCTTGAAAATCACAAAAGCATTGGAATTTTGGCATACTTCCGACCCACGTAGCACCAATTGGTTTAACCAACAAATTGGCAGCCCTCAACGTGTAGGTGTGATTTTAATTTTGATGCGTGCAGGTCAGCAACAAATTTCTTCGAACTTGGAAAACAATATGCTCACTCGCATGGAGTCTATCGGCGGGCGTCCGGACCAGTCGGGGTCACAGGGCACCGGAGCCAACAAAGTGGATATCGCGACACATTGGGTATATCGTGGCTGTTTGAAAAGTGATAGTTCGGTACTCAGTTTTGGAGTCGATCAGGTGTATTATCCCGTGTTTATGACTACCGCTGAAGGGCTTCAGCAAGATTATTCCTACTTTCAACACGGGCAGCAATTTTTCACGGGCGGATATGGTGTATCATTTATTTCAGGCATCGCACGAATCGCAAATTTCACTATTGGAACATCTTATGAACTTCCTGATGCAAAAAGAGTTCTTCTCACAAATTTTACGCGCGATGCTTATCTTAGGTTGATACGAGGCAAGTACTTTCTTTACAACACCATTGGTCGTGGACTAAGCCGCACTGGAGCGCTCAATGCTTCCGGATCGATTTCCCTGGCTAAAATTGTGAAAAACCTTGACATGGAAAATGCTTCAGAATATGACGCGTCTGTCAAAAGATTGAATGCACAAGAAGCTGCCGACTATGGAGTTTCACCCAAGCATATTCATTATTGGAGAGCTGATTATACCCTCTATAATTCTCCGGCTTATTACTTCGATGTGCGAATGGCCTCTACACGCACTTTAAGAAATGAAAATGGAAATGGCGAGAATCTAAAAGGCTATTTTCTTTCGGAAGGCGCACATACAATAGCGGTGGATGGCGATGAGTACTATAATATCTTTCCGGTTTGGGATTGGACAAAAATCCCCGGTATCACCGCACCTCAAAAATCCACAATTCCGCTTCCCGCACAGTGGGGAACTGTTGGAACCTCCAATTTTGCCGGTGGTGTATCCAATGGAAGTGTCGGAGTTACTGTTTTCCATCTCAACAATAAAGAATACAGCATCAATACCAATGCAAAAAAAACGTGGTTTATGTTTGGAAATGAAATCGTATGCTTGGGTTCATCAATAAATTCTACTGCATCGGAACCAATAAACACGACAATAAATCAATCACTTTTGAAAGGAGACGTGGTGGTAAAATCGAATGATACGGAGTCTGTATTAAGCACGAGTTCGCATAATCTTGCTAACTCATCCTGGGTTTATCACAATAAAGTGGGCTACGTTTTTCCTCAACCCACGACTCTGAAAATCAGCAACAAAACAGAATCAGGCAATTGGAAAGCTATCAATTCGTCTTATTCAGACGATACGGTAAGCGCAGATGTGTTCAAAATGTGGATTGACCACGGCACACAACCTGTTGAAGCTAAGTATGAGTATATCATCCTACCTGGAAAATCATTAGAAGAAGTGCGCGATTACGACTCGTCCAACATCCAAGTACTTATCAATAGCGACTCACTACAAGTCGTTCGGAATGTAAGCCAAAACATCTTGAGTTTTGTATTCTACAAAGCGGCTTCATATACCAATGACGATTTTCGACTGAAAGTGAACGGAGCCTGTGCCATGATGTTGAAAGACGGAAACACATCTACCGTAAGCGCCTGGATTTCCGATCCATCTCAACTAAGAAAAGACATTGCTGTGCGATTCAAATCAACATTGTTGGCTCATGAAAAAGAGATTCAACTAAATTTACCTGCTGTGCCTTATGCCGGCTCTACACTCGCTTTTGTTATTGATGAGAATAGCGAAAATTACATTTTCGTACCAACAGAGGAAATTAAAAAAAAAGCAACTGATGATGCCCATGTAGTGAATGGCTCGAGCGCTGCGGCAAACTATGGCGCCAACCCTACTTTAGTAATCAAAAAAGATAATGCGGGTTATAACCGTGAAGTTTTCTTAAAATTTGATTTAAGTGGTCTGAACCCCGATTCAATTGTGAAGGCTGATTTAAGTCTTTATGTTAATAGCTCCAATATTAGTGTTACTGCAACTAACTGGCAACTCTATTATGTGCCTAACGACAATTGGAGCGAGAGCATACTTACGTGGAATAATATACCGACAAAAAGCACTTTACTTGGTATATTTCCGGGTAGTGTCGCAGGTACCAACGTTGTGTATGACCTGAAGCAAACGGTAATTGATGAATTAAAAAAGCCGGGCGACACGAAACTGAGTCTTCAATTGATTTCCTCAGAGCGTGGTGCGGATGCGAAAACTGATGCTCAGTTTTACTCCAAAGAGAATGCGGACGCATCGAAACATCCGTCTTTAATTGTAGAACAAAGAATTGCCGACCTTACAACTACTACACCTGCACTCAACATGTTGAGCTACATTAAAAATCCATTGTTAAAAGGTGAAGACTTAAAGATTCAAATCACCGACGCTTACAAAGGTTTACTTCGTATCAACATCCACGACGTTTCTGGACGAACGATTTATTCGCAAACATTGAACACATGTCCTGACAAAAGCATAATGGGAATTAACACTTCAGATCTAACTGAAGGTGTCTATTTCATTACACTTGCAAGTGCCTTAAACAAAAAAACAGAAACGATAAAATTATTTGTTCGTTGAAAAATACGTAATATTTATATCTAAAAAAAATCTGAAAATTATTTCGATGTGACATTGTTTTTAAATTCAGAAAGAGATGATTGTCAACAATAAAAAAACTTACGACGATGCAGAAATATAAAAATCTAACCCTATTTATTCTTTCGATGTTCTTCTTTATTGGTACAAATGCTGCGACAAGAGAGAAACTTGACTTTGGTACGCAATGGAAATTTCAGAAAAACACATCGTCGGCACCTTCCGCGCCGGGATTTAACGACTCATCTTGGGAGTCAGTAACCATTCCTCACACTTGGAATGCAACTGATGCTCAGGATGGTGGAAACAATTATGCACGTACCATTGGCTGGTATCGAAAAACATTTTCATGGAACAATTCGTATGAAGGCAAACGCGTATTCTTAGAAGTACTCGCCGCAAGTTTGAAGTCCGAAACATATATTAACGGAACACTTGTTGGTTCTCATAAGGGAGGATATAACTCGTTCAGATACGATATCACTACACTGTTGAAAAAAAACGAGCCAAATGTGATAGCGATGAAAGTGGACAATCGCTACGACGACAATATTGCTCCACTTTCAGGCGATTTTTCCTTTATTGGGGGCATGTATCGCCGTGTTTTCTTGGTTGTTTGTGATCCAATTCACGTTGATTTGGAAGACAATGGCTCAAATGGACTTTATCTCACAACTTCTGAGGTATCTTCAGCATCGGCAAAGTTGGAAGTACGCGCAAAAATTGTAAATAAATCAACCGAAACAAAACACCTTAGTCTGAAAGCGACACTGAAAAATCCAGATAATTTTACCGGAATTACCGAAATTCCCAATCCTCTTTTCAACACTTCGAATATCGCGCCTGGAGGAGTAGTGAAATCGGTAGAGGAAAACAACGTGATAATTCCTGCCGGATCTTCTTATGAGTTCAAAAAGCAAATTTCAGTTTCTAATCCCCGTTTGTGGGACGGATTGACTGACCCATTTCGCTATCAGGTAGATTTTCAAATTAATGAAAACGGAATGTTGCTCGACGAAGTTTCCGACTATGTCGGTCTCAGGTTTTTTCATGCCGACAATACCGGTTTTTATCTTAATGGACGGCTTTATCCATTACGAGGAGTGAATCGTCATCAAGATTGGAAAGACATGGGGTATGCAATAACAGAAAATGAACATAACGTCGATTTCGGTATGATTTATGAAATAGGAGCAAACGCAGTACGCTTAGCGCATTATCCACAAGATCCCTACTTTCATGAATTGTTTGACAAATACGGGATTGTAGTATGGGTAGAAATTCCTTTTGTAGATAAATTTGGTACAGACACAACACAATTTATGAATGCAACATGTCAACAGCTTCGCGAAATGATTCGACAGCGTTACAATCGCCCTTCAATCCTGATGTGGGGTTTACAAAATGAAGTTAGTACCGGTTCGCATGACACGCAAATGTCAAAAATCATTCCGCAACTGCACAACTTAACGAAAACCGAAGACCCAACAGGGCGACTAACGGTTCAGGCACAAGCAGGAGCTGACCGTTCAAACTGGACAACCGACCTTTTTGGAAAAAATCAATATCCCGGCTGGTATCAGAGTGGCGCTTTTGGATCCTACATGGATGGGTATAAGAACAAACACTTGGTAGGTGGAAAATATCGTCCTGTAGGAATGTCGGAATATGGCGCCGGAGGTAATCCACAACAGCATGAAATAATTAAACTGTCAGGCACCGCACCTCCGGGAAGTCCTTATGGTCACCAAAATCCATGGCATCCGGAAGAGTACCAAAGCTTGATTCACGAACTCGCCATTAAAGACATCGTAGCGCGCCCTTGGATTTGGGGAACATTTGTTTGGAATATGTTCGATTTTGCTTCAGATAGTCGCAACGAAGGACAAACACCGGGTATTAATGACAAAGGCATGGTAACGCACGATCGTTCGATTAAAAAAGATGCATTTTATGTTTATAAAGCTAACTGGAGTAGCATCCCCATGGTACATATTGCCAGCAGTAGATACATGCAGCGCGAAACCACTACAACACCGGTGAAAGTTTACACCAACCGTGCTGCCGTCGAACTTTTCGTTAATGGAGTATCTCAGGGTGTACGTAAAAGAACGGCTGCCAATTGTGGCATTCTCGAATGGTCAAATGTGGAATTGTCAAACAAAGGCGTGGGGCAAGCCGGCAAGAATAATATTTTAGCCAAAAGCGATGATAACATAATGGATGAGGTAAACTGGTATCGTGTTCCGGCCTCTTCTACTTTGCTGATTTCTTCTAAACTGACCATTGATAATTCGCAAAAAGCGATAAGTCTTACCACCACAGTGCCGGTAGCACAACTCTTGGACTATATTAAGTCGGAACACAACGTCTCATTTGATCTGATGGAAGCAGATGGACTTACTCCGGTAACAAATGGCAATGTGATGCCCGGCATGAAATTGCTTGTTACGGCCGAGGATGGAGTGAGCAAAGCCACGTATGAGTTTGTTGTTCAACATATTGCTTTCAAAAAGAAAGCCACTGCCGATTCGGAAGAGAATACAACTAACACAGCCGCTAAAGCAGTGGATGGCGATGTTGCAACGCGCTGGGCAGCACCAAACAATGCGACACCTACAGCTCCTCGCTGGCTTGAAGTTGATTTGGGCAAAAACTACATTCTCAACAATGTGGGTATCAATTGGTTCAATAGCCCAACGAATGGCCGAGCTTACAAATACACCGTACTCGCTAAAAAAGAGAATGAAATTAACTACGAAATGGTGGTAAATCGTTCGGCTAATACTCAAGCTGATTTTGTGAGTGACGAGATAAGCAACACGATGTCGCGCTATGTGAAAGTAAATATAACCGGTTCGACGAATGCTTCGGCTTATGCTTATCCGTCTATTTTTGAGCTTCAAGTGAATGGATGGATGATATCATCGTCGGTTTATGATATTGATTTTGATACAAAAACAATTACACTACCCGCTACCGACGTACTCGTAGAACTGGAAGATTTTCTAAAAAATATCGTCTTTGACGGTAATGAAACACATCGTGTAGAGAGTGCTGCATACTACATTGTAGATGGTGCGCAACTTATCATAACGGATTCGAGAGGGAAAGAAAATGTGTTTGTTTTGAAATTTAAATCAACATCAGGATTGAAAACATTAGCTCCTGAAAATCTTTTCGAGGCGAGTAATAGAAACAACGAACTGAAGGTCAGAGTAAAATGTGATTTGGATGTCAATTTGACGATATTTGATGTGGCTGGCAAGCAGCTATTTTGTGATAAAATAAAAGGTGAAAAATTAGTTCAAGTGCCGTTAGAAGTCTGTATTATTCAGATAACAACCCCAACGGGAGAAATCGCATCAATAAAACATCTAATGAAAAAGTGAAATAATAATTTAATTCTTTCTCCGAATGTCTATAAAAACTATAAGAAAGCTCGCATCGTTGGATGGACTCTTTTTCGTTTGAAAATACCGTTTTAACCACAAGTCTCTTAAACCGGCAGTTATGTTCATATAGGGAAAAAAATAAGTTTTTTTTGAGGGCGAAACTCGAAAATTTCGAATTGTGAATCATAACGTTGAGAAGAGGATGCTATATTAAATATTAGTTCACAACGTTTCTATATTTTTCATATAATTAAGCATAAATATCGACTCATACTACCTTAAATACTAATTTTATTCGTACTTTCGTAGTGTGTTATAATCATTCCAAGTAAAAAAATCTGATTCATATATCAAATAATGAGGAAAAGCGAACAAGTAATTATTTTTTCATTTAGATAAACGACATAACCTTATAATCATTTTCATAATACAATTAAAATACGTAATTATTTTCTTGATGAACAAACAGACTGTTTTCGTAAAGAGAGCTCATTACTAACAAATTTACACTTTTCTCATGCCCTTTTCTTGAAGTACATCAACAAAACCATTTACACACACTGCTAACAAAATAATTTGCAAACATTTATCAGAAATATCTTCACTACAAAACAAATATCAATCTAATCAAAAAATCTAACTATTTAACTATTTAATTAATCAAAAATGAGAAAAAAAATTCTTCTTTTAGTGATTGCCGCGTTTAGCATAATTGGAATAGATGCTATAACAGTAGTACCAGTTACAAGCACTGCCGGCAACGATGTATGGTACATGATTAAATGTAACCCACGTAAGCCAGACCTGCCTTATGCTACTTGGATTACAGAAACTGCCGACAACAAATTAGACTACTTAAACTATTCGGGTGGTGATGAGCAATACTGGAAAGTAGTTGCCAATGGTAGTGGACTAGCAATTGTGAATAAAAAAACTGGACGCTATTTTGATGCGGACAATCGGAAGGTTCAAAAAGAGGATGGTACCTACACCATTGTTCGTATTTCTACTGTAGCAACAATGCCTACAACCACTTTGCAGATGGTGCCTTCTACGAACAAACCTGATCACAAATGGCCAGGATGGGATGGTAAGAACCCGGGAGTGTATATTGTGGATAAAACAGGAGGAACAACCACAGTGTCTGAAACGAACGTAATCACAGTAGCTGATGCGAATAATGCTTTTAATGTCGCTATATATGCACCCGCTAGTGGTGATTTCTATGTAGCGAATCAGCCAAGTTGGGCAGAAAATGTAAACGCTGCAGTTTTGTTTCGCACAAAGGACGAGGTAACAAATGAAATTAAATACTCCTTGAAAGCTGTAATTGATGAAGTGAATGCCACACTTGAAAGTATAGCTGAAGGAAACAATCCCGGCCAATTCTCATCTGATGCTATTGGAGGCATGCGTGATGTTCTTGACGCGGCTCAAGAAGTATATGACAACCCTGCAACTCCTCTCAACAATTTTTTTACCGAAGCAGATGAATTACGAGTAGTTTTTCAAATGTTTAAGGATCAGGTGAATTTGCCCGAATATAGCACAAGCACCAACGATGTTTGGTATTTCATTCAAGGCACACGCCCTGAGAATACCTACATGACCAGCCTTGGAGCCGGAGCCAAAATCAAAGATTCAAAAGTAATTCCGAATGACTCGCAGCTTTGGAAATTGGTAACCAATCCCGCCGGAGGCTTCGCGCTACAAAACAAAGCTACAGAAGAATATATCAACACGGATGTAGCTTCCGGAACCGAATTTACCACACAACCAAACATGCCTGCAAATGGTTTGCGATTTATAACAAGCAATGTAGCTACGAATAAATCACTTCGTTTCTGGATTGAAAATGAAGCAAGTTCCACCCCTGCACTTCGTTTTCACGCGGGAGGCGCCGGCAATAGCTGGAATGCCATGAACTGGACAGGCAACAAAGACGACAACTGTACCTGGTTAGTATTAAGCTACATAGAAACCTTGAAGGCGAACTACAAACTCGCCATCAGTGATTCTGAAGCATATTTAGCGACAATGGTTGTTGGCAACGAATTTGGACAATATGCGAAAGAGGTGTACGACGACTTTAAAAGCATAATTGATGATGCGAAAGCAGAAGATGTTGAAGACATGACAGAGGAAGAACTTTTGGAAGGTGTTACTGTATTGGCTGAAGCGCAAGAAATGCTTGTTTGCAACAGCGATGTGGCTACTCTGCAATCGGATACACCTACCTCCACCGACAAATGGTTTCGTCTTGTGAATGCTGCTACTGTCGAATATGCTAAAAACAAAGCGATGTCGTCAACCGGAAGAAACGAGAACGACAAGTTTACATTCGAGAACATCAATGTGGATTCGGACGCGCAACTTTTCCGTTTCGAATTGAAAGAAGGAACTGCAAGCGTTTCGGCGATTGTGAACAAAG
>CAZMQV010000043.1:0-27987 GCA_964568675.1 uncultured Paludibacter sp.
AATAAAATTTTGTAAATCATATTTCTTTGAATAAGATTTCATAATGGAATCCTGTCGTGGCATAGCGACAGGATTTTTTTATCATTTCAGAAAAAAGTAGTAATTTTACAGTTTGAAATAATTGTGGTAATGAATACTGAAAAAAAACTGAATTATACCGGCAAAGATATCAATTTGCGAATTAAACTGCCTGCTTCTAAAAGCATAAGTAATCGGGCATTGATACTCAATGCGCTTTCATACAGCCCTTTCGATGTCGAAAATTTATCGGATTGCGACGATACGCGGGTGATGGTGGCTGCATTCGACAGCAACATCAGCTCATTCGATGTGGGAGCTGCCGGCACTTCCATGCGATTCCTTACTGCTTTTCTATCCAAAACCGTGGGCGAATGGACTATTACCGGAAGTGAACGAATGAAGCAAAGACCCATTCGGATACTTGTGGACGCGTTGAATAAATTAGGTGGAAAAGTGGAATATCTTGAGAATGATGGATATCCGCCTCTAAAAATTTATGGAAGTGCTATGATGGGCGGTGAAATAGACTTGGACGGAAGCATTAGTAGCCAATATATTTCAGCCTTGATGATGATTGCTCCCTATATGGTCAACGGCTTGACAATCAATCTAAAATCGAAGGTGATTTCCAAACCTTATATTCAAATGACCTTAGGAATGATGCAAAGCTTTGGTGTAAAGGCAGAATTCAAGGATGATAAAATTGATATTCGACCTCAAAACTATATCCCGACTCGATATCGGGTGGAAAGCGACTGGAGCGCGGCATCGTATTGGTACGAAATTCTGGCATTGTCAGGCAAAGGAAACATAAAACTAATCGGTCTGAATGAAAATAGTTTGCAAGGCGATAGGGCAGTGGCGGATATTTTTGAGAATTTAGGTGTGGAAACTGTTTTTTATGAAAACGAAGTTGAATTGTCTGTTTCAGACCAAATTCGTAAAGTGTCCGACAAGTTTCGATATGATTTTACTAATGTCCCGGATTTGGCTCAAACTGTAGTGGTAACATGTTGTCTGATGAAAAAACCATTTCACTTCAGCGGTTTACAAAGTTTAAAAATCAAAGAGACCAATCGTGTGGCTGCGTTGATGTATGAATTGCGGAAATTGGGATATGTTCTTGTCGAGCCACAGGAAGGTGAGCTTATGTGGGATGGAACATGTTGTCAGGCAGATGAAATCGCGACAATTGATACTTACGAAGATCACCGCATGGCGATGGCTTTTGCACCAATTGCCCTTACGCATCCATTGATAATCCGAAATCCGGAGGTCGTTTCCAAATCCTATCCACTGTTTTGGAACGATATGTCCCACATAATCAGCGATATACTTTGATTTATAAAAAGAATGTATTGTTTGAATAATTTTTTGTACCTTTGCAAGCTGAAAAAAATAATAAGATATGAGTTTATTAAGTGATGTTTTGGCTCAGTTTCAAGAGCCACAAAAAGTGAAAGCAATGGGTGTTTATCCATACTTTCGTCCGATTGAATCCGACCAAGATACAGTAGTTACAATCGATGGAAAATCGGTTTTAATGTTTGGTTCCAACAGCTACTTAGGGCTTACAAATCACCCAAAACTGAAAGAAGGCGCCATAAAAGCCGTTGAAAAATATGGTACAGGTTGTGCCGGTTCGCGTTTCCTGAATGGAACATTGGATATTCATGTTGAGTTGGAAGAGCGTTTGGCTAAGTTAGTACACAAAGAGTCTGCTTTGGTTTATGCTACCGGCTTTACGGTGAACTCAGGAGTTATCCCAAGTTTAGTAGGGCGCGAAGACTATTTGATTTTTGACGAACGCAATCATGCTTCAATTATCGAAGGCAAACGTTTGAGTTTTGGTAAATCACTAAAATACAAACACAACGATATGGAGCATCTTGAAAAAGTGTTGAAAAAATGCGATCCGGACAAAGTGAAATTAATCGTTGCTGATGGAGTTTTCAGCATGGAAGGCGATGTCGCAAAACTTCCCGAAATGGCTGATTTGGCGAAAAAATACAATGCTTCATTGTATGTTGACGAGGCACACTCACTTGGCGTTTTCGGAAAAACCGGCGCTGGTGTATGCGAGCATTTCGGACTTTCGGATCAAGTGGACTTAATAATGGGCACATTTAGCAAATCGTTGGGCACCATTGGAGGTTTTATTGCTGCCGATGAAAATATCATTAATTATTTGAAACACACTTCCCGAACACTCATTTTTAGCGCATCCATCACACCAGCATCTACCGGCTGTGTACTTGCCGCTCTTGATGTGATGGAAGAAGAAAAATGGCGCCAAGAGCAGCTTTGGGCAAATACCAAACGTGCTATCGAAGGTTTCAGAAATGCAGGATTTGAAATCGGACCTACCGAAACTCCTATCATACCGCTTTATGTACGTGATAATTTGAAAACATTTACCCTCACCCGCATGTTGATGGAAGATGGAATATTTGTGAATCCGGTAGTTAGCCCTGCGGTTCCTTCAGAAGATACGCTGATTCGTTATTCACTCATGGCAACTCATACCTTTGAACAAATTGACGAATCCATCGCAAAAATTTCAAAAGCATCTCGTCAATTAGGTATTATTGAATAATATAGACAGAGAACTTACCGATTGCCGACTCATGAAAACATTATGAGACGGCAATTTGTTTTTATAAAAAATCGAATTTTCAAGCTGATTTTTAATTTTCTGTGAAGAAAAAAGTGTAAAATATCAGATTCAAGTACGTAAAATTAAGAAAAAAATCCAAAGAAAAAAATGATTACAGTATCTAATCTTGCAATCCAATTTGGGAAAAGAGTGCTTTTCTCCGATGTAAATCTTAAATTCACTCCGGGTAACTGCTATGGTGTCATTGGCGCAAATGGGGCAGGTAAATCTACTTTGATACGCATGTTGAGTGGAGATCTTGACCCCACTCGCGGATCCATTCATTTTGGTCCGGGCGAACGTCTATCTGTATTAAAGCAAGATCATTTCGAGTTTGACGAATATACCGTGTTGGATACCGTGATGATGGGACACGATATGCTATGGAAAGTGAAAGAGGAGAAAGACGCGATTTATTTGAAAGAAGATTTCACGGATGCCGATGGAATGCGTGCTTCGGAACTTGAAGAGAAATTTGCGGAAATGAATGGATGGAATGCCGAAAGTGATGCAGCTTCCTTATTAAGCGGGCTGGGAATAGCGGAAGACAAGCATTATCTGTTGATGAAAGAATTGAGTGGAAAAGAAAAAGTGAAAATATTGCTTGCTCGCGCCTTGTTTGGAAAACCTGACAACTTGTTGCTCGACGAACCCACCAATAACCTCGACCTCGATACCATAATGTGGTTGGAAGATTATTTGGCCAATTATGAAAATACAGTCTTAGTCGTATCACACGACCGCCATTTCCTCGATGCTGTGAGCACCTATACCGTAGATATTGATTACGGAAAGGTATCATTGTTTGCAGGAAATTATTCTTTCTGGTACGAGTCCAGTCAGTTGGCACTCGAACAACAACGCAATCAGACAAAGAAAGCGGAGGAAAAGCGCAAAGAGTTGGAAGAGTTTATCCGTCGTTTTAGTGCCAATGTGGCGAAATCCAAACAAGCTACAAGTCGCCGGAAAATGCTTGAAAAACTCAATGTGGAAGAAATTCAACCTTCTACACGCCGTTATCCGGGGATTATCTTTACGCCTGACCGCGAACCGGGTAATATGGTGCTTGAAGTAGCCGGACTTGGCAAAACCACCGAAGATGGTACCGTGCTTTTCAAAGATGTGAATTTCAATGTTGAGAAGAATGATAAAATAGCATTTGTAAGTCGCGACCCACGTGCTATGACTGCCTTTTTCGAAATCATCAATGGATATGATAAAGATCACGAAGGTAGCTTCAACTGGGGGATTACGATTACTCATGCCTATCTTCCAATGGATAATACGACGTATTTTAATACCGATTTAAGTATTTCCGATTGGTTTTCGCAGTTTTCAAGTGATACCACCGAATCATTTGTGAGAAGTTATCTTGGTAAAATGCTTTTCAGTGGCGAAGAGATATTCAAAAAAGCAACAGTGTGTTCGGGGGGCGAAAAAATGCGTTGTATGATTGCGCGCATGATGCTTGCAAATGCCAATGTAATGATACTCGATTCGCCAACCAATCACTTGGATTTGGAATCAATTCAGGCATTTAACAACACACTGATTAATTTCAAAGGCAATATCCTGATGGCTTCTCACGACCGGGAATTTGTACATTCGGTATGTAACCGGATTATTGAACTCACCCCCAATGGCATTATTGACAAGCAAATGGATTATGATGATTATTTGGTTTCGGAAGATATTAAACTTGTTCAGGAGAGATTGTATAAAATCTAATCAACGAAATAAAAAAAATCCTGCTTTTTAATGAGTAGGATTTTTTTTTTGTGAGTATTGAGATTCAGAAAATATTGAGCTTATCACCCGGACGGATGGAATTGCCCACATTGTTCCATTCCTGGAGTTCCTTCACCGAACAATTAAACTTACGGGCGATGGAGTAGAGCGATTCTCCTTTCTTAACAGTATGCTGACGGGGCGGTGATACTGATTCTTTCTGAACGGCAGTATTCCTATTTGATTTTCCGGATTTGTTGATACTGAGTATTTGCCCGGGTTGGATGTTATCGTGTTTGATGTTGTTTAATTCTTTAAGTTCCTCAATGCTCATGTTGTTTTGCCGCGCAATGGTGTACAATGATTCTCCTTTGACAACTTTGTGTGTACTAACCACGTTTTTTTCCGATTTTTGAGCTATTTTTTTATTTCGTAGTTCCGATTGTGTGGCAGACCGTTCTAATCCGGATTTTACAAGATCTTCTTCCGTATTTATCTTAGAAATATCCGTTTTGGCTAATTCCTTGTCGTTCTCATTTTTTATGGTTACGTTATTCCTTGTCAATACTTTTTCTGAATTTTCGTGAACAAATCGAAGTTCGTGTTTTGCTTGTGCCTCAGACACAAGCAAACGTTGTCCATGTTTGATTCTCCCTGAAGATAGATTGTTCAAAATTTTCAATGTAGAAACCGGAATATCATATTTCTTGGAAATTTCAGACAAATTCTCTCCTTTTTTCACCCGATGATATACTGCTTCCTGCACCTCGTCCGCTTCTTTTTCGTTTGAAGACTTCTGCTTTTTCAATTTCTTAGTTTCTTTTTCATCTTTATTTTCTTCTATTTTTACCGGTTTCTTATTCGCAGAATAATAGTAGGGCTTGTCAATGACTCTTCCGGCGCGCAAATAACGTGAAGCATAGTAAGGTTCGCTCGACTTCGTAACGACTATGCCATCACTTGTCGATGAATGAATAAACTTAAAGCTTCCATCGCCGAAACTTTCGGTTACTATCCCTACATGTCCTATTACCCCATTTTTTCTATTTCCTTCGAAGAAAACCAAATCTCCGGTTTGAAGATTACTCTTTGAAATCGAAGGCAAGTTGGCTGCCTGATCGCGCGACGAGCGCCCCAGGTTGTAGCCAAAATTTCGGAAAACATGAGAGGTGAAGCCCGAGCAATCAAATCCGCGGGGTGTGCTACCTCCATAGCGATAGGGAGTATTCAAGTATTGTTTCCCGAAATTGATAATGGAGTCGTGAATCAGAACTTCATTTTTGATTTTTGTGGCTTTCGATTTGTTGTCAGTGGCAGCTACATTAGCCTTTGACGAACATGATGAACACGCCAAACTTATACATAATAGAAATAGATATTTTCGAATCACTGAATTGTTTACTTTAGTGGGGTGTAACATTGTCGATACAAAAATAGAAAAATTGATATGAACTTGCCCGCTATACCTTTGCCTTTTAACAATAAATAGATTACATTTCGAGCTTTACTCAACTTTCGCAAGCTCTAATTAACTAACTTCTGGTAGTTTTTTGAAGTTCAGATATTTTGATGGTTTTCATTCTCATTAAAACAGCCCAAGAAATATGGGGGCAAACCAATTTAATCGTTAGATTTCAGTGCAAGAGTAAACAGATTTTGAAGGAAAAGAGATAAGAACTTACCTTGATTACCAGCAATCCTCTTTCTGAAGTAAATCTTTATTTGTTAATTTGATAGTCTAATCTTGTTATTTATGATTGCTCTCAAACTGTTTTTGAATTCTCTTATTAATGTGAACATGGTTTGAGTCTGTTTTATTGTGCTGATAATTAAAGATAAAGGAGTATTTAGTCTTTAATTATTTGGAATAACTTTAAATAATAATATGTGTTGCAGAACATAGTTTTATGTATAAGTGAATTAAAGAAAAAAATCTATATTTGTAAGTGAAATTTATATAGCTAAACTACGCGTTAGAAAGAAATTAATACATAAAGGAGAAGATGAAAATTAAGAAAATAATTAATCTGATTCTACCCACGCGGGGGTGGAAGATTTTCGCGATTCTGATTGTTGGAGTTATTTGCGGATTAGGATTTTTTACAGTCTATGCTTCGCGTATGTGGAGTTATGCCTCCGATAAACCGGAAACATGTGTCAACTGCCATGTGATGGGTCCGTATTATGCGACCTGGAATCATAGTTCACATTCGCGTAATGCGGTATGCAACGATTGCCATGTGCCTCACGACAATGTGTTCAGAGAATATTATTTTCATGCCAAAGATGGTCTGCGACATGCTACAATCTTTACCCTTGGGCTTGAGCCTCAAGTGATGCAGGCAATTCCGGCAAGTCAGGAAGTAATTTATGAAAATTGCATTCGCTGCCATAGCCAGCTGAATACCGAGTTTGTTAAAACCGGAACGCAGACATATAAGATGATTCATGAAAATAAAGATAAACTTTGCTGGGACTGTCATCAGGATGTGCCTCACGGAGGGAAAAACAGCTTGTCGTCAACTCCAAACGCACTTATTCCATTCCCAACATCCAAAGTGCCCGAATGGCTTGAAAACGCATTAAAGAAATAGAATATTAAAATAAATATCCCAATAACTCAACAAAACAATCAAAAAAGAGACATGGAAAAAAAATTAAAACCTTGGCAAGGCTGGGCATTGTTTATTGCAGCCATGTTAGTTGTATTTGGTTTAGGAATGATAGCATCATCCATTCTGAATAGAAGAGCCGAAATAGCTAGCGTATTTAATAATAAAAAGGTAGATATAAAAGGCATTGAGAGTCGCAACGAAGTGTTTGCCGATAACTATCCGCGAGAGTATGAAACTTGGACTCAAACGGCCGACACTACTTTCAAAAGTAAATACAATAGCAGTGAGGCGGTGGATGTGTTGGAGCAACGTCCCAATATGGTTGTCCTCTGGGCTGGATATGCTTTTTCAAAAGACTACACCACACCACGCGGACACATGCACGCGGTGGAAGATGTAACCCGCACATTGAGAACAGGAGCGCCAATGACAGCTACTGATGGCCCGCAGCCGGCTACTTGCTGGACTTGCAAAAGCCCCGATGTGCCACGTATGATGTCGGAATTGGGAGTTGCTGAGTTTTATAAACAAAAATGGGGTGCGTTTGGAGCCGAAATTGTAAATCCAATTGGTTGTGCCGACTGTCATGAACCGGAAAACATGAATCTCCAAATAAGTCGTCCCGCATTAATTGAAGCTTTCCAACGTCAGGGTAAAGATATTACAAAAGCTTCGCATCAAGAAATGCGTTCGTTGGTGTGCGCACAATGCCATGTCGAATACTATTTTCAGGGCGATGGCAAATACCTCACTTTCCCATGGGACAAAGGCATGACTGTAGAGGATATGGAAAAATATTATGACGAAGTGAAGCATGTCGATTATGTGCATTCATTGAGCAAAGCACCGATTCTGAAAGCACAACATCCTGATTATGAGATTGCTCAAATGGGTATTCATGGCCAGCGTGGCGTTTCGTGCGCCGATTGCCACATGCCTTATAAAAGCGAAGGTGGTGTGAAATTCAGCGATCACCACATTCAAAGCCCGTTGGCAAAGATGGATCGTACTTGTTTAGTATGTCATCGCGAAAGTGAAGAAACACTTCGTAATAATGTATATGAACGTCAGGCTAAAGTACTCGAAACACGCGATCGCCTTGAAACAGAACTTGCCAAAGCACACATTGAAGCAAAATTTGCTTGGGATAAGGGTGCTACCGAAGCACAAATGAAACCGGTTTTGGATCTGCTTCGCCAGTCGCAATGGCGTTGGGATTTTGGTGTAGCTTCGCACGGTGCATCATTCCATGCTCCTCAAGAGATTCAACGCATTTTAGGTCATGGACTCGACAGAGCGTTGCAAGCCCGATTGGCAACTGCAAAAGTGTTGGCAAAACTTGGCTTTACCGGCGATGTGCCGATGCCGGATATCAATACGAAGGCAAAAGCACAAAAATATATCGGAATTGATGTGGATGCCGAGCATAAAAACAAAGAGAAATTCATGAAAGAAGTTGTGCCACAATGGTTGCAGAAAGCCAAAGATGGTAAAAAAATTATCGCAGCAAAATAAGACTAAATATTCCATCGAAGGATTAAGATATGTGGAAACATCCCTGGGGTTTTAAAGAAGGTTTGTTAATAGGTGCCGGTTTGATTATAACCGGCATTCTATTACAGTTAAGTGTCGGTGCTTTTAGCATCGACTTTCTTCAGTTTCCTATAAACGCGTTTATAGGAGTTTTTTTTATTATTCTTGTCGCTGTCCTATTTCGCTTGTCGGCAAAGAACAAGGTAATTCGCTGGTTTGGAGGAATGGAAGCAAGCGTAACGGCTATCGCCATTTTCTTAGTTTTAGTTATTGTGATGGGGCTTACTCGTCAGTCGGCAACAATTGATAAAACTGGATTGCTTGGCGCTATTGGTTTCAAAAATATGCTTTCTGCCTGGTCGTTTGTACTATTATATATTTATTTGACCATCGTTCTAGGTTTAGCAACCTTGCGCAGATTGAAAAATTTTAGATGGCAGAAAGATGTACCTTTTCTGTTGAATCATGTCGGATTGTTTATTACCTTAGTGGCGGCAGTATTGGGTAGTGCCGACATACATCGTTATCAGATGGTGGTAGGCCTGGACACACCGGAGTGGCGAGTTACTGATGAAAATGGTAAAGTGATAGAGATGGATTTAGCAATTGAATTAAATAAATTTACCATAGATGAATTTCCTCCTAAACTGATGTTGATAAATAATAATACAGGTAAGGTGATGCCGGATAAACAACCGGCTACTTTGTTGGTCGAAAATTCAACAAAAAAAGGTGAATTGCTTGATTGGCAGGTAAATATTGAAAAAATACTTGATAATTCGGCTCCGGTTGTAGGGAAAGATAAGGTTCAGTTTGTAGAGTTTCATTCCGAAGGCGCTGCCGCGGCAGTATTTGTGAAGGCGAAAAATAAGAAATCGGGACAAACCGTATCGGGGTGGGTGAGTAGTGGTAGCTATCTTTTCCCGTATCATGCGCTAAAACTGAATGATGAACTTAGCATGGTGATGCCCGACCGAGAGCCAAAACGCTTTGCATCTGATGTAAGCGTTTTTACTAAAGATGGAAAGTCGATAACTAAAACCATCGAGGTAAACAAACCCCTGAAAGTAAACGGATGGAAAATATATCAAATCAGTTATAACGAACGGATGGGAAAATGGAGCGATACGAGCAAATTTGAATTGGTGCGAGACCCTTGGATTGCAATAGTTTATACCGGAATTTTTATGATGATACTTGGCGCGCTCGGTCTTTTTATTTTTGGAAAAAAATCATAATTGAGAAAGAATTTCTCGTAATTACAAATTAATTAAAGTATAAGGTTTAAAAAACTGTCTGTAGTATGGATTGGACATCATTTATATACTTCGCGATACCTGCAGCGCTACTTTGGGGCATTGGCGCTTATCTTGCTTTTGTGGAGCGTTCGAAACTCGCTTACCTGTTTACATTGCTCGGATTGCTCGTTTTTGCATCCTATATTGCCGGTATGTGGGTGTCGCTTGAACGCCCGCCGCTACGCACAATGGGAGAAACTCGTTTGTGGTATTCATTTTTTCTCCCATTAGCCGGATTGCTTACCTACATGCGTTGGAAATACCGCTGGATACTATCATTCAGCACAGTGCTTAGTTTTGTTTTTGTCATGATTAATGTTTTGAAACCGGAAATTCACAATAAAACTTTGATGCCGGCTCTTCAAAGCCCTTGGTTTGCTCCTCATGTGATAATTTATATGTTTTCATACGCTGTTCTTGGCGCCTCCGCTATCATTGCGCTTTATTTTCTTGTGAAACGAAACAGCAAACTATTCACCCCGCAGGTAATGGATTTGGTGGACAATCTGGTGTATGTGGGTACCGCCTTTCTGACGATGGGAATGCTCATCGGAGCTATTTGGGCGAAAGATGCTTGGGGGCATTACTGGAGCTGGGACCCAAAAGAAACATGGGCGGCTGCAACTTGGTTGGGATTTCTTGTTTACATTCACTACCGCAGTCATCGACCGCTTAAAGCACGAGAGGCGCTTGCAGTGCTTGTGTTCTCGTTTATTTTGTTGCAAGTTTGTTGGTATGGTATTAACTATTTACCATCGGCGCAGGGTGTAAGTATTCATACTTATAGTTTAGACTAAAAAGTTTGGTTTGTTCGAATAATTTTTCAGTAAAAAAAAACAATAACTGCTAATCTCAATTTTTATATGAAAACAAAAGCGTTAATAATTTTTTCATTTTTTTTTGCCGGATGCGCATTTTTTGTTGCTGCCCAAGAGGGTGAAAAGCAAAATCAGGTAAACGTGAACATCCAAGTGAGACCACGTGCCGAATATCGGGATGGATATAAAGACCCATTGCTTGAAGGGGAAAAAGCTGCCGGATTCATCAATCAGCGTTCGCGACTTTCGGTTGACTACCTCCGTGAAGGTTTGTCGGTCGGATTGTCGCTTCAAAATGTAAGTGTTTGGGGGCAAAATCCTATTGCAAACTCTTCAAATAGCAATACGGTAGTTAATGAAGCTTGGGCGCAACTAAAAAACTCGGATGGATATTTTCTTAAATTTGGTCGTCAGACACTGAACTACAACGATGGTCGTCTTTTTTCGGCAGCCGATTGGAATCAGGCCGGATTTTATCACGACGCCTTGAAGCTTGGCTATCTATCCAAATCTCACCAATTGGAGGCTGTCCTTGCTTTTAATCAGGATGGCGAAAAGTCGAAGGGTGGAAGTTTTTATACCGGAGGAGGCATACCTTACAAAAATATGCAAATGATTTATTATCAGTATAATGACTTTGCCGGATTCACACCCTCATTTCTTTTTGCCAACACAGGATATGAAAATGGCGTTGCAATAAATCCAGAGACAGTTTATCTGCAAACGATGGGCACACATCTTATTTTTAAGCCGATTGATGAACTTAAAATTCAGGGTGTAGCATATTATCAAACCGGAAAACGTAAAACTTCGCTCAATAAAATTTCAGCGACAATGCTTTCACTGCGGGCAGAATATCTGGTAAATAAAGCGACAAAATTGTTCGGTGGTATTGACTTTGTGAGTGGCGAGGATGCCAATTCATCACAATCAAATACGACATACAATGCTTTCAATACATTGCATGCCGGAAATCATGCTTTCTATGGTTCGATGGACTATTTTATCGCTTCGTCATATCGTAATGGAATGAACTTAGGCATTAACGACAAATATCTGGGAGTGGTATATGCTCCAATTTCAAGATATTCATTTGCAGTTACTTATCATTATTTTTCAATGGCTGCCAACGCCTATGATAATGGAAAGAAAATTAAAAAAGGGATGGGTTCGGAAATAGATCTGCAATTTGATTACAATATAATGAAAGACGTGAAACTTTCATGTGGTTATTCCAGCTTTTTCGGAACAAAAAGCCTTGAGTTTGCAAAAGGTGGCGACTCAAAAAGGTGGCAGGATTGGGCTTTTATGAGCGTAAGTGTCAATCCGCGGATTTTCTCCGCAAAATGGTAAAAGAAAGGAAATCATTATATCAAAGGGCATTAATCAAAAGTCGGATTAATGCCCTTTGATTTTTGAGGTTGCAGCTAAATTTTCTGACACAGTATCAGTGCTTTGTCTCCCAAAGCAAGTGTTGTTGCAAATATAAAATCATCGCCGCCTTCTTTTATTTTCAGTTTCTTTCGTAAATCGGCAACCGAGAGAGGAAAATTCCTTACGGTGATGTTTGCCGCATTGATGTTTCTTTCAAAATGTTTTAATGAATTTTTGTTGAAATCATAAACTTGTTTTACTTCAAAGCTTCTTCCCGGAAAGTCAGAAACCAATAGGTCTGATGTGTATAAATGGCTGCTAATGTGTAGTTTGTTTAGATGGAATTTTTCACCTGTCAGCCGGAATGCGCCACTTTTCATTATCGCGGCATTGGGTTCATACAGGTAACGCCCCACATTCTCGGCAAGTTTTGAGGTGGCAGACGATTCATTTTTTAGAAGAAAATCAAAATTCTCCTCGACTCTGTTTTTCCGATAATTGATAGTTTTTATTTCTATTTCGTCGTTACAATTCTTTTTTAATATCACCAACACCTCTTTGCACTCGTTTTCGACAGCAACTATATGTATTTGAACGATGAATTTCAGGTCATTTATCAAGGTGCTGATATCAATCATTGGCGAAAGCTTAACCATGATATTGTCTGTTTTGCTAAGAAGCTTATCCAAAATCGAAGCTACATCCGGATCGCAATCACCAATTCTAAAAACTTTACTGCCTGAATTGGAACGCCGTGCCGGATCGAGGTATATCCAATCGGCACTTTCCGTATGCGACAGATAATCTTCTGCCAGCTCGTTGATGATTTCTATATTTTTTTGACCTAACACCCTGAAGTTATGTGTAGCCAAAGTGCAAAGTCCATTGTCGCGTTCCACATACTTCACCTTGACAAATTTCTGAGAAAAGAAATAACTATCCACGCCGAATCCGCCGGTCAAATCAATGATGCAGTTGCCGCCACACCATTGTGTTTTATATTTAGCGGTAATTTCTGATGATGATTGCTCCAATGATAATCTGACAGGATAAAGCAGCTGTCCGCAATCGTAGAAAACAGGAATTTTTTCTTTTACTTTCTGCTTGCCTGTAATCTGACAAAGTGCTAATGACATATCCACGTCGGGATATTTGCTTGCCTGAAGGCCAAGAGAATGTATGTCGGCATGTTGGTTAGCCTCTATGAATTTGAGTGTTGCCTCATTCATGTTTTAAGTTTGTTTTTTATTGCGAAGTTAAGAAAAAAGCTTCGGGTTTTTACTATTAAAACCTGACTTTTATGGAGATTGAAAATATATCACTTTTATTATGAGTTGAGCAATATTCATTGCAGATTGAATTTACATAGCGTATTTACATACTTTAACGCGATAATATCTTACTCAAAATTATAGAGTTAGATGCGGAGTGTGTATAAAATAGTGGAAATAGTTTGTCATTTCACTAAAATGTAGTACTTTTGTGCCCGGGTAAGTCCTACACGACCAGCTCCCTTTGAATTCCCCCAGGGCTTGATCGCAGCAAGGGTAGAAGGTTGTAGCGGTGCGATGTGGTAAGCTTACCCACTTGCCTCTTTAGCTCAGTTGGCCAGAGCACGTGATTTGTAATCTCGGGGTCGTTGGTTCGAATCCGACAAGAGGCTCAAAACGAAAGGGTTTTCACACAATTGTGAAAGCTCTTTTTTAGTATGTCGATTTGCGCGATACAATTCAAGTTTAGAGGACAAACTTAAATTTTCAGTTTCTTATTAAGTTTTGATATGGATTAAAACAGGTTTTTTAGAAATCGGATAAAGTAAGAAAACTTCAACTTGCAAATTTATCATGTTCTTAAGACGAAATTTCTCTGGGCGTATCGACTAAAGTCTTATTTTCAACAAAATCAATATAGTAACGCATCGTTGCATAATTTTTTTGCTATGTTTTTACCTGCTTTCTGACGCAAAGCTTGAGTATGAAATTTAGACATCAACTTTGACAAGGAAGGTACGTGCGTTTGATATGTGATTGAAAACAAACGGATTAATTGTTTATTCCTTAATCCAATACTAAAGCTATATATAAATGAAGAAGTTTGTAATTTTTGGTTGTGGTTATTTAGGCAATATTGTTGCTGACGCATACATAAATGGATTGATGCCTGAGTTTGAATTGATCGGTTTATACTCAAGATCGCAGGATAAAACTCTGTTTTTAGCAAATAAACTGGCTAATGCTGGCTTTAATGTTAAGGCATGTAGTTCTATTGATGAGCTTCTGGCGTTAAAACCAGATTTTTTAGCTGAAGCTGCATCTCCAATGGGTATGAAAGAAATAGCTTTACTTGCTTTAGAAAAAGGAGTTTCAGTAGCTTGTATCTCAGTGGGTGCATTTGCAGATGATACATTTAAAGCTGAGGTATATAAAATTGGTTCGAAAAACAACTCTAAAGTGTATATATGCTCTGGTGCAACAGGTGGTTTGGACGTTTTACGCACAGCAACGTTGATGGGAAATGCAAAAGCAAAGTTCTTTAATGAAAATGGAAGACATGCATATTTGAGAACCCCCGAAAATCAAACTGCAGAGTCCGGAAAGCATATAATTTTCAACGGAAATGGCAGAGAGGCGATTGATACGTTTCCCTCCGGATTAAATGTGGCAGTTGCAGCTTCAATTTCTTCAGTAGGAGTTAGCAAAATGCAGGTTGCTATGCAATCTACCATTGGATTTAGAGGTGATACGCAGCGAGTAGAAATTCAAAATGATGAAGTACACGCTGTGGTAGATGTATATAGTGCAACCGCCTCAATAGCCGGATGGTCAATAGTTAGCACCTTAAATAATGCCGTTGCTACTATTGTATTTTAAAATATTTTCTATTACTTTCTCACTCAATCTGACAAAGGCTTGTTGCGTTCGTCCTGTGGACACCTGCATACATCTAATTTTTGGATGATTGAGCATGTGTTCGCCTCCAAGAGCTCCTACTGTGTCACAATATAAGATATTATCACCTCCTCCAAGCCAGCTTAACAGTGCTTTCTCATCCCAGGCAGGTGATAACCCGGTGTTAAACAAAATCTTCTTGTCGCCCAAAGCCTTAAATTCTTCTTCATACAGAAGTATTGTATTTCTATTCAAACAGCAGAAGATTACTTCCGAGTCAGATAATAATTCTTTCAATTCCTTGAACTCATATCCCTTGTCATTTGCTGTTTCCTTTTTACTTCTTGCAAAGTATGATATATCAGCACCAAAGTATTTCAATGCATCAGCTATCATACCTCCCGAAACGCCCAAACCTACGATGCCTGCTTTTATGTTAGTAATTTCTCGTGGAGTTTCACTCCATGGTTTTTGTTCAAAGCCATGCAAAAGTCTGACCAACTCACTTATAACGTATTCAACCACACCCTCATCACCATAATCTCTTACCCCCAAAACGATGATTCCACGTGAATTAGCATATCTGATATCAACATTGGCACTTTCAGGGTTGTAGAGCGAACAACACATCCCAATATATTTGACATTTTGACATTTTGAAAGGGCTTCTTTGGTGATTTGTGTGGTATAACTTACTAATACGGCATCTGCATTGCCAATTCTTTTGGCAACTTCAATGTCATTCTCAGGCATATTATCATACATAATTACCTCTTTTGCATAAATGTGCAATTTTTCTACTGCTGATGGAGTTAAGCTCACCGGCTCAATGGCAACAAGTTTTTCAAACATAATTTTTTTTATTACAAAACTAACAATAAAGAGGCAAAGTTAATAATCATCTTTTATAATTCGTGATTTTCGATATTTCTATTCGGATATTTAACTATTGGCTTCGCTCAAAATTGCTATTCTGGTAAGAATTCACATATCATTGAGTGCCGAGTATAGATTCGTTTGGTGTTTGGGGAAAGTAAAAAAAAATATTTTACAATTTGTTTTTATTTCTATGTCTGTTGGCACATTATTTGATAAATTCCGAGCAATAATATTTGTATTATCTATTAATCCATTAACACAATTTTCCAACATGAATTTGTCAGAATTATTAAACAGTCCAGCGGTAGCATCTGTAGTAGCCAATGTTTCGAGTCAGTTTGGATTAGATCAAAAGCAAGCTTCATCCGCAATTAATACAGTACTTCCGGTTATTCTGGAAGGTTTGAATAAAAATGCCTCAACGCCTCAGGGTGCTGAAAGCCTCAATAATGCGTTGTTGAGCAAGCACAATGGTAGTTTGCTTGATAATCTTGGCGCAATTTTGGGGGGCGACCAGTCTGCATTGCTTCAAGATGGTGGCGGTATTCTCGGCCATATCTTTGGAAGTCAGTTGAGCGGTGTAACGGCTGCTACTGCACAAAAAACCGGCATTGGCACGGACAAGATGGGTAGTATATTTGCAATGTTAGCTCCGGTGGTGATGGCTTATCTTGGAAAACAAAAAGCGACGAATCAAGTAAACGCTGGCGGACTAGGTGATTTGTTAGGAGGATTGCTTGGTGCCGGTTCGCAACAAAAATCTTCAGGCGGTTTGCAAGGAATGGTTACCGGATTGCTCGATAAAGACAAAGATGGCAATGTCGTTGATGATATCCTTGATATGTTCTTCAAAAAATAAAACGAAATACTTTCAAAAAAATATCCCTGACACTTTGCTAAAGTGAACGGGATATTTTTTTGAGCATTTTTCATGAGTATCTTATCGCGTACAAATAAAACAAAGAGCGAGCCGTAGAAATTAAATTCTACGGCTCGTTCTTTGTTTATAGAGAAGTTCTAAAGCTCATTCGAGCATCGGGAGTTACTTCGTATCCTGAACTATCACATTGGCGCTACCATCTTGTTTTGGGTCTTTTTGCGCTTGAGATTTAAGTTCGTCAATTTGATGCGCAGGTGCTACTTCTTGATGGTAAATAGCATCAGCCATACGTTTGTAGCCGTTGTAACGCCATTTTGCATTCTTTTCGGCAGCGTGGAACAGCTCTTCGGCCTCTTCGGGGAATTGTTTAATGAGCGAAGTGTAACGAACTTCACCTTTCAGGAAGTCCTGGAATTTGCTCCAATCGGGCGCTTTACTATCCAATTGCATTGGGTTTTTACCATCTGCTTGCAAACGTGGATCAAAACGATACAAGTGCCAGTATCCACATTCTACGGCTCTTTTTTGTTCGGTCTGAGCTTTGCCCATTCCGGCATGCAATCCGTGAGCGATACATGGAGAATATGCGATAACAATTGATGGTCCATCATATTCTTCCGCTTCGCGAATCGCTTTCAGGGTTTGAGCTTGGTTTGCACCCATTGCCACCTGCGCTACATATACATAACCGTAAGTAGCGGCAATCATACCTAAGTCTTTTTTACGGATTCGTTTGCCTGCTGCCGCAAATTTAGCAACCGCGCCTACTGGAGTAGATTTGGATGATTGACCGCCGGTGTTAGAATAAACTTCTGTGTCAAGAACTAAGATGTTTAGATTTTTGCCTGAAGCAATCACATGATCCAAGCCTCCGAAACCGATGTCATAAGCCCATCCATCGCCACCAATAATCCATTGAGAGCGTTTAACGAGATAATTTTTCAGTTTGTAAATTTCCTGGCAGTATTTGCAGTCATGAGATTTTACGCGAGGAGAAATTTTAGCTTCCAAAGCAAGCGTGGCTTCACCATCAAAACGATTCTCAATCCACTCTTTGAAGAGTTCTTTCAGTTCGTCGCTTACTTTTTCACTTTCGAGCGCGTCGGTCATCATGCGTACGATACGTGCCTGCATTTTTTCTTCTGCCATTGCCATACCCATACCGAATTCTGCATTGTCCTCAAACAATGAATTTGCCCAAGCCGGACCACGTCCATCGGCGCCAATAGTGTAAGGAGTAGAGGGTGCGGAGCCGGAGTAGATGGAGCTACATCCGGTAGCGTTGGCTACAATCTGACGATTACCAAACAACTGAGTTACCAATTTCACATAAGGAGTTTCACCGCAACCCGAACAAGCGCCGGAGAACTCAAACAATGGAGTGGCAAGTTGTGTGTTTTTTACGTTTGCTTTCAGATTTACTAAATGTTGTTTTGAGCTAACATTGTCGATACAGAATTCCCAGTTTGCTTGATTTGGCATTTGCGATTCGATGTGTTTCATCTCAAGCGCTTTTCCATTTTTATTTCCCGGACAAACATCCACACAGTTGCCGCAGTCCATACAGTCGAGTACGTCAACCTGAATACGGTATTGCATTCCGGCAAAATCTTTACCATTAGCTTTTAGCGTGTCGGTAAATGGCGCTTTTGCCTGTTCGGCTGCATCGAGTACAAATGGACGAATAGCTGCGTGAGGACACACATAAGCACATTGATTACATTGGATGCAATTTTCAGAAGTCCATTCCGGAACAAAGGCTGCAACGCCGCGTTTTTCATAGCGAGTTGTTCCTTGTTGCCAGGTGCCGTCTTCGCGACCTTTGAATGCCGATACAGGAAGGCTATTGCCGTTTTGTGCATTGACAGGGCGTACGATGTCGAGAATAAATCCGGGGATATTTTCTGTAATTGTTTCTTCATCAGCCAGGTTAGCCCATTCGGCCGGAATAACTACTTCGTGGTATTCACCACCGCGATCCACTGCCGCATGGTTCATGTTTACAATTTTCTCTCCTTTTTTGCCATAAGATTTCACAATGGCTTTTTTCATCTCAGCTACAGCTTGTTCATAAGGAATCACATTGGTGATTTTGAAAAATGCCGATTGTAGGATGGTGTTGGTGCGGTTGCCCAGTCCAATTTCCACCGCGATATCGGTAGCGTTGATGATATAGAGTTTAATATTGTTTTGTGCAAAATAGCGTTTGATATTTGCCGGTAGGTTTTTCTTAACCTCATCCTCGCTCCAAACTGTATTCAGCAAGAAGGTACCATTCTTTTTCAAACCTTTTGTTACATCATACAGACGCAGATAGGCTTGTACGTGGCAAGCCACAAAGTCGGGGTTGGTTACCAAATAAGTTGATCGGATTGGCGCGTCGCCGAAACGAAGGTGCGAACATGTGAAGCCCCCCGATTTTTTCGAATCATATTCAAAATATGCTTGAGAGTATTTGTCCGAGTTGTCGCCAATGATTTTTATGGAGTTTTTATTCGCGCCAACGGTACCATCAGCTCCCAAACCATAGAATTTTGCTTCGTAAGTACCCGCATCGGCCAATGATACTTCTTCGCCCAAAGGCAATGATGTGAATGTAACATCATCAACAATACCCACGGTGAAACGATTGCGAGGAGTAGGAAGAGCCAGGTTTTTGAATACGGCAAAAACTTGAGCCGGAGTGAAGTCTTTTGACGACAATCCATAACGTCCGCCAACTACAAGTGGTTGGTTTTCGGTGCCATAAAGCGCGTCTTTAACATCCAAATAAAGTGGTTCGCCACTTGCTCCCGGTTCTTTGGTGCGGTCAAGCACACAGATTCTTTTAGCCGAACGAGGAAGTGTTTTCAAGAAATGCTTGATAGAGAATGGGCGATAGAGATGAACGGAAAGAAGTCCTACTTTCTCACCTTTTTTCATCAAATAATCAATGCCTTCGCGAATAGCTTCGGTAGCCGAACCCATTGCGATAACAACTCGGTCGGCTTCCGGATCTCCATAGTAGTCAAACAATCCATATTTACGTCCGGTAATTTCAGCTAATTTATTCAGATAATCTTCTACTATTTCAGGGAGAACATCGTAGAAGGGGTTTGAGGCTTCACGGCTTTGGAAATAAATATCCGGATTCTGAGCGGTGCCGCGAACTACCGGATTTTCATTATTAAGCGCACGGTTGCGGAAGTCTTGTAATGCCTCTTGGTCAACTAAGGCGGTAACTGCCGCAGCATCAATTTCTTCAATTTTCTGAATCTCGTGTGAGGTGCGGAAACCATCGAAGAAGTGAACAAAAGGAATGCGTGATGTTAGTGAAGCAAGGTGAGCTACCGCAGCCAAGTCCATTACTTCTTGTACTGAACCTGTTGCAAAGAGCGCGCATCCGGTTTGACGAACTGCCATTACATCCTGATGATCACCAAAGATAGAAAGCGCTTGAGCAGCCAAGGCGCGCGCAGACACGTGATAAACTCCCGGAAGAAGTTCTCCGGCAACTTTGTACATATTCGGAATCATCAAAAGAAGACCCTGAGATGCGGTAAATGTAGTTGCCAAAGCGCCGGCTTGCAATGCGCCGTGCATAGCGGCGGCAGCGCCACCTTCCGATTGCATTTCTTCTACTTGTACCGTTTCTCCAAACATGTTTTTCCTGCCCGAGGCCGACCATTCGTCAACGTATTCGGCCATGGTAGAGGATGGCGTAATCGGGTAGATTGCAGCTACTTCGCTAAACATGTAGGCGATGTGAGCGGCAGCCTGATTACCATCACAGGTAATAAATTTCTTTGCTTGTGCCATTTTATTGAGATTTTTTTTATGCTTTCGATTCCGGCGATTCCGGTTTCGCAAGCTATTGTTAGTTATTTATATTATGTAATTTCAAGTTGTTTTTGTCAAGCTCGGCGTTTTCGGTGTTAATATAAGAAGCCAAACATCCAGATCGGGATTTCGTTTCTTTTGTCTGATATGGATTTCTCAACCGCATAAAGTGTTGATTTATCAGCCTTCGACTGCTCTGAAATGCTTTTGTAGCTTATATTTATTGAATTGTTTATTAAAAAATCCGTATGTTTTCGCCCAATATTAACTTTGTGTCTGACGAGTAGGGAGTTGTAAAGAAAAGTTCTTCTTTCATTGTCCGGATTTACGTCATTCACTAGCGCATGCATGATGTTTGTGTTTTGCGGAAAAACTGACTTTGGCTTTTTGGGGTAGCTTTCGCCTACTTCATAGAGCAGATTGAGCAGTCGAGCCTCGGTCAGGTATTTCAGATAATTCATCACTGTAGAACGCGATGTTTGTATCTCCTCGCTTAACTGGCTTACATTCAGTGTGCAAGGCGCGCATTGCATTATCAGATTCAGTAGCTTTCTTATTTTCGAAAGATATTTTAAGTCAATCTGTTTTATTATCAAAATATCTACTTCTATCATCATATTGATAGTTTTTAGTAGATTTTCCGAATAGTTTCTCGTTTCTAAGAAAAACGGATAAAATCCATGATTCAGGTATTCTGAGAAATAATCTAACGGATTGACAATATTACAAATTTTTTCTGATAAATCCTCATGTTTATCTAAAATTTCTTCTATTTTTAATGCAGGGAACTGATTGTGCGTCTTTAGGTTCAAATACTCACGAAATGAGAATCCGCGAAGATTGTAAACCGATACGATGTCGGCCAAATCATTGTTGTCCTCTACAAGGCGCATGACCGACGATCCGGTGAAAATTATTTGTAAATTTGGAAGATGATCATAGCAATATCGCAACTCTTTCGACCATTCTTCGTACTTAAATATCTGGTCGAGTAGCAATGTTTTCCCTCCTTTTTCGTAGAACTCTGTAGCGAATTCAATCAGGGTGTGTGTGGTGAAGTAAAGATGATTGAAATTTACATACAAACAACGGTGGTCATTAGGGCTGTAATGGTCTTTCGCGTATTGGAGCAGGAAAGTAGTTTTACCCACACCGCGTGCCCCTTTGATGCCAATCAGGCGTTGTGTCCAATCTATTTCATCGGACAAAAGGCGCTTCACGGGCGATTCGACATGTTGTACTAAATGTGTGTGTGTGTTGAAAAAATTTTCCATCTCATGCAAAAAATTTCTGCTACAAAATTAGATAAATATTTTCATTTTGCAAAGTGGAGTTTGCAAAATACACAAAACTTTTCTCTTTCTAACTGCTATTTCTCCGAATCACCTTCTTTTTTGTTGATAGGATTTGATGAATTTGCCTTATAGTGTCAATTAGTGAATTAGGTATTCGTAGCTTTGGGTGGGTGTTATTGAATTGATTTTTGGCGAAATCTGCTTTAATAATCTTTGTTTGCTCACTTGAGCAGTAGCAAACTCACTGCCATAATAAGCATCCCTATGATGAAACCAACAATGGAGTAGTGGTGTTTGCCATATTTCTCGGAAGCAGGAAGCAACTCGTCCACAGAGATATACACCATGATTCCGGCTACTGCCGCCATGATAACTCCCAATAAGAATGGAGTGAGAAATGAACTGAGCACCAAAAAACCTACCAAGCCCCCAATAGGCTCTGCTATTCCTGACGAGAAGGATAGCCAGAATGCTTTTTTGCGGCTACCGGTAGAGAAGTAGATGGGTATTGAAACCGCAATACCTTCGGGGATATTGTGGATGGCAATTGCTACTGCGATGGGAATACCGAGTTCCGGCGATACCATTGCCGAGGCAAATGTGGCAATACCTTCAGGAAAATTATGTATGGCAATTGCCATGGCTGTCATCATTCCTACGCGCTTCAACTCCATACTTTTATGTTTTCCCATCTCTTCAACTTTATGCAGTTCGTGCGGATTCTCAGCTTCGGGTATCAGCATGTCAATCAGGAAAATAAAAGCGATGCCTCCAAAAAAGGCAAGGGTGGTGTATAGTTCTGCCGTATCGGGATTTGATTGCGACATAAGCGCAATGGCTTGTGGAAAAATTTCAACAAACGAAACATAAAGCATCACACCGGCTGAAAGACCAAGCGACAGTGATAGAAATTTTGTGTTGGTTTTCGAACTAAATACTGCCATAGCGCTCCCAATGCCGGTGCTAAGACCGGCAAAAAGTGTTAGCGCAAGTGCAAACAGAATATTTGAATTATCCATAAGCTACTTTTGCTATATTTTGGGTTTGGCATTGGTTGCTTGAAATTCTTTCAGATAAAATGGCTCGAAATATGCCACGTCGGCAAAGTTGCCGACTGCGAAGCGCATTTCTGCCGATTGAATCATGTTACGGGCATGTACCTCAATATTATCAATGAAGCAAGCATTGGGGTGAGTGAGCACCGATTTGCATTTCCCGGCACCATTGCCCATAAAATAGGTCTTACCTTTCTCCAACTGACTTTTAAAAGATTCTTCCGTAACAATCTCGGCTGATACCTCTTGCTCAAGCACAAGCGAAGGCGAGTAAAGCGCGGTATAAACCTCCATGCGGCGCGCGTCAATCATTGGGCAAAGTTTTGCGTCAGGCTCAATGTCAATCGATTGAATAATGCCCGCAGCGAGTATTTCGAGTGTTGGCACGGCTATTAGCGGAATGTTGAATCCATAGCAAAGTCCTTTGGCTGTGGATACTCCGATGCGCAATCCTGTATAGGAACCGGGACCGGCGCTCACAGCAACCGCATCGGGTGTCAATTGGTTTGTGCGTAAGTATTCGAGTGCTTGCTCAATAAATGGGCTGAGCTTTGTGGCGTGATTAAGTCCGGCATTATCCGATATTTCAAATACGCATTTTCCCCGATTGCTCACGGCAACCGAACAAACGGTAGTGGAGGTTTCGATGTGTATAATTATCATACTAAGTTTTTTTGTTATTTAAGCTCGCCGTTATTCCCGCCGGTGGTTTCAATTGCCGCCTCTTCCTGTTTTTTCTTTTCTTTCCCGGTCAGTTGGAAGAAATACCCAAAATTCAAGGCAACGTTGATGTGGTTTGAGTTTGAGAAATAATCGGACATCGCGCCGGGATAGATGGAAGATAGTCCGTAATAACCACGAAGTTCGAGCTGAAATGTTCCTGCCGAGCGCAAGTGGAGGTTGTAGCCTAAACCAGCCGCAATGCCATACTCAAATTTATTCGCGGCAGGTTTACGTTGCTCATCGTCCGGTTTAGTATGGTCGTCGGTGAGCACTTTTTCATTAAGCAAGTAGCTGAATTTTGGGCCTAAGTTGAAGATGAAGCGATTGGTTTTTCCCCAATAAAGATGAGTGAGTAGCGGAAGTTCCAAATAGTTCATTTGTCGTGAATAGTCAATATTCGCTTCGTGCCAGCCGCGTTGCGAGTAGTTGGTTTCTATCTGCAAGCCAAAATGTTTTTCGGTAACGAAACGATAAGTAACGCCACCGTTGTAACCCAAAACGTAGGTTTGGTTTACTACGGGGTTGAAATAGAGCATGGAGCCGGTAGCTCCTCCGCTTATCCCAATGTAATGTTCGGCCGGTTCCAATAGGATGGTTTGAGCCTGCCCCGTATGTGCCGACGCGAATAATGTCAATGCGATTAACAGTGTTTTTGTTTTAGTTTGCTGTAGCTTCATCTTCAATAATATACATTTTGCTGTTTACAAATCCTCCATTGTTACCTACACGATTAAAGTCAAAATCGGATTGCACACCATTGCTGAACCTGAGCGACTGTGTAGAATTATCAAAGCTGAATCCATTTTGTTTCATCGTGGTGAAAAAGAAATTAGTAAGATCGTATCCAAGTAGGTCAAATCGAGGATTGCCGGCTACACTTGCCTTGTTGTAATACTTTTTGTATTCTTCTTCGTAAAATGACGTTCCGTTTTTTACTCCTTTGAATGGAGCTGTGTAATACATTTTTGGTTTAGCGCCTCTTTCGGAGCGCCAAGCGTATTGCCCTA
Source organism: uncultured Paludibacter sp. (assembly GCA_964568675.1). GTDB lineage: Bacteria > Bacteroidota > Bacteroidia > Bacteroidales > Paludibacteraceae > UPXZ01. The sequence goes on from CAZMQV010000043.1 coordinate 24,590, forward strand.
TCACAGCAATGCTCAATGTGGAGCTAAGGGTGGATAATTCGCGTAGATAATCTTTTACATCGACAAAGTTTTCCGATTCAAAAACGATGATGTTGTTTTTCGAGTCAGAAAGTTTTTGGCCAATCGTTTCGGATTCGGCGATTCTTACTCTCGAAAAGTTTGTTTTCTGAAGCATCAGTTTGTTTGCAAGCACATCGAAGAAGCTCACATCGCCATTTGAGCTACTGTTTTTTCCGTTTTCAATCAAAAGGATGTTGTTGCCACTGAATTTGTTTCGGATAATATCGGCTAAGTAATCATTTTGGATGGATTGATCCGGATTAAACTGTATCAAGTACGGATTCGCTTCAATGCTTCCAACTTTGGAGCTGAATGGGATGATGGTTCTGATTTTGTTTCGATAGGCGAAATCATTCATAGCCACAATCTGTGAGGTGTAAGCCGGTCCGATAATCAAATCCATGGTTTTCATTTCGGGCTTATTGATTACTTCCATCACTTTATTTTCATTCTTCTCAATATCATAGGCATGAATTTCGAAATTGATTTCGCTGTTTTTATGGTTCTTGATTGCCAGCAAGGAGCCTCTGTAAAACTCGATGAACTTCAATGTGGTGGGGTCATTGGGGGTGTGAGTCATAAATGGCAATAAGAAAGCGATTTTGTAGGTCGATTTGTTTATCACCGGCTTTTCTTCCACTTTCACCGGCTTCGTTTCTTTCACGATAGAGTCGGCGTTTGCTTTCGGTATTCGCAATACTGCGCCAAGTTTCAGAGATTCAGCCGATTCTGGGTTGAGCGCTTTGATGTCGTCAACTTTAACTTTATACTTTTTGCTGATGGAGTAGATGGTTTCGAAAAGTTTGACTTTATGTGAAATATAGGCTTTGTCGTCCGCCTCATTTTTTGTTTGCTTTACCTCTTTGTTCGAAACGCTTGGTTTTTCAGTTGGTTTCACTTGCTGAGTAGTAGTGGCGGTGGTCTGTTTGGGCTTTACTGCCACACTATCTTTCTTCTGCGGAATGCGCAACACGGCGCCAACTCGCAAGTTTTCGGCTTCCTGAGGATTGTTAGCCTTCAAATCTTCAACACTTACATTGTATTTTTTGCTGATGGAGTAGAAGGTTTCAAAAATTTGTACTTTGTGTGTGCCATTATTGTTGCCGGTTTCCTTCTTTTCATCTTGCTTCTCTTTTTTCTCTTCCGCCGTCTTCTTTTCTTCGACGGTTTTGGTAGCCGACGTCACTTTCGCTTTGTCGTTGGCAGGTTTGGAAGGGGTAGTTGTTGCGCTATCTTTTTTTTCCGAAGCCCCGGTTTCCTTTTTTGCAATAGGAATTTTCAAAATATCACCCGGATTGATACCTTTCGACGCAATGCCCGGGTTGGCTTTCACTATTTCATCTTGAGAAATATTATACATGCGACTAATGGCAAAAAGCGTTTGTTTCGGCGCTACAGTATGCCCCAAAAACTCTTTGACCGTGGTTTGAGCGCTTTTGCCAACCGTAGTTGTTGGAGCCGATTTGCCAACCGGCTGTTGCGTCGTCGCAGTTGTGGCAGCTACTGCTTTAGTTGCTGCTTTGATTTCGGCGCGTTTCGGTATTATTATTATCTGACCGGCTCTGATACCATCGAGAATGTGTGGATTAATGTTGTTGATATCGGCTTGCGATACGTTAAACCTCTTGCTGATGGCAAAAAGTCCTTCGCCGGCTTTTACCTCGTATTTATAGTATTCTTTGCCGTTAATTATTTCGATGGCTATGTCGTTTAGTTGCGAATATACCGTTGATGATAACACGAATAATACAAATAATATTGTCCAAAAATGATTTAGTTTCATAAGAAATATAACTGATAAAAAGATTGGTTTTACTTCGGAGCTATGCCATATTTGATTAGAATATTGCAAGCCATGTCGGAGCAAACCGTTCTGAAAACAAAAATTAATTGCAAATGTACGAAAAATAACGGATTTTAGTCGATACAAATAACAATAAATAAGCCCGAAAGATGTTTTAAATCTTGTAACGATTCAATCATTCGGGATTCTCACGCGCGAATTGAATTAAAAGCTTGCTATTTTAATAATACGCATCTCTATAAAGTTGAAATACCGATGTTTGAATTTCATTTTCTTTCGATAATACACATTCTCTTTACCCAAAATATGAGACGACTATTCCTTTTTATTGGCTTTATAACTGTTGTGTTCGTAAGTTTTGCACAAGTATCTGTAGTGGGTAAGCACCGGCATATCACCGATGCGGCAGGTGTGGATCATCTTGTTGTGTTTGAAAAAATTGACAACAGTACGGTTGAAAATGCCGCCGAAATTCACTTCAAAGCAAGTAGCTCCGATGCTTATGTGAGGTGGTTTGTGGTTCACAAAGGAGTGAAAACTCCACTCAACACGGTTAACTCTGTTTCTACACGCGAAACCTACATCGAACCAAAAACGAACACGGCTTACCTGATTGAGGAGGATGGACGAGCTGTAAGTTGTTGGATTACAACGCGAAGTGATGTCGATATCCAAACCGGGATTCAATATGAAACTGTGGATGGAAGTGCGAGAAAATGGAATGCTGAAAAGAGGCCGGAGCAGCTCACCGCGTTGTCGCGCGTAGATATGCGGACAGACGAAGATACCATAAAAATTAGTTGCAAAATAACTACTATTGCCACCGCGCGTGAAGAAAAAAACGAAAACCAACGCCCGAATGAAAAGAGTATCGACGGCTCCGCGCCTCTCGAAATTCAGTTTTTCAGCAATCCCGAAGGTGATGTTACTAACTTTCTGTGGCAAATATACCGCGATGGATCGCTTGTGGAAACCCGCACAGACAGGGATCATCGCTATACTTTCGAAAAGTCGGGGAAATATCGCGTAAGTCTGCAAGTGAGCAACGCCACCGAAACAGCTTCCGACTCCATCAATGTCTCCGTGTCCGAGTCGCAACTGAACGCCCCCAATGTATTCACCCCCAACGGCGATGGCTACAACGATGAATTTCGCGTAGCTTATGTTTCCATTTCCGAATTTCAAGCTACCATTTTGAACCGTTGGGGCAGGGTGGTGCATAGCTGGAACAATCCACAAGAAGGCTGGGACGGGAGTATAGGCGGAAAACCTGCCGCCGAAGGCACTTATTTCTATGTTATCACTGCCAAAGGAGCCGACAGCAAAGTGTATAAACTTAAAGGACACATCAACCTGCTGCGCTAAAGAGCTAATTATCAAGTTTATTATTTCTTCCGAATCTACAATTTTGTCCATAAAAATAGCGGACTGCGCGTTGCAGTCCGCTATTTTTATAGTCAAAATTGGCAGACTGCAACGTGCAGTTTATGAATTTAACGGAGAAAATTAGTGGACTGCAAGTTGCAGTTTATGA
>CAZMQV010000044.1:0-27920 GCA_964568675.1 uncultured Paludibacter sp.
AGTTCGGTATTTTTCACCTGAAAATTTGCAATCTACCGTTGGCAGTTCGGTATTTTTCACCTGAAAATTTGCAATCTACCGTTGGCAGTTCGGTATTTTTCACCTGAAAATTTGTAATCTACCGTTGGTAGTTCGGTATTTTTCACCTGAAAATTTGCAATCTACCGTTGGTAGTTCGGTATTTTTCACCTGAAAATTTGGTTTCTACCGTTGGTAGTCAGGTATTTTTCACCTGAAAATTTTGAATATGTTCGTTGCCCAACTTGGAACCGAACGACAAATGAGACGCCGGATGGCTTTTGCTGCGCACATAATGACACGCACAGCTCATCTGCCCCCTTTATCAAATGAAACGAGGCGAATCCCGAAGGGGTTTATATCAAACGAACTTGTAAATCGTAACGATTAAACGTCTAATCACTAATCACTAATCACTAATCACTCATCACCCATCACTCATCACTCATCACCCATCACGATACAGAATTTTTTAGCAGCGCGCTACGTTGTAAGGAAAAATGTAGAAAAAAAACCAATCAATCACAAATAGCGTTAGGAAAGGCTCACCTTTTTCATTTTATTCAAACAAAAAAAAACAAATCGACATGAAGATCAAACTACTACCCTTGCTCTGTGGTATTCTTTTAATTTCCACATCAAAAGCCCAATCTTTTCAGATGGTAAAAGACCTGTATCCTCAAACCGAAAGCATGCTTTACGACTACGACGCGGGCATGACTTATTTCAATGGTAAAATCTACTTCACCACCTATTATGGCGACATTGCCATCTCCGACGGCACAGCAGCCGGCACAGAAATAATATCTAACCTGGGTATGGTGAAAATGACATACGCAAGTTTTCAAAAAAACAGATTTATTCCGCTCAAAGGAAAACTGTACTATAAAAACCACAAACACGAATTGTGTGTTACCGACGGAACAAGCGCCGGCACGGCTGTGATAGCCGACATTCATCCTACGGACGAAACGACAAACTACGGTGTGATAACACTACTGGGGGCAAGCGACGATAAGATTTTCTTTGTGGGCAACAACGGAACCTCCGGCAATGAGCTATGGGTAAGCGATGGCACCACGGCGGGCACGCAGCCAATTGCCGACTTTGTGTCGGGCGCGGTAGGGCTTTTCACTTCCAACACCAAACAACACGTTGGCACGGTTATCGACAATAAACTCTATTTCTTTGCCGACAACAAAGTGAATGGCTTCGAACCTTGGGTGAGCGACGGCACAGCCGCGGGTACTCAGATGCTCGTGGACTCCAATCCGAATGGGCATTGCAGCTTCTTCATATCTTCCGCTTTAGGAGGCTACGGGTCAAACGAAATGAAGTTTTTCCCATTCAAGGACGCGGTGTATTTTGTGGCATACAACGGGATATACAAAACCAATGGCACCACCACCACCCTGGAAATAAGTGGCACGAACTACGGCGCCGATCGCGTACATTCCGTATATCTATTCAACAACGCGCTTTACTTCAACCAAAGCCAGCTTAACAACACGCACCTTCTGCTTAAATCGGATGGCACACTCACCGGTACCTCCACTGTAGCTAACTTATCAGGCTCGATGAGCAGGGGATTTCAAGAATTTAATGGAGAACTCTATTTCCGAAGCAAACCTTTAAGTTATAATTCGTCCGATAAAGATTACATTGCCAAATTGACTAACGGCACACAAGCCGACAGCATTACTCGCACCACTGCCGGATACTTCAATTATCCGACAAACATCATTCACCCCATCGGCAACGATTTTCTATACCTGGGCAACTACTCGAATCATGCCATATATCGCTACAACAACGGAGCCAACACGCTAGCCAACACCAACTTCACCAGCGTGTACGACAACCTGCTAAGCACTCCCATCGGCACCTTTGCCATTGGCACAAACACAAGCCACGGCTATGAGCTATGGAAATGGGAAAACACCAACTCCGGCCTCGAAAAGCCAATCAGCGCGATAAGCTTATACCCCAACCCGACAACACACTCGCTACACCTCACGATCGACGAAGCTTCACTGTTTCATATTATCTCTGCCGAAGGAAGCATTGCGGGCACACACAAGCTAAATACCGGTTTCAATTCTATCGATGTGAGTTGGTTGCCCGCGGGAGTATATATCTTGCGTAGCGAGAAAGGCGTGAGTAGCAAGTTTGTAAAAATATAGCGCTTCCAAAGAATTGGCGAATGACACCCCCGGAAAATCGGAAGCATAAGATAATTGTCTAAAAATTAGTAGCCTGGAGTAGCAAGCTACCCACTCCGCCTTACTGCATGTATATGAACACAAGATTTATTTTTGGATACCACACACCATAGTTTGGTATAATTATTGCAAGCGACGACTGCAAAATTTCATATTATCATGCAAAAGGCGGTTTCCGAAAAGCCACACGAGTAGGAGAATCATAAAAAACGAGTAAAATACGCGCGACATGTACCGGCAACAAGCGTCAACGCCACCTCATGACACACGCATTCTATCCGTTAATTTAGAACAATTATTATCTTATGAAAAAAAATTTAGCTGAATTTCTTGGAACATTTGGATTGGTATTGGGAGGATGTGGTAGCGCGGTATTTGCCGCCGGCATCCCCGAATTGGGCATTGGGTATATGGGTGTGGCGCTTGCCTTTGGTCTGACGGTGCTTGTAGGCGCCTACGGCTTAGGACATATTTCAGGTGCGCATTTCAATCCCGCGGTAACTCTGGGGCTTTTTGCAGGAGGCAGAGCAAGTGGCAGCGACGTATTGCCTTACATCATTTCACAATTACTTGGCGCCATTGCCGCGGCGTCGGTTATTTACATTGTAGCTTCGGGCAATGGCAGTTTCTCCATCGACAACAGTCAGGCGGGTGCATTCGCCGCCAACGGCTACGGACATTTGTCGCCTCATGGATATGGTGTTGTTTCGGCAATCGTCATTGAGTTTGTTCTCACGTTCATGTTCCTCATCGTGATAATGGGCGCCACCGACTCACGTGCGCCAAAGGGTTTCGCGGGCTTAGCTATCGGACTCATGCTGACCCTTATTCACTTAATCAGCATCCCGGTAACTAACACTTCGGTGAATCCGGCACGAAGCATCTCACAAGCCATATTTGCCGGAGGCGACTACTTCAGTCAGCTTTGGCTCTTCATTTTAGTGCCAATAGCGGGCGCAATGTGTGCCGGCTGGGTTTACAAATATCTCTTGGGAGAGAAATAACATCTAAGCTGTATGCGTGTGCGTAGATAACACGCGTGCCTACAAACAGGAATCTTCGAATGGGGAGCATGCGATTCAAACTGACAACCGAGTGGCGCTCACCACTCCCTTCGAAATTTCACATAAGCAATACCTCGTTCGTTGTGTCTGCAAAATGGCACTCCGGACGAGGTATTTGTAAGTTAATTGAGTATTACGAGCCGGAATTTGTTGCCGACAAAGCACTCAAACATCCATTAGTTTTTTAGCAATAATCAGGGCGAACTAAAACAAATATGCCACCGACGCGGCAGCATGCACATTCCATCGCAACAGTCCTTTATCCCAAGGCGAAGGAGGGTTTGACGGGATGGGGTCATACAGAAACATGTAGTTTATAGTACCTACCGTTTGCAACTTCACATTAAACAGAAGTTTCTTATAATCCCAATCAGCCGCAAGCGCTCCGCCTAAGTCTATCCAGTGCGTTTGGATATTTCCATAAGGTGTATATCGGGTGAATGTAGCCCATATATTATCTTCGTGATTGAGCCGATAAAGCTCGAGGCTTATTTTCTTCAACTCTTTCACCCAACTCATGGTGAGGCTTTGCAAGTTACTGCCGGTACCTATTCCCGCGCCAAGGTATTGCCCCTGATGTGTATATCCATGTTGTCCGTGTGTGTACCATCCGCCCGCACCATGATAAGAGCGGTAATTGCCATGCACCGTTTTACTAAATTCGGTCATTTCGAGATGCAAGTCGAAGTATTCGTTTTTTCGGTTGAAAAACGGGAATAGCTTGCGAAACCCAACTACATAGGCGCGCAAATAATCGGGCTCCTGCATCAGGTCGTTGAAATCCCAATTGTGATCTTCTTTCCCATACTCCAGATAAAACTCCATTTTAGATTCCGGCATTACCCAACGCGCAAAAACGGAGGCGTTCTGATTGGAAGGAATGGTATCGGCAGCATCGCCACCCACCTGCACTTTATACACCGGCTCGAGCAATGGAAAGAACGAACGATAATTTCCAAAATTAATATCCTTGCTATACAGGATAAAGCTCCTTGCAGCCCCTACCGACAAGCCCGGCACCCACCGCGGTTGCCACGTCAAAGTCATGGCATTGAGGTAGCGCCAATCCGAGCGTTTTTGTCGTGGTTTGATACCGTGTTTGAGCAAAGTAGCCGAGTCTGTCCACATCAAACCGGAGTTGTCGAGCCGCCCGGCAATCAGTTGACCTTCGAAACTGCCTATAGGTGTTTTGATTGGCTTTGAAGTATTGAGGGTGATGTGCTTGAATCCCGGAGCATTGTTGGTCATCAGAAGCGAGGCTTTCACACCCGGACCCCACCAGAGATTCTCGTTGGACAGCCCAAGCGAAACAGACTTCCACGTAAGCCGCAAACTACTTTGCCCCCATCCCACACGCCGATAAGGCTCATCACCAAAGCGATCGGGGATATCAATGGAGTTTTTCACACCGTTGTATATTTTCCACACATCATCTATCAGCTTATCGGGCAATCCGTCGAACGACTTGTTGGCCGCATACACCACTTCAGGCATCAACTGCAAACTAAGAATGCCCACACGCGCATAAACTCCTCCCGAAAACAGGGTTTGATAGCCACGCGCCGGTATCATCAAACCATCGTTAATACCTTCCGGGTGGTCGGTATCATACTGCTGCCGCCACACGACGGGCATTAGTTTCACTTCGAATAACTTGTCGCTATCCGGCTGCCGGTATAACGGACGAAGCATGAACGACGACGACGATTGGCTACTATCGGCCAGCAACTGCTTTCGACGTTCGAAGTCTTCGAGCGCTTGAAGCCCCAAAGGCAATGACTGCCCATAAGACAGTATGAAAACCAAAAGAAATAAAGCAACTGAAACAAGGTAACGCTTTGTCATGATATAGCTTGATGTGTTTTTTTATAAAGTCGTTCAACAACAGCAAAGATATAATAATTTCGACAAACTATTGCGCAACAAGGTAGGTGATTGCCGATTATCTTAAAAAAGCATTTCACCTATTAACGTAAAAAGGGAGTATTCTACAATATTGATAGGAAACAATCAAAAAAAAATAGCAACATACTTTAAACCTCTACGCCCGGGAATTGTCAGAACAAAGTATATTCGGGTAAAATAATTCGAATAATTTCCACTTGCAAATCGTTTAGCATGGTTTTTGTTGATTTATAATTTTACATAATTATCTTACAAAAAAACGAAACTTTTTAAAACGCAAAATGTTTAAACTTTATAGCAAAACGAACGAAGCGAACAAGAATGATGAACTATTTAATTTGAAGGTTCAACAACGATCATAAAAAAGAATGAAACACGCAATTAACAAAGAACTTTACTCAGATAAATAAAATATTTCGAGTTAAATAAGGTTAATTGTTAATTTAACAATATATTTTATTTTAACTTTGCAGTGTAAGGGAATTAACTTAAAACAAAGAGCCGGAAAACTATTTCGCAATTTGCAAAAGCACTAAATCCTAAACAGCATAAAATATCGTATTTCGGATGAAGAAATCAACGCTTTGGAAACTGATAATCGTGATGGCCGTAACGTTTGGAGCATTGATAGCGCTACAATTGCGCTACTTGCACTCCACTACCGAACTGGCAGAAGCTCAGTTTGACGACGCGGTGAAAATAAGCCTTACGCAGGTGGTTAATCTGCTCGAGGAGAATGAAGCGCTTCAATACTTGGCGCAAACACTCGAATCGGACAATTTTGGCAAAGGCAATGCACACCAACGCGTAAGCTCCCCGACGAGCGACTTGCGGATTCGGGATTCGGTTCGTACGGATTGGAACAACGCGAAATCAACACCTTCCATCCGGCTATCCACCGGACATGGCAAGGCTACGATAGAAGAGACATCGAACTACTTGCGCGAACGCTTTCAACAAAGCTTTTCGCGCTCGAAAACCATACTGGATCAGGCAGTATTCAGCTGGTTGAAGGAAACAGAAAACAAAGAAATCGGCGAGCGAGTCGATTTCAAAGAACTTGATGAATTACTTGGCAGTTATCTCACCGGGCATGGCGTAGCATTACCGTTTATCTATTCGGTAGTGGACAGTAAAAACAAAGTCATCTATCAGTCGTCCAAATCATTCAACATGCCGGAAACGCCAAACACCGACAAATACGTGCAACGGTTTTTCCCCCGACAGGAGAACAGCCGGGAGGCATATCTTGAAGTCAGTTTCCCCACCAAAAGAGACGCTTCATTCTTCCCCTACGATTTGTTGTTGCCAAGTATTGGAGTAATACTTCTGACATTAGCCATCTTTATTAGCACCATCTTAATCATTTTCAGACAAAAACAACTGAACACAATTAAGAATGATTTTGTTAATAATATGACTCATGAGTTCAAAACACCGATTTCAACCATCTCGCTCGCCTCGCAAATGTTGCAAGATAATGAAATCGGGAAGAATCCGGCAATGCTTCGTCATGTGTCAAACGTGATAAAAGACGAAACAAAGCGGCTGAGTCTTCAAGTGGAGAAGGTACTTCAAATGTCGATGTTCGAACACGAAACAGCGACATTGAAGCTAACCGAAATACACTTCAACAACCTGATTAAAGACATTATAAGTAGTTTTTCGCTGAAAGTAACGAGCAAAGGCGGTGAAATAACAACACAGCTGAAAGCCACCAATGATTTGGTTCAGATAGATGAAGTGCATTTTACGAACGTGATATTCAACCTGATGGACAACGCGCTGAAATATAGCGACAAAACACCCATTCTCACTCTCGAAACGTGGAATGAAAAAAACAACCTTTGCATCAGTGTTGAAGACAACGGAATAGGAATGAAAAAAGAAAATCTTAAACGGATTTTCGAGAAATTTTATCGAGTTTCCACCGGAAACCTGCACAACGTAAAAGGCTTTGGACTTGGATTGGCTTACGTAAAAAAAATAGTAACCGATCACCATGGCATTATTAAGGTAGAAAGTGAACTCGGAGTAGGAACAAAATTTATTATCATAATACCAACGCTAAAAAATTATTAACTATGAATGAAGAAAAAGTAAGTATCTTGCTATGCGAAGATGATGAAAATCTTGGCATGTTGCTCAGGGAATACCTGCAAACAAAAGGGTATGACTGCGAGCTTCAACCCGACGGTGAAGCCGGTTTCAAAGCGTTTACAAAACGGAAATATGACTTGTGCGTGTTTGATGTGATGATGCCTAAAAAAGATGGCTTCACACTTGCCGCCGACATCCGCTCCATTAATACCGATGTGCCAATTATTTTCCTTACCGCAAAATCAATGAAAGAAGACATTTTGCAAGGATTCAAGTTGGGAGCAGACGACTATATCTCAAAACCATTCAGCATGGAAGAACTTCTGTATCGCATCGAATCGATTCTGCGACGCGTAAGAGGTAAAAAATCAAAAGATATAGTTACCTATCAAATCGGTAAATATCACTTCGACGCGCAAAAACAAACGCTTGAAATAGAAGGCGATTTGAAAAAACTGACTACAAAAGAGAGCGAATTGCTTAGTTTGCTTGCCGCGAATGCCAACAACATTCTGGAACGCAACCACGCGCTTAAAACAATTTGGGTGGACGACAACTACTTCAACGCACGAAGCATGGATGTTTACATCACCAAACTGCGTAAACTGCTGAAAGAGGACAACAACGTGGCTATTATAAACATCCACGGAAAGGGCTACAAACTGATTATGCCGCAACTCAAAGAAGAGTAGTAAACTATTGTGATGGGGAATATACCCTGTTATAGACAAAATATTAAAAGACCAGTCGGCTCATGAGCCGACTGGTCTTTTATATTCCATATCCCCGATATTTGACGGTATGCGATGTTCAATAAATCCATCTCACACACCATGCCTTTTAGTCGGGCTTATTATCTTTGCCGGGTCCCTTCGGACCGCGCTGAAACAACTGCTGTTCAAACTTCTTTTGCGCCCAATAGTACTGAAATAGCGTTTCGGGTTTGAGCAAGCGCCGCAACTGAATGTGATATTCTCGCATGTATTGTGTGCGCTTAATCTCCATGTTTATCATTTTATCATTCAGCTCTTTGTAGTCCTTTTCGCTTAGTTGCTTATTATGAGGACGTCTGAAATTTTCTCTACCAAGCTTATGCAAGTCCCAGTTTTTATTCTCAAATTCGAGGAAATAGGGTTTAACGGCAGCTTCCTCTGCTGGCGACAAATGTACTTCATTCATCAAGAATGTCCACTTATTTGCATGCATAACGCGCACATCAAATTTACCATGACGTTCTTGGGCTTGCAACGCACCCACCGCAATAGCGCATATCAGTATAAGCGTATAAAATCTGTTCACTTTCATATCCCAATTCATTTTTCGTTATCGGCTTCCATATAATACTCCAACATCGCACCCTCGCTTACCTGCGATAATACGTATGAATTATAGTTATCCGCCGCAATTTTCTCTTTTTTATTCTCCGTAATATATACCTGACCAATAAATACCACCCCAATCAAAGAAGCCGCAACAGCATACACCCACTTCAATCTTAAGCTAAGCTTACGTGGCTTGGCTGTTAGGCTCTCCATATTTGCCGCGAAATCGGCAAAATAAGTTTCGGGGAGCGCAAAGGGGCGCTTGTTATCCATTTTTTCCAATTCCTTCATATTCATTTCTCCCATTTTCAATTATGACACGATTCATCGGTATAAGTTTAAATTCACAAATGTTAAAGTTTAGTTCTATTTCTCGTTCTTCAGAAAATCCTCCACTTTCTTAGCCGCATGATGATAGGATGCCTTGAGCGCTCCCACCGAAGTTTCAAGTATCGCGCTCATCTGCTCGTAGGGCATCTCGTCGTAAAAGCGCATATTGAACACCAAGCGTTGTTTTTCGGGGAGTGTAAGTATTGCTTGCTGAAGTTTGAGCTGCGCTTCATCTCCATCAAAGTAGCTATCGGCGCGCATGCTGTTGAACAATACATCTTCGGTATCATCTATTGACATCACATTTCGCATACGCTTCTGCGCCAGGAAGTTGAGTGTTTCGTTGGTAGCGATGCGATAGAGCCAGGTTGATAGCTGTGAGTCGCCCCGGAAGCTATCCAAAGCCTTCCAAGCTTTCAGAAAAGTATTTTGCAATACATCATTGGCATCATCGTGCACAAGTACCATCTGCCGGATATGCCAATAAAGACGCTCCTGATAGGTGCGCACAACATCAGCGAATGACTTTTCCAAATCACGTCCGGTGGCAATATTTAGCTCCTTATCTTTCAATATGAGTTTTGCTATATGGTATATGGACTAACTAATCGTTGATGAGTTTAAACTTACGAACGTATTTCGGTTCTTTTGTTGAATGGAAATTCCACTTTCACAAACAGAATGCCGACAAGAATCCAAAACAACTCCCGAATACGCGTGCATAAACCAATAAAAACACCAACACCGGCAGAAGCCCCGATAGTAGTTGCCGCCAACACATAGCCTCCTTCGCGCGTGCCCATCTGCATTGGCGCGAAAAAGAATATATTGGCTATCAAAGTAGCGATCGACACAATGATATAAGCATGTAAAAATCCGAATTCTACACCGAGAGGAATAAACATGAAATAAACTTCGAAGCACGACAACAAGCGGCTTATCAGCTCCACCACCAGCGAGGCGATAAAGTCTTTTTTACGGTTGGTATATAGGTCGGAAATAAGCAAGTCCATCTCCATGTGATGTTCCTTATTCTTCTCGTGATAATGCATTATTTTTTTTCCAAAATATGGAATACGACCACCAATGCGCATCACGTTCGAGATAATCCCTTTGGTAAACACCGAATACGCCCACAAGATAAGAATAACACAAGCAAGAAAAACGCTCCAGAGAACTATTTCGAGCGTGTGCGACACGGAAGGCACAAGAAATATCAGCACCGGTATGGAGATAAGCCAAAAAAAGAAATGCGACACATAGTGCATCATCACATAGAGGAGCACCGAAGAGGTTGCTTTCTTTCCTCCCAGGTCGTCTTTGAGCTTGAGGGCTTTGTAAGGCTCGCCTCCCACACTTAGCGGTGTCATGTAATTGATAGCATAGGCGCTAATGGTCAGTTTCATCAGTTTGCCTAAGCCTACATTATTTGCTTCGGGCGAGCCATCTTTAATAATAATGCGAATAGACCAGGCATTGAACAGATAAACAAGCACCCAAACACCAAAAATGGGTAAAAACCAGAAGCCTGTTTTACGCAGATTGACAAGAATAGTATCAAAGCCCATTTTGTAGGCCATGAACAACAGCAACATTAACCCCGCAAGGAAGAAATAGTTCTGGTATTTCTTAATTTTCACTGACGACATTCAATTAGTTTTTTTAAACCGAAGATTGTATCAAATAGTTTTAGCTATATCCTTACAAAAGCGCTCGTGTCGCTTTACGATTACAACCCGTATTATATTGAGAACAATTATTTCCCAAACAAAATAGAGCCAAATAACATTAAAAACAGCCGAAATGAAAAGGAACAACGAACGGCCATTGAATGTATTAAAATTCATCAAAGTCATTAATTTCAAGCTTTCATCGTGTAGCTTAACACGCAAACCTTCGGGAATATCCTTACCATATTTCACACGAATCAGCGCCATTAATTTTTGTAATTGCGGAGTTAATCTTTCCTGATTCTTCGTATAAAATATATAGCCCCATGTAATCACTTTGTTGACTCCGGGACGCATCAGCGCATATCGCTCAGAAACAGAGGCGGAACTTTCGAACTCTTTACCTTTATCTTTGCTGATAAAGAGCAAATGCAGTGTCTTGTAATAGTCGGTGATAGAGGCTTGATTCCAATGCGAAACAGCGGAAGTGATAATGACGGCGATATAAATCCACGGTTCAAAAGCCAGGTTATACTCCATATTGAGCCGATGGGCAAACGCGATGTAAATCAATAGAAACCACAAATCGCCGGCAAAGCCATCGAGGATACGTCCCACTTCGGATTTGATACCGGTGAGGCGTGCCAACTGACCATCAACACAGTCGAGTATATTGGCAAGAATCAATGAAAGGACACCCACAAAAGCAAGAGTAAGATCATAAGGAAACCACCAAACGATACCTGCAACGATACCGACAAAAATAGATAGGATGGTTACCGCGTTTGGAGTAACTCCGGTATGTTGCAAAGCTTTTGCAATTTTGTAGCCAAGCGGCCGGTAAAAAACACGGTCGAGGTAATTCTCAGTTTCAAGTGCTTTGAGCGAACTGAGATAATCGTTTTTTTTCTCTTTTTCCATTGTTTTATTTATAGGAATATCCGCCGCTCACGGTGATGATTTCGCCGTTAAGGTAGCTATTTTCAATTATTAGTTTGTATATTTCGGCCAATTCATTCGGGTCGCAGAATCGCTCCAGCGCGATTTTGCTTTCAATACTTCTGCGTATTTCAGCCGGTTTGGTCTTTTGCCATTCGGTATCCACAAATCCTGGCGCGACGCCATTCACACGGATTGAATGTGGTGCAAGAAATTTCACCAAATTTTTCACCAAAGCATGCACAGCTTCTTTTGTAACCCCATAGGCCAATGACACGGAATGTGGATATACCCCCATCAGCGACCCGGTAAAAACCACATTGCCGCCCGGCTCAATTAGTGGCAGCAAACGCTGAATTAGAAACACGGGAAAATGTACGTTGGCATAGAATACGCGATTCCACGCTTCGGGTGTAATCTCATCAAACGGTTCACGCGAAGTAATTCCGGCATTGAACACCAATGAATGCAAACGGATATTATGTTCAACAAGGAAGGTGTGAATGGTGTTGATGGATTCGGGCTGAGTAATATCCGCTTTCAAAACTGCAACATCTACCCGATAGGCTTCAGCAATTGCATATCGCACTTGCATCGCTACAGCTTCATCCGCGCTATAAGTGAGGATAAGGTTGTAACCAGATTTTGCGAGCAGCTCTGCCACAGCTCTCCCGATACCACGCGTGCCACCAGTGATAAGCGTATGTTTACTCATTTCCCGCATCGCCCGGTTTTATGATGTTTACCGGTTTGGTTTGTTGTTGGGATTTCAACTTCGTATCGTATGTATCGTGAATCGACTTTTTGATATTGGTAGAAGACACTCCTACCCCATACGGGAAATAAAAAACTTCTACGCCCATATCTTTGAGGTAATCGTATTTTCCCCACCAATCGTCGCCTACAACAAAAGCATCGATATTTAATTTCCGAACAATTTCCGTATGATCAAGGGTGTGTTGTGGAATCACAATGTCAGGTGTTTTCAGCGCTTCAATAATCTGAAGCCGTTCCTGAAAAGGTATCACAGGTTTATCTTTATAACTCATTACCAATTCGTCCGTACTGACACCTACAATAAGGATATCGGCCAAACTGCGCGCATAATTTATCATGCGCAAATGATTGTAATGAAACATATCAAAAGTACCGGAGGTAAATACTATTGTCTTGTTTTTGAACATTTTGATTAAATTTTAATTACAGAAAATATAAGACGCAAAATTACTAAAAAAAACACACATCAAAGTGGTTTATTATAATTAATTACTTTTCTTCTAAAATTCGACATTATTTGTTGGCTTATCCTAAATTATCGCATCGTGTAATTTCACATATCCATCACAAAAGCTCCTCTCTCGGCTACGGAATAAAAAGTAATTTTTCGACGCACACACTCTTCTTTGAGTTTGGCGGTGTACCAACTCGAAATACTTTTATCCACTATCAGGATTTTCGGGTTCACACAATCGAGCAAAGCCTGCGCATTGGGTTTCACACGATTGGCTACGACAAGATAGTCCAGCTTAATGGGGATAGCTGAAGTTTTATTTTTCAAAAATTCATCTGTAAGCACA
The DNA here is from genome assembly GCA_964568675.1 of uncultured Paludibacter sp. Lineage (GTDB taxonomy): Bacteria > Bacteroidota > Bacteroidia > Bacteroidales > Paludibacteraceae > UPXZ01. The sequence goes on from CAZMQV010000044.1 coordinate 13,148, forward strand.
AGGATTCGCTTACCTCTGAAGTGCACAAAACCTCGTTCGTAAGATTTCGTTGTGCCAATTTCGACTGGAGCATCCAGCAACATGCTTTTCCAATACGCACCACAAACACGTTCGGCCTTTTCCATATCGGTTGTAGCTATTAAGTTGGTGTTACCTTCAATGAAATTTACAATAGGAACGCGCGAATCGGAGAATACAATGAGGCGCGAATGACTCAAGCTGTCGTGTTTTCTGACGGCGAAACTTACAAAGAAAATGAGTAGTCCCAACAAACCCGCCAGAAAAGCCGGACGATTTTTGCCTATATAATAAAACAGCAGCATCAGAATAGAAAAAGAAATAACCCATAGTTGGAAATAGCTAATGCTGATAGTAGATACCGCACCGGGTAGCGCTACTATTTTCTCCAACGCGTAATTGAGCAAGAAAATAGCCCACTTCAGAATAAAACCTACAAGATTTGGCAAAAGCGGAAGAAACGATACGCACAAAAGCAGTATTGCCAAATATATGATTGCGGTCGAAAGAGGAATCGCAATGTAGTTGGTTAGCAGAAAATAGTTTGGGAATTGATTGAAATAATAAATGGCAATGGGCGCGGTGCCAATTTGTGCTGCCAGCGAAACGGCTGTAAGCCCCCAAATCCACTTCAAAGCTCTATTTGTAGGGGTATAGAGCCGAAGAATATACTTTTGCATGGCTACAATGCTGATAACCGCCGCATAGCTCAGTTGGAAACTGATATTGAACAACAAATTTGGATTTATGAGAAGCATGATAAAAGCCGATATCAGCACCGTATTGAAAATTTGCGACTTGCGCTCCATCATTGTAGCCACAGCAACAAAGCTAAGCATCAAGGCAGAACGCACTACGGCTGGCGAAAGCCCGGTAATAAACGCATAAGCCCACAAAAACAGCATGGCAATAGCGGCGCGGATAATCGTTTGCTTCCGACCGTGCCGTAGAAATCCTAAAAGAAAAAATATGGCGGCATAAACAATACCAACATGCAAGCCGCTAACCGAAAGTATGTGAGCCGCACCCGAAGCGCTATACACAGCTTTCACATCGGGCTGCAAATCGTCCTGATAACCGAGTGTGAGCGCGGCAAGAACAGCGAATTCATCGCCATCAATCTTATATTCTCGATAGATATCAAGCAGGTGCCGGAGCGAAATAGCCGCATAACGACGAAGCGACTTTTGTGGCGGTGAAGATGAAAGTTTCCAATGGTCGGTAGCAATGTAAGCCGTGGCTAACACACCCTGGCGCTTCAAGTAAGTGGCATAGTCAAATCCATGTGGATTTTGTACTCCATCCGGTGATTTGAATTCCGCCTCTACCAAGAGCTTGTCGCCTATCAACAATTCTTGCATCAGGCTGTCTTTCTGGAAATAAACCACCGCTTCGCCACGTGCCGCACGCGTGCTCACAGAATCGATACGCTGCAACAAATTTAGCTTGCATTGGTATGAGTTTGTTTTTTCTATTGGCACGGATATGAGTTCAACTTCGTAAAGCGCACGAGAGTTCAAATCCGAGAACTGATGTTGTTTCTCAAAAAAGAGACACGAATAGTATCCTAACACAATCAAAGCAAACATAACTCCCACACCAAACATCCAGCGAAAGCGATATTGCAGTTCCACCCGTTTGAATAGGAATGAAAAAAGTATCAAGACTATCGACAAAACGATGAGAACTCCACTTGCCCAAAGTGGAAGTAACAGCAATTGGTAAGTGATAATGCCCAAAACCAATGCCGACAACAGGAAGAAAAAAGGTGTTTGGTTTACAAATTTCATGGTAAGAGTATGACAAGTTACTCTACTCGGTTATTACACAGAGGATATCACCGGCTGATTATTCCAGCATTTGTCGAATAACGGCTTCCGGGTTCTCGGAATTGAATACCGCGCTACCGGCAACCAGCACATGCACCCCGGCATCGAATAGCCTCGCGGCATTCGCCTCACCAACTCCTCCATCAATCTCAATCAGGCAATCCGGATTTTCATCCGCTATTATCTCTTTCAACGCTGCAATGCGGGTGTAAGTTTCCTCAATGAATTTCTGTCCGCCATATCCCGCAAAAACCGACATCAACAACACCATATCCGCATGTTTTACTACTCCTTTCAGTCTCGAAACCGGAATATCGGGATTAATTGTGATGCCGGCTTTAACCCCGAGCGAACGAATATGTCGCAAAGTTTCCACGGGGTCTTTCAGAGTTTCAAGATGCACTGTCAAAACATTCGCGCCGGCTTTCACAAAACGCTCAGTGTATTTCTCCGGCTCTACAATCATCAGATGCACATCCAGTGGCTTCGCGCAATGCTTCTTCACTGCTTCCAACACCGGAAACCCAAAGGAGATGTTAGGAACAAACACGCCATCCATCACATCAATATGCAGCCATGCGGCATCACTTCGATTAATCATTTGGCAAGCCGACTTCAAATCGGCAAAATCGGCAGCAAGTAACGAGGGAGAAATTATTTTAGTCATAGATACTTTATTTATCATTCTTTATCTGAATTTACATTGAAAAGCATACACAAGGTTTTGTGAAATGCAAATATAAAAAAAATGTCGGAGATATTACCACCTCCGACATTCTTAAAAGATTATTTTACGCTCTATTGCTTTACAAATTTCACTCGGTAAATGATTCCGCTTTTATCCTGTATCCGAACAAAATAATATCCTCCAGCATAATTTCGCAAGTCAATCGCGATGCTTTTTTGAGTTTCATCGGCTACACCATTGTCAACAATAGTTCCATTGGCACTATACACGGCATAAGTATAGGTATTTAATCCATTTTGGAATGGCAGTTCAATGTTCACAACCGATGTTGCCGGAAGCGGGAAGGTGCGGAGCGACTCACCACTGATAACGTCTTTCACGCCGGTGTCATCGCTCAGACAACCAACAAAAGTCAATTCAGCCGCAGAAGCCCAAGCATTTCCATTTACTTCGGATAGCGCTACCAGCTTAACATAACGTGCCTCAGTAACGGGGAAAGATATTTTTTGTGGCGATGAAATATTTTCAAAATTGCCGGAAGCAACAGCAGTGCCCCAGTTTGTCTTATCTTTTGACAAATAAAGTTCATAAGCCTTGATGCGGCCATTCGCGCCATCGGTGCGAGGGTAATAGGTCATGGAACTCACATTATACTCTTTGGTGAAATCTATCTGAATATTATGTGGATGAGTAGGCGAAGCGCCACTCCAGTTGGTATGCCATATCGTACTCAGATTTCCATCAAATGCCTTTGTTCCTTCATTGCCCGACTCGTAACTATCAACAGAGATTAATTTCATCTCTTTTTTTGGCATTTCGCCCGGATTGTCGCAAGTGTATATGGAAGGACATTGCTTTATTTTGAACATATCATTCACCGTAGCGCTGTATTCTTTACCGTTTTTCGTAACAGTTAGTTTCACCGTATAGTCGCCGGTATTTTCAAAAACTGCTTTTGGATTACGCACATTAGTCGCGCTGATGTATTTTGGAGCAGGAGTAATGTCCCAAGCCCACGTTACGCCATCCTGATTAAGCAACGAATGAGAATCGAACTTAATGGTATCATTCGTACATTCGTAGGTTTTCTTTTCTACCCAAGGAATGATTATCGGCTCAAAATCAGGTTCGGCGAGAGGAGTTTCCCACACACCCGCATTTCCCGAAACACGCATTTTACTATCGCGATAGAAAGGCAATGCGATATTTACGCGCAAGCCACGGGGATAGTTGGTGTCGAACTCAGTCCAAGCGGCGTCACCATCTTTCCGAATATATACTTTTGCCAGATTTCCACCTGTAGAAGTTGTAAATAGATAAACCAAGTCTTTGCCATCATTTGTAGGCTGAATTGTAATACTTTTGGTTGTGGTGTTAAAGTTCGACCACTTCGTCCATGATGTACCTCCATTCGTGGTGCGATACACATCGCCATTTTTACCTCCGGTTTGCATACAAGCATACACATAATCGGCATTGTATGGCGATATTACGAATGCCACATTGCCTCCCCATGATGTGGGTTGTGTTTTCTTAGTCCAGGTAACACCACCGTCTTCCGTTTTATAAATTCCTTGTCCTACAACATCGCAGTACATCACATTCGGATTGCTCATCGCCACATTGAGATAGCGCACTCGCCCCGAGAATGTATAGAGCAAACTATAGCTCACACCAAAGTCGGTACTCATCCAGATGCTGTTATCACTCCCCACAAACAACGTACCTGAATAATGGGGATGCGTTGCGATATTGCTTCGATTACCTCCATATCCATCCATATTGGGGTATTTGCTGAACACGAATCGTCCTTCCCAAGCACCACCTAATTTTGAAGGGAGAATATAGCCATCGCCTAAGTCATCGAAAGCAACATAACGACTCTTACCTTTAACAACCCAGCCTGTAGGCGACTCGCCACCACCCATACGCAAGGCTTTGTTATAGCCATAGAAGTCGGCAATTACAGTATTTCCATTGTGGTAGCGTCCGCCTACCATGATATCCTCATTCCATCCCTGGTCAAATCCCCAAAAATCAGAACCTACGATTCCATCAACTGAGGGGCGATATTTTGAAGCATTAAGAAAAGCATCGGTGGAGTAATTCATTCCTCCATCGGTTGATATCCAGAGTTTGCCATCGGGTAGAAATTTCAAGTCTTGCGCATCGGGATGGATACTGAAAGGTCCGGCATATCCACCTACAGCAGAGAATGTTTTCCCACCATTGGTCGATTTCATCACAGAGCATGTACCTGCAAAAATTATGTTTTTATTAATAGGCGATACGCCAAACACAATATCAAAATAGCCTTGTCCATTATTCAATGAATTGCTGGTGAAACTAGCATCGGAGCCAGTAAAAAGTTTTTCCCATGCCCAAGCATTATTCACAACAGTACCCTTATACACAAAGGGTCTTTTGTTCATATTATTGGTAAGCAGAAAAGCATACACCGAGTTTGGGTCGGCAGGGGTTACTGCGAGCAGACCTCCGGTTTGAACCTGAAGCGAGTCGGGAAAATTCATATTCAAATAGCTAATGCCACCATTGGACGATTGCATCATCTTGAATTTTCCAGTATTAGCGTTTTTGGTAAGCGCGTATATGGTATCAGAGTTGTTTGGATTAAGCACGACATCCCACACCTCAGTGGTAATCCCGCTACCTCGCAACCAATTCACCCCTCCATTCTTGGTGTACCAAACACCATTGCCGGCGGCTGCCACATATTTACCCGGTTTTGAATAATCGGTTTTTAGTCGATTGGTTCCAAAGCTTGCAGTAGTCGGGCTCCAAGTAGTTCCTCCATCCACCGTACGATGAACAGTGTTTCCGGCAGCTACAAACGCCGAATCGGGAGTAGTGCCACTAATAGCAACCGCTGTAACAGCTCCGCCAAACACATAATCTCTCCCCGACTGATTCCAGGTAATTCCGTTGTCAATAGTTTTGTTTACAAAACCGGTTTCAGTGCCAATATATAGTGTATTGGGGTCGCTCAAAGAAACGTCCAAGCAATATACATTCACCTGCCATGGCGCCGAAGTAGAGGTTTTGTCTGTCCATACCGTGTTTTTAGGGCCAACCCATGTCCAGGAAGAAGAATTACCTGCAGCTGGCGAACGCATCATTTTTTTACTGCTTTCCACCTGATTTCGTCTCAAAGAGGCATATACTTGATTTACATCAGGCATTTCTATCGTTCCGTCAAACAACACATAAGGCTCCACACTTTGACGCCATATTTTATAATAACGAACAAGTGCATTTCGCACTTTAGACATGCCGGTGCGTTTTAGTTCTTGCGCTTCCCACGTGTTATATAAATTCGTGATTTCATAAAAATTTATGGGATAACGGTAAAGCATTTTCCCCCATTCAGGCATTTGTTCATTAAAGTCCGGTTTCAGTATTGGCTGTGATGTGGGAAGGTTTTCATACGGTGTAAATTTGTCATACGATTGTGCAAAAGCAATGCTTTGAGAAAGCGATATAAACAATGCACATACAGCCACAATCAAGGAACGTGTAATTTTATTCATAAATATTCAATTAAAAGATTAAGTATTATAATTCAAGGTGCAAAATTATCACAAATATATTATATATCAAGATATTGTTGATAATATTTTACTATCTAATGTTGATTTTACGGAATATTTAAAAACAAAGAGAAGGAGAACTAATGCAGTGCTCCTTCTCTTTATTTTTTTTTAGTTTATGAAATATCCGATGCTTGAAGCATCATCAACATTGGTTGCCCGGTAATTTGCCGCAAACTTCATGATATTGTCGATGGTTGATTGACGCGGATTCATGTCGTTGTTAGGCGATGAAATAGTATTAATTAGAGATGAGTGAGCAACACGATAGGAAGTAGAATTTTTTCGCATAGGCATTTGAACGATTAGTGATGAGCTTAAATAATCATCATACAATACAAACGCACTATTACAAAAATTATTACCTGAAATAAAAAATTATTTTATTTCCAAATAGACACTGTTATCAATAGCTATTTTCCGCATATTCATTAGCGCGTAACGCATCCGACCGAGAGAAGTATTTATGCTCACATCGGTTCGTTCAGCTATTTCTTTAAAGCTTAGATTTTCAAAGAAACGCATCCTAACTACCTCTTGCTGGCTTTCGGGCAAATAGTCGATAAGCTGTACCACATCTTGCAATACCTGCTCATTGTTGATTACATCTTCAAAACTTTTTTCGGAATACTTGGCATTGTTTACAAAGTCATACTCCAGACCATCGGTAGAGAAGGTGTTCTCATTTTTTTCTTTACGAAAATAATCAATTATCAAATTGTGCGCAATTCGATTGATCCAGCCAAGAAAGCGACCGGTCTCCACATAGCGTCCTTGTTGTATCGTTGTGATGGCTTTGATAAATGTATCCTGGAAAACGTCTTCCGCTATCTCCCGATTTCGAACAATCAGGAAGATGTAGGAATATACTCTCGACTTGTAGCGGCCGAGCAAAATCTCGAATGCGCTGCTATTGCCATCTTGATACAACCGCACCAACTCCTCGTCGGTGTGTTGAATTAGGTTTTTCATTACTTTAATTATTTGGGGTTATCAAGTAATTTTTGGCAATAGGCAAAAGATTTTTTCGTTGATTGTTGGTTTATTATTGACTTTTTATACTGCAAAAATATGTAATCATTTTCATTTTGCAAAGACATTTTCGTATTAAATAGCATTTCCGAGTTAAATAATCTTAATTTCAAGGCTAAATTATACTAAATCGTAAAAATCAAAGCACACACTATCTCCTTTGAAGATGATTTTTTGAATCGAAAAAATCGTTTATGCTTTAATCGTACCTGCTCCGAATTATCACCTTAAAAAAAATGAAAACTTAATACGCTAATGACATGCCGAATCAGACCGCATTTACACATACTTACCAAAGATTGTTTTTATCGGGGGCGAGTGTTAGTAGTTTTCGCAAAAACAAAAATTACAAAAAGTGTGGTTTGCAATTACTCGACATACAACACCAAGCCTTTGAGATACTCACCTTCAGGATGATAAATATTGATAGGATGATCGGCCGGTTGCGTGAGTTGATGTAGAATCCGCACTTCGCGTTTTGCCTCGGCTGCCGCGCTAAATACTGCCAATCGGAATTGTTCTTTCGTAACCACTTGCGAGCAGGAGAATGTAAACAAAATTCCTCCCGGCTTGATTTGTTGTAAGGCTTTGGCATTAATCCGTTTATAGCCCTTCAGCGCATTGCGCACCGCATCACGATGTTTGGCGAATGCCGGAGGATCAAGTATTATCAAATCATAATCCGCTCGTTTCGCTTCAAAAAACCGAAACGCGTCGTCCACGAAAGCTTCATGGTTAATAGTGCCCGGATAATTGAGAAGCACATTCTTATTGGTCAGGTCAATGGCTTTGGCCGAACTGTCAACCGAATGTACCAGCGAAGCACCTCCCCGAAGCGCATAGACCGAGAATCCACCAGTATAACAAAACATATTGAGCACAGTTTTCCCATTTGCGTAGTGTTCCAACAGGCTGCGGTTGTCGCGCTGATCTACAAAGAAACCGGTTTTCTGACCTTTGAGCCAATCCACGTCAAAGCGCAATCCATTTTCCACTGCTTTGAACGCGTCGCTTTGACCGCCCAGCAAATAACCATCTTCTTTTTCAATCGGCGCGTAATAAGGCAATGTTGTTTCCGATTTATAATAAACATTTTTCACCCGTGTTACATTATCGACTATCGCTTGTGCCAATGTTTGCCGAATCAGGTGCATTCCCACCGAATGAGCTTGCATCACCGCGGTGTCGTCATACACATCCACTATCAGACCCGGTAGATTATCGCCTTCACCATGAATAAGCCGATAGGTATTATTCGTTTCGCCGGAAGTCAATCCTAATGAACTTCGCATTCGGTATGCTTTCAGTATTTTTTCGTTCCAGAACTCATCCGCTACATGCGCCGGACTGAAACTCACTACACGCACCGCGATACTTCCAACCTGATAATGACCAAATGCCAAAAATCTCCCACCGGCATCCACTACTTCTACCAATTCACCTTCAGCAGGTTTCTCACTCATGCTCTGAATGGCTCCTGAAAACACCCAAGGGTGAAAACGTAACAAACTCTCTTCTTTCTTTGGCTTTAATCGGACAACTATCATGCTTATATTTATTTAGTTTTTGTTTGTAATAATAAATTTTAGACCTGCAACACCTACTTTCACTTAGATTCAACTTCGTTGCTAAGTTGGCTTTCAAGTTGCGACAATTCTTTTCGCGTCAATTTTTTCATGGTTTGCAGCTTCAGGTAGATTTGCAATGTTGCCCAGGCATCCGTTGCCGCATATCTTCTTTGCGGTTCGCTAAGCGTTTCATTTTCCCAATTGCTAAGCCGCTGTGATTTTGAGATTTTTTTCTCAAAAAGGAGCGCGTAAATCTTTTGAAGGCTTAGTTCGAAAATTCCATACTCTTTCACCACCGACTGAATATCGACAAAACCGGCAGGTTTAAATATTTTCTGCTTATTCAACCCCGAGAAGTCATCACGCAATGACAAGCCAATCTTTACTATTTTATCGTCGGATAAAAACTGCACCAATTTATCGGGAAATCCGATTTTATTCAATCGAAAAAGATAAACCTTATCGGCAGTAGCAACCTGCATCAACGAAACTTTGTGAATAACGCCTCGCTTAAACGAAGGGCGCGTTTCGGTATCTAACCCCACAAGCGGGCAAAGCGACAAAGCGGCAATGGCGGCATCAAACATGCCAATAGAATCGACTATTATTATTTCGCCCGAAAACTCTTCGAGTGGTAGCAAGTTTACTTTTTCTTTCGAAATTGAAGTTTCTAACATATACTTATTTATTCCTCGTTTTGAAAATTGAGGAAACTATTTCTGTCTAATTTTCGATAATCGGTTGGACTTAAATCATCATTCTCTTCATCTGCACCATAACGCTCGCCAAACCTAAACGCATGGAGCGCCCGGAGTACATTCAACAGCTTTTGCCCCCAATGTTCCATAAATCCGTCAACAACAGCATAGAGCGCCGACAGCATAATTTCGTCAACTCCTATCTGAAAATTAGCGGCGAAATCTTTTAATTCCTGATAAATATCGGCCAAATTCTCTGAAACGAACGCGGCAATAGGCGCATCGCTGTATGGCATATCGGGATGAAACACCTCCAGAAAACTATCGTCTTCGCCCAGCAAAGCCTCTAACTTGTTTTTCACAAAAAGATAATCATCCTCCGTAACAAAACGTTCAATATCAACTTCTACTTCATCATTTTCGGGCAATTCAAGTTGAACTGTTTTCAAATAAAGCAACGGCAAAAGTTTGATAGCCTTGTTCACAAACTCTGTTTTCGATTCATCGGACGTTTTTTCCAGAAAAAGGCAAGTTTCGACAGCTACTGTAGCAAACTCAATGCTCTGTTTCGAATAAATTTCTTGTTCTCCGTTCATTGTATTTTCTTTTTCAGTTTGCAAAGTTAGTAAAAAATTAATTTGTCCGCTTTTTAGCCTCCGCAATTCTTTTGAGCGTCTCCGCTAAAATTTCCGGTGTAGTCTTCCATCTACGATGCATCCACACCCATTGTTCGGGATATTTATTAATAATCATGGTGTAAAAGTCATTTTGATTTTGCGTATTTATACGCATATCTTCTTCGACATTCCTTGTACACGAACTTGGAATTTCGGGATAAATTTGAAATTCATAATTCCCATTCGGCTGGCGCACAAGCGCCATTGGCACCAATGCGGCCTCCGTATCGTGCAATAGTCGCGACGCCCCAAGTGGGGTGTAAGCCTGATGACCAAGGAAATCGGCAAAAATCCCTTTTACGCTCGTATCCTGGTCGGTCAGCAACAAGAGACATTCTCCATTTTTCAGCACATCCACCAAAGCCTGATACGAACCTACACGGGTAATATTCTTCATTCCCCGGCTTCCCCGAAGCCTCACCATCAGTTTCTCCAAAAGCGCCATTTTCATCGACTTGCTTGCAGCCGTAGTTTCATAACCCAGCATCGGTGGCGTGATGGCAGCAAACTCCCACGAACTCATGTGAGGCATCAAGCACAACACTCCTTTACCGCGGTTGTAGGCAGCACGAAGATGTTCTTCACCTTGCACTTGTATTAATTTGAAGTAACGATTTGGCGATTTCACATGCGAATAAGCCATATAATCAAAGAAACCGGTTATGACGGAAATAAAACTCATTTTGGCAATACGAATCCGCTCTTCGTCCGAGAGTTTGTCGCCGTAAACTTTTTCGAGATTGTTCAACGCCCAGGTTCGCGACTTGGTGGCAAGTTGATAAAATTTTTTCCCAACAAAATTGGAAAAAGCGCGTACAAGCGATATTGGCATAATCCTGAAAATCTGGATTAGAAGGAGTAAGGGCGGAAAAAGAATTAACAACACCGTTTTACGGCGTATGGTCTTTATCTGCGATCGATGTTTTGAGTAAAATGACATTTCAATTTAAATTTATAAAACAAAACAGCACAATATGATGTTACAATATTAACAAGAATACAAAAAAAACACAATCCCATGAAAGAAGAAAAATTAGTTACTGTAAAATTCTACGACACAGTACTTAAGGCTGAAATAGACATGGAAGTTCTCAAGGAAAATGGCATAGAATGTATCTGCAACGACGGCATCAGTACCGGATTGTATCCGATATTCGATGAAAAAGAACGTGGAATAGAACTAATGGTATTCGAAGCAGATGTAGAGCGCTCCAAGGAAATACTTGAAGAGTATCACAACGCCGATATAACAGAACCGGCTGACGAATAGTTTAACCATTAAGTTGAAAAATTCGTTCCATCAGTTTCCATTTATCCGACGAACCTGCCCCGGAGTCTGTTTGTTGAAACACAGCCATAAAGTCCTCCCACTCTTGCTGACGCGGGAGTGAATTTAACTTGGCAAAAGCGGTATCCCAATTGAAGTCAACGGGAGTTTCGAGTATCATAAACAGCTTGTTACCCAATAGGTATATCTCCATTTCGAGAATACCGGCGTCTTTGATTCCTTGAGGGATTTCTTTCCAAATCATCTCTTTGGAGTGCATTTCTTTATACCGCGCTATCAAGTCCGGGTCATTTCTCAAATCGAGTGTCTGACAAAATCTTTTTACCGGCGTGGCGTAACGCTTAGGAATATTAGCATACCGTTCGCTTCCACTCTCCGGACTCAGCAGTTTGATTTTCAACGAAGCTATCGTTTCGTTCAGCACCGGGTGCAATAGTTTCGGAGCAATCTCCGATAAAGGTATCAGCACAAAATCGCGTTTATGAAGCAAAGGATGTGGCACCGTCAATGCTGGCGCATTAATTATTTGATTATCATAAAACAATATGTCAATATCGATAATCCTATCTTCATATCCGTCCACACAAGTTTTCACCCGCCCCATTTCCACTTCTATTTGCTTCAATTTTTCGAGCAAATCAAGAGGTGCAAGTGTAGCATTGACAAGGATAGCTGCATTTAAATATGCGTGTTCAGAATCATAGCCCCAAGGCATGCTTTCATAACAAGCTGATTGAAGCCATAGTTGACCAATTTCAAGTTCAATCCGCTTAATTGCAACGTTAATATTTTGAGCTTTGTTGCCCAAATTAGAGCCAAGCCCCAAATAAACAAGCGCCATAAATAATATTTTTTGTATAATTTAAAATGCAAACGACCTTGTAAGCATACAAAGTCGTTTGTATATTCTTCGTTAATGGATTATTTCTGACGAAGCACCCAAGCATCGGGGAATCGGGTACTGATTTGGGTGATTCGAGTGCGAGCTGCCGTGTAGTCATCATACGATGCGATTAACACACGATACATACCTTGCTCATTCACAACCACTAAAGCGTTGTTACCTTCGCTATTTAAGGTACTCTGCAAGTTTTTAGCATTGTCGCGAACACCGAAACTTCCCACTACAACGTGAAACTTACGATAGAAAGCGTCATTTTTCACTTCACCTTCTGCCATATCAAAGCGTTCGCCGCGAGTAACCTCATTAGCCGGAGTAATTGTTTCGGCTTTCACCACCTGTGTGGTTTTAGGTTCTGTTTTCTTTTCAGCTGCTTCAATTTCAGCTCCAGAAATATTCACTACTTTTTGTTTTGATTTACACGAAGTTGCACCTGCCATCACCACAGCTGCCAACAAGAATACGCCAAAGATTTTTTTCATACGAGTTTACTATAATATTACACATTTATTTAAGTATGCAAAGATGCTAAGAAAATTAGAGATAGCCAATAATAAACCATCATTTTTGCGTATTTTTAAACATTGACAGGAAATAAGAATGGTGTGTACATACGTCGCGTTACTCACTTGCCACACACCTACTCGATGCCGGAACTGCAATACGATATATTCAGAGTTTGTAAGGTCATTCGAGAGCTAAAACAACCGAGAAATACACTCACATAACTACATAGAATTTGGGTAAAAAAAAGTCCGTTGGACAGATTAAATATTTAGAATAAATCATAATATCATTGAAAACTTTTTAATACCTTTGGAGTCTTAAACTTAAAAAAAACACAACTGTATAAATAGGAATAAGAGTAGTGTATGAGAACATTTGCTATATTTGAATAAACTTAAAGGCGTTGAATTTCAACACCATAATTCAAATAAAGAAAAAATATAAACGCGACATTCGTCCACATCAAGTTCCCATACCCAACTTAGAGTTCCTATAGCAATGCGTTGGTAGCAAGCCAAAAAAAACAAAACTATGAATGCAAGCTAAGTTAATGAAGACATTTAGATTTTGAAGGAAAGTAAAAATCCAAATAAGCGTAAAAAAAATACACTAAACACTCGAAAAACAGCAACTATTTATTTCTCAAATAATGTGCTTAACTATAAAATTCGTTTACAATCGGAATACTACAATGTAGCACACTAAAGTATTCACAAAACACTAAATTTATGAAAACAAGAAAAAAAAGTATTTTTATTTTTGGCGTTAATTATTTCAGCGAGTGTCAATGCACAACTAAAAGTTAGCTCCAATGGCTCTATTTGGACAGGATATACCGGGTATTCAAATATTTATATGGGTACATCACCAGGTGGAGCTCCTTATCAAGATTATGATAATGGCAAGTGGGCAATTGAAGTTTAGGGGGAGAATTTAAATATCTGGAAACCGTGGCCAAGCGCTGTTAGAGAAACTTCTGTTGGTGGCGATTTTTGCAACTACTATCTTTTTATCAACCCTTCAAATGGTGTTGGTATAGGGAAAGCACCAACACATTCAGGTATTTGTCTTGATGTTAATGGTGGGATATATGCAAATGATGTACTATTAACTTCGGATGAAAGATTAAAAAACGATATAAAACCCCTGACCGACAAAATTGAAAGTTTGTATAAATTAAATGGTAAATCTTATAAAAAACACTCACCGGAAGACCAACTGAAATTTTCTGAACAAAAACTCTCCGATGGCAGCTCGATACCAGGTAAGAACTTTCCACAAACAGCGAAAAAAGCTCGAAAAGAGACATCGGAATTTGGCTTTCTTGCACAAGAACTCAAAGAAATATATCCCGAATTAGTAAACCAAGATACACTCGGATATTATTATGTAAATTATACGGGAATAATTCCTTTACTTGTCGAGGCACTTAAAGAACAAAAAGCAGAGATTGAAGCTCTAAAATTAGTTTATTACGGCAATAACTCGGGAGTGAAGAAAGTTGGCGCTACATCAACTGAGCCGAAAGAAACAGCCGCACTCACCTACCCGGTTTTAGATCAAAACGCTCCAAATCCATTCAACACATCTACCACGATAGGCTATTACCTTCCGGCAACAATTACAAATGTTTCAATTTATGTTTATGATATGAATGGAGTTCAATTAAAAACTTATCCAATTGCCGAAAGAGGAATATGACTGTTTTCGAGTTGTATTGATATGCTTTCCGAGTTGTATTGATATGCTTTTCGAGTTGGGGTGATAAGCTTTCCGAGTTGTATTGATGAGCTTTCGAGTTGTATTGATAAGCTTTCCGAGTTGTATTGATAAGCTTTTCGAGTTGTATTGATAAGCTTTTGAGTTGTATTGATAAGCTTTTCGAGTTGTATTGATAAGCTTTCCGAGTTGTATTGATAAGCTTTTGAGTTGTATTGATGAGCTTTTCGAGTTGTATTG
>CAZMQV010000045.1:0-27361 GCA_964568675.1 uncultured Paludibacter sp.
ACACAATGTTTCGATACAAAACCATTTTAAACTTCAATAACCACACAATGTTTCGTTACAAACACCACAATATTTGTAGAAATAGAAATGTATCGATACAAAACCATTCTAACTTTGTTTGAAATAAAAATGTTTCGATACAAACACCACAAATTTTTGTAGAAATAGAAATGTATCGATACAATATTAGTTTAAACATCATCAAACACACAATGTTTTGATACAAAACTATTCTAACTTAGTTTGAAATAGAAATGTTTCGATACAAAACTATTCTGACTTTAGTTGAAATAGAATTGTTTCGATACAAAACTATTCTTACATTTGTAGAAATAGAAATGTAAACTTACAAAACCATTTCGCACTGCTGTAGAATCAATATTATAAGTATAAATTTTGGGGTTTGGTTATTGCGATGAGGATATCTCAGTTGGTGATTTGACTTTAGGAGTAGGCGAAGCATGACGGATATTGTGTGATACTTGCTTGGGCTTCGTGAGTTTATAACTATCGCATCAGTCACAGGCAAGTATTACATCGCCACATCTGTTTGTATTTGATAACTAAAAAGTTAAATCCAAGATTATTTCATATTATTTCTGATATTTCATTGACAAATGTAATAAATTTAGTATCTTTGTCGCGTTTTAATGTATGCCAGGAGCGGTTCATAATCGAATTAAGTAGAATTAATACCGATAATTGAAAATTAGATGTCGATGAAAAGCAGTTCGGGTATGCTACAAACGAATAATAAAATTATTTATTAAATATTGAAATGTGTCATAATTCCCATATTTCAATTGACTATTGAAACAAAATCACATGAAGATAAAATATAACCTTAAGAAAGAGAATACGATGAGAACAAATGAAAAACTACTTTTTACGAAACCAAAATCACTATCATATCAATTGAATGAATTGATTATGTCGAATAAATATTCATTCATTTCTATCCTCAATTACTAAGCAATTTATTTCAGAGAATATAGCTTTATTAACCACCAAATACAGAGACATTTAATTTAGTATGGAAAAAAAACCATCATTAAGTCAATCAACACGGTATATTAAGCTGTTGAGCGTGCTATTCGTAGCGCTGCTCTTCAATGCTTGTACCAACGATTTTGAGTATTTATCAACACACAAGCCGGCTTGGTTGGGTGAAAGTATTTACGAACAGTTGGAACAAGGATATACCGACGACAAAGGGACCAAGCATGAGTTCGCTACATTTATTCGTTTGATAAACGATATAGAATATGACGAGGTGCTTCGTAAAACCGGTAGTAAAACTCTTTTTGTAGCCGACGATAAGGCTTTCGAACGTTTTTATGCTTCGAATCCCTGGGGAGTAAAATCTTACGAAGGATTCACAATTGCTCAGAAAAAACTGATTCTGAACTCTTCGATGATCAACAATGCCTTTCTCGTGGAATTAATGTCAAATACGGTAGGCCCGGTTGAGGGTCAGGCATTGCGTCGTACTACCGCTATTTCTACTTTAGATTCCATCCCTTTTGAAAAGCCGGACGCGTTGCCCAAAAATTCGAATTGGGATCGATTCCGCGATAAGGGTTTGTATTTGCTGAAAGATGCTACCGCGATACCCATGTTGCATTTCCTACAGCGTCAAATGGATTTCAAAGGAATATCGAATGATGATTTTAGCGCGCTCTTCAACGGCAAGCAACGCGAAAAAAACGACGCGCATATTTTCGGAGTTAAAATCATAGCCCGCGACATCACTTGCAAGAATGGATATATCAATATTCTGGAAGAAGTGATGATTCCACCGGCTAATATGGCCGAGCTGATTCGCATATCTCCGGAAACACAACAGTTTAGCGCTATTCTCGAACGCTTTTCCGCTCCATATTATAGCGCCACTGCTACCAGAGCCTATAAAGATATTAATCCATCGTTTAATGATTCAATCTTTGTGAAAAGTTATTTTGCCGAAAGATCAACGCTTGGACAACCCAATCTATCCAACCCGAAGGGTCAGGTGCAAGCCGGTTATCTTGAATTTGATCCGGGATGGAATACATATACACTTGGATCGAGTATGCAAGTAGATATGGGGGCGATGTTTGTACCTACCAATCAGGCAATTCAGAATTTCTTCTTCAATGGTGGA
This sequence comes from uncultured Paludibacter sp., assembly GCA_964568675.1. Taxonomy (GTDB): domain Bacteria; phylum Bacteroidota; class Bacteroidia; order Bacteroidales; family Paludibacteraceae; genus UPXZ01. The sequence continues at coordinate 2,144 of CAZMQV010000045.1, forward strand.
GGTAAGTTCCTTATCGAAAAGTATAAAACCATCGATAGTATCCCCAACGATGTGCTCGACGATTTGCTTCGCAATCACATGAAACCTTCGTTCAACGGCACGGTACCCTCTAAGTTTAGCGAAATCCTTGACGATGGTAAAGAGTCCATGGGTATTTCAAAAGGTGATTTAGTGAAAACCTATGTTGCCAACAATGGTGTGGTGTATGTTACCAATAAAATTTATGCCCCGGCATCGTATGTTGCCGTTACAGCGCCTGTAATGATCAACGACTATACCAAGATTTTTAACTGGGGTGTTAAGACGCGTCAGTTCGACGCTTATCTGCTTTCGATGGATAGCCATTATAGCTTTATCGTGCCTTACGACCGACCCGATTTGTTTAGCAATAACGGCAATGGATTCGTATATGTTGACCCGGTTTCTTTTGCAAAAGCACAACCTGAAGTGCTAAAGTTCAAGTTTAAAGCTCCAAACGCTGTGGAGGCGGTGGTGTATAAATACAATATTGAGACGAATGAAATAGGCGACTCGATTCGCAAGGCGACAGCTGCCGAAATTAACAACCGAATGGACGACATGCTCGACTACCACATTGTAGTAGGCGACATTGAAGATGGCAAACTCTATTATCGCACCAAAGGTGGCGGCCAGATTAAAGTAGGTAAAAACGGACACTTAAATACATTGATGGGTGGAGGAAACATTGAGGACGACAAATTCTCACAAATCCACAAAGTGTATGACCAAACCAAAGCTACCAACGGACGCGGTAACGGTAAAACTTACCTTGTTGACTCGCCGCTTTTACCACCTTATCGTTCGGTATATAACATTCTGAGAAATGACGACGAGTTTAGCGAGTTCTTCAAATTGCTTCAAGGCGACGATCAGGCAAATCCGGCAGCAGGTAACAAATACGATATTTTCTATTCCGATAAAAAATATGTGGGTATGGACTACAACGTGAAGTTCTTCAATACCTATCACTATTCGGTGTATGTGCCAACGAATGAGGCGGTTGAAAGCGCGATAGCCAAAGGGCTTCCTACTTGGGAAATTATCAAAGCGGAAACCGATCAGCAATTGAAAGACTCTATGACAATTCTGCTCAATAACTTCTTGAAATATCACTTCCAAGATAACTCATTGTATGTTGATGGTGCGACTACTAAGAAAAATGAATACGAAACAGCCGCTTATACGCTCACAGGTAACAAAGCTTACTATAAATTGAACACAGAACTTACGCCGGGCGGATTGGTGCTGAAAACAGCTGCCAATACCACAGCCAGAGTAAAAACGGATGGAAAGTATAACATCATGGCTCGCGATTACAAATTCAATAATCCGGACAGGGAGAAAGCGACTTTGATCGAAACATCTTCGTGGGCGGTAATCCATCAGATTGACAATGTGTTGCTCTATGATAGCCAGATACTCCGAAAAATGAAACAGCTGACAGATCGCTCAAAAGCTAAAAGAAAAAAAGTCATTACCAACCGAACAGTAAAATAAATTAATATATGAAGGAATTAGTAAACAGAATACTTATCCTGTTTGTGATAACATTTTGTGCTGTAGCCATGCAGGCGCAAGACGCGAATTTAATCCGGGGTAAAGTCCATTCCGATCTTGATGGAGACATTATTGGCGCCAGTGTTGTGGAGCTTGATGCCAACAACCGTATTTTGTCAACCGCGGTTACTGACTTCAACGGAGAGTTTTCCTTGAAAGTGAAAAATCGTGCCAACAAGCTTCGCATTTCTTATATCGGATACAACACCCAAACCATAAAGATGGGTAATCAAACCGTTTTCGATGTTTTACTTGAAGACGCGATGACCATCAAAGACGTTGTGGTTACTGCACGAAAAACAACCAATAGCGGTACGCTCGATATCCCTACGCGTGAAATATCAACCGCCATGCAAACCATTAGCTCCAAAGACTTTGAAGGACTATCGGTAGCATCGGTAGATGACGCGCTACAAGGACGTATTTCGGGTCTCGATGTGGTGGCAAGCTCCGGCGACGCCGGAAGCGGAAGCTCCATGCGTATTCGTGGTATCACATCCATTAACTCAAGTTCTGAACCGCTTATCGTGCTGAATGGTGTAATCTTTGACACACCGGCAGCCGCCAATTTTGAGTTTGCTACTGCAAATCAAGAACAGTTTGCCGACCTCCTGAGTGTGAACGTAGATGACATTGAGAGCATTACTGTATTGAAAGATGCCGCTTCTACGGCTGTTTGGGGTTCGCGAGGCGCCAATGGTGTAATCTCCATTGTTACTAAGAAAGGTATAAAAGGAAAAACCAAAGTTCAGTACTCGTATCGTTTCTCAGGGGCAGTTCAGCCTCGCGGTATGAATATGTTGAGCGGTGATGACTACACCATGTTGCTTAAAGAATCTTACTTCAACCCGGCTCAAAGTGATGGTACCGCCAATATTCGTGAGCTGAACTACGACCGTTCATTCTCAGAATTTGAAAATTATAACAACAATACGGACTGGGTTAGCGCTGTTACCAAGTTTGGAAGCACGAATGACCATTATGTGCAAATTTCCGGTGGTGGCGACCGTGCCAAATTCCTTGTTTCCGGAGGATATTATGATCAATCAGGCTCTATTATCGGACAAAATCTAAAACGTTTTTCAACCCGCATTAACCTGGATTATCAGGTTTCCGATCGGATTAAATTCGCCGCGGATTTTTCGTTCACCGATACGAACAACAAACAAAACTACGATGGATTGCTTGGGATAGCTTACAAGAAAATGCCTAATCTCTCCATTTTTGCTCAAGATGCTGATGGAAATGATACCGACAGATATTATAAAATGTTACGTAACGCTTCGTCAGCATTTAATGGTGATGGTAACCAGAAATCACTTCGTAATCCGGTGGCTTCGGCTTATCTGGCATCCAAACTCACTCGTTCGGTGCGGATACTACCGGTCTTCCGTATTCAGTATGACTTGCTCGATCCGAACGTTTCCATGCTTCGATACAAAGCCTATGTTTCGTTTGATGTGAACAACGGTAGCACTTACTCTTTTTTGCCAAAAGAACTGACCGTATCCAACTGGGACGGAGGAGATGTGAATAGCTCAAGTTCAAACGACAACCGGAATTTGTCCGTATCTACCGACAATAATATTACCTGGTCGCCCAAGTTCGAAAACAAAACTCATGCTTTGATGCTTTATGGTTCATTCCAGCTTGGTATGCACAATTCGCGATATCAATCTATCGATTCCTACGGAAGCCCTACCGGAACTATTACCGGCTCCACTGCTGGTGGATATGTAAGCAAGTTTGGCACAGGTCCGGGCGAAGGACGCTGGATGGCGTATATGTTTATGGGACACTACGTGTTGCTCGACAGGTATGTGGCAGACATTACGCTGCGTCGCGATGGTAGTACCAAGTTTGGCGACAATCGCAAATGGGGAACTTTCCCCGGTGTTTCGCTCGCTTGGAATATCGCCGATGAAAAATTCATGGATTTCTCCAACGATTGGCTGAGTACTTTCAAACTTCGTCCAAGTTGGGGTATCACGGGTAATCAACCAGGAGCCGAGCATTTATTCTACAGCATATATTCTGCCTACGGTAGCTATGCCGGAGTTCCAACCATTCGCCCTGACAATATTCAGCTTGCCGACTTGCGTTGGGAGCGCGTAAGCTCTTATAACTACGGTATCGACTTGGGTTTCCTTGACGATACTTATACCATGGATTTCAACTACTACTTCAAACGCACAGAAGATATGTTGTTTGCAAATCTAAGCATTCCTTCAAGCTCCGGTTTCGGTTCGTTCAGCTATCAGAATGCCGGAACAATGGATAATGTGGGTTGGGATTTCAACTTCAACGCGAATAAATTCCTGAAAGTAGGTGATTTCTCCGTGAGCGCTTCGGTCAACTTCTCCAATACTACCAATACCATCATCGAACTGAAACAAAGCATCCTTGATAGCTACAACAAAAAGTTTAATTATAGCAATGGTAGTTATCTGTCGCGTTTGCAAACACACAATTCTTTTGGCTCTATTTATGGATTCCGTTACAAAGGTGTGTATCAATACAACGAATATGAACCGGGAAGAGAAGGCAAAAGCCCATTTGCGATAGACGAAAATGGCGCAATTATCCGCGACGCGCTCGGCAAACCGGTTCGGATGACTTTTGCGGCAGGCGAACCGGCAGAATACAAGTTCAAAGGTGGTGACGCCATGTATGAAGATATCAACAACGATGGTAATATCAACGAATTGGATATTGTTTATCTTGGTAACTCCAATCCATATTTCAATGGTGGTTTGAATCTGAAATTCGCCTATAAACGACTTTCGGCCAATGTATTTTCAAACTTCCGTGTAGGTAATAAAGTCGTAAACATGGCGCGCATGAATGCCGAAAACATGTATAGCAACAACAACCAGGCAGCAAGCGTAAACTGGCGTTGGCGTAAAGACGGCGATGATACGGATATGCCGCGTGCGCTTTATAAAAGTGGCTACAACTGGTTAGGCAGCGATAGGTATGTGGAGGATGGATCGTTCTTTCGTATAAAGAATCTGCAAGTAAACTATGGATTCGACCCAAAACTATTGAAGCCCTATCACTTAACACAACTGACACTTTATCTAACAGTAAATAACCTGTTCACCATGACAAAATACTCAGGTGTTGACCCCGAAGTTGGTTATGGCTCGTTTGGTGTGAGTACCGATAACAGTCAGACACCACGCTCACGCTCGTTTACCGCAGGTGTTTCTGTCAACTTTTAATTAATATCACCATCAACTAATAAAACAGTTCTAATAAAATGAAATATTTGAAATTATTTACGATTGTTGCGGTAATGTCATTACTTGCTTCGTGCACCGATTGGCTTTCGATAGAACCTGACGGAAAGGTTGTGTCGGATGACTATTGGAAATTGGAGTCTGACGTAGAAGCTGTGGTAGCTACTTGTTATCGTGCTTTTGTAGAAGATGGCCTCAATAGTGATGGAAGCCTCAGAAGCGATGTGGTGTTAAACAGAATGATTGTGTATGGCGAACTCCGTTCGGATAATATGATTATGGGGTATAGCACTAATACTGACTTGAAAAAAATAATTGAAGCGAACATACTCCCTACTAATCCCTATTCCAATTGGTCGGGTTTCTATAAGATAATTAACTACTGCAACCTGGTGTTGGCAAAAGCTCCGGATGCGTTTAAAATTGACCCGAATTTTACGCAGTCGCAATTGAATGCTAAAATGGCTGAAGTGCTTACGCTCCGTGCCTTGGCTTACTTCTATCTGGTTCGCACCTTTGGCGAAGTTCCTTTGATTACCGAGGCGTCGCTTACCGACCGTCAGGATTACAATATCGCCAAAAGTTCTGAAAACGGGGTGCTTGACCAATTGGAAGCTGATTTGATTAAAGCGGAAGGATGGGCGCTGTCTCGATTTGGCAGTACTGCGTCGAACAAAGGTCGTATTACGAAAACTGCGGTTCGCGCCTTGCTTGCCGATATATATCTTTGGCGTAATAAATATGCCGAGTGCGTATCGTATTGCGATAAAGTAATTCAAGACCCTACATTGAAATTGATTGAAGCGGATGATGAACCTTATTTTAGGATTTTTGGTATGAAAAACTCTACCGAAAGTATTTTTGAATTTCAGTTTTCTGCCGCAAACAACAATCCGAATCGGGTGATTAATCAATTTTATGGAAGTTCTGATGATCCGTTTGGATTATTTGTAGTACCGGAAATATTTGCAGCAACTACCGAAAATGAGATATTTGTAAATTCGCCCAAAATAACAGACGTGCGTCGCAAGGACTATATTACCGATAAATCGGCGAATAATATTTATAGCATTTTTAAGTATGCGGGCTTAGATCGCATGGAAAATTCTGAAGGAACTAAGAGTACCTATAGTTATCGCTATTATAATAGTAATCCGGCAAACTGGATTGTGTATCGCCTCACGGATGTGATGTTGATGAAAGCTGAAGCATTGGTACAGATGCAGCAATTTGCCCCTGCCATTCATCTTGTTAATACCACCTACATGCGCTCTAATCCTACCTTGACGGATACTTTGTCGCTTGCCGAGTTTAGCGATAAAGATAAAATGGAGAAACTGGTATTGCTTGAACGTCAGCGTGAATTGTTGTTCGAAGGTAAACGTTGGTTCGACTTGATGCGCATGGCGCGTCGCGATGGAAAAACCAATCGTCTTGTGGACATTGTGGTAAGAAAATTGACGCAAGATCAAAGCCTTGTGAAAAGTAAAATGAAAGTAATGGACGCGCTCTATTTCCCTATCAGTGAAAATGAGCTTGCCGCAAACCCGAATCTGAAACAGAATCCCTATTATGAATCCAAATTTAAATAGGTGTTGATTTGTTTTGTTTCAGAAAATTTTATTTAAGTAACATGAAAAAAAATAATAACATATCCATGCTTGCATTTCTTAAGAAACTAGCTTTCATTGCAGTAGTTGCGCTATTGACTCTAAGCTGCAATCCTGAAATTGATGAGCGTTATGTTACTACTTTTACCGGTGAGATGATTTATTCGCACCTGAAGAAAGATAGCGTTAATTTCAGCGAATATCTGCGATTTGTGGACAAAGCAGGATTGAAAGGCATGTTGAGCGCTTATGGTGAATATACATGTCTTGCCCCTACCAATCAAGCGATTCAGAGCTATTATCAGTCACGTGGAGCAAATTTCAAATTTGAAAGTCTGACGGACGAAGAGGTGAATTACATCGCGCGCACCCACATTGTGAACATGAAATACAAAACCGAGAATCTTGCGGATGGCGTAATTCCTAATGTGAACATGAATGACCGCGTGATTGAAATTTTCTTCTCTACCGATAGTGTTACCGGGAAACTTCAGATTCTGCTGAATGGCGAATCGGAAGTGGTGGAGAAAGACATTGAAGTGTATAACGGTGTGATTCATACCATCAACAAACTGCTTACACCTTCAATGGCGCAGTTGCCCGATTTAATCATGGCGCAATCGGATTTACAGATATTCGGTGCCGCCTTGAAACTCACAGGGCTGAATGATTCGTTGCTGCTAATTGAAGATAAATCTTACGACGCTACGCTCTATAGCTATAAAGACGAATTTAATAGCTACACGATTCCCGCACCGCCTACAAAAAAATTTGGATATACCGCCTTTGTTGAGTCGGACCAGGTACTCGCCGAAAATGGAATAAACTCCATCGAGGATTTGAAAACAAAAGCCGAACAATGGTATCCTTCAGGAGCGGGTGTTGGTAAAGATGATTATACCAATCCTGAACATAGTTTGAATAAATACATTTCATACCACCTTGTTGATAAGATAATTAATGCAAATACATTTTTCTTTAATACAAATGCGGCCAAAAATATTGAGATTTATGAATTTGTTGAAACGATGTACAAACACCGGATTATGAAGTTGTCGAATAAAAACGAATCGCGTGGTTTAATCGCCGGAACGAAAGCCTTCATCAATCCAAATTCAGCTAATGAGTTATTTGTTACCGACCGCTCGAAAACTACGGTAAATGGTGTGATGCATTATTTGGATAAAGTGCTGCTTTATACTTCGGATGTTGAGTCCATGTTCAAGAACTCTCGTATTCGTTTCGATTTTACATCGTTGATGCCCGAAATGATGAACAACAACCTTCGACTATCCAATACGCAAAAGAACTCCAGTGGCGACCGCTACGGTATTCCTCCGGGTTATTTTAAGTATATCAAAGTTAGTAAAGATACACGTATGATTTACCTTGCGGGGATTGACAAAATGTGGCAAAACTATCAGGGGGATGAGATGATGGGACTGGGTAACTATGACCTCACCGTGCGCTTGTTGCCAGTACCTCCGGGTACTTATGAGCTACGTTTTGGCTATTCGGCAAATCCATCGCGAAGTGTAACGCAAATTTATGTTGATGGGAAACCGGTTGGGATTCCTCTCGATTTGCGAATTATTAAAAAAGATCCGAAAATTGGATGGATTCCGGACAGTGATACCGATGATGCAGGTGTGGAAATAGCAAAGGCAATGCGCAACAGAGGGTATATGAATGCGCCTACATCCATTGTGTGGACTTCTAGTTCGAAACCTTTGCGCGAGTCGGAGCAAGCGCTACGTCGTGTAGTAGGTACCTTTACTTTTGATAGTTATGAACCACATTATATCCGTTTCCGATCGGTGCTCGACAATCCAAACGCGCAAGCCATGATGGACTATTTTGAGTTTGTGCCTAAAAGCATTTACGCGCCTACAAGTGGAGAACCGGAATCGATAGATTAATTCAATTAAAAATATACATATAAATTTCGGATACAAATAATTGCAATTCAATTAATGTAAATGAAAAATAATTCGACTGAAAAATGATTAGTTCAGAAAATAAATATAAATTCAAATACGTAGTAAGATTATTCTTGATTACGTTTGTGGTCTTGTCAGCGTTTAGTTGCAAGCCTGAAGTTGATGAGCGTTATGTTACTACTTTCACCGGTGAGATGATTTACTCGCACCTGAAGAAAGATAGCGTTAATTTCAGTGAATATCTCCGATTTGTGGACAAAGCAGGCTTAAAAGGCATGTTGAGCGCTTATGGCGAATATACATGTCTTGCCCCTACCAATCAAGCGATACAGAGCTATTATCAATCGCGTGGAACAAATTTCAAATTTGAAAGTTTGACGGACGAAGAGGTGAATTACATCGCACGTACCCACATTGTGAACATGAAATACAAAACCGAAAACCTTGCGGATGGCGTAATTCCTAATGTGAACATGAACGACCGTGTGATTGAAATTCTATTCTCAACCGATAGTATCACCGGTAAGCTGAAAATTCTGCTGAATGGCGAATCGGAAGTGATGGAAAAAGATATTGAGGTGTATAACGGCGTGATTCATACCATCAACAAACTGCTAACACCTTCAATGGCGCAGTTGCCCGATTTAATCATGGCACAATCGGATTTACAGCTATTCGGCGCCGCGCTGAAACTTACGGGTATGAATGATTCATTATTGCTTATTGAAGATAAACAATATGACCCCGAGCTGTATAGCTATAAAGATGAATATGAAACCTATGCAATACCTTGTCCGCCAACACGAAAATTCGGATATACAGCTTTTGTTGAATCGGATCAGCTTCTTGCTGCAAATGGGATCAACTCTCTCGAAGACCTCAAGGTAAAAGCAGAACAATGGTATCCATCGGGAGCAGGAGTGGGGAAAGACGACTACACAAACCGTGAACATAGTTTGAATAAGTATATTTCGTATCACTTGATTGAGAAAATCATCAATGCGAATACTTTTTTCTTTGATGTTAGCGCCGCAAAAAACGTTGAGCTTTATGAGTTTGTCGAAACGATGTATAGTAATCGTATCATGAAGTTGTCAAACAAAAGCCAATCGAAAGGATTAATTGCCGGGATGAAGGCATTTATTAACCCCAACTCGATGAACGAACTATATGTTACCGATCGCTCGAAAACAACTGTAAACGGTGTGATGCATTATGTCGATAAAATGCTGCTATACACTCCTGAAGTAGAGTATATGTTGAAGAACTCACGTATTCGCTTTGATTTTGCCTCTTTGATGCCCGAAATGATGAACAACAACCTTCGACTGTCCAATACGCAAAAGAACTCCAGTGGCGACCGATACGGAATACCTCCGGGATATTTCAAATATATCAAACAAAGTAAAGATACGCGTTTTGTTTATCTTGCCGGTAAAGACAGGCAATGGCATAACTATCAGGGCGATGAGATGATGGGATTGGGTACGTATGACCTTACAGTGCGTCTGCTACCGGTGCCTCCTGGTACGTATGAACTTCGTTTTGGATACTCCGGTAATACGCAACGAAGCGTTACCCAACTCTATGTTGACGGGAAACCTATCGGAATACCTCTTGACCTGCGAATGCGAAAGACTGACGTTAAAATAGGCTGGATCTCCGACGCCGAAACCGATGACAACGGTGTTGAAATTGATAAGGCAATGCGCAACAGAGGATTTATGAATGCGCCGGTAACTGTGGTTATCGGATCGAACTCAAAGCCACTACGTGAAGAACCCTATCCGATGCGTCGAATTGTAGGTACCTTCACATTCGATAGTTATGAGCCGCATTATATCCGTTTCCGCTCGGTGCTTGATAACCCCACAGCGCAAGCTATGATGGATTATTTCGAGTTTGTTCCAAAAACGATTTACGACCCAATAGGGGGAGAGCCTGAAACAAGAGACTAATAAAACATTTGATTGTAAGAGAAATGAGGCTAAATAAAAAGAATATAATAATTATAAAACACAATAATAGTATGAGAATACAATTGAAAAATATTGGCTCACTGCTGCTCACGCTTTTGGTGATAACTGTGGCGTTAAGCTCCTGTGAAAGTGAAAATTGGAAAAAACATTACGACCTCGACCAAGCTGTTGTTTCGGATAAAAACGCGTGGGAAACCATAAAAGCAGATCCGCAGTTTTCAAAATTTGCCTGGGCAGCGCGTGTTACCGGCTACGATAAAGTATTGTCAAGCTCACAAATGCTGACGATTTGGGTACCCGAAAATTCAGCCCTTGCTAACCTTGATACCACAAGCACCAATGTGGATAAAGACGCGTTACTAAAAGAATTTGTTCAGAACCATGTTTCACGATTCAGTTATCCGGCTTCCGGCACCAAAGAATCGAGAATTTTGTTGATGAATAAAAAACAACTTAATTTTAAAAATCTGAATAGCGAGTACTATATTGGAGACGCCAAAACAGTCAAAAACAACATAGTAGCATCGAACGCGCTTATTCATGTGATTAGTACGCAAGTGCCGTTTTTCAGAAATATATGGGAGTATATTTCTAAAACTGAAGATCTTGACTCAATACGTAGCTTTTTCTTTTCGTACAATAAAATTGTGTTTGATGAAGCAAAGAGTATTCCCGGCGGAGTTAATGACAATGGTCAGATTGTATATCTCGATTCTGTGATTTATAATTACAACCAGATGTTTACTCGTTTAGGTGAAATTAATAGCGAAGACAGTACGTATTCCATGTTGATTCCAACCAACACGGCATGGAATAGTTCGTATGCTAAAATTCAAAATTATTATAACTATTATTACAATACACCGGCTAATAAAATCACCGCTGATACACTACAGCGTAAGAATACAATGTTAGCCCTTACACGCGACCTGGTATTTAGCCATTCGGTGCAAGAAATGACAAACGACTCATTAATCTCGAATAATATAGATAATCGTTACACGTATTTAAGAGAATCTTCAATTAAAAAGTTTTACAAACCTTTTGCCAATGCTTTCAAAATTGATAGAGCAAGTAACGGGATGGTTTATGTTACAAACGAGATTCCTTACCTCGATTGGGAGTCATGGCATCGCCCCATTACGATTGAAGCGGAACGAACTAGTGGAAGAATAAGCACTTGGGCAAATATATTCGAACGTAACTATCAGGACATCGAATTCGCAGTATCCGGGAAACGTTACATTGAAGTAAATCCAACAACGGCATCGGTTAACCCTACCGTTACTTTTGATGTGCCTAATACACTTTCGGGACAACTGAATACGGATGGAACTATTAAGCAAGGCGGTGCATATAATATTTATGTTGTGATGTTGCCAAACAAATTGAAATCGCCTAATAATCCAAAACCAAATAAGCTTAACTTTTCATTGACTTATACGTCGGAGGATAAGGGAAAACTAAAAACGGTGGACTATAATAACAATAAACTTAGCTATGAAACGGATCCACTGAAGTTGTCAAAAGTATTGGTTGCTTCTAACGTTGTTTTACCCTATTGCGAAGTTGGGCTTATTACTCCTACGGTGAAGTTTAAGGTAACAAGTAATGTCGCTTCAAAGGAGACTTCAACCCATACCCGTGATTTATTAATCGATTGTGTAATTTTTGAACCAGCTCATTAATATATTATTATGAAAATTTCAACAGTGAAAAACAGAATATCTAATATTCTTAAATGGACCTCATTGGTAGTAATACTTGGGTGCACGGTTCAATTGACAGCTCAGACAACGCCTGCTGCAAAATCGAAAGTAACTGTACCTACGGAAACATTGAACGGGCAGATAACTGATATTACTACGAACAAACCCGTTGCAGGTGTACGAGTGCGTACCATCGATCAACGATTCTCGGCAATGACCGACGAACAAGGTAATTTTGCCATAAAATTGCCTTCATTTATCCATACCCTGATTATTTCGGCTCCCGGATATGATGAGATTGAAGTATCGGTGTATGAAGGTGATAAAAACAAAAATATTGAAATTTATCCCGAAAGCTTCGAAAACTATTATGCGCGTGAAAATGCAATTTTCGGCGATAAAAGAAAAAGATCGGTAGCAAATTCAATGCGCTCGTTCGAACCACAGAATCAACCTGCCATCGTTGTGGATGGATTGCTTCGCGATAAAATGTCGGGGCAGATATTGATGAATGTCAATTCAGGAGTACCTGCCGCAGGTTCTTCAATGTTAATTCGTGGAATCAATTCTATCAATTCATCGAACCAACCTTTGGTAGTTATTGATGGTGTGATTTCGGACAATCAGTATGAAAGATCATCGCTTCATTTAGGCAATTACTTCAATCCAATTTCAGGTATTGATGTGAATGATGTAGAAAGCGTAAGTGTGTTGAAAGACGGAACCTCTATGTATGGGAGCAAAGGCGGTAATGGAGTTATACTCATCACCACGAACCGTGGTCGAAGCATGGCTACAAAGATTACGGTTTCGGGATTGTTAGGTTATACCACACGTCCGCAGCTCACTCCGATGATGAATGCAAGTCAATATCGGGTTTATTTAAGTGATTTGTTGAAAGACCCAACAGCTCAAAAGAAACTAAAAGACCAGTTCTTCCTCAATACCGACCCTTCGTTTATTTATTACAACAAGTATAATAATGAAACAGACTGGACGGATGGTATCTATAGAAACGGAACTACACAGTCATATAATGTGGCAGTAAACGGTGGTGATGATATCGCGCTTTACAACCTCTCCATCGGTATGACAAATGCTGCGAGTACGTTGACCAAAAATGATTTTAGCCGTATCAACGCGCGCTTTAATTCAGACATTACGCTGTCGGATAAAATCAGCACTATCTTTGACATATCCTATCTGCAAGCGAATCGTAAGTTGCGAAATGATGGAATAGCTGAAGTTCAAAACAGCCAGGTAAATTCTCCCGGTTTCTTGTCATTGGTTAAGTCGCCATTTCTCAATCCATATCAATATAGTGCCAATCGCGAACTGACTACAAAATTGGACGACTATGATTTCATGAGTGTTGCCAATCCGTATGCGGTACTCGAATATGGTTCGGGTCATTCTCAGCAAACCAACTTCAATCTTTCGGTTGTTCCGAAATTTGAGTTCAATAAAAATCTGAATATTACTTCGCGCTTTGCTTATTCTTTAGTCAATTTGTCGGAAAATATGTTTAGTCCAATGTATGGAGTTGCTCCTTATATTGATTTCAACAATGATGTGATCTCTAAGAACTATGTGAAGACACAATTCGCGCGTCAAACTTCCATATTGAGCGACACGCGTGTAAACTGGAAGAAAGCTGCTAATGAACATGATTATGAATTGAATGCCGGTGTACGCTATGTGAACAATGAATATAAAATGGAGTATGCCGAAGGACACAATACGGGTAGTGACCAGGTACGAGAAATGTCGGGTTCACTTCAGTATAAAACAGTAAAAGGTGTTGATGACCCGTATAAGTTGCTAAGTTATTATGGCTTGTTCAATTATGGGTTCAAAGACCGCTACTTTGCAGAAGCGGCTCTAAACATTGAAACAAGTTCACGCTTTGGAAATCAAACTAAGTCGGGACTTAATTTATTGGGTGTTAGCTGGGCGGTGTTCCCTTCACTTAATCTTGCGTGGCTTGTAAGTTCCGAAGATTTTATGCAAAATATCTCTGCCATCAACTCGTTGAAACTTCGTGCGGGAATAGGCATGACTGGCAATGATGGAATTGAAAGTACCGCTGCCCGCAGCTATTTCAAAGCTGTTAAATTCAATGCAAATGCAACCGGTATTGAAATAAACAACATTGCCAATCCCGCAATTCAATGGGAAACGGTAACTAAGGTGAATGCTGGAATTGAAGCAAGTATCCTGAAAGATAGAGTACAGGTAAGCGTTGATTTGTTCAAAAGCAATACCAACAATCTTCTTGTGTTGAAAAACCTTGATTCATTCAGTGGTATCGCTAACTATTGGACTAACGATGGTAAATTACAAAATATAGGATTTGAAGCCGCATTGAATGCGCAGATAATCCGTACGAAAGATTTTAATATGACACTTGGCGCTTCTATCGCCAATTATTCTAATAAAATTACTGCTCTTGCCGATGGTGATTATATGACTAAAGTTTATGGCGCCGAGGTGCTCACCGCGGTTGGTCAACCTTTTGGTCAGCTTTGGGGATATAAAACTGATGGCGTTTTTGCCACAGCAGCCGATGCGGCACAAGCAGGACTAAGCAAAAAAGAAAGTAATGGCTCGCTTACACCATTCGGAGCGGGTGATGTGAAGTTTGTTGATTTAGATGGCAATAAAGTGATTGACGAGAAAGATAAAGAAGTAATAGGAAATACAAATCCCGATTTCTATGGGTCTTTCAACGCCGGCTTCAAATACAAACGATTGTCGTTGAATGTGATGTTCAATTATTCTTATGGCAACGATGTGTATAACTACATGCGCTCACAAGTGGAAAGTGGAAGTACCTTCTACAATCAAACAACGGCAATGAATAACCGCTGGCTCACCGAAGGACAGAAAACATCGATCCCACGCTCCACTTATGGCGACCCAATGGAAAACAACCGTTTCTCCGACCGCTGGGTTGAAGATGGTTCGTACATCCGTTTGCGTAATGTAGAGCTTGCGTACGACATACCTACAGGTAAACTTAGCTTCTTGCAAGGAGTAACCGTTTGGGCGTCCGCTAATAACTTGCTTACACTCACCAAGTATTTGGGTGCGGATCCTGAATTTGCGGCAGGCAATAATATATACTATCGTGGTATTGACATAGGCTTGGCGCCTCAAAGCAAAAGCTTCAATGCAGGGTTCAAAGTTTATCTATAATCAATCATTCGATAATAATACATCAATATGAACAAGATATTTTCAATATTAAAAGTAATGGTTTTGTCGGGCATCCTTTTCTCGGCTGTTTCTTGCGAGGATTTCATGAGCACCAAAACCAACAGATACATGCTGGCTGAAGATAATCAGCTAACATCACCCAACGATACTGTTTACTCGGTATTGGGTATTCTTAAAAAAGTACAGGAACTTGGCGACAAATATGTGTTGATGGGCGAATTGAGAGCAGATTTGCTTGACGTTACTGCGAGTTCTCAAAACGATTTGCGAAATCTGAGTAATCACACCGTAGATGCTTCAAGTCCATACGCCGACACCAAAGATTTCTACGCGATTATCAACAACTGCAACTATTTCTTAGCTCACGCCGATACGAATATGGCTGTGAGAGGTCAAAAGTCGTTCTTACGCGAGTATAACGCCGTGAAATCTGTTCGCGCTTGGACTTATTTCCAATTAGCGCTCAATTATGGTAAAGTACGCTATATTGAGGAGCCAATTCTCACTGTTGATGATTTGGGTAAATCTTATCCCGAAATGAACCCTGAAGAGTTGATTAACAAATTGATCCCGGATCTGGAAAGCACAAATCCATTGACAAATATCGAACTGCCAGGATATGGTTCTACCGGAGGTGTGTCAAGTCGTTATCTGTTTATTAACACCCGGTTTTTACTCGGCGACCTTTATTTGTGGAGAGCAAGCTTTACGCATAGCAAAGCAGACTATGAAATGGCGGCAACGTATTACGCTCGCCTGATTGATGGATCCGAATCGGCAATAAGTCCGAACAATGTAGTTACTTGGTATAACGACAGTTTTTTAGGTACCGTAGATTCGTGGTCTCAAATTTTTATGACCGCTTCGAGCAATTCTGAATTGTTCTCTATCATAAGTATGGCTCAAACTACTTATGACGGCACCGTTAGTCAATTGAGCGCTTTGAGCAGGAACAATCAAATTGTGATTTCCGAAAGTTATAAGGATATTTCCGATGCTCAAATTTATTGTCTAAGAGAAGGTACAAATCCGGCAAAATACAACAATGGCGATCTTCGGCTTAAAGTAGTTGCACCTTCCGTCCTTCCGAATAATTTAGATATCTCTGATTTACCATTGGAATCTCAGAATAGATTATTAGCTATTTCGAAATATGTCGATGGCAATATCATGTTGTATCGCAAAACACTTTTGTATTTGCGATATGCCGAGGCTGTAAACCGCGCCGAAAAACCGTCGCTTGCTTTTGCTGTGCTTAAATATGGTTTGAAAGGCGAGTCGCTACGCAACGTATCGCGCGTGAACCCCACGGAAGTGGCAGGGGCGATTCCTTATATTACCGTTTTCAATGCCGAAAAGTACGATAATGTTATTGGGATTCATGCACGTGGTACGGGTAATGCGGTTGCTAATGCTCAATATGTAATACCCGATTATACCCGGTATGACAAACTACAAGATATCAATGGAAATGACAGCATCGTTAAAACGACTGATTTGACGAAGCTGATGGCAGCTAAAGCCGATTCGATTAGCTTTGTTGAAAATGCTATTTGTGATGAGCTGGCGCTCGAAACCGGGCTCGAAGGGAATCGTTTCCAGGACTTAATGCGTATTTCGCAACATCGAAACGAGCCTACTTTCCTTGCGAAAAAAGTAGCTGCAAAACACGCATCAAACAAAGAGTATTTTCAAAACTTGCTTTCGGATAAGAAAAACTGGTTCCTACCAACACGGTAGTTTCTGAGTAAAAGTCAAAATTTATGAAAAGAGAAGATATTTATTGAAAGTATCTTCTCTTTTTTTATCATTCAGTTTTTGTAAGTAAAGCATCGTAAGCATCGTAAGCATCCCATATTCGCCGTCTTGCATCGCTCGGCGAAACATCCGACCTTTGTCGTCAAAAAAAACTTATGTGTGGATAGAATGAGCGTAACCGACCGAAATCACTTGACTATGGTGGGTTAAGCAATTATTTCAACGTGAAACCATTCAACAAAATTATCCATTGACGAGCCGAAAGACTAAATCCTACGGTTTATTGGCCGAGATAAAGCATTTCGTCGGCAGAGTTTGGGTAGTTTATGATATGATTATGTAGTGATATGGTAGTAATCATTTTGTTTACAACAAACGTTAAGTAACAAATAAGAAACTTTTCGGGGTAGCACAAGCAATATTTTGCGGAAAAATTGGGCAAGATTTTGTCAATGTCCAAAAATGTTGTATTTTTGCAGACGCTAACTGAAAAGCGCATGTTTGAAAACTCAAGTGCTTCAGTTGCTCGGATGGTGGAATGGTAGACACGAAGGACTTAAAATCCTTTGGCCTTTATCGGCTGTGCGGGTTCAAGTCCCGCTCCGAGTACACAAATGATTGGAAGTCTCGATACAAATGTATTGGGGCTTTTTTCTTTTGTATTCATTGATATCTCTTTCTGCTTCTTATCCCCTAAATCCCGATTTGTGATTTTTCAAATATCTGTTAGCTACAATCGATTCTGCCGATTGACGCATAAATAATTTATTATTTTGCAAAAATATTCATTCTTTCGATAAACAATTTCAATCGTCTTATCATTATAATTAATACTTGAAAGCCAAGACCCTCATAATCCAAAGATTGTGAGGGTCGAGGGTCTAAGGTTTAGTTAGGTCTTTTTTAAATAGTGGGTTTGTTGTTGATAGATAAAATCTCATAACTTAGCTTTCGCAAGTTTAGGTAATTGGTTTAGGGTTGTTTTATTTTTGAGAGATATTTACTTTTACAGTCGTCGGACAAACCAACACGCTAGTTGGGAAGAACAGCAACAAACTTTTTTTATACCTACATCTATTTGCCCTTATCGGGCATTGAGCAACTAAATTTAAAATAATGTTTTGAATAAGTAATCACTCTTTTTCAATCGTGATGTTGCAAAGATAGGGTAGGAGCTAATGAATATTGTTACCTTTTTTCAGTTTTTTGTTGTCATTTAGAAAAATATTTCTTGAAATTCTCGATGCGGATAGCTTCCGGCGGTGTAAGTGTAATCCTGAGTAGGAAATTTTTGAACCCAAAATTATAAGATAATGAACCCAAACAAATCGACCAAAGATTTAAGTAACAGCGATAGGCCAGAAATTAGAAATTCCGAGTTGGAGTTTATTTCAAAATTCAATGATTGTGGACTTTATAATATCCGGCATGATGTGATCAAAGAAGGAATCATGGGAATTTATGATGTATCGACTGATATCAATGTGTTTTACACACGCGTTTCAACTTCCAAATCATTTTCATGGGTGCTTGAAAGAGAGGTGGTGGCGTGTCGTAACATATCATTCAACTACCTGCTACACATACCTACAGGTATGCTTACCGGCATCGAAAACCTGGATGTACGCGAACTAATTTCGAATCAAGCATTAATTGTGGACGCAACAAGCAATCAAACCCAGAAAATAATACTCCCGGCAGATGAATTGTTCGAAGTATTCCGATTGGAAATAAGCGAAACACGCTTCAAACAGTTTGTTGACGAATATGCCATCCCGATTGATAATCATCTAATATTGCAAATTCAGAATCAAATTTTTGATGATATGAATATTGGTGTGATGCAGCCAATAGGGGCGAAGGAAAAAATATGTCTTGCCGATATTGTAAATTCCGGTTTGCGTCATGAGCTTCATAAGGTGTTTGTACTTCAGAAAATTAATGAACTGATGATCTATTTTTTTTCAAAAATCTCAATTCTTCCTTCATCTTCAAAGTTCGATGAAAAATTAATTTCCATACCTGAAATGGAGAAATTGGTGAAGATAAAGCAGGATATCGATGAGAAAATAACCGAAAAACTAAATCTTGATAGTTTGGGCATCCGTCATGATTTGTCGGTAGAGAGCATCAAAAGAGGTTTCTATCAACTTTTTGGTACAGACATTGCCGCTTACATTCGCAGGCAGAGGTTAAATATTGCTTATTACACGTTGTTGGAACGTGGCAATAATATGCGTGTAAAGGAGCTGGCCATTGACTTGAAATTCCGTTCGACAGCTAATTTTTCAAGGTCTTTTTACAATGAGTTTAATGTGCGTCCTTCAGCGATACAAGCGATAAAAGAAAATTTAAAGCACGAGCCAAGCAGTTTTTGAAGAGAAACATCGGATAATTTGAACTTTGCAATATGAAACAAATATTTGACCTGTCGCAACACGAATTTAAATCCAAAAATAGAGGAAAAACACCCAATTATATAAATTTTAATTCTTCGTTATTTGGTGAAGGCATATTGGGATGTTATTCACCATTGAAAGATATATCGATACTTTACATCAACGCGAAACCGGTAGATGACTTCATCTGGCAAAGTAACAAAGAGTGGAAAAACAACGATACAATTTACTTCAACTATTTCTTACAAACGCCTCCCTCGTTGCAAATACTGACCACTTCCGGAGAGTTAGAAAAACTACCTGCTCAAAAGACATTGATTACAGATGGTACCGCCGACACAAGTAAAACGTTGTTGCTCTCTAAGGATGACCCGTTTGAGTTGTTTCAGTTAGCTTTGTCACATACCCAATTCGAAAATTATCTCAATTTGTTTCTGAAAGATTTTCCGGAGGAGATTAAGCATGTTTGTTCCCGAAAACAAACCGACACGTATCAAGCTGTCAAATACTTTGCCATTGACCCGGCAGAAGAACTCTGTATCCGTGATATTACCATCGCCAATTACAAACGCGATCTCCTGGCGAAGTATGTGAATTTGAAAGTATCTACGCTGATTATCAATTTTTTTCAGCGAATGATAAACGGTGGACCTCTGAATGTGTCTGATGAAATGAACAAAGCAGACGAAGAAGCGGTATTGGTAGAGCAAGTGAAAAAGATTATTGAAAATAATCCTACAGCTAAACTAAGTGTCGATGATGTAGGTAAGATAATAAAAATGAATCCGAAAAAATTAAATACGATGTTTCAAAAGTATGCAGGAAGTTCCATCGCGAGTTTTCAGCGGAAATCCAAACTGCAATATGCTTACAATTATCTTAACGCAAACCAAGCCAATGGACGTGTGTCGGAAATTGCTTTTGAAACCGGATTCGCCTCTGTTGCCTCCTTTTCAAGGGCTTTCTATAATTTATTTCATATAAGACCATCTGATTTATTGCCCGATAATCTTACTGCCAACGCTAAACAAAACTAACATTACAACGATAGTAATGGGACGTGTGTGGGTGATTTTAATATTTACGTAGATGTAAATAAAATGATTTGTCGTTAAATAGTGCTTCTTATTGTCTGATTGTCAGGGTTATGTCTTTAACAAAAAGCTCTACGGGTGTCCATGCCGCTTGTTTCGGTGTAAGTTTTAACCGATATTCATTCAGATTTATTTATAATCAATATAAATTCAGGTCTATTCGTAACAATATTGTTAAAGTTGTTGTCATAAAATAAATTATCTGCTATATTTGCGGTGATTTACTTTTCTTTAACCCAATCCATCAAAATTATGTAGAATGAAACGAGTCGCGTTTTTACGTGTCACGTGTCGTGCTGCATTTAAAACAAATACTTACAGATGAAGAGATTTCAATTTTTTGGTTTGTTGCTCCTGTCAACAGCTTTATTATTTAACTCCTGCGAACAAGAACATGTAGAGTTCTACGACTTCGTTTTCACACCGCGTGCGTGTAAATTTATTAAAGTTGAACCCGCGTCAATTCAAGACGCAAACCCGACAGGCGATTCTATAGCCGAATTTATCATCGAAAAACAAAACGCGAGCATTAAGGCTCAGGATTTTTCGCTACGAATATCAACGATGAATTTCAATATCGATTCCATCCAGAAATTCAATGTGGCAGACTACAAACAACTATTGAACAATACCGATAAGCGCATGAAAGGCTTGGAGGAGATAATTTACAACAATTATATTCTGGCAAGCAGAACAAATAAGAACATACCACTCGATGTGAAAAGCATCATATTTATCGAATATCGCATTACCGGGGTGAAAAGTTTCAATATCAAATCGCTGGATGCCACTTTGTTTGGCGAAGCGCAAAGTAGTTCGCTAAATGCGTATTTTAAAATAAAGAAATTTACGCCCGACTTTATAGCCTCATTCAAAAGCAGCAAAGTGGAGTATGGATTTGATAATAGCAACAAGCCGTCCGACATCGATACCTGGCTATCCTTATTACCTCTTGCCAACGAAAGCATGTATCTGACTATCAGCCGTAAGCCGGACAGATTGCCATTGACAACACGTTTCCTGGTGGAGATGGAAACCGTTGACGGGAATAAAATCAGTTATACTACAGGAAAAGTTACGCTTACAGAATAAGTCACCTGGAATCAGATCTCCTTTTTATTCGAAAATTGTTTGGATTCAAGGATATTGACCGTTCATCTTGTGGCTTATCTTAGTCAAATACAATTATGTAGATTTGAGGTGTAGAAATTCATTTGCGAAAATAAACCCTCCGTGCCGGTTACTTGCCGATGGGTTGGATTTTTCGGCGAACATCTTTGGATATTTCAAGAAACATAAATCCTTGTTTTTCGGAATGAATGTCTTTTTCGTACTGCATGTATTTCTTTCGGGCATATTCGCCCGATTTATCAAAGGTGATGCGTGATATTTGGTTTTGCGACATACCCACCATGGTTGAGTCCAGTTCTTCGTCGGGAAAAAATTCGTCCAAATTCACATCGCCAATTAAAGTGGTCTCGATATAGCCGAGTTTCTCTTTATTTGAATCGGTGTAATAGCCTACAAACATGTGTCCGGGTGTGCGGATTAATACCGGGGTGATATTGATGGCGCGCAGCAAGGAGGCAAACAGCACACTGCCATCCACGCAATTGATTTGTGATGAATTGAGCGCATCTTCAAAGGTGCGCACACGCTGCGAGAAAACCACATTGCTTGAAAGGCTGGTGTTGGACACCGAGCTGTATTTGAAATTTCGTTTCTGAAGCACATTCCACAGCGCGTACACTTGTTTGTCAACCGCGCTTGAGTCGCCGGACTGGTAGCCCCAGAAACGATTGACAATGCGGGTGTCAAACGCTTCGCGAAGCAACTTGTCAATCATCGGGTTGTCTTCATTGACGTAGGCTGCAAAGAAAATCCCCGTATCGCGATATTTCCTTTTGTTGGAATAGTAGCCCAATAGGCATTCATTGATGCTTCGCACGGAGAATGTGCGCACTTTCTGACCAAGATTCTTTCCGTTGATTTCCGCGTTGATCACCACACTCACAGGTTCGGCTTGGACGATATTTTTCAACGCTTCGTAGTTCCAGATTATTTCGGGATAAATGGTGAACTCTTTACGGGCTTTGTCGAGTACAAATTCTGAAACGGAGCGTGAATAAAAACGGGTTTCTGCTACTTCTATTCGTATGCGGCTGTTTGCACGTCCGGATTTGACGCGTATAGCTATTCCTGACTTGGGATTACCTAAATACATCGAATCGGAAGGGACAATGACGAGCGCGTCGGTGGTGGCTACCGACAGGATACCGGAGGGAAATATATTGCCGCCAAGCTCGTCGGTTATTTCAAAATCGGAACTAAAAGTGCCGGATTCGAAAAGCGCGTAGGCAGCACCACCCATTATCACAACCACAACTAGCGCTATCCACCAACCACGACTTATTCTTCGGATTTTTTCCATATCAATTACTTTTATAAAAGATTTTTTTAATCAGAAGTTTCATTTGTGTATTTATATGAAAGAAACATCATCTTGAGAATAGCAAGGAGCGTGCCTATGTAGAGTAGCTACATGCAAAAGATTGCTTAAAGAGTATTGAACTGCCTCGAAAGGTGCTACAACCTGCTAACTTCGTACTATTCCTCTCGCAATAGACTGTGCTTGACTATTCAAAAAAAACAGATTACGCTTGTGAAAATTCCCGCTTATTAATTGCTTAGAATGATAAAAGCCTGCAAATGACTATTTTTGCAGGCTTTGATATTCGCACACTTTTTTATGCTGCGGAAAGAGCGGGATTCGAACCCGCGAAACCCTTTAGGGGTTTACACGCTTTCCAGGCGTGCCTCTTCAACCACTCGAGCATCTTTCCTCGTTTTTAAGGACGACAAAGATAGTGAAAATCTTTTAATTTTCAATAGAAAAGAGTTCTTTTGCGTTTTTTGTTGTAATTCGGTTAATTTCCGAAGCGGGTATTTCGTAGATCTGACTCAATTTATCACGAACTAAACTCAAGTAAGCCGGTTCGTTTCTTTTGCCCCGATGTGGTGTTGGCGCCAAATAAGGCGCGTCTGTTTCCAGCACCAAGCGGTTTAGTGGAATATGGCGAAGATTATCGGACAAGCCGGAGTTTTTGAAACTAACCACACCGCCAATGCCTAACATGAAATTGCCTAACGCGAATATCTGTTCGGCTTCGATGTGAGAACCGGTGAAGCAGTGAAACACGCCACGTAAGCCTCTGCCGCTGTAATCTTTCATTGCTTCGATGGTGTCGAGGTGCGAGTCGCGTACGTGAATAATGACCGGTAAGTCAAACTCCAATGCCCAGTCCAATTGTGTGTGAAGGGCGTCGATCTGTTGGCGTCGAAATGTTTTGTCCCAATACAGGTCAATTCCTATCTCGCCAATAGCAATGTATTTTCTGCATTCCAACTCACTTCTGACGCGCGCCAATTCACTCGCTACATTTTCTCCCACGCTGGTAGGATGCAAACCAATTGCCGCATAGCAATAGTCCGGAAAAAGCTTTTCGGTGTCGAGCATGCGCTGCAACGAGTCGCTATCCACATTGGGTAAAATAATCTTTTCTACTCCGGCGGCTTTTGCCCTTTCAATAGTTTCTTTGCGATCCTTATCAAACTCTTCGGCATAAATATGCGAGTGTGTATCAATCATAAATTCTGGAACATCTGTTTATTTGTGAATAATATTGTCGGAGCAACACGCGTGCGGCTGATGAATCAATACGTCGAACAAGCCTGAGGGGAGTCAGCTATTCACCGGTTTCGCGGATTATCCCGATTATGTTATCAATATCTTCTACGCTTGGCAAATCGCCACCACGAACATAGTAATGATAAAACATAAATTCAGTCGGATTGTTGCATTCTGAGATAAAATCGTTGGCAAAATGAGCGATTGCGTAATCGAAAGGGATGGCAACTGCTTTTGTTATGTAATTTTCAACCGAAAGAAACTGCTTCAATGCGAGCGAAAGGAGCAACTTGAGAAAGGAGTAGAAAAACAAAATACGGATGTCCGAAAAAATCAGCACATCCGTATTTTTGATGTTTTTTCTCAATAGAACACGAAGTCGGAATTATTCCCACTCGATGGTTGCGGGTGGCTTGGAGCTGATGTCATATACCACACGGTTGATACCTTCTACTTTGTTGATAATGTCGTTCGAAATTTTCGCGAGAAAATCATACGGAAGTTGCACCCAGTCGGCAGTCATGCCATCGGTAGAGGTAACACAACGAAGCGCGACAGCATTTTTATACGTACGTTCATCACCCATCACTCCCACACTTTGCACAGGGAGTAGTATTACGCCGGCTTGCCATATTTTGTCGTAAAGATTCCAGTCCTTCAGTCCACGAATAAAAATATCATCGGCGTCTTGTAGTGTTTGTACTTTTTCCGGTGTAACTTCGCCAAGGATACGCACACCTAAGCCGGGACCCGGAAATGGATGGCGTTTCAGTAGGTGACTCATCATGCCCATTTCGTAACCGACACGTCGCACCTCGTCTTTGAAAAGCAGACGGAGCGGCTCGCATAGTTTCAGGTTCATTTTGTCGGGGAGACCACCTACATTGTGGTGCGATTTGATAACTGTGCCTGTGATGGATAGCGACTCGATAACGTCGGGGTAAATAGTGCCTTGCGCAAGCCATTTCACATCTTTAAGTTTGGCGGCTTCGCGGTCAAACA
>CAZMQV010000046.1:0-26978 GCA_964568675.1 uncultured Paludibacter sp.
CGTCAGATTCGAGGGGGAGGAGGTCGGTTTGCGGCAAAGCCGCAAACCGACCTCCTCCCCTCGAATCTTAAGTAAATATCTGTCTTTCTGAACGTAGTGAAGAATCTAAAAATTTTAGCCGGTCATTAGTGATTTACTTTCCCTCACATTTTTAAGCTGTAAAAATGAAATGCTTGAATAGATCGACAAACTAAACCGTTTTAAATTGACTGAGTATATTATTAGATTCTCATCTCAATAAAATGTTTTACCAACAATGCTATTTTATTCCAAAATTAAACATACCGGAAGTCGTTCGCGATTTATCCATTTCTTTTCTTAACTTGCTCACCAATGCGTGTTTAGTCGCAGCAAGATTGTTCGTTTCCATCGGGTCGGTGCGTAAGTTGTAGAGTTCATAGACCGGAGCGTCGGAATTTACTTTCAATTTTATCAATTTCCAATCTCCTTTTCTTATTGCCTGTCGTCCACCCTCTTCATGAAATTCCCAATAAAGACTTTTGTGTGTTTTTTGTTTTCCCTTTCCGATGAGTTCAGGCAGTATGGAGACGCCATCTGTGGGTTGAATCCATTTTTTATCCATACCGCTGATTTGACCGAATGTAGGCATCATGTCCCAAAATGCCGCTGGAAGGAAAGATTTCGTTCCCGGCTGTATGGTTCCTTTCCACTCAGCAATCATTGGTACGCGGATGCCTCCCTCGTAAAGCGAGCGTTTCTGACCTCGCAAAGTTTGCTCGTTTGCAAAGAATTTTGGGTCGGCACCTCCTTCGGTGTGTGGCCCGTTATCGCTCGTAAAAATAAGCAGGGTGTTTTCCGCAATTCCTAGTCGCGTCAATTCTTTTCTTATTTGACCTACATAAGCATCCAGCCGACTCACCATTGCCGCGAATTGCGCATGTGGTTCCGGTGTAGCCGCGTAATTCCCAACACCCGCGAATGGTTTGGTGTCGGACAACACGCCACGATACATTGCTACCAAGCTATCATTGGGCTGTTCCAATCCGGCATGAGGCAAGGTGTAGGTGAGGTAAATGAAGAATGGGTTATTGCTATTCTCCTCGATAAATTTCAATGCATGTTCGTGAATCAAATCTTGAGAATATGCTTTCCCTTCGAGCATCAGCTTTACTTTGTCGCGATAGAGCCATTGCGGATAGTAGGTGTGTGCCTGTCGCTGACAATTGTAACCAAAAAACGTATCGAAACCCTTGTCGGTGGCTTCACTACCCGATCCGGGAAATCCCAAACCCCATTTGCCAAAACATGCGGTTGCATATCCTGCTTGTTGAAATAAATTTCCCAACGTCAATGCCTTACCTATTGGCTCTTGCCCTTCAGGCGAATACTCCTTATTGCCACGAACATGCGCATGTCCGGTGTGTAAGCCGGTCATTAGGCTTGCCCGCGACGGCGCGCTCACCGAAGTGCCGGAATAAAACTGATTGAACTGTATCCCGGCATTTGCCATTTGCGTCAAGTTCGGCGTTTTTATCTTTTCCTGTCCGTAAGGTTCAATGTCGGAATAACCCAAATCGTCGCAAAGGATAAGAATTACATTAGGCTTCTGGGATTGTGCCAACGCTCCAACTGCGATAGAAGACAATAAGAGCGAACTGCTTAGAATTTTTTTCATTAGTATCTCGAATGTGTCTGTCAATTCAAAAAACGATTTTGAATGAATCAAACGGTTGACAAAATATTTTTACAAAGCTAATAAACTCTCCCTCCGATTCCAAATCATTCGATTTCGTTAGGATATTTGTTATTCTCAAAAGCGAAGTGAATCTCTTCAAATAAATCAGGGGAAACCTTTTACTTTTAAGTATAAATAAAAGTGTCAGTGGCAAAACAGATTCGCCGACCGACACTTTTTTTGGTTATTTTCAGATATACTAATCCTCTTCTTTGGCTCGGAATGCCTCGGCTACAAAATACGCTACAAGAGCTATGAAGGCTACCAACGCCGTTATCTGTGCGCCAATTCCGCTTGGATCTTGCCAAACTTTCAGATCGAGGACATCGCCTTTTCCACTAATAAAGATAATTAAAGCACCGATAACTCCAAACAGAGCAGCACCGGCTATAAAACCGGACGAAACAAGGATGGCACGCTGATGACGCGCATTTGCCAATTTTTCATTTTTAGTACTTTTGGAAATCCAGTGGTTGAGCAATCCGCCGACAATGAGCGGAGTATTGAGTGGTAGTGGAATGAACATACCCAGCGCGAATGCCAAGGGTGATACTCCCAACCAATTGATAAGAATCGAAATCACTGCTCCGATACTTAGAAGCATCCAGGGCGCACCCGATCCCGACATCAACGGCTCAATGATTGCCGCCATGGCGTTTGCTTGTGGTGCCACCATCGGGTTGGGATGTGTGGGACTTGCCGTAAACCCGTAAGCTTCATTCAAGATATATATTACCGCGCCTACTGTGGCAGCCGAAACGATTGTTCCAAGAAACTTGAACGACTCTTGCTTTGCAGGCGTAGTGCCAAGCCAGTAACCCACTTTCAGGTCGGTGATAAAACCGCCTGCCATCGAAAGTGCCGTACACACCACTCCCCCAATTATCAGTCCGCTCACCATACCTTGCCAGCCTTTTAGCCCTACTGCCACTAATATTACAGAAGACAGGATAAGTGTCATCAAAGTCATTCCCGAAACGGGATTGGAACCCACAATGGCTATCGCGTTGGCTGCTACGGTGGTAAAAAGGAACGATATCAGGGTGATGGTAATAAGCGCTACAACAGCCTGCAGCAACGTAACTTTCACACCGATTATTAGGAAAATGAAAACAGCAATCAGCGTGAGAAAAAGGAAAAGCATGACGAACGACATTTTTAGGTCGCGTTGTGTGCGCTCGGTCTTTACTGTCTCTGCTTGCGATTTACCACGCCCTCCACCAACAGCAAGTTTGAAAGCGCTTCCTATCACCCCCGACGACTTGATAATACCGATAATACCCGCCATGGCAATGGCTCCAATACCAATAGGACGAACGTAAGCGCTAAATATTTGCTCAGCACTCATTGCGGCAAATGGATTTACTCCACCCGATGAAGCTGCAACTAAATCACCTATTTCATTTACCAACGGGATGAATACCAACCAAGAAAGAAGCGACCCCACTGTAATAATAAGCGCAAACCGCAACCCGACTAAATAGCCAAAACTAAAAATCAATGCACTCACATTGAATTTCAGTACCATCTTGAATTTGTCGGCAAGCATTTCGCCAACAGGTACGATGCGCGAAGTTATCTCCTCGCTCCAAAGCCGGAAAGCCGAGAATGCAAAATCAAAAAGTCCGCCGATAAGTCCGCTCGTTACTAAAAGTTTTGCTTGGTTGCCCCCCTTTTCGCCCGTCATCAATATTTCCGTTGTTGCGGTAGCTTCAGGGAAGGGTAATTTACCATGCATATCTTTCACAAAATACTTTCGGAAAGGAATCAGAAATAATATTCCCAGAAAACCTCCGAGTAATGAGGAAAAGAATATTTGCCAGAAATCAACCTGAATTTCGGGATACTTGGCCTGAAGAATGTAAAGCCCCGGAATGGTGAAAACAGCTCCGGCAACTATCACCCCGGATGAAGCGCCAATTGACTGGATAATTACATTTTGACCCAAAGCGTTTTTCTTACGCATGGCAGCCGAAGCGCCTACCGCGATGATTGAAATGGGTATTGCTGCCTCAAAAACCTGCCCAATCTTCAGACCGGAATAAGCTGCTGCGGCTGAGAAAATCACAGCCATAAGCAATCCCATCACCAACGACCAGCCGGTAACTTCGGGATAAATTTTGGTTGGTGGCATTACGGGGATGTATTCCTCACCCTCCTTCAATTCCCGATAAGCATTTTCGGGTAGGTCAAACTTCTTCTTTTCTTCTTGATTTTGTTCCATAAATTTATATCTTATTCATTTTTATACATAATGCTCGCTGATGACGCCCCGACAATAAACTGTGTGCTTTTAGTTGTAAACAAAGGCTGTGTGGGTGAAATTTTACCTTCATGACACACCACATTCCATACTCCTGAAGGCAGATTTACCGACACATTCCTTCTGTTGCCATTGAAAATCACCAGAATATCTTTCCAATCATCGCCGTTGGCATTGGCAGAAAGGGTGTAGGCAACCACATTTGGCACACCGAGTTCCAAAAAATGAAGATGATTTTTCATCATTTCAAATTGGGTCATACGGAATGCGGAATGTGCTTTGCGCAAAGCAATCAAACCTTTGTAATAGTTGAAAATATCGTTGTGCGTTTGCTTGTTACTCCAGTTTATCCGGTTGATGCTGTCCGATGATTGAAAAGTGTTGTTTACTCCTTTTTTATCGCGATAAATCTCTTCGCCGGCATAGATGAACGGAATGCCTTGTGAAGTAAATACCACCGTTTGAGCAAGTTTGTTGAACTTTTGAACTTCAACATCCGTAGCGCCTGCCGGCAATCGACTACGAAGTTTGTCAACCAGACACATGTCATCGTGGCACGATACGTAATTAACAACTTGAGTGGGCTGCGTAGCATAAGGTGCCTTGGAATGCACAAGCCGGGTTGAGTCAATTCCCGGGAATGGAGTAGAACCAACAATCGCAAATTTCACCGCATTTTCGAGGCTATCGCGCCCGGCTACAAAACCGGGAAAACTATTTGTCCAATTTCCCTTGAGCACATCGCGAATGTCATCGCTGAAAACCGCGATACCTTTGAGTTTGCTCACATTTTTCTTTAGCGCCTGCTTGTCTTCCGGGAGAGGCGATGGACCGGCTGTCCAGCCTTCGCCGTAAATAATAATTCGCGGATCAATCTTATCGAGTGCTGCCCGCACGGCATTCATGGTTTCAATATCGTGAATGCCCATCAGGTCGAACCGGAAACCATCCACATGATACTCCTGCACCCAATATACAACCGACTCTACAATAAATTTCCGAACCATGGCGCGTTCAGATGCCGTTTCGTTGCCACAGCCCGACGCGTTGGACCAAGTACTATCTTTGTTGAAGCGGTAAAAATAGCCGGGAACAAGCAGATTCAAATGGCTTGTTTCGTTTACAAATGTGTGATTATACACCACATCCATTATCACCCCAATACCTTCGTTGTGAAGTGATTGCACCATTTGCTTGAACTCTCTGATGCGTGTAGCCGGGTCGGCGGGATTGGTGGAATATCCACCTTCGGGCACGTTGTAGTTTTGTGGGTCGTAGCCCCAGTTGTATTTATTTTCTTTCAGTTTTGTTTCGTCAATGGACGCATAGTCATACGAAGGCAACAGGTGAACATGTGTTATGCCAAGCTCTTTGAGATGATCAATGCCGGTAGCAAGCCCTTCGGGACTTTTAGTACCTTTCTCTGTAAAAGCGAGGAATTTACCTTTGTTTTTTATCCCGGAAGTAGCCGAAATTGAGAAATCGCGCATGTGCACTTCATAAATGGTCATATCGGTAGGATTGGCAGGTAGCACGTGTTTATCGTTTTCCCAGCCTTTGGGGTTGGTGATTGCCATGTCAATTATCGCAGCGCGTTTACCATTAATCCCTACTGCTTTTGCCCATATTCCCGGCGTTTCATCATACCATTTTTCTCCTTTCCGAATCTGAAAAGTGTAAAAGCGTCCTTTCAGATCTCCTTCTACAGCAAGTGTCCAGGTGCCTGATTTTGAGCGTTCCATGTCCGAAACCTCATAAGCCGATCCCTCAGTACCATCTTCAAAAAGCAAAAGTTTCACCTGATCGGCAGCCGGCGACCATACTCTGAACTTAGACCCCGAAGGCGCATAGGTCAATTCCATATCGTTGCCGGTGTAAACCGGATATTCGTCGAAGTTCTTGTACTTTTCGGAACCTCCGCTTGCACAGCCAATCATAAGTGCTGCCATAAATAAGAAAATTAAATTTTTCTTCATACTATTTTCTGAAATTGTTTTACGAAATAAATTAAATACTTCTTGTAGTTGTCGTTTCACATTACGAATGCGGACATCTTAGAGTAAAAAAAATCCCGCACTAGTTTACGCTTGCAAAAATAGAATATAAGAATCTGATATCAAACCAGATACGTGGCGCGACATCACCACACATTCGCAATCGATTGCAAATTCGTGAATTTTACACGTTTTTACAATAGTATTTAATCGCACAGAAGATCATCCAAATTGGGATTAATTGACAGTTACTCCGTTGCGATTCAGCAACGCGTCGATACTTGGTTCTGCTCCTCTGAATCGTTTGTAAAGAACCATTGGATGTTCGCTACCACCTTTTTCAAGAATATTCATTCGGAAAGCATCGGCAGTTTTTTTGTCAAAAATTCCGTTTTTCTTGAAAGCGGCGAAGGCGTCGGCATCGAGCACTTCAGCCCATTTGTAGCTGTAATATCCTGCTGCATATCCACCCGAGAAGATATGGCTGAATGTGGGACTCATGGCGCTGTTATCAGTTTTTGGCAACACCAAAGCAGGTTCCATCGCGGCTTGTTCAAACTGCACCACATCACCTTCGAAAGGCGATTCGAGTGTGTGCCATTTCAAATCGAGGAATCCAAAGCTTAATTGGCGAAGCGTGAGATAACCGGTGTTGAAGTTGTCGGCATCAATGATTTTTTGAACCAATTCGGCAGGCATTTTTTCGCCTGTCTGATAATGCACAGCAAACTTATCTAAAAACTCTTTCTCTACAGCCCAATTCTCCATAATTTGCGATGGAAGTTCTACGAAATCACGATAAACACTTGTGCCCGATAACGATGAGTATGTGGTGCGCGAAAGCATTCCGTGTAGTGCGTGTCCAAACTCATGGAGCATGGTAGTTACTTCATCAAAACTGAGTAATGCGGGTTTGGAAGCGGTAGGACGGGTAAAATTCATGGTGTTGGTAATGTGTGGACGGCTATCTTTTTTTCCATCCATCCATTGATCCTTGGTGCTACTCATCCAGGCTCCGGCGCGTTTGCCGTCACGGGGATGATAATCCGTATAAAGCACTGCTACAAAATTACCTTTATTGTCGGTTACGTCATACGCTTTCACTTCGGGATGATAAACAGGGATATTGGTATTTTCTTTGAAATTCAACCCAAAGAGTTTGTTTGAGAGCCAGAAAATACCTTGTTTCACCCGTTCCAATTCAAAGTAAGGACGAAGCATTTCATCGTTCAGGTCAAATTTCTCCGCTTTCAGTTTTTCGGAATAGTAGCTCCAGTCCCAAGCTTGCACCTTGAAGTAAGCGTCATTTTTATTGGCGAATGCCTGCACTTCGGCATATTCTTTCTCGGCAACCGGTTTGTAAGCTTTGAGCAACTTGTTGAGCAAATCATACACATTATCTGTATTTTCAGCCATGCGTTGTTTCAGCACACGATCGGCATAGTTTTTATTTCCCAGTAATTGTGCTATTTCGAGGCGTAGATTTGCAATTTTCCGAACGTTTTCGCGGTTATCAAATTCTCCGCCTACCATACATTTTGTGGCGCTCGCGGTGTAAAGCTCACGTCGCAAATCGCGATTATCGGCATATTTCATCACCGGGATGTAGCTTGTAGCTTTCAAATTGATGAGCCAACCTTTCTTACCCACTTTTGTGGCGTTGTCGGCAAGCATCTCGAGCACATCGTCCGGAAGTCCTTTCAGAGTTTCTTTATTCGTAATCAACAATTCATATTTGTTTGTCTCCTTCAGCACGTTTTGCTCGTAATTTACATTTACAAGGCTCAGCTCTTTGGTGAGTTCGCGGTATTTTGCCTTGTCGGTTTCAGAGAGGTTGGCGCCACTGTTTGCAAAGCCCTCGTATGTTTCTTTCAATAAGGTTTGCTGCTCGGCGTTAAGTTTTAATTTGTCTTTTTGGTTATAAACCGCTTTCACCCGTGCAAACAATTTTTCATTTAGATTGATTACGTTGGCATGTTCACTCATTTTTGGTGATAGCTGTTGTGCTAAGCTCTGTAACTCATCGTTGGTTTCGTTGCTAAGAAGCGCGTAGAATGGCGCCGAAACTTTAGCAAGCAGCCGTCCGCTACGGTCGAGAGCGGCTATCGTATTTTCGAACGACGGTATTTGCGGATTATTCACAATCGCGTCAATTTCAGCCCGATGTTGCTTCATCGCTTCGTCAAAAGCAGGCATAAAATGTTCAGTTTTGATTTCGTTGAAAGGTACGGTTTGGTGAGGGGTTTTGTAAGTTTCCAAAAGTGGATTGGCTGCAAAAGTGCTTGCTGCCATTGATAATGCTGTCATATACACGAAAATTTTCTGTTTAATCATAATTTCATTTTTTTATTTATTCCCGAAAGTTTGTGTTTTACTTGGAAGTTATTTATTTTATTTCATTATTTATTCTTTTATCAATTTGCCCATTTTCACACCGTCGTCGCCGATGGTTTTAAGGATATATGCTCCCTTCTCATAATCGGAGATATCAATAATGCCCGAGTTCTCTTTTGGGGTTTGAGATTTTAATTTTTTCCCGCTCAAATCATATACACTCCATTCTTTTATTTTGCCGGCTTCGTTACTAAAATAAAAAATACCTCTTGAAGGATTCGGATAGATTTTTATTTCCTGAATTTTTGCTTCCTGCACCAGCCGAATGTCGGTATAGTCTATCGGAGTGTATCGAAGAGTAATTTTGCTTGCGTTTTTTATGCGGATTTCGTTATTGAATCGGAATGAAATAAAGGCGTTGAGCGCCGATCCATTTTCTCCATTTCCCCAAAACTCATAGTTTGATTCAATGTAATTTGCTTTACCGTTTTTAAAATCGGAATAGGTGATGGAAGAAGCAAGGCGATAGTCATTGTGAAAGGGCAGGTAATTTGTTTTCTTTGTCAGCTCACCCTCCGGATTATATTCGTAGCGATACATCGTTTGGTTTTTCCAGAAAGCTCCGCCCCAGAATTGATAATTTTCCGATATTAATCTCCCGGCTTCGTCATATTCAAATTCAATTTGCTGTGTGTTTTGCCATAGTGCGTATTCCGGATTCCATGTTTTGGTTATTTCAGCCCATTTCCGCGATTTATCCGATTGAAAAACCGTAAGCGACAAGAGTGATTTTTCCCATGCTCCGTTGGATTTCTGGTAAATTGTCAGGCTGTCGGCTAAGTTGTCGGCATTGTAATGATAAACAAGCTTTTGCTCTTCAGCTGCTCCAGAGAAAGCCTTTAGCGTTATTTCCGAAATTCTATCGTCAACAAATGTTTGATTCAACGTAGAACTTAGTTGCCAGTTGTTGCCGGTGAATGTACTGGTCTTTTCCGACAGTAGCAACTTGTTTTCATACTCTCTTTCAATTTTTTTTATCGGTGAAGTCACACCATTGTCAATCGAATAATAGGTATCGAGCTGTGTGGTTTGATTAGGGAAACTGCTATTGATATGAAAATAACTGCGCCACTCTGTGCCGTCCCATCTTCTAAAATACTGGTCAGTGCAAATTTTGTTCAAATAAACCCATTCGGTTTGAGCTTTCCGCGTCCAATTGTTTCCTTGTCTGAAAAATACGGATTCGACTGTAATATTGTTGTCGCTATCGTAAAGATATTGGTGTAGAAAAGTTGTGTCAGCTTTTTGAATTTCTAATTGAGTAACAAGCGGCGATTCATCACCCTGCGCCAAAAGCTTAATCGGGGTGATTATCAGAACAATGACACTCAATATTGTGGAAACGAAGTTAAACATTTACTACGGAATGAGATGTTGACAAAAAAATCTTTCAAAGATAATGTTTTATCTTCAAAAAGTCAAGTAAATAAGGCAGTTTAATCCTTTATTGCAATATCAGGGTACCTAAAATTACAGGATTTGGTATTTAATCTGCTTTTGGAAAAGAATAAACTAAATAGAGTTAATTGTTTTGTGAAAGTGTAGGAAAAAACCTAATATTGCATCAAATTTAGAAATTCAAAGAGCATTTTGTAAACAAAATTCAAAACCAATATACTTTATGAAAACATTACACATACCTTTTCTCGATTCGCTCGACACTGTAACGATTGAAAATGCTGCGCCAATTCTCGAAGAAAATGGTCAGTGCTCCAAAATTGAAATACTAAATTGGCCTGAGCAATTTAATTACAATCCGATTACTTACTTTTGTGTTGCTCGCTCGTCCACAGCATTTTTTATCAACTACACGGTGAAAGGAAGTATGCTCAAAGCCGTTTACACCGAAGACCAATCGCCGGTACACGAGGATAGTTGTGTTGAGTTTTTTTGCATGCCCGAAGGCGCGGATAGCTATACAAACTTTGAGTTCAACTGCATTGGAGTGTGTTCGGCTTCGAAGCGCAAAGGTAGAAGCGAAGATGTAATTCCTTTTTCGAAAGAAGAAATGACTACTATCGAACGTTTTTCGTCCATTGGCAAGAAGCCGTTCAAAGAGATGGAAGGTATTTTCGAATGGGAGCTGACAGTGAAAATTCCTTTGAAATTGATGCAAATCGACCCAGAGAATCTTCCTTCAAAAATTCGTGCCAATTTCTATAAATGCGCCGACGACACCAATTCGGTTCATTTTGTAAGCTGGTCGCCGATAGCTACCGAAAATCCCGATTTCCACCGACCCGAATTTTTCGGTGAATTAGTTTTCGACTAAAAAAATCAGAAACCGACACGACACATTTATTCCGAATTGCTCGATAACATTGTGATTGGATTTCTATTGATAAGAAAAACATATTGTATTCAATTCAAGCAGATTAGCTTATGCAGGAAAGAAATCAGAATGGCAAGTTGCTGTACCATTATTTTCTTTCTTATGTGAAACTTTGACTTTGAAAACAGCAATTGGAGCCGGGTTAATTATCGCGGGTACGTTGGTTATGACTCTCAAATAATCGATGCACAAACAATTACAAAAGTTATTTTTTAACGACAACCTGGACAAACAATCATTAAATATGGCAGAAACAATATTTATCACCCCAAAAGGCAATAAAACTGCGACTTACAAAGAATTAATTCCACAATTGAAAGCGCTGACCACTTATGAAAATGACATGATAGCCAACATGGCAAATATAAGTGCTGGGCTTAAAGAAGTTTTTGGCTGGTGGTGGGTTGGGTTTTACATTGTCAAGGGAAACGAATTGGTTTTAGGTCCATTTCAAGGGCCAATTGCTTGCACCCGTATAGGCTTTGGTCGCGGTGTTTGTGGTAGCTGTTGGAAAGAACAAAAATCAATTTTAGTTCCCGACGTAAACCTCTTTCCCGGACATATTGCCTGCAGTAGCGCTTCTGTTTCTGAGATTGTTATTCCTCTATTTGATGAATCGGGGGAGGTTTTTGCCGTATTGGACGTTGACAGTGAACGATACGATGCGCTTGACGACACGGATGTGGAGAATCTCGAATGCATTGTAAAGCTCATAGAAAAAATAAAGCGTGAACTGACAGAGCCAATTCGCGCTTTATTGCAATAATTCTGACTATTGGATTATTATCTGCAGATTTTACAACCTTCGCAGTGTCCTAATTCGCCACGAAGGCGTTTCTCCACCAAGCTTTTTATCCTATCCTGCAACGAATCGATGCGGATATGTTCAATCACATCGGCGGTGAAGGCAAACATCAGCAATAGCCGGGCTTCGCTTTCGGAAATACCACGCTGACGCATGTAAAACATCGCCTTTTCATCCAATTGGCCGATAGTGGCACCATGCGAACACTTCACGTCATCAGCATATATCTCAAGCTGAGGTTTGGTGCGCATTTTGGCGCTGCCTTTCATCAATATATTTTTATTTGTCTGATAAGCTTCCGTTTTTTGAGCATCTTTTGCCACATAAAGTCGGCCTGTAAATCCACCTTTGGCTTCATCATCCAGCACGTATTTGAAGAGTTCGGTGCTATGACAATGTGGCATGTTGTGATTTACAAAAGTATGGTTGTCAACTGCTTGTTTTCCATCCGAAAGCGTCATTCCGCAAAGTGTAGTTTCGCAGTTCGTACCATTCAGCTCGATATTTACATTGTTGCGTGTCATCCCGTTGTGAAGCGTGAGAATATTCGAAAGCACATTGGACGAGCGCGCCTGGTCAATCAACAATGTGGAAACATCCGTAGCTTTTCGGCTTACATTTTCCAGTTTATAATGTTCATAAAATGCGTTTTCGCCAACAAACACTTCGGTTACGCGGTTCGAAAAGAAATTCACATCGTCCATCGTATGGTCACAAATAAGTACTTGCGCCTTAGCTCCTTGCTCCACAATGACTAAGTTGCGGCTATTTGCCATAAAATCCAGATTCGCACGCATGATATTTACAATCTGAATGGGGCTTTCGAGCACTATGTTTTTCGGGAGATAAATAAAGAATCCATCCTGCGCGAAAGCTCCGTTGAAGGCCACAAAACCATCTTCCTGCTTTTCGGCCAATTTCCCGAGATACTTGTTTACCAACTCAGGATAGATGTCGGAAGCTTCACGCATGCCACATACCACCACACCTTCCGGCAAACTTTTAGTCTTATTGCTCGCAGCCGGATAGAAAGCATCGTTTACTACAAAATAGGTAAAATCTGAAATTCCCGGCACATCACATTTGAAAACTGAATATGGATTTACCGCGAATTTTACCCTATTGATATTCAGTCCATAGTCAATTTGCAAGGTTTCTCTGAAATCGGAATATTTATACTCCTCGTTGCGCGATGTAGGGAATCGGAGTTGATTGAATTTTTCGAAAGCGGCATCTCGCCCGGCATTTAACGCCACGGCAGCATGTTTTTTTATCGATTCATGATGCTCCTGATAAAGCGCCACATATTCATCTCCACCAAAGCTTTTGCTCGACAATGCTTTATGCGACCGGACTTCCTGTGTGTTTTGTGTCATATTTTTATAGCAACAGCTTTGGGAGAAAATTATCCCTTCGCTATTATTAATTCGGATTATTTAATAAAAATAAGCGTAGAAAAAAATGTTTACTTCAGCCAGTCGTAGCCTTTTTCCTCCAGCTCGAATGCCAATGATTTGTCTCCCGTTTTGATTATTTGCCCGTTGTAAAGCACATGTACAAAGTCGGGAACGATATAATCCAGCAGTCGTTGATAGTGTGTGATAACGATGGAAGCGTTTTCAGGCGATTTCAGTTTATTCACTCCATTTGCCACAATGCGCAACGCGTCAATGTCCAATCCACTATCAGTTTCGTCAAGGATAGCCAATTTTGGTTCGAGCATTGCCATTTGGAATATTTCATTCCGTTTCTTTTCACCTCCCGAAAATCCCTCGTTTACCGAGCGACTGGTCAGTTTGTTGTCCATTTCCACCAGTTCCTTTTTCTCTCGCATTAGTCTCAGAAATTCGGTGGCGCTAATAGGCTCTTCACTCCGAAATTTGCGTTGCTGATTGATGGCAGCGCGCATAAAATTGACCATGCTTACTCCCGGAATCTCCACCGGATATTGGAAGCTAAGAAAAACACCGGCACCGGCACGCTCTTCAGGATTCAACTCCAGCAAGTCGGCTCCCTCGTAAATTATTTTACCCTTGGTTACTTCAAAAGCTGGATTGCCTGTTATCACCGAAGCCAAAGTGGACTTTCCGGAGCCATTTGGACCCATGATGGCATGCACCTCGCCTTTGTTCACTTTAAGGTTTAGTCCTTTCAATATCTCTTTGCCATTGATGCTGGCATGTAAATTTTTTATTTCTAACATAAATTTTGTTTTCAGCAACGCGAGCGCATATTCAAATAGATCCCGCAATCTTTGTTTCTTATATTAATCTGTTTTTTTCAAATACGAATTTTGATTTTACATCTCTCCCGGAATAGTAAATCGGGGGAAAAACTATCCTACCGAACCTTCGAGCGTGATTTGTAATAACTTTTGTGCCTCCACCGCAAACTCCATTGGCAATTTATTTAGCACCTCTTTGGCATATCCGTTCACTATCAGTCCCACTGCGGTTTCGGTGTCGATGCCACGCTGATTGCAATAGAAAATTTGGTCTTCACTTATTTTTGAAGTTGTGGCTTCGTGTTCCACAATGGCAGTTTCATTGTTCACTTCCATATAGGGGAAAGTGTGAGCACCACATTTGTCGCCAAGCAGCAGGCTGTCGCATTGCGAGAAGTTACGCGCATTGTCGGCACGAGGATTTACCCGCACCAATCCGCGGTAACTGTTGTTGCTTCTTCCTGCCGAAATGCCTTTGGAAAGAATATGGCTCGACGTGTTTTTGCCAATATGAATCATTTTAGTGCCTGTGTCGGCTTGCTGAAAGTGGTTGGTTACAGCCACGGAATAAAATTCGGCAGATGAATTGTCGCCCATCAAAATACATGAAGGATATTTCCAGGTAATTGCCGAGCCGGTTTCAACCTGCGTCCACGAAATTTTCGAATTTTCACCTTTGCAGATTCCGCGTTTGGTTACAAAATTATACACCCCGCCTTTACCCTCTTTATCGCCCGGATACCAGTTTTGCACTGTGGAGTATTTTACTTCCGCGTCCTTCATCGCCACGATTTCTACAATTGCCGCATGAAGCTGATTTTCGTCGCGTTGTGGCGCGGTACATCCTTCGAGATACGAAACGTAACTTCCTTCGTCGGCTACAATTAATGTGCGTTCAAACTGTCCCGTATTTGCCGCATTGATACGGAAATAGGTGGATAGCTCCATCGGGCAACGCACACCTTTGGGAATATAAGCAAAGGAGCCATCGCTGAAGACTGCCGAATTGAGCGCGGCAAAGTAATTGTCGCCAACCGGAACAACCGAAGCCATGTATTTTTGAACCAAATCGGGGTGTTCTTGCACCGCCTCGCTAAACGAACAAAAGATTATTCCTAATTCAGCAAGGTTTTCACGAAAAGTGGTTTTTACCGACACGCTATCCATCACAGCATCGACAGCTACACCCGCAAGCAATTTCTGCTCTTCGAGTGGAATACCCAACTTATTGAAAGTATCGAGGAGTTCGGGATCAACTTCGTCCATGCTTTGCGGAGCATTTTTTCGCGGTGCCGCAAAATAAGATATTGCCTGATAATCAATCGGGGGGATATTCAGATAGGCCCAATCGGGCATTTCCATCGCGCTCCAATGTCGGAAGGCTTTCAGTCGGAACTCAAGCATCCATTCAGGTTCATTTTTCTTTTGGGAAATCAATCGCACCACCTCTTCATTCAATCCCGGCGGGATGATGTCGGTTTCGATTTCGGTAGTGAAGCCGTATTTATATTCGTTTTGAGTTACTTCGTGTAATATTTCGTCTGACATATAATTTCAATTCTCTTTGATTCGACAGTGTAATAACAATAATATATGCGAAATGTTCAGGTATTGTTTCGGTAGTTGCTTTACAAAAAGTCAATTGTATAACAAATTCATTTTGCAAAGTTACTGATTATTCGTGACAGCTTTGTATTTAAAAAGTATTTTTCCATTTTTGCCAGCAACAAAAGCCCGCGAAGAGCGTTTAATTCAAAATAATAGACATAATGCTTTAGGATAACGAGCTTTAAGTCTTTTTTGAATTACATCACAAAACTGAATTGAAATGAAATATATCGGAGCCCACGTAAGCGCATCGGGCGGTGTGGAAAACGCGCCACTCAACGCGCATCAAATCGGAGCAACAGCCTTTGCTCTTTTTACTAAAAACCAACGGCAATGGGTGGCGCCACCGCTAAGCCCCAAAAGCATCGAACTTTTCAGACAGCGATGCGAAACCTATAACTTTGACGCCAATCAAATACTTCCGCACAACAGCTACCTTCACAACCTCGGCAACCCGGAACAAGAAGCGCTTGAAAAGTCGCGTGTGGCATTTATCGACGAGATGCAACGTTGCGAGCAGTTGGGGCTTGACCGACTTAACTTTCACCCCGGAAGCCACTTGAACAAAATTTCGGTGGACAAATGCCTTAAAACCATTGCCGAGTCCATCAACATTGCTCTCGAAAATACTTCGGGAGTGATTGCCGTGATTGAAAACACGGCGGGTCA
This sequence comes from uncultured Paludibacter sp., assembly GCA_964568675.1. Taxonomy (GTDB): domain Bacteria; phylum Bacteroidota; class Bacteroidia; order Bacteroidales; family Paludibacteraceae; genus UPXZ01. Next base: position 15,986 of record CAZMQV010000046.1, read on the forward strand.
AGGTTCAAATCTCGGACACAGCTTTGAACAAATAGCACAAATAATTGATGGTGTAGAAGATAAATCAAGAGTTGGCGTGTGTATTGACACGGCTCACACCCTGGCCTCAGGTTACGAAATACGCAATCGAGAGGATTTTGATAAAACTTTCAGGAGCTTTGATGAAATAATCGGATTTGGCTATCTGAAAGGAATGCACATCAACGACAGCAAGAAAGACCTCGGCACACGCGTTGACCGCCACGACTCGCTTGGCAAAGGCTTCATGGGCATGAACACTTATGAGTTTATTATGAACGATCCACGATTTGACAATATTCCACTTATTCTTGAAACTCCCGACGAATCGCTCTGGGCAGAAGAAATAATGCTGCTGAAAACATTACAAAAATGAGTTGTTCGTAAGCATACCAAATCAGTCTCCATGTTTATCTTGACGAAACATGGAGGCTGATTTTCTATTTTAGAATTTGGTACACAGCCGCTTTCCAGAAACAAAGCGAAATAGCCCAAGCTTGCGGACTTAGGAAAGCGCAGATGAAGACGAGATAGTTGCCGTATCGAAAGCCAGGTTTAGTATTTGAAACTGCTTCCACCTACAAACTCGCGCAAAAGCGATGTTGGTGGAATTTCATTGTCAGGTATCGCGATAAAGTAGCGAAGAAATCGCAACAGTCGATGAGTTTCGGTATATTCTTCACACGACTTGGGCACTTGCTCCAGGATAGGCATAACGTGTCGTTTCAGTACCGCCAGTTCAAATATCAGCGCGGAATTGAACATGATGTCGGCATTTTCCTGAAAGGGGAATATCCATTTATCTTCACCGCTACGCACACTATCCCACCGCGAAATGGTATCGCGAGCCGAGTAGCCCCGATAGCGATAGTCGCGGATAATGCGTCGCAAAAGTCGCACATCGGCAGTAGGAATCCAGTTATGTTCGTCAATAGAAATCGTAGTGAGCGCCGACACATATATTTTAAACAAGGCCGAGGCATCGATACCATAAGTCAGTTCCTGATTGAGCGCGTGAATCCCTTCTAAAATGAGCAACGTATCCGGCTCTAATTTCAGCTTTTCGCCTTTAAATGTGCGTGTTCCGGTTTCAAAGTTAAATATTGGCAATTCAACCTCCTTGCCTTCAAGCAATTGTTGCATCTGCAAATGGAAGAAATCCAGATCAAGCGCATGAATGGTTTCGAAGTCGAAATTGCCATTTTTATCGCGAGGCGTCTCTTCCCGATTCACAAAATAATTATCGAGCGATATCATTTTAGGTTTCCTTCCGCTCACCATCAGCTGCACTGCCAAGCGTTTGCTGAATGTAGTTTTACCCGAAGATGAGGGACCCGAAATTAGAATTACTTTCACATCGGGACGTTCCTGAATCATATCGGCAATTGACGCCACTTTCTTTTCGTGTAGCGCTTCGGCAATTTTAATTAGATTAAAAGCCTTTTTGTTGAGATAAGCTTTGTTAAATTCACCCACTGTGCGAAGTCCCATTATCTTATTCCAACTCAGATATTCTTTGAAAATTTCAAACATTTTAGGCTGTTCCACCATGCCTTCCAGCTCTACCGGATTCGAACGATTGGGCACTTTCAGCAACATCCCGTCGTGAAACGGAATCAGGTCAAAAACATCCAGATAATCGGTAGAAGGGAGCAGGATGTTGGTGTAATAGTCGATAAAATCGCCAATGCGGTAGTAGCGCAAATATGGCTCGCCAAGACTATCAAAAAGCGCGTTTTTTGATGTATTGTTAGCTCCATTCTGAAACATTTTTTTTACTTGTTCCGTCTGTTTCTCTTCACAAATGATTGTTTCAGCCCGATCAATAATCTCCTGCATTCGCGCTTTGATAGCTGCAACCATATCCCGATTTAGTTTTTCTGCGCAATTCTCAATCTGGCAATAATATCCTTTCGAAATTGGATGTTCGATACGTATTGTAGCATGTGGATACAGCTCTGCAACCGCCTTGGAAAGCACCATGGAAAGCGTGCGCACATATACCCGCATACCCGAAGAACTACCGCTGTCGATAAACTCAATATCTTTCGGTTTGTATATCAAGAAGTTGAGGTCTTCAACTTTGTAGTTAACCCGCGCCGCTACCACCTTAAACGGGAGCTTTATGTCGAGACTTTTATATATTTCCAGCAACGAAGTGCCTAATTGAAACGAATGATAGTTCTGTGTGTTTTTACAATAGATTGTTACTTTTTGCTCCATGTTTATTTATCCTTGTCTAATTGTTTCCTGATTTTATTTATTGCGTTTTCGATGGATTTGTCCGGTTCAATAATATTATATTCGCCCCAAAAAGCCTGATCGGAGAAACCGGAAGCTTCGTCCAGAATAATCACAGAAGGATTTAGCCTAGTTTTATTCCGAAACTCTTTTTTGGTAATATCGTCGCTCCAATCGGTTGCAGCCATCTCGATGCTTGAATTGTAAAAAGTATGAAACAGCTTTTTGTTCCAATTGATTTTTAAGCCCAAATCAATTCTGCTGTAAGCATAGCTCCAAACATTATCCTGAAAATTGAAATCTATCAAATACTGTGCCTTGGTAGTGGTTATTTTTGCATTCACAGGTTTTTTCTTTACAAAAATCCGTGTTGCTTCAGCGTTGTTTGTCAGATTAAGCTCAAATTCTGCCCTTGCAAGCGCGAATGATTCCGAATCGATATAAAGCAAGCCCTGATAAAGCGGTTCTACTACATGCAGAAGCGGTTTGAACTCCACCACAAACACCGTGCGATCATTGATTGCATCAGTTTTCACCAACTTAAACTCGTAGTTATCAGTCATTTTATCGGTCAATACAATCTCGGGATAGCGCATTACATCTAAGTAGATATTGTTGAATGGGCCACCCATTAGTTTAAACACGAGGGTATCCAGCTTATTATAATCGGTGCTTTTGCGCGACTTGTAAAGCGAAGCCATATCGCTCAAACTACTGTTGTAAGCGCGTTTGTAAACCTCAACCACAGCTTCGGTCAGCGAGATATTCGTATTTCTCTTTCGGATGATTTCCCGATAGAACGCGGTCATCAGTTTATCCGATTTGCTATAATTCACATCGCGGTTATAAAGCATTTTCTGAACTATCTGCGCCGGATCTTTTGAAATTACTTCCAACACCGGCAACACTAACTGTGAACTCTGGAGCTTGATCCGATTGCCCTGTGGGCTTAATGACGTAATCGGCACTTCACGATTTTCATACCCAAGGAAACTAACAGTAAGCTTACCGGCAGTTAAACCGGCAGGGACTTTCAGTATAAATTCACCTTCCGAATTACTCACAGTCGAGATTGTACTTTTCTCAACCGAAAGTAGTGCGTAGGCAAGTGGCTCGGATTTCTCTCCAATAATTGTTCCGGAATAGACTTTCAGCGCGCTATCCTGATTTTGACGTGTAAATTCAATATTCGTGGCGCTTAAAGTTTGGAATTCAAACATCATGTTTGCCATTATTACAATGGATACGGCAAGCATATTTTTTATCGAAAAATGATAGTTTTTCATGACGCTTTATTTTTTATACAAAGAATTAATCGTGTTAAATCATGCTATATAAATACGAGAAAATCAAATTATTTCTCACTTATCAAACAATTTGCAGGGCTAAAAAGTTGCAATTTAGTCCCACAAATGATGCATCACTTCCACCGACTTAAGCTCTTGTAAATCGGGAAGATGAAGTCTGAAAAACTCGATGAAATGCTCTAAAGATTCGGCGCGCTGCCTGCGTGTAAGCGGAAGCTTGTCGAGACTGTCAAGTCGCAAGGCGTAGAGCAACCGGAATCTTTGAGTCGCTTCGCCATGCAGGTAGTGTGGATGTTGAGGTTGCACGCGCCCAAACACACCATCTTCCATATCGAAATAGCTTAAATTATCATCATCCGGCAGCTGGGGTGAAAACCCAAGATAATCGGACAAGCCTGCAAGAAACACCAGATGAAAGTTGCCCAATCCGCCACCACATCTATCTAACGCTACTACAGCCTGCTCAATAAAATGATACAAAGGCGCATCGGGCGTAGGGTGTTTTAGAATCTTAAATAAAACTTCAGCAATAAAAAGCGCAATCGTGTTTTTGACCGGTTCGAACGGAATATGAAAAAAAGCTTCGGCTATCCGCATCTCTTTCAATGCTTGTATCTCTTTCTTTGGATTGTGGTAAACATCCAATTCCACCACCGACAGTGGCTGAAGTAACGCGGCGCGAATAGTAGAGCGCTTTTTACTTACACTCCGCACATAGTAAGCAACACGTCCAAATTCGCGAGTATAGATCCCCACAATTGAAGCGTTGTCGCCGTAGCGCGTTTGATGCAAAATGATACCTCTGGTTTTAGCCTGCATAGTTTTTCACACCGCTCCGAATAGCGGCAGCATAAGTTCGGATAAATACACCTACAAATTTAATATTTTTATTTCGAAATTCGTATCAATATTTTTATTTTACCGATTGCTTTTGTAAGCGTTTCATTTTCATTATCTTTGCAAATTATTTTTCAGAAAAAACTATTTTCACACAACACTGACAATCAGCCGTTTGGCTACAAGTCATGTTTATTAAAAAAAATCAAATTACACAAAATGGAACTTGCAAGCAAATACAATCCGGCCGATGTAGAGGACAAATGGTATCAATATTGGTTGGACAACAATCTTTTTCACTCCGTGCCAGACGAACGCGAACCCTACACCATAGTCATACCACCTCCAAATGTAACCGGAGTGCTTCACATGGGACACATGCTCAACAACACCATTCAGGATGTGCTGGTGCGTCGGGCGCGCATGATGGGCAAAAACGCTTGCTGGGTTCCCGGCACCGACCACGCTTCCATTGCCACCGAAGCCAAAGTGGTGGGACGGCTTGCCGAACAAGGTATTAAGAAAACCGAGCTTTCGCGCGATGAGTTTTTGAAACACGCATGGGACTGGACACACGAACATGGAGGTATCATTCTGGAGCAGTTGAAGAAATTAGGCGCTTCGTGCGACTGGGAACGCACCGCCTTCACCATGGATGAAAAACGAAGTAAGAGTGTGGTGAAAGTTTTCTGCGATTTGTATGAAAAAGACATGATTTATCGCGGTGTACGCATGGTAAACTGGGACCCGAAAGCACTGACCGCCGTATCGGACGAAGAGGTTATTCACAAAGAAATAAATGGCAAACTCTATTACCTGCGCTATCAAATAAGTGGTGAAACCGATTATGCCGTAGTAGCTACCACACGCCCTGAAACCATTTTTGGCGACACCGCGATGTGTATTCACCCCAACGACCCCAAAACAGCCCACTTGAAAGGTAAAAAAGTATTCGTACCACTTATTAATCGCGAAATTCCGGTTATTGAAGATGAATATGTGGACATGGAATTTGGAACGGGCTGCCTGAAAGTTACACCGGCACACGATGTAAACGACTATGTGCTGGGTGAAAAATACGGTTTGCCTTCGATAGATATTTTCAACGACAACGGCACACTCAATGAACATGGAGCCATGTATGCCGGTATGGATCGATTTGATGTGCGCAAAAAAATTGAAAAAGATTTGGAAGCGTGCGGATTGATGGAGAAAGTAGAGAGCTACACCAATAAAGTAGGATATTCTGAACGCACCGATGTGCCCATCGAACCCAAACTTTCCATGCAGTGGTTTCTCCGAATGAGCGACTTGGCCAAACCTGCTCTGGACAATGTAGAGAATGATACCGTAAAGTTTCATCCCGAAAAATATAAAAACACCTACCGCCATTGGATGGAGAACATCAAAGACTGGAACATCAGTCGTCAGCTTTGGTGGGGACATCGCATTCCGGCATATTTCGCAACTCCGAAACACGCGCAGGCCGGAAATAAACAACTCATTGTAGTAGCCGAAACGGAGGAAAAAGCGTATGAGAAAGCAAACAAACTGCCGGAGCTGGGAGGTGCCGGCAACTACACTTTAACTCAGGACGAAGACGCGCTGGATACCTGGTTTTCTTCCTGGCTTTGGCCTATTTCCGTTTTCGATGGCATCAACAACCCCGAGAATGAAGAGATTAAATACTATTACCCAACAAGCGATTTGGTTACCGGCCCGGATATCATCTTTTTCTGGGTGGCTCGAATGATTATGTCGGGCTACGAATATCGAAACGAACGATGCTTTAACAATGTATATTTCACCGGTATCGTGCGCGATAAAATTGGACGTAAAATGTCCAAGCAACTCGGCAATTCGCCCGACCCGATTGACCTGATGAAGATATATGGCGCTGATGGAGTGCGCATGGGGATGTTGCTTTCCGCGCCTGCCGGCAACGACCTCCTTTATGACGACAGTCTTTGCGAGCAAGGAAGAAACTTCAACAACAAAGTATGGAATGCGTTCCGACTTGTAAAAGGCTGGGAAGTGAAAGAGATAGAACAGGCCGAAAGCTCCAAAATTGCAATCGAATGGTTCGATAGCGTATTAAGTAAAACATTATTGGAAGCAGATGATTTGTTTAAGAAATACCGACTTTCGGAAGCGCTCATGGCTGTTTACAAACTTTTCTGGGACGAATTTTCATCCTGGTACCTCGAGATGGTTAAACCTGCATACCAACAACCCATCGACATAAAAACATACGAGGCTACGCTCGGATTTTTCGACAGTCTGCTGAAAATGCTGCATCCATTCATGCCATTTATCACCGAAGAACTATGGCAAGCGCTCGAAACCCGCCGGGAGGGTGAAAGTATCATGGTTCAGCACATGCCTAAAGCCGGCGAAGTAAACGAAACGCTTATCGCCTCATTTGAAAAAACGAAAGAAATCATCGCCGGAGTACGCACCATCCGCTTGCAGCGCAATATCCCCAACAAGGAACCGCTGGCTTTGCTGATTTTGGGAGACCACAACGCAAGCATCGACGCGGTTATTTCAAAAATTTCTAATCTTGAAAGCATCGAAGTGGTAACGGAGAAATTCGCGAATGCGGCAGTGTTTATGGTAGGCACTACCGAATATGCTGTACCAATGGGCAACCTCATCAATCCCGAAGAAGAGATAAAGAAAATGGAGGAGGAAATTGTGTATCTGGAAGGATTCCTGAACTCAGTGATGAAAAAATTGAGCAACGAGCGCTTTGTGCAAAACGCCAAACCGGAAGTGGTGGACGTGGAACGTAAGAAACAGGCTGATGCTGAAAGCAAAATCGCCGCGTTGAAAGAGAGCATTTCCGTTCTGAAAGGATAGGAATTACCAGCAAAGCCACAATAAATAAAGCGAAAAGAGATATTCCCGAATTATTCGGTCGTATCTCTTTTTGTTTATATTAGCCGAAGCGAAATAACACTCACTCCTGAACTAAGAAATTGTATGCGCGACAGGATTTTCAGACTATTTCGTTGAGTCGTCCTCAATCTCCTCGAAGTCAACATATTCTCCTTCGTCTCTTCCAAATACATCATTTGTATTTCCGCTATAAGGCTGATCCGGTTCTCTGGAATCTCTATTTTGAGGAGATGATTTCCTGCCAATACCTAAAACACGGCGCAGCAAGCCTATGCCTAAAACAAGAATAGAGATAACAACAACTACAATGAAAATAATTATGCCCAATAACAACTTAAACATTTTATTTCGGTCTTTTTATACATTAATACACTTGTTGCGCCACGCGCTTCACACTCTCGGTAGCCATCAGACTGTAAAAATGAATGCTTGGCACTCCATGCGCAATTAAATCTTTGGCTTGAGCCGCACACCATTCCACACCTACTTCCGCAGCATCTTCATCCGTTTTGCATTTTCTCAGTTCTTTGGCAAAAGCTTCGGGAATTTCGGATTTGAAAATCTTTGGCAACACCGTAAGCTGATTTCTCAAAGTAATGGGCTTCAAACCAGGTACAATAGGCACATTGATGCCAATAGCACGCGCTTGACTCACAAATTGATGGTATTTTTCATTGTCAAAAAACATCTGAGTAACTAAATACTCCGCGCCATTATCCACCTTTTGCTTCGCCCAATACAATTCGCTTTCCATGTTGGGCGTTTCCTCATGCTTTTCGGGGTAACATGCCATTCCATACGAAAACGGTTTTTCAATCACCTTCATTTTCAATCCATCCACAAAGTAGCCTTCATTGAAACGGTTCACCTGTTGCTGAAGCTCTGTGGCATAGCGGTGTCCGGTTGGCACAAATGCTTTATCGTGTTTTGCCTTGTCGCCTCGCAGCAAAAGCAAATCATCGATACCCAGAAACTTCAGGTCAATTAATACGTATTCGGTCTCTTCCTGCGTAAAACCGCTGCAAAGAATGTGTGGCACCACCGGGATTTTATATTTTTGCAAAATGGCTGTTGCCACTGCCACAGTGCCCGGCCTGTTTCTCACCGACACTTGTTCGAAAAGTCCCCCGGTGGTTTCCCTAAAAATAGTTTCGCTCCGGTGTGTCGTAATATTTATGTATTGCGGATCAAATTCGAGCAATGTTTCGATATTACGAAACACATTGTCAATACCGTTTCCTTTCAGTGGCGGCAGCAATTCAAACGAAAAAGCAGTTTTGCCTTTTTTAGTTATTCTATCAATTAAACTCATAATTATCACTTTATTCAACTGCAAAGTTACAAAGTTTTTCCGAATATGCGTTTTCACAACAATACTTAAACGTTTTTTCAAGATTTACCAATGAAGAAAGTAACTATATTTGCTATGTTTTCATACAAATTCACATCCTGACGATTGCCTGCCCACAAAAAAAAATAAAATGATTGTGCGTATTCCGGCAGATTCATTTCCATTGATACCCGCAAACGGATTGGAAACAAGTTGGCAGACGTATGTTGTTCATTCACAAAAAAATGCAAACAGTGAAAGAAAATGCTTAAAAATCCAAATAATTGAAATTATATACATTTTTTCTTGCATAATATGCATTTAATAAGTAATTTTGCACCCGATATTTGTATATTTATACCACAAAAGGCAACTTATAGTATTTTTTTAGTATGAGAAACAAAAGAGAGCGTTTACATGTAATTTCAGAGATATTGAAGTTGAATGTCATTGGCAGTCAGGAAGAACTGCTCGACAAGTTGACAGAAAGGAGCTACAATATAACTCAGGCTACCTTGTCGCGCGACTTAAAAACATTGAAAGTGGCAAAAACTCCGCTTGCAAATGGAACATACAAGTATAGTTTGCCTTCGCAGTTAAAAACCATTTCAAAAGAGCTTACACAACTTAATTTTACTTCGCATGGCGCGGTAGTGAGTCTGGAGTTTTCGGGCAATTTGGCAGTATTAAAAACCAAACCTGGCTATGCGAGCGCAATCGCGCTCGACATTGACAACCGAGGCACCGAAGAGATATTAGGCACTATCGCCGGCGACGACACGGTGTTGCTAATACCACGTGATGGAGTAGAAAAAGAGAGTTTAATTAAGATTATCAACCAAATTTTTCAAGAAAAATAATGAACAAAGAGATTGAAGAAGTAGATGAAATTTCGGTGATTGTTGCAGATGAGAGTCATCTGCCTTACGTGCAAACCATCTTAACCACTATAGAAGAGGCGGCAAAAATACGCGGAACCGGTATCGCCAAACGTACTCCCGAATATGTTGAAACCAAAATGAAAGAAGGCAAAGCAATTATCGCATTGACTGACAAAGGCGAATTTGCAGGTTTCTGCTACATCGAAACATGGGGCAACAAGAAATTTGTAGCCAATTCCGGACTTATCGTTGTGGATACATTTCGTGGGCACGGCCTGGCTAAGCGTATTAAAAAAAGAGCTTTCCAACTTTCGCGCGAACGCTATCCCGACGCAAAGATTTTCGGACTAACAACGGGGCTTGCCGTGATGAAAATAAATTCGGAGTTGGGCTATCGTCCCGTTACGTTTTCAGAACTTACCGACGACGAAGACTTTTGGAAAGGATGCCAAAGCTGTGTGAACTACGACATTCTGCAACGCACCAATCGCAAACATTGCCTTTGCACCGGAATGTTATTCAACCCGGAATGGAGTAAAGAGGAGGAAAAAGAAAAATCAACCACTTCCAACATCGTTGTCAAACCGGTAAAGAAACCGACAAAACCAACATCGAAATCGGCAGCAGGAAAACGAAAAACGAATGGGAAAACAAACGGAAAAATAAAACTAAGCATATAATTAAAATCAAAAATAAATGAAAGAGAAAGTAGTATTGGCATTTAGTGGCGGTCTCGACACATCATTTTGTGCCAAATATTTAGCAGTAGAAAAAGGTTTTGAAGTATATACGGCAGTAGCCAACACCGGCGGATTTGACGCGGATGAATTGAAACGCATCGAAGAACGCGCGTATCAGCTTGGCTCTGTGAAACACGTCGCATTGGATGTAACGAAGGAGTATTACGAAAAAAGCATCAAATACATGGTTTATGGCAATGTGTTGCGCAATGGCACTTACCCTATTTCGGTAAGTTCCGAAAGAATTTTTCAGGCAATCGCCATTATCAATTACGCGAAAGAAATTGGCGCCGACTACGTGGCACACGGAAGCACCGGCGCCGGCAATGACCAGGTTCGATTCGACCTGACATTTGAAATTCTTGCTCCGGAAATAAAAATTCTGACACCAACGCGCGACATGACGCTCACGCGCGAATACGAAATCAATTACCTCAAAGAAAATGGATATGTTGCCGATTTCAAAAAAATGGAGTATTCCATCAACAAAGGACTTTGGGGCACTTCAATCGGTGGCAAGGAAACCTTAAAATCGGAACTGACACTTCCGGACGAAGCCTATCCAAGCCAAATAACAAAAACCGGTGAGGAAACAATCACTATTAGCTTTGAGAATGGAGAACTTGCCGCGTTGAACGGCGAAACATCGGATGATAAAATTTATTTGATAAACAAACTGGAGGCTATCGCGAGTCAATACGGAATTGGGCGCGACATGCACATTGGCGACACCATCAT
>CAZMQV010000047.1:0-26677 GCA_964568675.1 uncultured Paludibacter sp.
TACTCCCCGTAGGTCCCGGCGCAATCTTCTTGAGCATGATAGCACTGCTTTATGGTGTGCTGCTGTGGGTGAGAAGTAAAGAATAGAAAAACAAAGGTCTAACGACTAGCGACTAACAACAAAATACCCTGCAAGCGAATTGTTTGCAGGGTATTTTTTGGCTTAATTGGCTGTTAGCCATTAGCCAAAGGCTAACGGCTAACGGCCATTGGCTTAGTTCTCCACCATTCCTGGCGTTTTTAGCATCATTACTGCCCCAGCACCTCGCTTGGACGAACACAACTGCCGGTTTGGGATGCCTATATTTATCATAAGAGGCTGCGTGAAGTTATTCACGCAGCCTCTTAAAAAAATCTCGAATGGATTTACGCTTTTAACTTCTTAGTTTTGCACCCAATTTCGATTCAATGTTTTGCTGGATACGTCGCATGGTGTCGTCAATCACTTTGTCGGTGAGTGTTTTGCTTTCGTCTTGAAGGGTAAAGCTGATGGCATACGATTTTTTGCCGGCTTCTAAGTTTTTCCCTTCATATACGTCAAACAGGCTTACCTCTTTCAGCAGATTACGTTCGGTTTCGAAAGCTATTTTTTCTATTTCGACAAACTGAATGTTTTTGTCGAGCAGGAATGCAAGGTCGCGATAAACTTCCGGGAATTTCGGCAGTTCTTTGTATTGTACCGATTTATTTGTTAGCGTGGCGAGGATGTTGGTCCAATTGATATCCGCATAATAGACTTCCGCGTCAACATCTGTTAGTTTTTTTACTTGTCCGCTTACAGTTCCAAATGTTGCAAGCAATGTTTCATTTCGTGTGCTATAACTCAATGCTTCGGAATAAATAGCGCTGCTGTATTCGCTTATTCTAAGTTTTGTCAGATTGTAACCCATTCGGACGAGTATGTTCTGTACATACGCTTTTAATTCATAGATATTTGTTTTCTGAGTACCGTTTGCCCACGAGTTGCTGAATTTATTGCCCGTGAGCCACAAGGCAAGATGGTATTCTTCGGTGAATGTGGATAAGTTTTCACCTTCTTTTTTGTTTTCTTCATGATACTGGTAGCAATTACCAAATTCATACAGATGCAAGTCGCTGTTTCGGAAACTAATATTACGGGCGATATTTTCCATCCCTCCAAAAATCAAATTCTGACGCATCACTCCCAAGTCGTTGCTTAGCGGATTCATAATTTTCACACTGTTTACATCAGGATACGATTCGTTGTTTGCATAATAAGCCGTTTTTGTAAGCGAATTGTTGAGTACTTCGTTAAAGCCTTGCGCAGTAAGTTGTTCCGATATCATCACTTGCAGTTTGTGGCTGTCGGGTTTCTTCACATAACTCAATGTTGAAATCAGATTTTCGCCAATTTCCACATTGTTGTAGCCGTATATCCGAAGAATGTCTTCAATCACATCCACATCGCGCTGTACATCCACCCGGTATGCCGGCACTTGCAATTGATATTCATCATCATTTTCAGAAATGACGCGTATTTCTAATGCGTTTAGTATTTTCTTAATGATATCATCTTCGATATGTTTACCTATTAGCCTGTCAATTTTCTTCTTGTTCAGGCATACGTCGAATGGAGCGATAGGCGAGGGGTATTCGTCAATTATCTCGCTCGAAATAGTGCCGCCTGCTATACTCCGGATAAGAAGCGCGGCGCGTTTAAGCGCATAAATTGTATTTTCGGGATCGCAGCCACGTTCGAATCGGAACGAAGCGTCGGTATTGAGTCCGTGGCGACGAGCTGTTTTGCGAATACTTACCGGATTGAAATAGGCACTTTCGAGGAATACATTTTTGGTATTTGCCGTAACGCCTGAATCCAGACCTCCAAATACGCCACCGATACACATTGGCTGGTTGCCGTTGCAAATCATCAGGTCGTTGGCGCTAAGTTTGCGTTCGGTTCCTTCCAATGTGGTAAAGGCTGTGCCTTCCGGCAGGTTTTTTACGCGCACCACGCCAGTCGTGATTTTGTCGGCATCGAAAGCATGGAGCGGTTGTCCCAGTTCGTTCAATACAAAATTAGTGATATCTACAATACTGTTAATTGGTCGTGCGCCGATGCTGAGCAAGCGGTCTTTAAGCCATTGCGGCGATTCGGTTACAGTTACACCTTTGATAGTAACGGCCGAATAGCGTGGACAGGCTTCACTATTTTCAACGACAACAGGAATTTTCAACGCGTCGTTTTCTATTGAAAAATCATTAATCGATGGTTTTGTGAGCGTTATTCCTTCGCCATGCACTGCGAAGTATGCAGCGAGATCGCGCGCCACTCCATAATGTGAAGTAGCATCAACCCGGTTTGGAGTGATGTCAACTTCAATCAACGTATCAGTTTTGATGTTGAAATATGTTTTTGCCAATGTACCAACTTCGGTTTCGGGAGGTAGTACCATGATGCCCTCGTGATTTTCACTCAGTCCGATTTCATCTTCTGCACAAATCATTCCGAATGACTCCACGCCGCGTATCTTTGATTTTTTGATGGTGAAGTTTTCTTCTCCGGAATACAATACTGTACCAACAGTAGCGACAACTACTTTTTGTCCGGCAGCTACATTTGGCGCGCCACATACGATTTGAAGTGGAGCTTCTTCGCCGATGTTGACAGTGGTAACACTGAGGTGGTCGGAGTTTTCGTGTTTGGCGCATGTGAGCACTTCGCCGATCACCAATCCCTCCATTCCGCCTTTTACTGTTTGAATTTCTTCCACCGTGCCTACTTCAAGTCCCATGGAAGTGAGGATTTTTGCTAAACTATCAGGCGATACATTAATATTTATATACTCTTTTAGCCAGTTGTATGAGATATTCATTTTGCTTGTATTTATACTATTGATTCTTTTCGATTTCAGATCTTTACGGGAAATATGGGTCTCATATTTCAATAATTTGCAAAGGTAGTTAATTTTCTGTGTAGCTCTTTTATACTTTTATTAAAAAAAGGAATTTTTAGCCAATTAAACATGCACAAAATTTTTGTGTTTGTGTAAAATTATTACTTTTGTCATTTGAAATAAAAAAACACTGATACGATGATTAAAGATAATTTTATTCGTCTTTTCGAAGATAGTTTCCGAAACAACTGGAACTTAGAGGCTTACACCAATTACGGCGAGAAGCTTACATTAACTTACGGGCAAGTTGCCGAGGAAATAGCAAAGTTGCACCTATTGTTTGAACAGGCGGAGATAAAACCGAATGACAAAATAGCATTAATAGGCAAGAATAATGCGAATTGGGCGGTTTGTTACTTAGCCACTGTTACTTACGGTGCTGTAATTATCCCTATTTTGCAAGATTTCAACCCCAATGATGTGCAGCATATTGTCAATCACTCGGAGGCTGTTTCGCTTTTCGTGAGTGATAATATTTGGGAAAACATTGATGAAGGCGTTTTGTATAAGGTGAAAACAGTTTTTTCTCTGAATGATTTCCGACTTTTGCTCACGCTGAATCAGCCTGCTCCTACGCTGATGGAGGAGAATGAATCGGTTGAAACTATCGTAGCTCCTCTCGACACACGTAAATTGTCCCGAGATTTTACACAAAATACTTTCAATAAGAAATATCCGGAAGGCTTCCACAAAGACGTGGTGCGGTATAATGATAAGTCAAATGCGGAAGTAGTGTGTATCAGCTACACTTCAGGCACTACCGGATTTAGTAAAGGCGTGATGCTTACCGGGAATAATTACGCGGGAAATATCACTTTTGGGGTTCGCACCGGTTTGCTGGCTCCCGGTTACAATATCGTTTCGTTTCTGCCGCTGGCTCATGCCTATGGATGTGCGTTTGATTTTCTCACCGCTACATGCCTGGGTTGTCATATCTATTTTATCGGTCGAACGCCATCGCCCAAAATACTGCTGGGAGCATTTGCCGAAATTAAACCTAATGTGATTTTTTGTGTTCCGTTGATTATCGAAAAAATATACAAAAAGCAGATTCAGCCCCTTCTTGGTAAAGCCGCGCTTCGCTGGGTGCTCAAAGTGCCTTTTCTCGATCAAGCTATTCTGATGCAAATCCGCAAAAAGCTAGTTGATGCCTTTGGAGGTAACTTCTCGCAGATAGTGGCAGGCGGCGCCCCACTCAATTCGGAAGTGGAAGATTTTTTTCATCGAATTAAGTTTCCATTCACAGTAGGATATGGAATGACCGAATGCGCGCCTTTAATTAGCTATGCGCATAAAGATGATTTTATTCCCAAATCATCCGGTAAAATCCTCGACATCATGGAGGTGAAAATAGATAACCCTAATCCAAGCTCAGGAATTGGCGAAATTTTGGTGAGAGGTGAGAATGTGATGGTGGGTTATTATAAGAATGAAGAAGCTACCCGGAGCATTTTGGATGAAGCGGGGTGGTTGCATACCGGCGACCTTGGAACTGTGGACGCCGAAGGTAATATATTTATTCGCGGACGGAACAAAACAATGATTCTGAGTGCGAGCGGCCAGAATATTTATCCCGAAGAAATAGAAGCCAAGCTGAACAATATGCCTTATGTGTTCGAAAGTTTGGTGATTGAAAATAATGGTAGGCTCATTGCTTTGGTATATCCCGACTACGAGACAATGGATAATGATGGAATTTCTCAAGCACAATTGAACGAAATAATGGATGAAAACAAGAAACTTTTGAATGAGTCGGTTGCTTCTTATGAAAGTATCGCGAAAATTCAATTATATCCAACGGAATTTGAGAAAACACCCAAGAAAAGCATCAAGCGTTATCTTTACACAGCCGGAAACTGATTTTCATGCGCATTTCCAATCTTGATGTTTGCATAAAAAAAGTGAGACTGCAAGAATGCGCAAGTCTGATGTTGATATTATATCCTTTTTTATTGAATAGGCTATGTGCCAAATAATGAGCCGTATTGCCTATCGGTGGGCTTGTGATATTTTTCAGTGTTAAATCTGCGAATATTTGCGAAATATTTTGACGGATAAGCATTAAACATCGAAAAATGTATTACCTTTGCAAGGTTTTTCAGAACAATAAAAATAATTGTTAAGACTACCAAAGATTGAATTAACATATCATTCGAATCGCAGTCTTCAATAATTTACTCAATCATAAAGAGTTAGTTTGAGTTTGTTTATTCTGAAATTTCAAACAGGAAATCACAAATGAAGCGTATCCTATCTGAAATATAAGATTTTAGAAAACAGATAGAACTTCCAACTGATTTTCTGATGAAAATTTCAAAACAGGGATGAAAAACGGGGCACTATTTACTCATTTTAAGTCTTTAAGTCGGTTTTTATCGGAAAATAAAAATTAAATTAAAAAAAAATGAGAAAAGTATATACAAGTTTCAAAAACTTGTTGTAACTTTGCATCGATTTTGAATTGAACAAAATATATAACATGTTAAATTTTTAAAGGATTAAAACAAAATGAAAAAAGTATTTGTATTGTTTGCTGTTGCCGCTATGATCGTAGCTTGTAACAAACCAGCTGAAAAAGTTGAAGAAAACGTTGACTCTGTAGCTACTGAAGTGGTAACTGTTGATACTGCTGCTGTTGTAGATACTGCTGCTACTGTTGCAACTGTTGACACTGCTGCTGTTGTTAAATAATAGCTAAACAAAAGAAGTAAAAAGTCCGTTAGTGATAACGGACTTTTTTATTTTAAAATGATAAGGTTTATCCATTTTCAATAAACTGTTTATTGTATATCTTTGTTGTTTTGAAAATTGAAAGCTACCTAATAGAGGAATTAAAGATGAAGAAACTTCATAAATTGGTGTGGGGAGTAATTGGAGCCGGAAATGTGTGCGAAGTGAAGAGTGTGCCGGGGATGTATAAAACCGACAAGTCTGAAGTGAAAATGGTGATGAGACGCGACGCCTTGAAAGCTGCCGACTTTGCCTTGCGCCATCACATACCCATCTCAACAGATAATGCGGATATGATTTTTGCCGATCCGGATATCAATATTGTGTATGTGGCTACCCCACCCGATTCGCATTGCGAATATGCGCTTCGAGCTGCCGCAGCCGGAAAGGCGGTGTATGTGGAAAAACCAATGGCGCTCGATGCGGATGCTTGTGAGAAGATGATTGTTGCTTGCCGGGAAGCAGAAGTGCCACTCTTTGTGGCATATTATCGACGGGCACTTCCGGGATTTTTGCGACTAAAGGAGTTGATTGAAACGGGCGCAATTGGTGAAGTTCGGTTTGTTACCGTAGAAATGCACCGATCGCCACGAACGTATGATATTGATACGACAAATAATTGGCGGGTAGTGCCAGAGATTTCCGGTGGCGGACATTTTCATGATTTGGCATCACATCAGTTCGATTATCTTGATTTTCTTTTCGGAAAAATTACAGAAACAGGAGCCATTTCAAAAAATCAGGCGGGTCTATATCCTGCCGAAGACATTGTAACTTCGGTTTTTACATTCGAAAGCGGAGTAGTTGGAAACGGACTGTGGTGTTTCACCACGGATGCGAGTGCGGAAAAAGAGCAAATTACAATCGTTGGTAATAAAGGAAGAATTTCGTTTAACACCTTCGGGAGTCCAATGAAAATTGAAATAGTCAATGCTCAAGGCGCGCGGATGGAAGAGATAGAACATCCGGAACATATTCAACAGCCTCTGATAAAAACCATTGTGGATGAACTTTGTGGCAAAAAAGGGCATTGCTATAGCCGAGGTGAAAGTGGGAAACGAACTACTGAGGTTTTGAATGCAATCACAGCTAACTACAAAAAAACAAATACAATCTTTTAAGAGAAATACACTCTCAATCAAATTACGATATGATGAAATCAGACATTGAAATTGCTCACGAAATAGAACTGAAGAAAATTTCAGAAGTGGCCGAAAGTTTAGGTATTAAAGCAGATGAGCTTTTTATGTATGGCAACTACATGGGCAAGGTAGATGTGCCCAAACCCGAAGCGCAATCACGACGCGGGAAGCTTATCCTTGTTACCGCAATTACTCCAACAAAAGCCGGAATTGGTAAGACTACCGTTTCTATCGGGCTGGCGCTTGGATTAAATAAAATTGGGAAAAAAGCGGTTGTGGCGCTTCGTGAGCCATCGCTTGGCCCTTGTTTCGGGATGAAAGGCGGCGCGGCAGGCGGAGGCTATGCGCAGGTGCTCCCAATGGAAAATATCAATTTACACTTTACGGGCGATTTCCATGCCATTACTTCGGCCAACAACATGATTTCGGCCTTGTTCGACAATTACAGACATCATCATCAGAGCGAAGCCGACGGAATAAAAAAAATACTTTGGAGGCGCGTGCTCGATGTGAACGACCGAAACTTACGACATATTGTAACGGGCATTGGCCCCTATTCGGATGGTGTGGTTGCTGAATCCGGCTTTGACATTACGCCTGCTTCCGAAATCATGGCAATACTCTGCCTTGCTGAGGATGAAGCTGACCTAAGAAGACGTATCGAAAACATAATACTTGGATATACGTTTTCAGGAAAAGCATTTACAGTCAAAGATTTAGGTGTAGCGGGCGCTATTGTGGTGTTATTGAAAGACGCCATGCGCCCTAACCTGGTGCAAACTACCGAAGGCACACCTGCATTTGTGCATGGTGGTCCTTTTGCTAACATCGCGCATGGTTGCAACTCGGTTTTGGCTACTAAAACAGCATTGCATTACTCGGACTATACGATTACCGAAGCAGGTTTTGGCGCCGATTTGGGCGCAGAGAAATTCTTGAATATTAAATGTAGAAAGGCAGGGTTAACTCCGGCGCTGTCCGTATTGGTGATTACCACACAAGCTCTGAAAATGCATGGTGGTGTTACGGTCGAGAACATTAAAACACCCAATGCGGAAGGTTTGATTAAAGGGATTGAGAACATGGATAAACACATCCAGAATCTGAAATCATTTGGTCAGCAGGTGTTGGTAGCTTTCAATAAGTATAATTTTGACACCGAGGAGGAGGTGCAAATACTTCGAAACCATTGTGGCGAGATAGGCGTGGAGTTTGCAGTAAATAATGCCTTCGCCGAAGGAGGTGCCGGAGCGGTGGAGCTTGCCGAGAAACTTGTAGAAATGACCGAAAACTCGGTGGTAAATCCAATTCAATTTACATACGATGAAGCGGATTCAATCCCTCTGAAAATTGAAAAAATAGCGACGAAACTCTATGGAGCCAAGGAGGTAACGCTTTCGGACAGAGCAAAAAAAACCTTGCTACGTATTGAAAAATTAGGATTGCAGAGGTATCCGGTTTGTATTGCCAAAACACAATATTCATTTTCGGATGATGAGAAAAAATATGGCGTAGCAAAAGATTTTACGTTTCATGTGAGTGAATTGGTGATTAATAATGGCGCCGAATTTATCGTGGCGGTAGCCGGCAGCATCATGCGGATGCCGGGATTGCCCAAAGAGCCTCAAGCAAAGATAATTGATCTGATAGATGGAGAGATTGTCGGACTGAGCTAAAGCCAAAGATTTGAAGTGAAAATTCAGAAAACGAATGTCGCGCGATTGCTTGACGCGGCAAACAAAACGTATGAACTTATTCCATATACCTGGGATGAGAATGACTTGTCGGCAGTGCATGTAGCCAATCAGTTGGGCGAAGTGCCGCAACAAGTCTTCAAAACATTGGTTCTGACCGGAAATAAAGTGAAATATTTTGTCTGCATCGTACCCGGCGACATGGTGGTGAATCTGAAAAAAGCAGCCATAGCCTCCGGAAATAAAAATTGCAACTTAATTCACCAACAAGAACTTATGTCTGTTGCCGGCTACATCAGGGGAGCATGTTCTCCCATCGGGATGAAGAAAGAATTTCCAACCTTCGTGGATGTTCGTTGCCTGAATTTTGAAAAAATATATGTCAGTGCAGGTCAGCGGGGATTACAGCTAAAAATTTCCCCGTCTGATTTGATTGAATTGGTGAAAGCGAAACTTGCCGATTTGATCTGATACGTTTACCTCCGCACATCTTTTCTCGAAAAAGATAACCATAAGATACAACGTAAATTCCGGAATAAATTTTGAAACTCCTCACCCGCCCAACGCTACCAACGAATCTAATCGTATCAGATTAGTAATCCCCTTGCATCACCCTACCGCCTTATTGTAATCTAAGCTTCTCATTGCCACTGTCATGTTCATCTCTGCGAAGCATGACGGAGAAAATGGCATGCCAACCATCTCATAATCCCGACTTTTGTCCTGTTTTTATGAAAACCAATTTCAGGGATAGTCCAATCGGAGATTCCGATAGATTGTTGACGCCAAATTGCCGACTGATATATACACATCGCAGCAACCAAACTAAAAAATTGCATTTACAATATTGATTCTACAGCAGTCAGAATGGTTTTGTATCGAAACATTGTGTGTTTGATGTAGTTCAAACTAATATTGTATCGAAACATTTTCATTTCTACTAAAATTTGCGGTGTTTGTATCGAAACATTTCTATTTCCAACGTGATTAGGAGTCTTTGTATCGAAACATTATGTGTTTGATGTAGTTCAAACTAATATTGTATCGAAACATTTTCATTTCAACTAAAATTTGTGGTGTTTGTATTGAAACATTTTCATTTCAACTAAAATTGGACGAGTCATGTATCGAAACATTTCTATTTTCAACGTGATTAGGAGTCTTTGTATCGAAACATTGTGTGTTTGATGTAGTTCAAACTAATATTGTATCGAAACATTTCTATTTCTACAAAAGTCAGAATGATTTTGTATCGATACATTTGGCCAATTCGAAGATTCCGGTTTATCGGAATCTTCGAACTGGTTGTTGGCCATTGGCTTTTGGCTATTAGAACTATGAACTAACGACCAGCGACTAACAACCAGTTCTTTCCACCACAGGTTAAAACCCGTGGTTAATCATATATCGCCACTCCGGGCGACTTGTAACATGTATGAGAATTGGAATCGGAAAATGCAATCGCACATCGATTTTGGATGCGAACCGCCCGGGGGGCGGAATGTGATTAACCCCATGATTTATCGTGGGGGTTCGGAGAACATAAGAACTAAGAATTTAGGGTTTAGGGTTTAGGGTTTAGAACTAATAATGCGAAAACCTTATGAATTACCTCCTGCATCCCCGCTGTCGCGGGTTTGCAACCAGTGCAACCATTTAAAACCCGTTCAATACTTGTTTTTATATGGGCAGGTTCTTTGATATGATTTTTCAATATGTTTTTTAAATTGTTTTTTAAATGGAATGGGCTAAAGCCCAATCCTATTCATAACCGAATGCAATTGTGGATGTTTAATTCATCTCTTGACATTTGGCCATTAGAACTAACGACTAACAACTATCGACCAGTGACCAGCGACCAGCAACTAACAACTAACAACCAGCGACTAACAACCAGCGACTAACAGCAACCAGTTCCCTCACTCCGTTCGGGATGACAAGATGTTTACTATTATATTGTCCGTCGGCAACCATTATCGGTATGCGGGATGTGTTTCATCGACGGGTGCGAAACAGTAACACTCAACTCTAAACACTCAACTCTAAACCACTAACCACCATCAACTAACAACTAACAACCAGCGACCAGCGACTAACAACCAGGAAGGAGAGTAAATGCGCTTTTGCGCTTTCGTTTGCCTCAATTAATCAATTTTAGTAACAAAAATAAGCTTTTATCCCCTATTCCATCCTGATGGCATGGGAAATACTTTAAGGGTTTAAGTTAATTTTAGTGCGATTTGGCATATTATTTGCTTAATGAGCTGCCAGTAATTTCTAAATGAAAATTCCATTTAGGAAAAAAATAAATATTCATGCGCTCGCACAGTATGCGACGAAGAAAAGAGTGAAAACGTGAAGTATTAACATTATGAATCTAACAAAACACAAAATGTCGAAAGTATATAATCTTTTGATTATCTGTACATACCGACTCCGAATTCGTCAATTCGGGCTTAGAGATACAAATGGAAATTCTACCTCAATCGGGCAGGACATTAAACTTCATTGCATTTCATTCACATACTCCGGATATATCAATCCGTACAAATATTTCGCATTTTTTCCTGATTCGTAAAAAGATTTATACGAATCAGGAATAAATTTACGATAAAATGTTTTATGTTTGAATTCAAAATAATAAACAAGATTTTAATCTAAACTTTATCATTTTAATCTAAACCTTATTTTAATTTTCATTCACACACACGCTTTCTCTAAAAAAAGCTCTTTGACATCGTGGGATTTATAAAAGGATTTACACCAACGAAACGCCTAAATAATAAATACATTTCCCCGGCGACCCTGAACCTTGCTTTCCTACAATACGGAAAGCGAAACCTAACGACTTCGCTTCAACGTGTAAGAAAACCCTTAGAAATCAATCAAGCCCTTAAATAGAATATTTTGACTATTATATATAAGGTAGGCGATTCTTTTTCTTGGGGGCTTCAATGCGGAAGTGAAACGAATAACCAACAACCAAACATTTTAATCTAAACATTAGCAATGTTGACCAAACCCAAGCGCAGTTGGAATAATTTTTCCACTGCGAAAATTCACTATACAAATCAAAAATACAAACTAAACCTAAAAGATTATGCGTAACCTAAAACCAATCCGAACCCAGGGAGCTTTCGGTAAATCGCTCCTTCTTAGCATGTTTATTCTTTTATGCTCCACGATGTCATTTGCCAATCCTGCAGACTTGCTGGTGAAGAAAAGCTCCGATGAGCGCTTACGCGCACTCTACGAACAGCTTCAGCCCTCGGTGTATCTCACCGATGAAGGCATAAAAACCTACGGAGAAGCTCCTACCAATCTCTATGCCAACACCCAATCATTGCCACTTCTTGGCAGTAAGAACCCCGCGTTCAGTTCGGTAGAGCTGATAGTGATTCGTGTGAGCAAACCCACCGACGAAGTGGCGAAAATCGACATGAAAACGCTTGCCGCCTTCACCTCGTTGCGCTACATCCTCTTCTTATATGAATACGACGCGAAAGCCGCACCCGGCTTGGCGGAGCGAACCGCCGCCAAACTAAGCAACGCGGATAATGGCGTAGAACTTCTATACCTACTCAGCATTCCTCAATAACCTAAGCAATTTTAAATATCACAGATATGAAAAAAATATTAATACTCGTACTCGGCATGTTGCTTGCCTACCCGATGATGGCGCAAGTAAAAGTTCCTTTTACACAGCGAACATCCCTTTATAGCCCAACAAAGAAGATATTCAACATCAAGGGAGATTTCCAGATGATTGGTAATACCAACTTGACTTTAGTTAGTTATGGCGACAATACGACTAATTCGCAAGATATGAAATATGTGGATATTGACGGAGACCCGCAAACACTCAACTCATCTTCCGCTACGCTAAGTTTTTCAACGGAGAATGGCGCACAGCCTGCTTGCTCCAATATTATCTATGCCGGATTGTATTGGACAGGAAGAGCACATAATGGAGACAGTGATCACACTTTTAGTGTTACAAAGAGTGTACAGACCACTGCCGCACCAGGACCTATAAACGCTACGTTTACTGCTTCGAACAGTCAAACTCTGACAAATACAAGTTATAGTCTTTCAGTTTCTCGACTTAGTGGTGGCGGAACTAATAATTATTACGTGGGGTTTACATTTGAATCTCCTATTGCAGGACAGCCAAAAATAGAATTTGAATTTAGAAATGGTGGGACATTAATTAGATACAAAGTTAATGATGGCAATTGGATAGAACCTGGCAATCAAGTGTACACTAATAGTGGAGATACACGAACTGCAACATTTGATCCAGTAACAATCTATAGTGGAGCTGGGATAAATATAGTTGTAGATAAATTAGTTAGAGACAGTAGACAAGGTAGAACAGAAAATCAATATCGAAACTCTTCATATGCATATGGTAGCGTAACAAACGGAGCATATTTTACTACATCTCATAATGGGAGTATTGGATATACCGATTATAAAATGGTAGCTTCAAGACAGGGAAGCAACAACAGCTATATCACTCGATATACCTTCAGCTCTACTACTGCAGGACAACCAACAGTTTTGTTTGAGCTTAGAAACACAGCGACAAACAATGTATATTATAGTACAAACAATGGCAGTACCTGGACACAAGCATCCAATCAAAGTACAAGTGACTCAGGAAACAACAGAACCACTACTTTCGATCCGGTAATCATATATTCTCCATCCGGAGGAATTTTATTGGCAATAAACCAATTAACCAGAGATTCAAGAACAGATCGAAATGAAAATACATATACAGGGGCTGCCAAAGCCTATGGCTATGTAACTGGCAGTTACTCACCCCCTACAACCATTAGTGTAACCAAAAACTATGACAAAAGTGTGGTTTGGTTGAAGCATGCTGGTCAACCAACTTACTTTGAAGTGAAGGCAAGCGTTACGAAGACAAGTACCACTAACTGGACTAACAACATCTACTATCCGTACAATTCTGAAGGTTATATGTACTCCGCCTACGCCGAAGTTACCGACTACGTAAAAGAGCACGGTATCGGTGAGTATTTTGTTGCCGATATGGCACTTCGTGAAGGTAATGGAGGAAACACCGGCTATTACGGTGGCTGGGGAATGATAGTGGTGTATGAAAATTCTAAGATGAAGTGGCGTGATGTGACTATATTTGATGGACACGCATATATATATGACGAAAAGAATAGCGACACAATGACCTATTATGAACTGCCGGTTTCGGGATTTCATACTGCACAAAACGGAGACGTCAACATGAAAGTGGGAATAATAGCTGGAGAAGGAGATAGGGGCATTGGCGGTGGAACAAACCAAGATATCTTCGAGATACGTAATCATCAGGATAATGCATGGTTATCTCTTTCTACTACTAATAATCCGGCTACAAATTTCTTTGCAAGTTCCATTGTTACTGATGGAACACGTAATCCAAGTTTGTATAATAATACTGGCCTTGATATTGTAAATGTAAACGTTCCAACTACCGCTTTAACCAATAATCAAACTTCAACTAAATTTAGATACGGCACAAACCAGGACACCTATATCATCAGCACCATTGCCATGGCAGTGGATTCTTATGTGCCGGATTTGGTGCCTACCATTGAGGTAGTCTCTTTGAATGGATCGCCCATAAGTTCTTCCAACTCAGCAGTAACACCCGGACAGGACATTGAATATGTTTTAGAACTTAAAAACCCGGGTAACGAAGCGATAAAAGACGTGGTAATTGACATACCCATTCCCTACAATGCTTCTTATGTAAGTGCAACGGCACAATACTGGCTTGGCACAGGTGCGCCCGGAAATAATCAGCCACAACTGATTACCGGTAGCCCTTCAATACTTCGCTGGAACATCGGCTCAATCCCCAAACCCAGCGATCCGGTCGAGTTGCTCGCCAAGCTCACTTTCAAGTTAAAGGCAACTACCGATTGCTTTATACTGGTCAACGAGGATTGTCTTCCGGTTATTTCTGTTGAAGGTTCTGCTACCGGCTCAGGCGTTTTATCGAAAGCTCCATTCAACATCCGCTTTATAAAAGGATACAAAAGCGCTCCATGTACAGACGAACCGATACTTGGCCCGATACCCACCGAAATTGATGCAGAAGATTACGTAAACACACATTGTGCCGGAACTGACTACACCACACGGTCTTTTGAGTTCTGCAAACCTCATACCGGGAATCTGAATTTTACAGAAATTGCTTCCTTTTTCCCCGCGGGCATACGCTTCTTCAGCGCCATCGTTCACGAGACCGCCGATACAGGAATTGAATATGTGAAACCTGCGGAAAATGCGACAGAATATACCTTTTCAAACAGTTTCCCGGCCACCGAAGGTACTATCAGTTACTATGCGCTGCCATCGGGTGCCACTACTTGTTATTGGAAATTCAATATAGTAGTAACGAAGTGTAATCTTTGGATGGGAAATACAAGCACGACAAATGGCACCTCGTGGAGTCTTGCCTCAAACTGGACAAACAGCATTGTTCCCACTACAGACCAGGATGTGGAGTTTGCCACCGTAGCCAACTATGGAGTGGCGGCAGTCAACGACCTCTACTTAGACCAAAACCGAAGCATTGGCAACCTAAAAAATCAAACCAGCAATAGAGCGCTGGTGGTAACGAACAACAACAGGCTGATAATCACAAAAAAAGCCATTATTACCGATGTCAATTCAATCCGGGTGCAATCCAAGCGCGACTTGGGTAATGGCTCATTGATATTCACAGATCTAACTCAGAATGCAGGTTTGCAGGCTACCGTAGAGTTCGACTCCAAATCACAACGGGTTGCTACCGGAAATTATCCACGCGAATGGCAATACATCGGCTCGCCAATTATTGGCGCAATACCCACAGCTGTATTTGGCTCCGACGTGTCGGGTAGTAAAGACGGAGCGAACGAAAGCATTCGCAAATACAACGAAGCGAAAAACGACGCGGGAGATATTGGCGATAAATGGGATGAGGTAACAGTAACCGCACCAATGGCAAGCTTTGCCGGATATGAATTTGTGCAAAACGCGCGCGACGCGGAAGTGTATCAATACAAAGGCACACTTCACCTAAGCGACTTCAGCACCCCAGACCTTGGATTCACATCCGGAGTTTATTATCGGGGCAACTACATATTGGCAAATTCCTATACCGCTCCAATAAAAATAAGCAAGCTTACTGCTTCTGATTTCGAAAATCTGGAACAAGCCATTTATCTATATAATACCGGTAGTCGCGACCAATGGCTTACGCAGATTCAGCCACCAAGCAATGGTCAAAACGACGCTGTAATACCCGGCGCATATTTTGGAGTACCCACACTGGCTGCCGGCACACTGCATGACAATCTGCAGATACCTTCGATGAATGGATTTTTAGTGCGTCGTTTGGGTACTGGCTACAACAGTAGCAACCCGATTAAATTCAACTTCCGCTATGCCTCTCTTGACAACACAAGCAGTGCGACACAAGCAATGCGCGTAAAACAAACGGGATCGAATAGCAACGAACAAAAACTACCGCTACTGAAAATTTCAGTACAAGGTTCGACATGGAACGACTACACCTATCTGATAACAGCGCCGGAGACATCAAAAGAGTTTGATAACGGCTGGGATTCGCGAAAAATACTCACAGCATCCGACGATCAAATTTATGTTATCAACTCAACAAATGAGCGCTTCCAGGTGAGCAGCGATGAAAATATCAATGGCACCACGCTGGGATTCTATCGGAAAACCAGCGACACGCGCTACACCATGAAGTTCTACCTCACCGGTATGGAAAATGTGTACAGCGACCTCTATCTGGAAGATTTGGCAACCGGCACACAAACCCGCATTGCCGATGGAGCCACGTATAGTTTCAATGCCGACGCGGCTAGTCCCGAAAGTAGGTTTAGGATACACGCATCGCGCATTGGCGACATTGTCACCGGCAACAACGACGCGATAGTAATCAACTATTACAACGACAAAACAGTAACCGCACTCAACAGCACGGATGAGAAAGGCACATTAAACGTAATGGATTTGGCTGGGAAAACTTTAATAAGCCAAGCTCTCTCCAAAGGAATCACACAACTCAAAGCAAACCTCTCAAATGGTGTGTACATCATCGAGGCAAAAACAGTAAGTTGCAGAAAAAATTTGAAAATAGTGATTCAATAAATAATGAGACCTTTCAAAACATCCTAAAAACGAAACATTATGAAAACAAAAATAAAAGCCATATTTTTAATGACACTGTTGGTGGTTGGCACATGTGGATATCTGCTCTACGATATATATAGTGGCGACCCCACGAACTACGGAACATTCAGCGAAGAGTATTCCAATAGGCCTAAGCCGGAAATCATTACTCAGATTCAGGCTGAAGCTCACAAACAATCGGGAAGAAAAGCACGTACTGGCGATAAAGAAATTCTGCCACGGATACTGGACAAGGAGATAAGCTCGATGGAGATTAATAGCAACTCATTCGCTACCGCTAAAGCCACTACTTCATCGCTTGGCTATTCAACGGGGAATGGGGCTAAGATACGGAAAGAGAGCGAGGTGAATTCAAGCAACACACTTATCACCATGCTCTATCCTCAGTCGGGCAAACGTACGATGATTGCAGGAAATACTACATCCGGTAACTCCGGCATGGCAATCGGCAATGGCAACAAAGGCAATAACCCGGGAAACTCTTCCGCCTTGTTAAATGGAGGAAACAATGACGACGATCCTTATGACGGAGAAGGTCCACCCCCCGAAGGCGTGCCCGTAGGTAATGGAATCATACTTCTAATGTTATTTGCTGTCAGTTATTTGATAATACGCAAATATACGAAGGAAGAGATCTAATTGTTTGATAGTTTTTGTGATTTTGAATGGATTGGGTTCAAAAAAAATCACATCTAAGATAAGGCATGTTCGCGAGAATAAGCCTTATCTGCATTTTAAATATTACTTGCAACACACCTTGCGCAATACAAACGGTGAAGATGCGTAAGCAAACTACAAACATGGCAATGCGAAATTTCACCCCCGATTACACCCATCGGCTACTAAGCGCCTCGTCCGGAGCAAAAGCACAAACTTTAATAAATTCACAACTGTAGTTTGGCATTCCTGCAATTATTCTTTATTTTTGCAATATAAAAAATATCCAGACCCGTTACAAGTAGCAATTCAATGGCAAAAAAAGATAATTTCTGGAATAGAACGACATCCGGATACCTCCTGAAGAATGTTTTCTTTGCATCCGGCGCATTTGTAGTCTTTGTTCTGCTTTCGCTTCTGTTAATCAATATTTACACGAAGCATGGCAGATCCGAGCGTGTGCCAAGCCTGAAAGGATTGAACATCGAAGATGCAAAGCAGATGCTCGAAAGACATAATCTAAAAGCAGAAATTATTGACTCTGTTTTTGTAAAAGATAAAAAACTGGGCACCATCATTGAGCAAAATCCGGCGCCAAACACCATTGTAAAACCCGGACGCGCCATCTACATCATCATCAACTCAAAATCGGTACGCCAAATTCCATTCCCCAACGTGCGCGACGTATCATTAAGGCAAGCGCAAGCAATACTTAGTTCCATTGGACTATTCGTTACCGACATTCAATACGCGCCTTCGGAATACCGCGATTTGGTGCTCGACGCCCTCTACAAAGGCACGCCGCTGCTTCCCGGAAGCAAAATACCCGATGGCAGTTCAATAACTTTGCTTGTGGGTGATGGCGCGGTAATCTCCAACTTCAGCGCGGTGCCAAGCTTGATTGGGCTTGACTATACCGCCGCAACCGACATTTCCGCACAAGCGGCATTGCGCTTAGGCGAGGTGAGCTACGACGAAGCGCCAAATGGCGACGAAAGCCAATACGTAATCTATCAACAAGTTCCGGCTGCGGGCGATGTATTTCCGGCCGATAGTTTAATTCATATATTTTTAACCAAAAATCATTCACTTGTGAACACCGAAGCTGTTCAACCAAGTCAGCCACCGGTAAACCAAAAACCGGTTCAGACAAAAAAGAAAGAGAAAGTGAAAGATATTGAAGATTTCTTTTAATCAATAAAAAAAGTGAGTGAAAATTTATTCGAAGATATAGAACCCGAAGACGAAACCGATGAAATATCTTCAGAGCAAGAAAAATATGAACATCATCGATTTGAGGTTGACAAAGGTCAGTCGTTGCTACGTATTGACAAATATTTAGTCAATACAATGCCAAGCATCTCGCGCAACCGGATTCAGGACGCGGCTGACGCGGGCAATATCCTGGTGAATGGACTGCCTGTAAAATCGAGCTACAAGGTAAAACCAAAAGATACGATTTCAATCGTACTATCCTATCCGCCTTCAAATTTCGAAATCATTCCGCAGAATATCCCCATCAACATTGTGTATGAGGACGACGATATCATCGTGGTCAACAAACAACCTAACTTAGTGGTACACCCCGGATTTGGTAACTTCGATGGCACACTGCTCAACGCTATCGCCTGGCATTTGAAACCCAACCCGGATTTCGACGCCAACGATGCCCGGCTGGGACTGGTGCACCGAATCGACAAAGACACTTCGGGACTAATCATAGTGGCGAAAACTGCCGATGCCAAAACACGACTGGGGAAACAATTTTTTGACAAAACGACCAAAAGAACCTACAACGCGCTGGTGTGGGGCAGTGTGAAAGAAGACGAAGGCACCATCATCGGTGCGCTGGCACGCGATCCGCGCGACAGAATGCTCTTTACCGTTTTCAATGAAAATGAAAACCCGCTCGCCAAACATGCTGTAACGCACTATAAGGTGATAGAACGCTTTGCATACACCACCTTGGTAGAGTGTCGCCTCGAAACAGGTAGAACGCATCAGATTCGCGTACACATGAAACACATCGGACACACCCTGTTCAACGACGAACGTTATGGAGGCAACGAGATACTGAAAGGAAATCGCACAGCGAAATACCAGCAGTTTATCAAAAACTGCTTCGAACTATGTCCCAGACAGGCGCTACACGCCAAGACATTGGGATTCGTGCATCCCACAAACGGCAAAGAGATGTTTTTTGATAGCGAATTGCCTACCGACATGCAAGAATTGATAGAGAAGTGGCGGAAATACAACACGCAAGCATCACAATACTGAAACTATTAAAAAAATTTGAATACAATAAATACGTAAAAAATATGGCAAACTACACAGACCAACAAACTGCCGGACAACACGCTCACAACCGGATTAATCGCCCTAAAGTAGCAATCGTAGCCGGAGGCGACAGCTCCGAAGTCGTTGTTTCACTCAAGAGCGCTGCCGGTATTCTTTCATTTATCAATCCCGAGCAATACGAATGCTATATTGTAACCATCAAGGGAGAAGCATGGAGTGTAGAGATTGCTGAAAACACTTCTGTAACAATTGATAAAAACGACTTCAGCTTTATGCGAAACGGAGTTAAAACCTCTTTTGATTTCGCTTACATCACCATTCACGGCACTCCCGGCGAAAATGGAATACTTCAAGGATACTTTGAGCTGATTCGGCTGCCCTACTCCACCTGCAACGTATTGACATCCGCCCTTACGTTCGACAAATTCGTATGCAACAACTACTTGCGCGGATTTGGCATACGTGTAGCCGAGAGTATCCTGGTGCGCGACGGACAAACGATTGCCGATGAAGATGTGATTAACAAAATCGGACTTCCGTGCTTTATCAAACCCAATGTGGGAGGAAGCAGTTTTGGCACCACAAAGGTGAAAGAAGCCACACAAATTCAGCCCGCCATTGCAAGTGCATATTCCGAAGGCAAAGATGTGATAATTGAAAGCTTCATAGCCGGAAAAGAGTTTACGTGTGGCATGTATAAAACTAAGACAAAAACGGTGGTATTCCCCGTTACGGAGATTATCAGCAAAAACGAATTTTTCGATTTTGGCGCCAAATACAACCGCGAATCGGAAGAAATAACTCCTGCGCGTATTTCCAACGAACTCACACAGCGCATTCAGCAACTTACCGCCGCTATCTACGACATACTCGGATGCAAGGGAATTATCCGTGTTGATTTTATCGTATCCGATGACGAGAAAATTAATCTGCTTGAAGTAAACACCACTCCGGGTATGACTGCCACAAGCTTTATTCCACAGCAAGTAGCTGCCGCCGGCCTCAGAATCCAAGATGTAATGAGCGACATTATCGAAGACAATATCGCGCGTTGACCCATACGAAATCTGTAAAAACCAAATAATTATGAAAACTTTTGACGAAATTCTCAGCCTTGCCAACAGCGAACTGGAACGCATCAACTGGAGTCGGCACCCGGAAGGGCTTTACGAACCCATCGGCTACATTCTGTCGCTGGGAGGAAAACGCATTCGCCCGGCAATCACGCTGATGTGTGCCAACATTTACACCGAGGACATCATGAAAGCGATAAAACCGGCAATCGGGTTGGAGATATTTCACAATTTCACCTTGCTTCACGACGACATAATGGACCGCGCCGATGTGAGGCGCGGCAAACCTACTGTTCATAAAAAATGGGATGACAATACGGCTATTTTATCGGGCGATGTCATGCAGATTGAAGCCTACAAATGGATTGCCGAAACCGATGATAAAAACTTAAAAAGCGTGCTCGACATTTTCTCAAAAACAGCCGCGGAGATATGTGAAGGACAGCAATTTGACATGGAATTTGAGAGCCGAATCCATGTTACCGCCGATGAATACATCGAAATGATACGACTGAAAACAGCAGTGCTAATTGCCGCGGGTTGTCAGATAGGCGCTTTGATTGGTGGTGCCGACGTTAAGGATGCCGAATTGCTTTATGAGTTTGGTAAAAATATCGGACTTGCTTTTCAGCTCAAAGATGATTTACTCGACGTATATGGAAATGCAAAATCTTTTGGAAAAAAAATTGGAGGCGACATACTAAACAATAAGAAAACTTATCTGCTGATAAACGCCCTGGAACTTGCCGAAGACAAACTTGCCAACGAGCTGCGCGCATGGCTCGAAAACAATCAAACTGACATGCATGAAGCGAAGATAAAGGCAGTAACTGACATCTTCAACCGCTTAGGTGTTCGTCGGCTTTGTGAAGAAAAAATGGATTACTTCTATCAATTGGCATGTACGAACTTAGCCCAAACTGCCGTTGCTGAAGAAAGAAAAATAGAATTAAAAAAACTTGCCAAGCTTTTGATGAGTCGGATTGATTAATTTTTTGTATTTTTGCCATACCAACTTTATTATTAACCTACATAGTATCAGCTAATGCCTTATCGCCGACTTCCCAATACCGATCAAGCTCGCGTGAGAGCCTTACGCGACGCTATCCGGCAGGCCGGGCATCAGCGCTACAATGAGCTGGTGATTTCATTCAAGTTGCAGCGTGATGCGGAAAATTTTTTAAGTCTGTTCGAAAAACAAATGACTCTTTACAAACATTCGCTCACAAGCCAGGTGAATGCCAACAAACAATATTTGCAAGTGATCCACAATGCGCGCATGTATATATCCCATTTCATACAGGTTTTTAATCTCGCTGTTATTCGTGGCGATATAAAGAAAGAGCACAAATTGCTATACCACCTGCAAACCGACTCGCACAATGTGCCCGACCTCTCCACCGAAGCCGCCATAATGCAATGGGGACAAAACATCATTGATGGAGAAATAGAGCGTACCCGGAATGGAGGCTCGCCTATCTACAACCCTACGATAGCCAAAGTGCAGGTGCATTACGAAGTGTTCAAAGAGTATAAATCCACCCAAAAACTATATCAGGCTACTACCAACCGCAATTGGGAGGAACTGGCAAAACTACGCGAGAAAGGCGACGCGATACTGCTTGAGATCTGGAATCAGGTAGAAAACTTCTACAAAAACGAAACTCCATACCACAAACTGATGAAATGTCAGTCGTATGGTTTGATTTATTATTATCGGAAAAATGAGGAGGTTTTAACTCCGGAAATTCTCGAAGCGGAAGTTCGACAGGCCATTCCGAGCAATTGAGAATACAAGCTTATGCTAAAGTTGACCGGCGTCAACCAGTGTAATCACGCGTTCCACTATCCTGTCCTTATCGTTGCCATTGTATTCGCTCTTCAAATCTGAGCCAAAAAACTTAGCCACCGTATTCCAGAAAAAAGCGGAAGGACCACCTTTGTAGGATTTAATGATATCATGCACATTGACGTCGTACTCGCGGTCAACCAATTTTACCATCATTTTACCCTGATTGATTGTCAGGTTTCGCAATTTTTTTTCATGCTCCTTGAAAATGCGCGATTGAAACTCCTTGATATGTTTTTTCCGTGCCTTGTCGTCGGAGAGTTGAAACAATTCCCGATTCAATCTCGTAATCTCGTATGATGCCAGACGGGCATAGGGCAAAGCTATTTTCACATCGCGCACGGTGCGCCAATAAAATTGCTCTTGCTTTTTGTTCTTGAAAACCAAAGGAGGATATACAAAAAACTCGCGAAGCGTTTCGAGATAAATGACTTCACCATTTTCAATCACCTTTTCCATCATGGCATACGAGCGCGGATGTGCTCCGCCCGTGTTCACGTCGCCCAATGTCTGCCCAAATCCTGTTTCTCCAAGAAGCAAGAAAAGCGATATCATCCAAAACAGTAAATTCTTTTTCATTTTCTTATCTCGACTACAAAATTACGCATATTTTAGCTACATTATCCATATAGATAACAATAATTATTCCAAACAATATTTTTTTCAAGTTGTAAATATTACCAAATAAAACACTATATTTGAAAAATCGAATTTTTAGCTAACGAAATCATCAAATCTATGATTTGTTTGCTTAAAAAATAATCCTAAAACTAAACCATAAATGCGAAACACCCTCCCAAAAACTCAGAAAGACAAGAACATATTGGGCTTTAGAAATCTCTTTTGCTTATTATTGATATATTTCTCCATTGGAAATGGCTTTGCTCAGATAGATCCGGTAGTGCCGAGCGCCACCACCATTGCCAACTGTGCCGTGGCAGTGATCGACGATTGGAGCGGATTTCAAAACCTCCCCGCCCTGGCTCATATAGAGAAAACGGAACTTGGTATCCGGTATGAAAATCGGTTTATGATTAACGAATTGAGCACCAAGAGCGCGCAAGTAGGTTTCAACGCTAAATTTATTAATATTGGCGTGAGTTTTTCACAGCAAGGTTATTCGGTCTATAACGAAATGCTTGCCGGCCTTGGCTTCGCCCGCAACTTCGATAATAAATTCTCCATGGGCGTTCAGTTTGATTATTACGCCGCCTATTTCACCGCGCAAGACGAAAACAGATACCGTGGCGCTCTCCTTGCGCAGTTTGGCGTAGCCGCCACTATCATCCCGAAACTCACCGTAGGTTTTCACACATTCAACCCATTTCAGACCAACATACAAACCGAATATACCATCAAACGCATCCCTTCCATTTTCAGCATTGGCACCAACTATGCTTTTGCCGAAAATTTTCGTTGGCTTACCCAAATCGACAAGGAAGTCAGCAGCAATTATCGCTTTGCAAGTGGATTTGAATATCGGATGGTGAAAGAGCTTACCGTGAAATTAGGCGCTTACGCTACTGACTATTTAGTCCCAACCATTGGTTTCGGTGTTCATCTTCGCGGACTTCACCTTCATCTAAATGCCGAATTACATCCTTTACTTGGCTTAAACAGTTTAGCCGGAATAAATTATCGCTTTTAGAACACCTGTATGACTATTTTAAAAAAAATACTGATAGTGCTTGGGCTGTTAATTCCCGTTTGCAGTTACACGCAGGATGTTGGAGGCAATATCGAGCAAATCATTGCCGACATCTACGAACAATTAGCCGAGGAGAATGAAATTGACTTCGAAAGTCTATACGACGACCTGATGCAACTCACCGAGAACCCCATCAACATCAATAACGCCACTGCCGAGGATTTGGAAAAACTTCAATTCCTATCGGAGATTCAGATAGACAACATACTTTATTATCTGTATAAAAACAAATCGCTGCATACCATATACGAACTTCAACTGATAGATGGACTGGATATGACCGACATACGCCGCATGTTGCCATTCGTATATCTCGGAAAAAGCAAGCCGGAAGGAATAGGCATCAACTGGAGAGACGCGATGAAGTATGGGAAGAACGAACTGTTTTTTAGACTTGATCGCGGACTGGAGAAACGCGATGGATTTAAGTATCTGAACTCACAGGAAAAAGACGCCGAAGAAAAGAATTCGAAAAAATATCTTGGAGACCCATACTACAACTATTTGAAATACCGGTTCCGATACAAAGATAGAATTCAATTTGGTGTAACCAACGAGAAGGATGTAGGGGAACAATTTTGGGGAAACAGAAATAAAGGATATGACTCATTTACCGGATACCTTGAACTGCGTGATATCGGGAAAATCAAACGATTAGTTGTAGGCGATTTTCGTGCCAATTTCGGTCAAGGTCTGATTATGCGCTCCGACTTCTCAATGGGAAAATCGGCATACGTGATGCAAGTAGCGCCACGTTCGTCCGGATTAAAGAAATTTAGTTCTACTTCCGAGTACGACATCTTTCGTGGAGCCGGTGTTACATTCCGCATGGGACGATTCGACCTAACAGCATTTTACTCCGGAAAATCCATTGACGCCGACACGCTGAACGGCACATTCCCGACTATTATCAAATCAGGGCTACATCGCACGGAGAGTGAGATTTCGAAGAAGAACACCGTATTCCAACAAATTATTGGAGGCAATATCAACTATTCCAACCAATGGGTTAAATTGGGCGCGACTACCTATTATACCCACTTCAACCACAAGCTAACACCCAACCCGGCAAGCTACAATCAATTCTATTTCAACGGAAATGAACAATGGGCAGCGAGCATCAATTACAAAACCCGGTGGCAGAAACTTACATTCTTTGGCGAAACTGCTCTTTCCGACAAGCTCGCGGTAGCTTCGACAAACACCCTAACGTTAAGCCCAATTTCTCGGGTGAACTTAGTGATGCTTCACCGCTATTTCTCTAAAGAATTTGATGTGTTGTATGCGCGCACATTCTCCGAAAGTTCTCGTGTGAACAACGAAACAGGCACCTATGTCGGTGTAGAAGTATTTCCAATAATACATTGGAAGATATCCGCTTATGCAGATAGTTATCGATTTGACTGGATGAAATTTGGTATTGACGCTCCAAGCACGGGCAAAGACATGCTGATTCAGGCTGATTACACTCCACAACGCAATCTAAGCATGTATTGGCGATTCAAGCATGAAGTGAATGCGCGTAACTACACCGACACGCTAAGCACGATGCCGATACTCACCAATCAAATAAAATGGCAAGCTCGTTTTCAACTGAATTATAGTTTTGGAAATTTTAGTTTCCGCAACCAACTGGACGCAAATCGTTATCGGAGCGGAATGGAGAAAGCCACGTTTGGATTTTCCGCGCTGCAAGATATAAGTTATAAATTCAGCACTGTTCCACTCAACATGAACCTACGTTTTCAGGTTTTTGATGCTCAAAACTACAACAACCGCATCTATAGCTATGAAAAAGATGTTCTCTATGCTTTTTCTATCCCGATGAATTATGGCTTGGGTGCCCGTTATTATCTGAATCTCAGATATGACTTACGTGAGAATCTAAGTCTTTGGCTCAAGATGGCACAGTCGGTATATGCCGATGATAGAACTTCAGTAGGCAGTGGAAATGAAGAAACCGAAGGAAATAGGCGGACTGATATGCGATTTCTAATACGCTGGAAATTCTAATTTTTTTTGCTTTAGCAGGGAAGCTACTGTAAAACTCAAGCACCACATTCATTCATAATTCGATATTGCCATTCAATAGAGTGCCTTCATCAAAAAAAACATTTGCAACACTTACCGTCTGTTAGTTTCTCGAATAAGCCTTTAGGTGCAAGACTTTCATTTTGAGT
The DNA here is from genome assembly GCA_964568675.1 of uncultured Paludibacter sp. Lineage (GTDB taxonomy): Bacteria > Bacteroidota > Bacteroidia > Bacteroidales > Paludibacteraceae > UPXZ01. Next base: position 26,490 of record CAZMQV010000047.1, read on the forward strand.
CAAAGGAGCAACAAAGTATATGTTTTGCCATGCCGGCAATAGCAAAACACAATACACACCCATTTCCCGGAATAAGCTTGGGAGGCTTCGAAAAATTAAAAAACGAGAGTAACGCCTATCAGCACTACTCTCGTTTGCTCTCCCTCTTGGACTTGAACCAAGGACCCTCTGATTAACAGTCAGATGCT
>CAZMQV010000048.1:0-26481 GCA_964568675.1 uncultured Paludibacter sp.
GGAAATGTCAACCCTTATTTTTTTCTTTGCTAAAAAGGTTTACCGGACAGCAATATATTTTTTTATCTTTTCTTCTTAAAAAATGCTTTCACAAGCTCACTACATTCAGTGTCGAGAATTCCGGCAACTACTTCTGTGCGCGGGTGAAGGGCATGTGGCGCGAAAAGTGAAAATCCGCGCTTTTCGTCAGATGCTCCGTACACAATTTTACTGATTTGCGACCAGCCAAGCGCGCCGGCACACATCACACACGGCTCCAGCGTAACGTAGAGTGTGCAGTCAGTCAGGTATTTGCCTCCTAAGAAATTTGCGGCTGCCGTTATCGCCTGCATTTCGGCGTGAGCTGTTACATCGTGTAGGGTTTCGGTGAGGTTGTGCCCACGTGCAATGATTCGGTCGGCGCATACTATCACTGCGCCTACCGGCACTTCGTCGCGTGCAAAAGCTTTTTCAGCCTCAGCTAGCGCTTGTGTCATGTAGTATTTGTCGTCGCGTGAGTTCATGTGGGTGTCGGGTATTGGTCTGTGAAAATATTAGAAGTGATAATCGGCAATTTTTTATATAATTACTCTTCTCCGATTTGTGCAATAATGCCTTTCAGCTCATTGCGGATGTTGGTGAGCCTTTCGGTGAGTTCTTGCTGTTTTTCCACTTCGTTTTTTCTGTCGCTCAATGCGCGCCTCACTCCTTCGAGGGTCATTTTTTTTTCGTTGATAAGGAATATTATCTGTTTCACCACCTGAATATCTTCTTTGGTGTAAAACCGGGTACCCTTGTCGTTTCGACGTGGCTTAAGCTGTTTAATTTCTTTTTCCCAAAATCTCAGATTCGACAGATTGATATCAAACATCTCGGCAACTTCGGCAATGGAATAATACAATTTATCTTTTAACATGGCTATCTGAAGTTATTAGAGTGTATCGGTATAAAAGTTTATTTCCTGAAAATCAGTGTTGATTTGTAGCGAATGTGGAAACTGTTTTATATTAAGCCTGACGGTTCAGCGCTTCCGCTATAACATCGGCAATGGCGTTCACTCCTTTTTTGAGTTTGCTGTCCACCATCATTTTCACCATCATCGGCAACTCGGCTTTGATGGTTACCTTTATTTTTGTCTCAGATTCGCCATAAGGCAATAGTTGAATCCAGGCATTGGCTGCAATGGGTGAGTTTTCAGTTTCCATTTTGATGGTTTTGCATGGTTCGCGTTCGATAATCCGAAACCCGACACGCCCCACGCCCGCAGTAGAAAACATGATTTTGTCGGAGTCAAATTCGATATCTTTGACATATTCCTTGAATTTCTCATTATCTTGCGTTACGGCATTTTCCTGAAACGCTTTGAGATTGTTCAGATCGCTCAATAGGTTGAAAACCACCTCCTGTTGCCGGGAGATGGTTTTTATTTCGCTTTCGTATGTAGTCATTTCATTTCTTTTTTTAATCTTTTTTCCATTCGGCGGGGTTTGCGCGCCATTCGCGTAGCGTGTCAATGTCTTTGTCGCCAATGTAGTTGGTGGCAAGCGCTTCGTTGAGCACTGCTTCGTAGTTGCTCAAAGTAGTCAGTTTTACTCCCGCGTTTTTGAATTTTTCGGCAGCCGAGTCAAACTGATAGGTAAAGATAGCCACCATACCGAGTACTTCAGAGCCATCTTTGCGAATGGCTTCCACTGCTTTCAGGCTACTTCCCCCGGTCGAAATAAGGTCTTCTACTACCACCACTTTCTGTTTTGGTTTCAGGTCGCCCTCTATTAGGTTTTCCAAACCGTGGTCTTTGGGGCTTGAACGCACGTAGATAAATGGCAATCCCAATTCCTCGGCAACCAATACGCCTTGTGCGATAGCCCCGGTTGCCACGCCGGCAATCACATCTACATCGGGATATTTTTCCATGATGACGCGCACCAACGCATTTTTAATATATGTTCGGATGGAAGAGTAGGAGAGCGTCTTGCGGTTGTCGCAGTAAATAGGCGATTTCATACCCGAAGCCCAAGTAAATGGGTTGTTGGGTTGGAGTTTTATGGCTTTTATGCTCAATAGTCTTTCAGCAATGTTCTTTTCTGTCGATTTCATAGTAAGAATTTTATACAAAATTATTATTTCGTTATTTCAAAAATGTTGATTTTCAACTGCAAAGATAATTATAATCGTCCGATTATTAAAGTTAAAAAAGTTGTTTTCAGCCGAGTGGAGGCATAAATGCGTCTTCAATATGTTCTATTTCAAAATTTTGCCCTTTCGGAATGACGGAGATAATGTCGAAACGCGTTTCGCCTTGCCAATCAAACTGATAAATGTATTCGTGTGTCGCATTCACGATGTTTTTGATTTTTTTTGGCGTGATCGCCTCCTGTGGATGTTCAAAAGTGTCGGTCGAACGTGTTTTAACTTCAACAACAACCAACCAATTGTCCTTTTGAGCCACAATGTCCAGCTCGAGTTTTCCGCAAATCCAGTTGACATGTCTTATCTGGTATCCTTTTTGTTGTAGATAAGCCTGAGCGCGTTCTTCGCCGATTTCTCCAAGCGTATTGTGGTCTGCCATGGTGCTTTGAGTTAAAGATTTCTTTATTATTAGTCTGACTTTTGGAGCAGTTTGTAGTTGTTAAAGTCTATATCTGCTTTTTAACATGATATAAATAATGTCATTTAATTGGCAAAAATAAGCTTTTTAGCTCGTAATTTTCGTTTATTCTGGCAGATAATGTTATTTTTGCAGAAAATTTCAATTCATGTCAAAGAAAATAGCTCTAAAACCCACAAAAAATCGCGTGTCGGTGCGCCGTCATCGATGTGCATTTATGCTCAACGACGCGGAGAATAGAGCGCTTGACCGGTATTTGAAAAAATACAAGGTGAAGAACAAATCGAAATTTATACGGGAAACTTTGATGGTTGAAGTTATCAAACGCATGGAACTTGATTCGCCTACCCTTTTTGATAATTAATCCGGAAGTTTTTACCCCGAATTCGACCATGCCCGATTGATGTTTTCTTGAAAAAAAGGTCAATCTTTATGTAGTATGTGATAATCGGTATAAAAGTGATTAATCGTAACAAATTTTTTTAAAATGAAATTCTCTATTAAATTATTGCCATTGCTTCTTATTTCGCTATTTGTGTTGAATGCTTTCTCGCTTTTGGCGCAGGATGCACATTTATCGACCGATAGCGTTATTCGTGTCGTAACGTTAGATGATGTGCTGTTGGATTCGCTGCTTAACGACACTTTGACGAATGAGGAGTTGAAAAGTTTTGGAATGGTAGAACAACCAAAATATCGCTACGTTATTTTCAATGAGATTGTCAATCACCCCGATTCGTTCGAATTGATAAAACCATATCTGCTTCGCGAACGTGCCGATTCGTTGATGCGAATCCCAACTACGCGTAATGATACCCTTTTGTATCTGGCCAATCCGCTTACCTTGCCTCTGATTTATATGGGTAAGGAATCGGTGCCCGTGTGGGATGGAGAGCATCATTTCCAACAATTGCTTTATGGCAAAAAGTTTGAGTTGGTGAAGCGAAATGTGGATGATATAGAGCCGGCGGGCATTTATGTAACCAAACTTAGAAACTCGGTTCGCACTCGGATTGCCAACGAAGCCATCGCGCTTTATGAAACTACAGTGGACAGATTGCCGGAATTGAGCACTTTCCTCAATAGTAATTCGCTCAAAGGGCGCGAAGTGCACACGTTGAACGTGTATGACGATAAGATTCAATTGGGAAAAACGAAAATTGACTTGGAAGAGATGCAAAAAATCTTCTGGATAAAAAAGGCGAATGCTATGCTCCAATTTTCACAAAATCATGTTTCAACCAATTGGTATCAGGGTGGTAATAGTAGCTATGCTTTTCTTTCTATTTTTAATGGCGAGTTGAATTACGATAACCGCAAAAATATTATTTGGGAAAACCGAGTGGAGTGGCGCGTGGGTTACAACCGCATTCAGTCGGATAAAGCGCTTCGAAGTTTGAATATAAACGACGATATGCTTCGTTACAATACAAAATTTGGATTGAAAGCCGGTGGGAATTGGTATTATTCAGTTTCGGGCGAAGCTACAACACAACTGTTTAATAACTATCGCTCGTTCGATTCCGATAAACTTAAATCGCGATTGTTTACTCCTATTCGAGCCAATCTGGGTGTCGGGATGGATTATAAGTACAAAAATTTTTCGATGATGATTGCGCCGATTTCATTCAAATACATCTATGTGAACGATACGGTGCTTGTTGACCAAAATCAGTTTGGTATCAAAAAGGGCGAGAATCAATTGAAGCAATTGGGTAGCTCGATGCGTTCGGAACTCAAGTTGAAGCCCTCGCGCAACTGGAATATCGACTCTCGCCTGAATTTCTATACCGACTACAAGAAAGTGGAGGTTGACTTGGAAGTTGTCAACAATTTTGTGATAAACCGTTTCCTGACGACACGCTTATTGCTCAATCCACGTTTCGACAACACAATTATTTTGAAACCGGGTGAAAAATCGAAAATTCAATACAAGGAGCTGTTGAGTATCGGGTTTTCCTATCGTTTTATTTGATGAAACTTAAAGGTAGTTCCGGGTCCTTCAACAGTCGAAATGTTGTCCGATGATGTGGACTTATACCAAATTTATAAATAGCCTCCCGATGCTCCGGCGTAGGGTAGGCTTTATTTTTTTTCCAATTGTAAACCGGAAAATCATGACTAAGTTTTTCCATTAGCGCGTCGCGGTGAGTTTTTGCCAAAACGGAAGCAGCCGCTATTGAAAGATATTTTCCATCACCTTTCACAATGGTCTGGTGTGGAATGTCCTCATAGCTTTTGAAGCGATTGCCGTCAACGATGATAAATTTAGCTTGCACTTGCAGCCGGGCAATGGCACGATGCATGGCTAAAATGGAAGCATTCAGAATGTTTATTTTGTCTATTTCGTCTGCTTCAACACATGCTACAGCCCAAGCTATCGCCTCACGTTCGATAATGGGTCGGAGTTCATCCCTTTTTTTCTCAGTAAGTTTTTTTGAGTCGTTCAGATCGGCACAGTAAAAATCGGGGGGCAGAATTACCGCTGCGGCTACTACAGGTCCGGCAAGGCAGCCTCGTCCAGCCTCGTCGCATCCGCATTCGGGATATAAACCTGAAAAATTAGCACGAAGTGGTGATGTGATTTCAGTTTTCATAGCTGCTTGTGGCTGGTGTCGAATGTCTCTTTTTTAGGAAATTTATCTCTGTTTTCTTCATAAGTTTCTTTTGACTCCTTCCAAAGTCCCGGCGCTAATTTCAAAACAGCGAAATAACCTATTGAATCTTCCTTCTTTTGAGGATTGGCAAAATGAAACTTGCTGTCGAGCGCGTCGAAAAGATTCATCATCACACTCACCACGATAGCAAACTTTAATGCGCCAAATAGTCCGCCCAACATCGAGTTGAGCCAACCGAGGCTGACGCTTCGAAGCACTTTGTCGGTCATGCGCGACAGTAGAAGCGCACCAAAAATGGTGAGAATAAATACTAATGTGTAGCTGAAAGTTATGGCTATTTTTTCGGAAAGATGAAACCACTTGCCTAAAATAGGGGCAAACTGCGCACTGAAAAATTCGGCAAATAAGATAGCCGCTACCACTGCCAGAAGTGATACCACTTCCTTGACAAAACCTTTGAAAATTCCAAAAATAAGTCCAAGCGCTATTGGGATGAAGATAAACAAGTCGTAAACATTCATTGTTGTTAGTTTTGAAATACAAATATCCGAAAAAAAACTGATACAAAGAAAGCATCCCTTTGTGAAGAGATGCTTTTTTTAACCAAAATCTTGAGTCAATTGAAAAAATCTAACCAAAAATACTTCTTCAAATTAGTTGACTCAAGTAATAATTTAACAATCTAATCTATGTGAAATAATCTTATGTTGCAAAGATAATGAAGTGTGGATATTTGGGATAATGATAAATTAAAATGATTGATAAAATTTGATTCAAACGTTTGCATTTAGCTTCCTTTGTCTCTGTGTCATATTCTTAGGTATTGTAATCGCGCAGCAGCCCGAGACAGTAACGTGTTTTTTTAATCTTCAAACTTGGTGATATCAAGTAGTTTCCATTGTCAATTCAGGTTTATGTTGATAAATAAGCGAGCTTGTCGGCTTAGTAAAAGAGAAATTTTTCATAATATTGCACTTGCTATGAGTGTTTAAAATCTATTGTCTTTTTTAATTATTGAATTTTTATGCGTGTACTCCATACTTCGGACTGGCACTTGGGCAAACGCCTTGATTACTTCAGCCGTCACGATGAGCAAGAAGCTGTAATCAACGAAATTATCCAAATTTCCGAAGAACGTTCTGTTGACTTAGTAGTCGTTTCCGGCGACTTGTTCGATACGTTTAATCCTCCGGTAGAGTCGGTCGAATTGCTTTATCGTAGTCTGAAAAAATTGACTCGAAACGGGCAAGTGCCGGTTGTGGCCATTGCGGGTAATCACGATTCGCCCGATAGGGTGAATGTGGCGGATGTATTGGCTCGTGAAAATGGAATTATTTTCGTAGGGAATCCTACGGATGAGGTGCCACTTTTTGAAGTGGAAAACGGTTTTCGCATTTTGCGTAGCGAACCCGGATTCGTTGAAATATCGTTGCCGAAGTATCCGTATCCCGTGCGCTTGCTTCACACTGCTTTTGCCAACGAACAGAGGTTGAAAACTTATTTTGGTGAAGAGAAGCAACGCTCATTGCAGGAGACATTGCAGGGAAAATGGATGGATTTGAGCACACGCTTTTGCGACCAATCCGGCGTAAATTTGCTATGTTCGCATCTTTTTATGTTGAAAAAAGGGGATACTATGCCCGAAGAACCCGAAGGAGAGAAACCAATCAATGTCGGAACTGCCGATTTGATTTATACCGATGCTTTGCCACATGAAATTCAATACGCGGCGCTTGGTCATCTGCATCGTTGGCAGGATGTGGGTACGTTTCAACCGGTGGTTTATAGTGGTTCGCCTTTGGCATATTCGTTTTCCGAAGCAGGTCAGCAGAAGTATGTTTCGTTGGTAGAGCTGAATCCGGGTTCCATCGCGCAAATTGAAAAAATAGAACTACGCTCCGGGAAAAGTTTGATTAGAAAACGCGTTGTCGGAGTTGATGCGGCTGTGGAGTGGCTCCAACTCAATGCCGATTGTTTGGTGGAGTTGACACTCGAAACGGACGAATTTCTGAAAGTGGAAGAACGAAAACGGCTTTACCAGGCTCACGATGGAATTATTTTTCTTATTCCCCTGGTGAAAAACCGTGAAATTCAAAACCAGAGTAACACTCAAATAAATCTTAATCAGGATATTCGAGCGCTTTTCAGCGATTACTTTCAATCGAAAAACGGAGGACAGACCCCCAATGATGATATTATCAACTTGTTTAACGAAATTCTGAACAATTGAAATGATACCGGTACAATTAACTTTAGAAGGACTTTACTCCTATCGCCAACGCCAAACCATCGACTTTGCCTCGCTTACTTCTGCCGGATTATTTGGTATATTTGGAGCGGTGGGTTCGGGTAAGTCCGCCATACTTGAGGCAATAACTTATGCGCTCTATGGTGAAACTGAGCGTCTTAATCAGCGCGATAAGCGTGGTTACAACATGATGAATCTTAAATCGAACCGTGCTTATGTGGAGTTTGATTTTGAAAATCACGAAGGAAAACGTTTTCGGGCTACCCGCGAGTTGAGGCGCAATAGCCGGAACTTTGAAGATGTGAAGTCGCCGCTTGTAAGTTTTTACACTTGGGAAAACGGTTCTTGGTTTCCATTGGAGCATACTGACGCGGAACGGATTGTGGGTTTAAGTTATGCCAATTTCAAAAGAACCATCATTATACCGCAGGGGCAGTTCAAAGAGTTTCTGGAGTTAAGTGCCATGGAACGCACCAACATGATGAAAGAGATTTTTAACTTACATCGGTATGATCTTCAAGAGCGAGTTTCTACCCTCAATAAGCAAAATGACGCGACGGTGAACCAGCTTAAAGGTAAGTTACAGGCTTATGAGGCTGTTTCGGAGGAGGAAATTGAGCTGTATCGACTACAACTGAAAGAGCGAATAGAACAACAGCAAGTGGCACAGCAGCAGCATGATGTTGTGAGTGAGCGATTCCGGAATCTGAAACTGCTGAAAGAAGCGAGTGATACATTGACAAAGAAGAAACAGGAAATTGATCACTTGAATCGGGAGAAAACGAATATCGATGATTTGAAATTGGAAGTGGAACTTTACGAGCGATATCATAAGGTGTTTCATCAACTGTTGATTGATTTGGATAAAAATGAACAAGAGATAAATGCGAAACAGACTGAAAAAGGTTTGGCAATCGTGAAGATGAACACGATGGAACAGACTCTGAAAGAGTATGAAGCGGAATTGCTGAAAATCACTCCTTATTTTGAGCAATTGGCAGATAAAAAGGTGGAAGAAAATGATTTGAATTTTATCTTACAAGTTGTGAATTGCAAAGAGGAGTTGACCGCGCTGAACAATCGGACGAGGAAAGGCGAGGATGTGGTGAAATCGCTTCAGGATAAGGAACGTGAGATAGAAGAAGAGATGCGAATTCTTAATGATGAAAAGGCAGATTTGTTATCTAAAAAAATGGATTCGGACTTGATGATGCAGCTTAGCAGTTGGTACCAGGTAGCGGAATCGATGACAGAAGCCCTGAAAAATCAAAAAAAGAAGGTGGATGATAAAGAGCAAGAAATTCAACAAATAAAATTGAATCTGAAGGAGAAGGGGCTTGATACCCAAACATATAAAATACGATTTGCGGAGAAACTTGCACGTCTGAATGAAGTGAAAGTCAATTTTGAAAAAGAAAAAGAAGAATTGGTTGTTCAGCAGAAGTTGTCTGCCTATTCCAGTGAACTTCATCCCGGGCAGGCTTGTCCGCTTTGTGGCTCCATCGAACATCCACATGTGGTGGGTCTGGCAGATGTGTCGGATGAATTAAGGCGAGTGGTCAATCTGCTAAAAGTCAACGAGACGGAACAAGATACGTTAAGGAGTGAACATGGTAATGTCGAATTGACTATTTCGGGGTTAAAAACAAAAGAAATAGACTTCGAAAGAGAGAAATCGGATTTTTTGGAAATTAAAGCTCAAATAGAGGTGCACAATGCGATGTTTTCTTGGACAGACTTTGACGCTACTAATCCGGAGCATTTCAAAAATTGTAAAAAAGAGTCTTTAGAAATCGAAAAACAATTAGAACGGAAGAATAATCAGTTTGAAAATCTGCGGAAGTTGGTGGAAACTTCGCGAAAGAACATCGAAATATACCGAAATGAGCTTGAAAAAATCAGGGTGGAAGCAGGTGGAAAGCAGGCACAAATGGATACGAATATGTCGAATATCCGTGTGCTGAAGTTCGATAACTATAGAGCAAGCGCGATTGCCGAAATTAATTCGGAACTTGAGTCACTTCAGCGTGTTAATCGGGAAGTGGAAGACAGCCATCGCAAGTTGACGGATGCTGTCAATCGACTGACACCGGAAATAGCATCGCAGAAAACGCGAGTAGATGGTTTGCAAGATAGATTGACCGAACTGAAAGTAGTGGCAACCGCATTGAGAAATGAGTTAGAAGCTAATTTGGAGCAAGAGCATCTCGACAATACTAATCCTGTGAGGGAAGTGTTGCAAAAGAATACTAATGTTGCAAAAGCCCGTGAGCGGATAGAGAACTTTACGCTGAGATACAAACTTTTGCAAAATGAGATAAATAATATCGAGGAAAAACTGCGTGAAGCTTCGTTTGATAATAAACAATATTACTTGGAAGAAGAGAATTGGAAGCAGGCGGTAGCGACGTTGAAAGAAAAAACGGGTGAAGTTGCAAAGTTGGATGCTGATATTGCCCGACTCTCCAAGTCGCTTTTGGAGAAACAGCAGTTACTTCAAGATCTCGAAAAAGTAGAAAAACGGGCTGAAAATCTGAAAACACTCTTTAATCTGTTTAAAGCATCCGGTTTTGTGCAGTATGTCTCGTCAATCTATCTTAGCCAGTTGTGCGATCATGCCAATCTACGCTTTCATCGGATGACACGCAATCAACTCAGCCTGCAACTGAATGAAAACAATGATTTCGAAATCATTGATTATCTCAACGAAGGACGAAGCAGAAGTGTGAAGACGCTTTCGGGCGGGCAGTCCTTTCAAGTGTCGCTCTCATTGGCATTGGCACTTGCCGAAAGCGTACAAACAAATGCAAAAGCCGATAAAAATTTCTTTTTTATCGACGAAGGTTTTGGTACTCAAGACGCTGATTCGGTCAATATCGTGCTCGAAACATTACTTAGCCTCAATAAGGAACATAAAATTGTAGGTATCATTTCGCACGTTGAGGAGCTGAAAGAGCGAATGCCGTTGACGCTAACCGTGGTGAAAGATCCTGAAAAGGGAAGTTTAATCCAAATCAGCTAATGGCATCTCTTTTGCGTGGAATTATTTGTGGTTTAATCCGATAGCGAATGTCAATTTTACATAAAAACATCCATTTCGAACATTGGAAAAGTTCAGTAAGTTTAAGTAATCGCACTCGTTTTTAAGAATTTTTGAATTGGAAATCCATTTGATTTGATGATTATTATGCTTACTTTTGCAGCTTGAAAAACAATAACTTTAAAAACAACAATTTTCTATGAAAAAAATTCTTAGTTTGATGCTGGTTGCGGTAATTGCGCTTTCAGCATTTGGAGCACCGAAGCAGGTAGCTAAGGTGCAGAATGCGAAATTCAAACCTATTCAAACCACTGTGCCAGCACGTCCGGCCGGACAAAAAAATGTATTGGGACTGCGCACTCCAAAAATGGATGTAGTTCGCGTTGGTTTTATCGGATTAGGTATGCGTGGACCCGGAGCGGTAGAGCGTTTCACTCACATCCCCGGAGTTGAAATCAAAGCATTATGCGACTTGCACGCCGACCGTGTTGAGAAAACTCAAAAAATCCTTGAAAAGAATGGTTTCCCACGTGCCGAAGGCTATTCGGGAAGCGAAGACGCTTGGAAAAAAATGTGTGAACGCAACGATATTGACCTCATTTATATCGTAACAGACTGGGTGCATCATGTGCCAATGACTCTTTACGCGATGGAAAAAGGGAAGCATGTGGCTGTAGAAGTGCCTGCTGCCATGACTATGAATGACATCTGGAAAGTAATTAACACGGCTGAGCGTACACAAAAACACTGTATGATGCTCGAAAACTGTGTGTATGACTTCTTCGAACTGACAACTCTCAATATGATTCACGAAGGTGTGCTTGGCGAACCGCTTTATGCCGACGGTGCATACATTCATCAATTGGAAGACTTCTGGGATTCTTATGAATCCGATTGGAGAATGAAATTTAACAAAGAGCATCGTGGCGATATCTACGCTACTCATGGCATGGGACCTGCTTGTCAGGCACTCGACATTCACCGTGGCGACAAAATGAATTACTTGGTGTCGATGGATAGCAAACCGGTGAGTATTCCGGCATTTTTGCAAAAAGACAGAGGCGAGAAGGTAACTGATTTTCAAAACGGTCAGTTGACAATGACTTTGATTAAAACCGAAAAAGGTAAAACCATCAATATCCACCACGATGTTGCTACGCCACGCCCATACTCTCGTATGTATAATGTAGCAGGAACCAATGGATACGCGTCGAAATATCCATCGGCTAATTATGCTTTACGTCCAGACGCGGTTGATTCGTCAGTAACACCAAATCACGAAAACCTTAGTGCGCACTCTTGGGTCTCTAAAGAAGTACGTGAAGCTTTAATGGCTAAATACAAACACCCTATTCACGTTGAATTAGAAGAAACCGCTAAAAAAGTAGGTGGACACGGTGGCATGGACTTTATCATGGATTATCGCCTGATTTATTGCTTGCGCAATGGTCTGCCATTGGATATGGACGTATATGACTTGGCTGAGTGGAGTTGCTTGGCGCCATTAACCAAAATTTCACTTGAGAATAGCTCTGCTCCGGTAGCCATCCCCGACTTTACACGTGGCAACTGGAATGTAACTAAAGGATATCGACACGCTTTTGCGAAATAATCGGAACAAGACAATATTAATAAAAAAAACCGCGAACAAATTCATGTTCGCGGTTTTTTTTATCTTTGAAATGTGTAGTTGTGCGTTTCTATCGACTTCGCACTTTTGTATCATGCGGATAAAAAATGAAATTATAAAATTGGCTTACATTATGCAAATCACTCGATTACTCATTTTCCGAATAAAAATTTTCCGCCTTGGCTATCGCATCCGGTTTCCCTACGTCTAAAATCTTGAAATTATCGGGGACATATCCCGCTATTTCTTGACTGAGGCAATGTTTTAAGTAAAATTCCATGATTGGAAATTTATCTTTTTCTTTTTCCATTAACTTAAAAATCGCCGGTGAAACCATCTGGATACCTGCAAAAGCCAGCTTATGCAGTTGGGTGTCGTCGAGATTGGGAGTAGGGCGTGTTTCGTGCGTGCGGATGTTGACCCACCCGCGGAGCATTTGCTCATCGTTAAATAGTAAGTAGCGATATGTGTCGCGCGGACTTACTACCAAAGTCGAAAGTCGGTTGCAATCGCTACAATGGTACTCACGAAGCAATTCAATATCAATATTTGATAAAATATCGACGTTGTGAATCAGGAAAGGGTGACCGTCGTTTAGAAAATGTGCCACTTTCTTTATCCCCCCTCCGGTGTCAAGTAGTCTGTCGCTTTCATCCGAAAGTTCGATATGGATGCCAAAATTGTTTTTTTCTTTCAAAAACCAAACTATCTGCTCCGATAAATGATGCACATTGATGATGATTTCATCAATACCCGCTTCCTTTAGTTTGAGTATAGTCCTTTCTAGCAGCGTTTTACCATGAATGGATACAAGCGCCTTGGGTACTTTGTCGGTGAGAGGGCGGAGGCGGGTGCCAAGTCCGGCTGCGAAAATCATAGCTTTCATAACAATACGGTTTTTCTGATTTTTACAAATATAAAGAAATAAATGCAGAAATTGCATCATCAAAGCATGATTTTTTTTATTTAATTAGATGTTTTTCCTGAGGTTCCTTTAATGAGAGATTGAAATAATCCTCTTTTCCTCTAATTAATCGCTTTATCGAAAAATATATTCCGAAAAACTTGATTATCTTGAAAAAAATGAGTAAACTTGCATCGCAAACAAAATGACATAATATTTGCTGATGTGGATTCTTGTGGTTGTGTTTGCTTGTTTATCTTTGGTTGAAAGTATGAGTTTCTTCTGACAATATGATATTTTCTTGAAGTGAGTTGCCGGTGAAACAGGAGAAAAAGTGATTGGTTGCTTTAATGATTGAACGCTTAAACAACGAAATTGAAAAATAAATTTACAATACATTTTTTTATCACTGTAAAAACACAAAATTAAATTATGAATGTTGAAAAATTAATGCAGCAGCTCGAAGCGAAACATCCGGGCGAGCAGGAGTATTTGCAAGCAGTTCACGAAGTGCTGATGACTATCGAAGAGGTGTATAATCAGCATCCGGAGTTTGAAAAAGCAAAAATAGCTGAGCAGATGGTCGAGCCTGACAGAATTTTTACTTTTAAAGTGCCTTGGGTGGACGACCGCGGCGAGGTGCATGTAAACCTGGGCTATCGTGTTCAATATAATAATGCCATTGGCCCTTACAAAGGTGGCATTCGATTTCACCCTTCGGTGAATCTTTCAATACTTAAGTTTCTTGGATTTGAGCAAACTTTCAAAAATGCGCTTACCACTTTGCCCATGGGAGGTGGTAAGGGAGGGTCGGATTTCAATCCGCGTGGAAAGTCGGATGCCGAGATTATGCGTTTTTGTCAGGCGTTTATGCTCGAGTTGTGGCATCACATTGGCGAAAATACCGATGTTCCGGCAGGAGATATTGGTGTTGGAGCACGTGAAGTAGGTTATATGTATGGTATGTATCGTAAGTTGGCGCGTGTAAATACCGGTGTGATGACCGGCAAAGGTTTGGAGTTTGGCGGCTCGCTTATACGTCCGGAAGCTACTGGCTTTGGAGCAATGTATTTTGTGAAACAAGCCCTCGAAACTGCGGGTGATACCATTCGTGGGAAATCAATCGCTTTGTCCGGTTTTGGCAATGTGGCGTGGGGCGCGGCGCTTAAAGCTGTAGAAATGGGCGCTAAAGTAGTAGCGATTTCCGGACCCGATGGTTATATCTTTGACGAAGCAGGACTGGACAGTGAAAAAATTGAGTACATGGTTGAGCTTCGCGATTCGCGCAACGATGTAGTAGAGCCATATGCCGAGCGTTTTGGCGCTAAATTCTTTGCCGGACGCAAGCCTTGGGAGCTGAAAGTGGACATTGCCATGCCTTGCGCAACGCAAAACGAATTGAATGAAGAAGATGCCAAACAGCTTGTTGACAATGGTGTGAAATACGTAGCTGAGGTTTCCAATATGGGTTGTACACCCGAAGCGATTGACACATTTATCCGCAACAAAGTTGTATATGGACCGGGCAAGGCGGTGAATGCAGGTGGTGTGGCTACTTCGGGATTAGAAATGACGCAAAATGCCATGCACATTTCCTGGCCTGCGGAAGAAGTTGATGCTAAATTGCACCAGATTATGAGCGATATACATACGCAATGTGTGCGCTATGGTATCGAAGCCGATGGTTATATCAATTATATGAAAGGCGCTAATATTGCAGGGTTTATGAAAGTGGCAAAAGCGATGATGGCGCAGGGGATACTTTAATTTAAAGATTTATTTTACTTCTATTAATAATGAGCAGGGATACCGCGCGATGCGATGTCTCTGCTTTTTTTTACATTGCTTCCCGATAGAACAACAAACACGATTTCTCGACGTTATGAAGATACTTGATGTGGATTATTATCCCTAAAACCTAATATTTATGACCCAAAAACTTTAGATGATTATGAAAAAGATTGCTATGCTGCTTCTTGCCTATTTTGTTTTTACGTTAAATGCTTTGACTCAAAGTGCGAATTACACGCCACCTTTGCAGATACCTCCTTCACTATCAGCTAATTTTGCTGATCTGCGAAACAATCATTTCCATTCCGGATTGGATTATCGCACGCAGTATGCTGTGAATAAGCCTGTTTTTTCCATTGCCGATGGTTATGTGTCGCGTATCAATGTGTCGCCGGGTGGCTATGGGCTTGCACTTTATATTACGCATCCCGCTACGGGGCATACAAGTGTTTATGGACATTTAAATGCTTTCTCAAAAAAAATAGCCGATTTTATAATCCGGAAACAGTATGAGGCGGAGTCGTTTCGCTTGGATGTAAACTTGAAAGCGGATGAGATGCCTGTAAAGAGAAACGAACAAATAGCGCTGAGTGGCAATACGGGCAGTTCCGGAGGACCGCATCTTCATTTCGAAATTCGCGATACCAAATCCGAAGAACCACTAGACGCGCTTGATTTTCTTGGGCATACTATTAAAGATAACATTCCTCCTGAGTTGCATGGAATTGCGCTCTATCCGATTGCCGGGCGAGGTGTTTTGAATGGAAGTCAAAGCGCTATCCGACTGAATGTCGGCACTTCAAAATCGGGTGGATATGCAGCCCCGTCTCAAACACTGAAAACGTGGGGGCTAATAGGTGCCGGAGTGAAAGCTTCTGACCGAATGAATGGCACTTCGAACAGTTTTGGAGTGAAGCAAATCAATTTGTTTGTGGATGAGATGTTGGTATTCAAAAGCCGTATCACCCGATTTTCTTTTGACAAATCGCGCATGATCAACTCGTTTGTTGATTTTGAAGCATGGCGTAACAACAAATCTTTTTTTATGAAATCGTTTGTCGAGCCGGGCAACAAACTTGATTTTTATACCACTATCAACAATGGTTTGGTGGATATCAACAGCGAAAGGGATTATAAATTTCGGTATGAACTAATAGACCATTATGGAAATAAAACAAATTATACCTTTGTAGTAAAAGGGGTGAAGCAAGCGGTGCCAACTTTGGAGAAATGTAAAAATTATATGACAACTTCGGTTGACAACTCATATTCAGATACCGACTTTTCGCTCTCAATCCCCAAAGACAACCTTTATGCCGATTTTTGTTTCGTTCATACTCGTGTAGCTTCTCAACGTTATTTCTCCGATGTTCATCGCGTGGGGAATAGGCCGGTGCCTTTACATAAGTCGGGAATGATAAAAGTAGGGCTTAAACGCGTAGCGCCGGTAGAAAACTCGAAATATGGTGTAGTGCGGATTGACAATAAAGGTGTAGCCAATTGGGTGGGAGGTACTTATCGCGATGGCGCAATAGAGGTGGCAATAAACGAACTGGGCGAAAGGTATGCTGTGGATATTGATACCATATTGCCTCAAATAACTCCGCAAAACCCTGAACAATGGGCTGTTAAAAAGCGAATTGTGATAAGCCTGAAAGATGACAAAAGTGGAATAGGAAGTTTTAGAGGCGAGATTAACGGGAAGTTTGTTCTGTTTACACACGATGTGAAGTCATCCCTATATACCTATATCTTTGATGATACACGTTTGATAAGCGGACAAAATCAGGAACTGAAATTTGTCGCGACGGATGGAGCTGGCAATAAAAGAGAATATAGATATTCGTTTTTTTATTGAAAGAGAGCTTACTGTCGATAGAAATAAAAAATGCTGAGTATGCAATCAATCCTCAGCTTTTTTTGCGTTATTTCCAAAGTTGCTCAATGACTTTGGGAAAATGGGCGTATTCCAACTCATGCACTTTTTGCGCGATATCTTCATAGCTGTCAGTCGGTACGACGGGACATTTCGCTTGAAATATTATATTTCCTTCATCGTAATTCTGATTCACGTAATGAATGGTAATGCCACTCTCCGTGTCGCCCGAATCGCGAACAGCCCGGTGCACATTGTCGCCATACATTCCCTTCCCTCCAAATTTCGGAAGCAATGCCGGATGTATGTTGATAATGCGTTCGGGGTATGCTTTAATCAATGATTCAGGCACTTTTAAAAGAAACCCGGCAAGTACAATCGCATCAATTCCATATTCACTCAAAAGCTTTAATAAGTTCTCACCCGATGCAAATTCGTCTTTCGAGAAATTCACTGATTTGATATTCAACGCTTTCGCGCGCTGATGAACGTAAGCGTCGGCTTTATTGGTAACTATAAGAGGAAAAATGAAATGATTGGATTGCTCAAAATATTGAATAATATTTTGAGCATTCGAGCCGGAGCCGGAGGCAAAAATTGCGATATTTATGGGCATTTTATGGATTATTTTGCTCAAAAGCGTGAAAAATGTGCAAAAAAGCGCAGTTTTTCTACTTTTGAGAACATTGTTATTGAAATTTTGTTTACCTTTGCAACGCAAATTTATAAAACAAATTTTATTTATTCACTAAAAAAAGAAAATTTATGTCAGAAGTTGCAGAAAAAGTAAAAGCGATTATCGTTGATAAATTAGGTGTAGATGAAGCTGATGTTGTAGAAACAGCAAGTTTCACTAATGACCTTGGTGCAGACTCTTTGGATACAGTAGAGTTAATCATGGAATTCGAAAAAGAATTTGGTGTATCTATTCCAGACGAAGAAGCTCAAAAAATTTCAACCGTAGGTGATGCAATCACTCACGTAGAAGCTTTGAAAAAGTAATTTTCCGAAAAAAGTAATTTTTTATGGAATTAAAAAGAGTAGTAGTAACCGGAGTGGGCGCTGTTACTCCTTTAGGACTTACTGCCACGGAAACGTGGCAGAATGCCCTGAAGGGGATGAGTGGCGCAGCTCCGATTACTCATTTTGATGCCTCCGCATTCAAAACTAAATTTGCATGTGAGGTGAAAGGGTTTGACCCCTCAAAGTATTTTGACCGCAAAGAGGTTCGTAAAATGGACCTTTACACACTATATGCGATGGTTGCCGCAAAAGAAGCAATCGAACATAGTGGTTTGGATCTCGAATCGATAGATAAAGATGAGGTAGGTGTCATATTTGCGGCTGGAATAGGCGGAATTGGCACTTTCGAGCAGGAAATAGCTAACTATTATACTCACATCGAACAAGGTCCCCGTTTTAATCCTTTCTTTATCCCTAAAATGATTTCGGACATTGCCGCAGGCCAGATTTCTATACAATATGGATTCCGTGGGCCGAATTATTCGACCGCTTCTGCTTGCGCGTCGTCCAATCATGGGATGATAGCCGCATTTAATCACATTCGTTTAGGCGAAGCTAAAGTAATGCTATCCGGTGGTGCCGAAGCCGCGATTACTCCCGGTGGACTTGGCGGTTTCAACGCATTGACAGCTTTGTCAACACGCAATGATGAGCCTACCACTGCTTCGCGTCCGTTCAGCAAAAGCCGCGATGGATTTGTGATGGGCGAAGGTGCCGGATGTATAGTTCTTGAAGAATATGAACATGCGATAGCTCGTGGTGCCAATATCCTTTGCGAAATGATAGGTGGCGGGATGTCGGCTGACGCATATCACCTCACTGCTACTCATCCCGAAGGTATGGGGGCTGTTTTGGTAATGAAGCGGGCGCTTCGCGATGCAGGAATTGAGCCGGAGGCTGTTGACTTCATCAGTGTTCACGGCACTTCTACTCCGGTAGGAGATATTGGCGAGTCCAAAGCTATCGTTCAAGTGTTTGGTGAGCATGCTTACAAACTGAATATCAGCGCTACCAAATCCATGACAGGACACTTGCTCGGTGCTGCGGGTGCAGTCGAAGGCATTGTCGCCATTTATTCGATAATGAATAACGTAGTGCCGCCAACCATCAATTTTACTGAAGGAGACGAAGATCCCGAAATCGATTATAATCTCAATTTTACATTTAATAAAGCTCAAGAACGCGATGTTAATGTAGTGCTTTCCAATACCTTTGGGTTTGGCGGACACAATGCTTGCGTGGTGTTTAAGAAGTTTGAAAAATAATTGAAAGTAAAGTTATCTTTTCGATAAACGAATAGTAAGACTCAAAATAAATGCTTCTGATACATATAATCGGGAGCATTTTTTTTTGATAGTTGGAATCGATATCATGAAAAACTTGTCTGTATATTTTATTTTTGTACTTTTGTGATAATGAAAAGCAATCCCGTTAAATTGAAACTTAATCAGTTTTTGAAATTCAGGTTTCTGAGGAAGAATCTCAAAGAGCCTTTTTTGTCTATTCATGCTATTCTTGGTTTTGCACCTTACAATATGGATTTGTATGAGTTGGCGCTACGTCATAGCTCCATGTCCCTGAAATCGGCTAATGGAGAAGCCATGAATAATGAACGGCTTGAATTTTTAGGCGACTCCATTTTTAGCGCTATCGTGTCGGACTTGCTTTATCAGCAATATGATACCGCGCATGAAGGAGAGCTTACCAATATCCGTTCCAAAATGGTTAACCGCGAAACGATGAACCGCTTAGGGGTGCGTATTGGACTGAATAAATTGGTAGTTGCGGAGCGACAGGCCAGCAGGGATAAGAAAAGTAGCATATATGGCAATGCCTTCGAAGCTTTTCTTGGGGCTATTTACCTCGATTTGGGGTATGAGCGATGCTTGGAATTTGTAAAAAATAAGATAATGCCACTCTATGACGAGTTAAATCTGCCGATGGAAGAAAATATAAATTATAAATCGGCCTTACTTGAATGGTGTCAACAACATTATTTTACGGTGAGTTTTGATTTGGTAGATGAGACGGTGGATTATCTCAACAACCATAAATTTGAGTCGATAGTGGTGATTCAAAATGTATCGATTGCCTCGGGTATCGGCGCAAGCAAAAAGGAGTCGCATCAACAAGCAGCTCGTTTGGCGTTGGAAGTAATTGATGAAAATGCCGCGCTCATTGATAAGTTAATGAAAAAACAAAATGAGAAATAGAAGCGTTTTTTTTCGAAACCAAATAAAAAATTAAAAAATCCGATTATGAACCAGAAAAATATGTTTTCGAGTCTTATTCGTGTGCAGGCTGAGAAATACGGCGATCGCCCTGTAATGTACGATAGGAATAAACTTACCGACCCCTGGCAGGCTATTAGCTGGAATGAAATGAATGAGAAAGTGGAGCGACTTGCAAAGGCGATGATAGAATTGGGAGTAGGGGCGCAAGATAGAATCGCGCAATTTTCACAAAACAAATCGGAAAATCTTATAGTAGATTTCGCCGCTTATGCCATTCGTGCGGTTGTTGTGCCGATATATCCTACTTCAACACTTCCCCAACTCGACTTTATTACCACCGATGCCGAAACCTCCTTGTTGTTTGTTGGTGAGCAGCGGCAATACGACATCGCGGTTGAGTTAATGAAAACCACCCAATGTGTACGTCAAATTGTTGTTTTCGAAAAAGAAGTGAAACTATCGGATGATGTAAATTCGATTTATTTCGACGAGGTGCTCGAGCAGGGAAAGCCCAAAAAGCATGAAGAAGAGGTGGCGAAACGCAGGAAAGAAGGTGAAGAGGCGGATATGACTTGCTTGCTTTACACCTCGGGCACTACCGGAAATCCGAAAGGTGTGGTATTGACAAATGAAATGTTCAACGAAGCGATGCGGATTCATCTCATTCGCTTGTCGCATTTGAACGAAAATGATACGTCGCTTTCATTCCTGCCGATGACGCATGTGTTTGAGCGAATGTGGTGTTACTTCTTACTCAATATTGGAGCTGTCAATTATATAAATCACAATCCGGCAGATATACAGACATCGCTTAAGGATGTGCGCCCGACACTAATGTGCGCGGTGCCTCGTTTGTGGGAAAAGATTAATATCGGGGTGCGCGATGTGCTCGAACACTATACACCCTTCAAACTTGGAATGGTAACATGGGCAATAGCCGTTGGGAAGGAGCGTAATATTGACTATATTCGTGTGGGAAAAAAGCCTGATTGGTGGCTGACGCTACGCTACAAATTAGCGGAAAAACTAATTTTCTCAAAACTAAAAACAACTTTAGGGCTTGAAAATGCGCGAGCGCTACCGGTAGCAGGCGCCAAACTTTCTGATGAAATCAGTCAATTCTTTTTGAGTATTGGAGTGCCAATTGTGTATGGATATGGACTTACCGAATCGACCGCTACGGTGAGTTGCTACGAAAGCCGGTATGAAATAGGCACTGTGGGCACCTTGATGCCGAATGTGGAGGTGAAAATTGGTGAGGATAATGAGATTCTACTTCGAGGAAAAACTATATCCAAGGCGTATTACAACAATCCGAAAGCGAATCAGGAAGCTTTTACGGCCGATGGTTGGTTTCGGACGGGCGACGCGGGATTTGTGAAAAACAACATGCTGACCCTTACCGAGCGTATCAAAGATTTGTTTAAAACATCGAATGGAAAATACATCGCGCCGCAAGAGATAGAGTCGCGTCTTGGAAATGATAAGTATATCGAGCAGGTAGCCGTTATCGGCAATGAGCGAAACTTTGTTTCAGCGATTATCGCTCCGTCAATCCCAGCGCTTCAGGATTATGCCAAATCGAAAGGTATTGAGTATATGAACCTCGATGGCTTGCTCACGCATCCCGAGATAATTAAAATGATGGATGAGCGTATCGCCGAACGTCAGAAAGGGATGGCTAATTATGAAATAGTGAAAAAATTCACATTGGTAAAAGCTCCTTTCACCATCGAAACCGGAGAACTTACCAATACGTTGAAAATCCGAAGGGCGGTCATTATGCAAAAATACAAAGCTCAAATTGATGCCATGTATAGCTGAGTTATCTCCTGAAACGTTGAACTTTTATCCCCTTAGGATGTTTAATATATTCAGTATCGAAAATTCTTGCAAATCTGATAAAAAAACAGTAATTTTGCGCTGAATTAAAAGCCAGATTACTAACATTCTTAAAAAACAATAAAATGGTAAGTTACAAAGAGTTAGGCTTGGTTAACACCAAAGAACTATTCAAAAAAGCGATTGAAGGTAAATATGCGATTCCTGCATTTAACTTCAATAACTTAGAACAATTGCAGGCTATCGTTTCTGCTTGTGTTGAAACTAAATCACCGGTTATCCTTCAGGTTTCCAGTGGTGCGCGTAAATATGCGAATCAAACTTTGCTTCGCTATATGGCTCAAGGAGCTGTACAATATGCAAAAGAGTTGGGTTACGAAATTCCAATCGTGCTTCACCTTGACCACGGCGATAGCTTCGAGCTTTGCAAAGACTGTATTGACAGTGGTTTCTCTTCCGTGATGATTGATGGATCGCATCTTCCTTACGAAGAAAATATCGCATTGACCAAAAAAGTAGTTGAGTATGCTCATGCTAATGGTGTTACCGTAGAAGGTGAACTTGGCGTTTTAGCAGGTATTGAAGATGACGTAGTTGCTGAACACCACACTTATACCGAACCAGCCGAAGTGGTTGATTTTGTTTCGCGTACCGGTGTTGACTCATTGGCTATCTCAATCGGAACTTCGCACGGCGCTAACAAATTCACTCCAGATCAATGTACGCGCGATGAAAACGGAGTTTTGATTCCACCACCACTTCGTTTCGATATCTTGGAAGAAATCGAAAAACAAATTCCCGGATTCCCTATTGTACTTCATGGCTCTTCTTCTGTTCCACAAGAATATGTAGAAACTATCAATAAATTTGGTGGCGCATTAAAAGACTCTATCGGCATTCCGGAAGAACAACTTCGTCACGCCGCTGAATCTGCTGTATGTAAAATCAATATCGACTCCGATGGTCGTTTGGCTATGACAGCTAAAGTACGTGAAGTCTTTGCTTCAAATCCGGGTGAATTCGACCCAAGAAAATACTTAGGTCCTGCTCGCGAAGAGTTGAAAAAACTTTATATGCACAAAACTCAAAGCGTTTTGGGTAGTGCCGGTAAAGCATAACGAGAAATATCCTATCAATAAAAAAAATCCGAAAGAGTTCGCTCTTTCGGATTTTTTTTAACGAAAACCTCTGGAAAGTGGAATTGTGCTTTTCCACAGGTTTTTTAAATTACCTGTTAAAACTTAGAGAATAAGCTTCACGTTGTGTGAGCCTATTCTCACAATTACCATTCCCTTTGCTTTTAGGTCGATATTGTTTTCTCCTACGTGTGAAATGCCACGGTAGATGCTTTGTCCTTGTGAGTTGAAGATTTCTATCAATTCGCCGCCATTCAATGCGTTAAAGTGAATTTTGCCATTCACCACGCTGCAATGCAACGGATTGGCAATGTTGTTGTCGGTGCTTGTGGTTGCGAGCGAAATAGGGCCAACTTCTGCCGATGGCAGGGATTTGCGCGTGCCTTTCACTGTGGCAACGGTGTAAAAGTAGCTCTCACTTTGCGATAAGCCGGTAATTGCCTTTGATGTTTCGGTGGTGCTGAATGGTGAGTTGTTTATCTGATTCAGTACTGCCGGACTGCCTTGGCTTATCACGATATTATCCAGGAAAAATCGGCTTTTATTAGCCTTATTTCCCTCAAAACGAAGTGTGGAAATAGCAGTGCCGCCTGTGAGTTGTAGCTGGAAAGGTGCAAATGTGTAGCTACTGTTGTTGAGTGTGGTAACTGTATGCGCCAACGTGTTGTTCAGGAAAATCTTCAGTGTTTCCGAGTCGCTGTTCCATGCCATGGCATCAAAACTAAGTGTGAAAGTGCCGTTATCGGTGGCGAGATTAAGAATTGGAGTTGACAGCGTACCAAGTCCGCTCGACGAACCAAGTTTTATTGCTCCTCCAGCCTCGTAAATTTTGCTTCCGCTCCATCCTGATGTTAGCGTGTAGTCATTCATTTTGGTTGCTATGTCGGTACTGCCAGAATTTGTGTTTGCAGAGCCTTTTATTACTTTGCTGAAATCTTCTGAAAGTATAGTTTGGATGCCACCGCCCGACGATTTTGTGTAAACGCGCAATTCATAGCTGTCGGCTTCATTGACTTCGCTCCACGTGGCGGTGAATCCGTTGCTCGTAGTTGTCAGGCTTGAAGCATCGGTGGTAACTATTGGTGCTTCGAGTGGCGGAAGCGAGGCAGTTCCGTTGAGTTGCACGCTTTCTGATACCGTCCCGTCGGTGATGATGAGTGTTGCCAGTTTATCTCCTTCGGTAGTCGGAGTGAAACTTACATTTATTGTGCCACCGCTTGCGGGGAGTGTGCCGTTGCCATCGGTGGAGAATAGGGAGGTATTTGTGCCGGTAATCGAATAGCTGATTGGCGAACTTACATTCGTTGAGCTAATCACCGTTTGTTTTGTAATTGACTCTCCTCCCACGATTGCCGCGAAGCTAAGTGTTTTCGCACTTGCGGAGATAACTACTTCTTTTTCAAAATTAAACGTGATGTTGTTGCCTGCTTCGGCTATGCCTGCTATTCTTTTGAAAAATTTAGTGCCGGTTAAGGAGCTAAGGCTAAAGGAACTTACGTTTGCCGTGCCGGGGAAAGGGTCGCCATCGAATGTTGATTCATTGGCAATTCCATCGGCTTCCATTAAGTCCACTCCCATCGCGTTCGGATTGTTGTTTGGCTCGTTGTTTTCCCATTTTGTGGCGTCGTAGTTAATGCGATAGACGAGCATGCCATTTCCCGGAAGGTAGGTGTCCCAGCCCGTGTTTTGGCGGTTTTCGAGTATGAAAAACTCTTTTGGATTCGGATTGAGGCCATTCAGATTGTGTGTGTCACTTTGTGTAATGATAAAGGCTTCGTTGTCCGTGTTCAATGGTTTTAATGTTTTTGCGCCAAAACTGTTCAATACGGTAGGTGTGATATAGCCAAGCATAAAACGCTCGTATGCGTTGTAAGATGGCGGGGTTTTACCGTTGTTCAGGTAAGGGCCATAGTCCATGATGCTCCATTCGTTGAGCGTGTGATGTTCGGCTCCGTCTGTGGCGTAGAAGTCGGGCAGCCCCAATACGTGTCCAAACTCATGGGTGAAAGTACCAATCCCTGCCATGTTGCTGCCCGACGAGCCGCTTAATTCGGAAGTGCAGGCATAGTCGAAAATCTTCTTTCCGTCGAAAGTGATTGATGCCGTAGTGCCTGTATAGTTGTCGCCGGGTTGCACTGCCCAGCGGTGTGGCCATATTGTGTTTTCGGCTCCCCATTCCGCTTCGTTGTAACCGGCGTAATACACAAATACATTATCAACATATCCATCGTTATCGGTATCGTAAACCGAAAAGTCAACGCCATTATTATTAGCCAGTGTGCAGGCGTCAACAATCATTTGAGCAGGTCTCTTGTCGTAGTCGTCCGCATCGTTCTCTCCATAGTATTTGATGTTGTTTGGTAGCATGTAGGGCCCGACCACGTCAAATTGTGGATTGAAACTGCCCATGGAGTTGTCTTTGAAATAATCTTTGGCAGAGCCTGACGCATTGTTTGCGCTGTAGCCGGGCTGATTCAGCATGTTGGTGAAGGCGGTGTTTGGTGTGGCGACTTTGAAGTTGTTGTCGCTGAAATTTACAAGAATCACAAGAGAACGGGGCGACCCTGTCGATGGGAAACGCTGTGGTTTGCCTTCAAGCTTCGTTTTGCGCAAGTCTATTTTACTTTGTAATACTTTGCTTGGTGTGCCGGCAACGACTTCGTTTTGGATAGTGGTGATAAAGTTACGTTCCGTAGCGCTGCGAAGACCGGGATTGTTGGCTTGTAGCATGAGGTCGGTGAGTTTACCTTGCGCGTCCATTCGCGCGTAGTTGTAAACCCCTTTGCTGTTTCTTATCACCGCTATTCCATCTTCGGTGGTTGCGTAGTGGTGGTGTTCGTCGCCTTTTAGCAGCAAGTTTAGTGTACTCCCGTCGGGTTGAGTTATCTTCACCGGATAGGGATAAGCAGGTACTGCCCATGTCTGAAACACGAAGAGTGAAAGAGAAATCAGCAGTAAGAAGGTTCGAATCGTTTTCATGAATGGTCGTTTGTTCGTTTTTTTTATGGTTTGAGTATTTCGGGAAGTTGTATGGTAATGGTTGCTAAAAAAACCTGCAAAACGGGCCGGATTATTGCTTCGTCCGACTTGTTTGCAGGTTTGGTTTCTTAATTGTTGCTTCAATAGCGGCGAAAACCGCCGGCAGTTATTACAAAATCACTTTGCCCACGCGGTGTCCCACACGGATGATGGTTACGCCCTGGTTGCTTAGTGTCAATTCGTTGGTGCCATCTACGGCGATACCCGACATGATTTCCTGTCCGTTCGCGTTGAAAGCTTTGATAACTTCACCCTGATTGGCTGTGAAACTTACTTTGCCGTTGGCAACTGCGAATGTCAAGGCTTTTACGCTGTTTACGCTCGATACGGCTTCACCGATAACCGACATATCGTCCCAGCTGACAATTGCTTTCTTATATGTGCGAAACTGACAATCGAAACCCACTGCATTTGCCGGTGCGGTAAATGTAAAGCTTGCTGTTTGCCATCCGGTTCCACTTGGTAAATACTCTGAACCACTTGAATTTGCATTGCCGCTTCTTAATTTAGCGT
>CAZMQV010000049.1:0-26157 GCA_964568675.1 uncultured Paludibacter sp.
GAATAAACCGTTTGGCTCAATCGGCAGCAATTTGCTTCCCTATTTGGTAGAGATGTAAAAACAATTGGAAAACATATCAATAATGTTTTTTCGGAAGGGGAATTAGCTAAAGAAGTGGTTGTCGCAAAATTTGCGACAACCACTCAACACGGTGCCATTAAAGGAAAAACGCAAACCTTACAAATTGAATATTACAATCTCGATGTGATTATTTCCGTTGGATACCGAGTAAAATCTAAGCAAGGCACGCAGTTTAGAATTTGGGCTACGAATGTACTTAGGGAATATTTATTGAAAGGATATGCCATAAACCAACGTATGGATAGAATTGAAAACAAATATGACCACCTATCCAACGAAGTGCAAAAAATAGCCTTACAGCTTAAAACAAGTGAACTCCCGGCACAAGGCATTTTCTTCGATGGACAAATTTTTGATGCTTACCAATTTTTCTCTAAAATAATCCGTTCGGCAAAAAAGAATATCTTGTTGATTGATAATTACATCAACGAAAATACCATTACCCATTTAGCCAAGAAAAATAAAAAAGTACGTGTCATTTTATTGACTAAAAGCAATAGCAAACAACTTGATTTGGACATCAAAAAAGCCAATGAACAATACGGTGGTTTTGAGTTGAAATTGTTTGACAAAAGCCACGACCGCTTCCTGATTATTGACAAAGAGGAAGTGTATCACCTGGGAGCATCATTGAAAGACTTAGGTAAAAAACCAGTGGTGAGCAAAGTCGAACCATGGTTTGCCTTTTCTAAAATGGACAAACATTCCGTAGAAAGTATTTTAAACCAAATAGAAGAATAAAATGACGAAAATCGAGAAGACAAATAAGATTTCTTGAACGAAAATCTCAAAATATTCTTGTAAAGAAGAAAAAGTAAATAGATATGAACTACATAGTTGAGATAAAACAAATATTAGCACAAGCAAGACAAAAAAGCTACCAAGCGGTAAATTCGGCTATGGTAGAGGCTTACTGGCTGATTGGAAAACGAATTGTGGAAGAAGAACAAAACGGGAAAGAGCGAGCAGATTACGGTAAGGAAATTATTAAAAATATTTCTGAGGAGATGACCAAGGAATTTGGGAAAGGTTTTAGCAAAAGAACAGTTTGGGAAATTAGACAATTTTACACCACTTTCCCTGAGTTTTCAATTGTGCGAACACTGTCCGCACAATTGTCATGGTCTCATTTTCAAAGAATTACAAAAGTTCAAGACAATAAAGCAAGGATTTATTATTTAAAAGAAGCTGCATCTCAAAACTGGAGTATTAGAACTTTAGACAGAAACATTTCTACACTCTATTATCAGCGATTATTGTCCTCACCACAAAAAGATAGCGTAGAAAATGAGATGTTGGAAAAAACGAAAGATTTTCAAAACAGCCCTTACGAATTCATTAAAAACCCAACGGTATTGGAGTTTTTAAACCTTCCTGCTCATTATAGCTATACAGAGGCAGAATTTGAAAAAGCATTGATTGACAATTTGCAACATTTTATCTTAGAACTTGGCAAAGGTTTTTCCTTTGTGGCTAGACAAAAACATATACGCACAGAAACGGCAGACTTTTATATCGACTTGGTATTTTACAATTACCTATTGAAATGTTTTGTCATCATAGAATTGAAAACAGATAAAATCAACCACCAAGATATTGGACAATTGGATATGTATGTGAGAATGTTTGATGATTTGGAGCGACCCGAAGGCGATAACCCAACTATAGGAATTTTGTTATGTACAGAAACCGACAAAACGATTGCAAAATATTCAGTGCTCAACGAAAACAAACAACTTTTTGCTTCAAAATATTTGAATTATTTACCATCCGAAGAAGAATTGGCAAACGAAATTGAAAAACAAAAATACTTATTTAAGTTAAACCATGAGTAAAAATAAAACAGCACAAATATTCCATTTCGACCTGTATGGAAAACGAGAAGATAAATACGATTTTTTGAATGAAAATTCAATTGCTTCTGTTGATTGGAAATCATTAGACCCCAATGAACCCAATTTCTTTTTTGTTCCAAAAAATAATGCTGGACAGGAAGTGTATGAGGAATGGATTGGATTAGGCGAATTGTTTCAAATTAATGTAACAGGAATCAAAACGCATGATGATAGCAACTTGGTCTCTTTTAGTAAATTTGAAGAGCATAATTTTAAATATGATTATAGACCTTTTGATGTTAGATATATTAATTATGATTTAAAAAAGGTTTTAAGACATCGGTTTTCAGTAATGCAACATATGCAATCTAAGAATATAAGCCTCATAATTCCTCGTCAAGCAGTTACGGATAAATGGAACCATGTTCAAGTATCAAAATTTATGTCTGATAACAGGATTCATTATAGCAATAAAGGTATTCCAATAGTTTGTCCACTCTACCTCTATCCTGATGATAAAAACAAAGATTTATTTCAAAACGAAGAAGAAAGAGTACCCAACCTAAACCAAGAAATTGTACAACAAATAGCGGATAGTTTGGGCTTATCATTCATCAACGAAAAAGACACTTCGACAGGCTCAGCGTCCGTTTCTTTTAGTCCCATTGATATTTTAGATTACATCTACGCCGTTTTACACTCGCCCACTTACCGAGAGCAATACAAAGAATTTCTGAAAATAGATTTTCCGAGAGTGCCTTATCCAAAAGATGCAGCTACTTTTTGGCAATTGGTAAAGCTGGGTGGAGAAATTCGGCAAATCCATTTATTGGAAAGCCCGGTAGTAGAAAATTACATCACGCAATATCCGGAAGACGGAGATAATGTGGTTGACAAACCAAAATACGTTCCGATACCCAAAAATGATGAAACTGGTGTTTTACAAGGCAATGTCTTCATTAACGACACACAGTATTTTGCCAATGTACCATTAACTGCTTGGAAATTTTTCATTGGTGGTTATCAACCTGCCCAAAAGTGGCTGAAAGACCGTAAAGACTGCAAACTCGAATTTGAAGATATTTTGCATTATCAAAAAATCATTGTAGCATTGAGTGAAACGGATAGACTGATGAAAGAGATTGATAAAGTTGAGATTTTATGAGCGAGTTCCATTGTTTAGATATTGAATTTCCGGATGTTGATTTTAGTTCTTACTATATCAAAGGTAAGAAAGAAGTCGATAAAATTCATCACGCTCATTTGTTTGCAACAACTGACGAAATTGAGCTAAGAATATTCTATGATGATGAAAGCTATTTTGGAAAAAAATTGTCTGCTTGGTCAGACACAGTAGATTATAGAAAGTTTGGCTCTTTCATTAATGTAAAAGCTACTGAAAATCCCTGCCTGCACATAGCAGAATCCCGTTGATTGTTACCATTGCTCACCGACAATCAGCTTTTTCATCCCGATGATTTTTAATATTGCACTTCTTCAATCGACTTTTACCATCGTGGTAATTGCCATTCTTAAAACAAAAAACAGTTTTTACCATTGTGGTAATTGCCATTCTTAAATCAAAAAACAGCTTTTACCATCGTGGTAATTGCCTTTCTTAAATCAAAAAACAGCTTTTACCATCGTGGTAATTGCCTTTCTTAAATCAAAAATCGACTTTTACCATTGTGGTAATTGCCATTCTTAAAATAAAAAACAGTTTTTACCATCGTGGTAATTGCCGTTTTTAAAACTACATAAGGGCATTAACCCAACGCGGTATCTTCAAAAAAAATCAGGAGTGAAAGGATAGCGAGAACTTACACCGGCAATGCTCTGTACGGTTTGTGTCTTTATCGGAAATGCGAATCGCCATTTTTTCTACCGCAACATCGCGCACAGACACAAAAAAAGCAGTCCGAAGACTGCTTGAGATATCACATTACTTGTCCGTTTTTCTACCGTATTCGACAATTTTCAATTTTATCGCTCGCACAGAAGGTACGGCTAAAGCTTGAATGTCGGTTGCTGGTGTTTGTCTGCCTATTTTCCCTTTACAATAGAGTTTGTCGCATCTAATTTTCTATATCCTTTCTCCGCATCTATCGAGTTCAGACGAGTAAGTTGCCGCTTCGTCATTTCTTGTAAACAAGAATACCGAGAGGCTTTATCCATTTCTCGTTTTAAAAGTTCCGCATTAAACGATTCGAGATTTGCGAAAACAACCAATTCGTTAATACTTGCTGTATCACGTATATTCAAACCTTTTGGAGCATATTCGGGATTTGCATCCCGCCATTGCTTTGCAGTACAAGACCACAAAGCAAGATTCAACATGTCGGCTTCGTCTGCATAAGCGTATGCCTTTTCGCGCTCAACATCAATTTTTGGAATTACAAAATCACGAACGGCATCTGTATGAAGTGTGTAGTTTACCTTGCTAAGCACTCGTTTCACATTCCATTCGCCGAGCATTGGGTTATTTTCAAGCTCTTTGAGTCTCTGATATTCAGTAATCAAATAAAGTTTGAAGACAGGACTGAGCCACGTGCAGAACTCAAAAGCGATATCTTTGTGAGCATAAGTTCCTCCACTTCGTCCCGCCTTAGACACTATACCAATCGCATTAGTTGCTTCAATCCATTTGCGCGGTGTCATATTAAAACGATTCGCTCCTGCCTCGTGCATAAAGGTGTCGAATTCGACACCTTTAAACATTGGGTTGTGAAGCATCTCCCAAGCACCGATAAATTCAAGCGTATTGCGATTGCGCATCCAATTTCGAATATGGTCTTCGCCTTCTTGACCTTTAACCATATCGGTCAGACAAATATAATCAACATTATTTTCTGTTGAAATAGAGATGTCAATATCTTGCACTGTTATTGTACTTACTTTCTTCATTCTGTAAATTTTCTGATGCAAACTTAATCTTTTTGAGCGATTGACAAACGGCACGGGCGGATAGAAATCACCTCAGTCTTAGAAATCTACTTTAACCTGCTAATACGCCATACCTCGGCTACCGCACGAATGCTTGTGTGTGGCAACAAGTTCAAAATCAACAAAATTTCCAATAGAACTTTTTCGCCTGCATAATCAAATGCACTACGACACACTCACATTGTTCAGTTCGAAACACCAAGCCTTCTTCAACCGAATTATAATGAATATAAATCAAGTTTTCATCGATTACTCCATTTCTCCAAACTTCTAAAGCGGAAAGAAACAAAAAACCTTACTCCACTTCTACGATACGAATTTCGTGTGTCATCTCCATCACGCGCTTATACACCGCTTCCACACCGCAGTATTGCTCTTTGGAGAGGTTCACCGCCTTTTCGAGCTTAGCCAATGGCAGGTCTTTGCCGGTAAATTCGTAAATCACGTGCATTTTTTCGTAATACTTGGGGTGCTCGTCGCGCATATCAGCCTCCACCGTAACGTTGAAAGCTTGCAAGTCCACCCGCATCTTCTTCAATATGGACACCGCGTCCATGCCCGTGCATCCGGCAAGCGCCGCCATCATGAGCACTTTGGGGGTAGGTCCGCTATTTTCGCCACCACCCTCCACCGGCGCGTCGGTTACCAACTTATGGCCATACAAGTCGGCTTCAAACTTCAAGCCTCCTTGCCAATTGGAAATAATTTTGTGTTTCATAATTATTCTGAGTTTCAATTAAATTTTTACTGTTAATAGTAACAATCGGCGCGACACAAAAGTTCTTTCCAATATTTTTGCAAGATACGTCAATTATTTTTTCAACAAAATAACAATAAAAGTATAACCCAGGCTAAGCCTAATTAATCGCATTTTCACTATTTGTGGCAGATTTTCGTTCAATCTGTAATTAGCCGAACAAGCGGCGACGCCACATAAAACTCACTTCATTTGCAAACTTAAAAATAATTCATAAATTTGCATTTGCATTAATAAAAAAAACAATAAACCATATATCCATGCAACCGATAGCCTCTTTTGCTGATTTAACGACACATTTGCTCAACTCGCAGAAACGAAAACGCGTAGCGGTGGCAAACGCGGTGGACTCGCATACGCTCGAAGCAGTGTTGAAGGCAGTGGAAACAGGCATTGTGGAAGCTTACTTGCTGGGCGACGTTGCCGAGATAGAGTCGCCACTATTATACGCCAAACCGCAATTGCTGGAGCATGTGCACATCATTGACATACCCGAAGTGCAGGCCGCCACACTCGAAGCGGTGCGAATGGTGAAAACCGGCGATGCCGACATCCTGATGAAGGGCTTGGTGAATACCGACGTGATACTTCGCGCGATACTGGATAAGGAAAAAGGACTGTTGCCCGCAGGCAATGTACTCACCTACAACGCGGCGCTCGAAATACCCCGCTATCACAAATTGCTTTTCTTTTCCGACCCCGCCGTGATACCCTACCCCAATTTGGAGCAACGCAAAGCCATGGTGAAATATGCCATCAATACCTGCCGGAAATTTGGAATTGTTCGCCCCAAAATAGCGCTGATACATGCTACCGAAAAAGCTAATCCAAAAATCATGTTTATGCAAGATTATCTGGACATCATGCAGATGTGGCGAAATGGTGAGTTTGGCGATGTCATTGTGGATGGTCCTTTGGATATTTTTCTATCGCTCGACGAAGAGCGCGGCAGTATCAAACATGTGCCTACCCCACTGCTGGGCGACGCCGACGCGCTAATCTTCCCCGATTTCGCTTGTGCCAACGCCTTTTACAAAGGTTTAGCTTTATTCGCCGGCGCCGAAATGGGCGGAATACTGCAAGGCACCGAAAAGCCTTGTGTGCTTACTTCGCGAAGCGACAGCACCCTGTCGAAATTTTACAGCATCGCCATCGCTTGCATCCTGGCGTAGCCATCACCATGACGCTTCGGCGCGCGAACCAATCCAACCGGCGATAACAGATAGGCGACACTCCTTTTGCAATGTGAATACAAAGTCATATATAAGTCGGCGCGCAAGCAGCAATCGCTTTCTGTCAATCACACAAGTTCGCGGCTCCATACTTTTTAAAAAAACGCATAAAGAATGATTTCTTTTTCGTAAAATAATTTGTATCTTTACCAATCGAAACCGCAACATAATTATAAAACCAATAAATAATAAAAAAGATGGATCTCAATCAAAACAATGACAATCAAATTGATATCGAACTTTCGCCCGAAGTAGCCGAAGGTGTTTATTCCAATTTAGCTATCATCTCACACTCCAGCTCCGAGTTTGTGTTCGACTTTATCCGCATCATGCCCGGCACCCCGAAAGCAAAAGTAAAATCGCGCATTGTACTCACTCCCGAACACGCAAAACGCCTATTGACAGCTCTGCAAGAAAATGTGGCAAAATACGAACAACAATTTGGTAAGATTAAAACTCCCGAAAACAACATACTGCCTCCACTGCCAATGGGATTTGGTGGCGAAGCTTAATTTATTTTTTCTGCCGGAGGGTATGGCAGTTGATTAGACTTTTCCGATTTTTGCCGTGTCGCTAATGAGTTTTTCGTAAACTTGCTCATACAGCGGCACGGCAATCTTGTTTTTATGCGCGAAACGCACTACCGCTCCGGTAAGCGTTTCCACTTCGGTGGGATTGCCGGCTAAAAAATCGCTGTGCATCGACGACGTGGTGCCGGCAGGAAGCTGCGACGCACGATTGACCACTTGCTCCACATCATTGCTAAGCAACCGAACACCTTCTGCCGCGGCTACTGCCATAAATTCGCCCGACATACCTACTGCCATATCCCTATGCTCGCCCATGGCCAATTCATTGAAACCTACATTGAAGTAACTCGTGAGTGAGGCTGTTACCGAGATGAAGAAAAATTTCTGCCAGATATTATCGCGCACATTATCCACCAACTTCACATCGATGCCGGCATCGGCAAGCAAGTTCCGAAACTCCTCAGTCCTGCCATTCGACTCTTTTTCATAGCCAAACACCAATTTGGAGATATTCCCCGAACTTTGAATCACTCCGGGACTTATTCTGCGGCTCACAATGTAGGAGCAACCACTCCACACAATGTGCTCAGGCAGCAGGGCGCGAAGCTGCTCGGTGATGTCGCCACCATTGAGCAGCGGCAGGATTATCGTGTCGGCGCCGATGCAGGGTTTGGCAAGCGCCACAACTGCTTTTAGATCATAACTTTTCGTGGCTACAATCAAGTAGTCGGCAATTCCTATCTGCATCGGCACATCGGTAACATGTCGCGGAAATGCAGTGAAATCCTCATTTTCATCCATTACCCGAAGCCCCGCTCGCCTTATCTGCTCCAAATGCGCTCCACGAGCGATAAAACTAATCTCTACCGAATCCGAATCGGCATATTTGCGAGCCAACATACCACCGTAATAGCCACCTACACCGCCAAGGCCTAATATCACTATTTTTATCTTTGCCATAATCGCATTTTTTTTAATTCAAAGAATTGTCAAACAATAAAGCTCAACGCGCTGCTTTATTAGCATAAAACGCAGATTGAGACATGCAAAGTTACAAAAAAAATACTTTAGCCTTGTTTAACTTCCAGAAATGTCGAATCGAGATGATTTGCATTTTTTATCGGAAAGATTAACGGCTTTCCCGTTTTTTTTATTATTTTTGAAAAAATCTAATTTACACCAATAATCCTGACACATTCCCCGCACCAAAAAAACTAATTTCACCATGAAAAGAATCTCACTGATAACATTATTAATAATTGCCTGCATTGCAAAAACTCATTCACAAAATGGAGTAATCGATCATCGATGCACCAAAATTTCAGCGATACCCGTGTCGGCAATTATTGCCGCAAAACAGAAACTACACATAGCCTACGGACACACTTCGCATGGAAGCCAACTCACAGAAGGGATGAATGGTCTGGTGCAATTTATGAACCTGAAAGCTTACCCACACAATCTATTCGCATGGAACAAAGGAGGCCATGACGATGCGTTAGACCTTCACGACTATGCCATGAAGGGCGATGCGGGTTATTTCCCGGACTGGGTGAATAATACCCGTGGCTATTTAGGGCAGGCCAATCCCGCCACAGGAAAAGGAACAGGCACAAACGAAGCAGTAAATGTAATTATTTGGTCGTGGTGCGGACAGGTGAGCGGCAAATTCACATCCGGCAAACTTTTCGACGAATACCTTGATCCCATGGCACAATTGGAAAAAGAGTATCCGGGAGTGAAATTTGTATATATGACCGGCCATCTCGACCACTGGAACGACGCCGCCAACAAAGCCGCCAACCAAACTATTCGCGATTTCTGTATAAAAAACGATAAGATACTTTATGATTTTGCCGACATCGAGTGTTACAATCCCGACGGACATTTCTTTGAATTTGCAAACGACGACTGCAGTTATTACAAAGGTGAAAAAGGAGAACTACAAGGAAACTGGGCTGAAGAATGGCAGGATAAACACAAAGAGAACATCGATTGGTACAATTGCAAATCGGCTCACTCAAAACCGCTAAATGCCAATCTGAAAGCTTATGCCGCCTGGTGGCTATGGGCTAAGCTTGCAGGCTGGCAAGAAACAGAAGCTGCCCCACTGAATGAGTAGTTCATTGTAACTCGCCCTTACTTTTCGAATCGCATATAAAGCGTATTTCACGTTTATTGAACATTGCTTTAGATATCAGAATTGCCTAAACTAGGAAAAATAAATGACTGTAACGAAACAAACCGGATTATACCCGCAGCTTCACAATAGTAACTGCAAGCTGCATTACAATATTTACAATCACAACAACAACCCAAAGCCTCGCGCCACGTTGCTAATCATACACGGCATGCAGGAACACAGCGGCAGATACGACGAAATAGCCCGTTACTTTGCCCAACACGACATAGCCGTAATGACTTACGACCACATCGGCCATGGAAAATCGGTGGCGCGTCCCGAAGATTTAGGTTTTTTTCAGTTAATTAAACCGGGCGAACAGCTCATTGCGGACGCGATAACAATGAGTAGAAAACTTCACGCCGATTTCCCAAAAATTCCACATTTCATCCTTGGGCATTCCATGGGGTCTTTTATCGTCCGATGTCTGCTACAACAAGAATCCTCCAATTTCTCCGGCGCAATTATCACCGGCACCGGCGGAAAACTGAAAGGACTTCACCTGCTCTATGCCTATTTCGCTATTGCCAACAAAGTTTCGTCCCGACACATCACCTGGTTCAATAGCGCGTTTACAGCGGCAAACAACCGGAAATTCCGAAAAGACACGGATTACTCCAGCACAAGTTGGCTTAGCGCGAACAAAACTAACCGCGAGCAATTTACTCAGGATGAACTTTGCGGACTACCCTTTACAAACAACGCCTTCTATGCCTTGTTTTCAGTGTATCTAAAAGCTACCCGCACCAATTGGGCTGACGCTATCGCGAAAGACTTCCCGATGCTTTTCGTCAGTGGGCAAGACGACTCGATTGGGAATTTCGGAAAATCGGTAACGAAAACTTATTCCGACTTACAAAGCAACGGACACCGCAACACGACGCTGAAACTGTATGCCAACATGCGACACGAGATATTAAATGAAACGATTAACCGACAAATTTATCAACAAATACTCGAATGGATGAATATTTAGAGGTGTAGCAGAAAAAAGAAGGCGCATAATAGCTTATGATTCTTTTTTAGGACATCAAAGATTCGTTCAAATGAAATAAAAATCAAATAGCGAAGAGAGACAAATCAAAACGAATCAAAAAAAAAAAAAAAATATCAAATCGCATTGTGTTGTAATTTATTGTTTTTAATTTTGAGCCATTAATTAAATATTAACCAACGGAACCTAACAACTCAAATTGAAAAACACAACGACGGCATATCTATTGATATTGTTTTGCCATACAAATATCTTTTCACAAAAGGCAGAACTTCATCTTACGTTAACTCAAGCGCTTGACTCGCTTGCGCTTATTTCGACAACCGCAAATATCGAAAAAATACGCTACAAAAATGACATATTGCTATTTGAGAACTATAAAAAAAGCTTTTTGCCTTCTTTGAGTTTCAGTCTCAATCCAATAAACTTTAACCGTTCACTTAGAATACTCCAACATCCTACAGATGGAAGTTATTCATACATTGAAGATTACTCAAACAACAGTAATGCAGGAATATCGATACGTCAAAAATTAAGTTTAACTGGCGGAGAAATTAATATTGGGAGCAATATAAATTACCTGAATGAATTTACGCGTAAACAAAGTAGTTTCAGCACCTCTGCCATCACTCTTGGGTATTCTCAACAATTATTAGGAGGGAACAAACAGCTTAATATTGAAACAAAGATAGAATATGCTAAAAACAAAATATCATTAAAAGAGTATTGTACGGAACTTGCTCAAATCCAACAAAACGTGCTTGAACTATTTATGAAAGCTTTGCTTAGTAAAATGGAAAAAGATTTGGCGTATGAAGCCACATTAAGCAATGACACACTAATGCAGCTCGCCCGAATTAAAATAGCGAATGGAAATATCACAGAATATGAACTTAAGCAAATAGAACTACAACTGATTAACGCACAATACGCATACGAAAATGCTAGTAAAAAATATATAGTGAACCTGGAACGCCTTGCTGTCTTCTTGGGTATAAGCGAAGTAGATATTGAAATACCCTATTTTGATGTACCTTTAGCGATAGATGCACACATTGTAATGTTTTATGTAAAACGAAATAATCCTTTTTCAAAACAACAAGAAATTCAACAATTAGAGGCTGAGAAGAATTTGATTACTACTAAATTAAGTAATCAATTCAATGGGAATATTAGCTTAAGATATGGTGTGAATCAATATGCTGATAATTTTGCTGACGCTTACCGAAATGGAAATACCCAACAATCGATACTCATCGGATTTCAAATTCCCGTATTCCAATGGGGTATCAATAAAAATCGCATACAAATAGCCAAGAATAATTATGCTGCAAGCAAATTGGCAATCGACAAACAAATACGTGAATTTGAAACCGAAATAAAAGAGCATGTTAATAATTACAATCAATCTGTGAAGCTTTGGTTTACTGCCGAAAAGGCATATCATTTATCACAGGAACAATACAAGTTGATTACTCAAAAATTCTCTCTTGGAAAAGTATCTGTATATGAACTTAAAGCCGCCCAAAACGACCAAGACAATGCCATGCAGCGTTATTATTCAGCGATAAAAGACACGTATTTCAGCTATTATAAACTAAGAACGATGGCATTGTATGATTTTAAACATGATGTAGAATTAGAAGAATTATTTATAAATGATTAATGAAGATTCCATAAGAAAACTTGTTGACTACATACTTTTAAATGCCTTCTCCGTAAATTCTTCAGGACTTTACAATGGAAAAGCTGGAATGGCTTTGGCTTTATTCGAAGCAGCCAAATATTTGCATGACGAATATATTGAAGAACAGGCTTTTGAGTTGTTGCAAGAAGCATTAGTAAGTAAAACGGAAGATATAAGTTTTGAGAATGGGATGAGCGGAATTGGATACGCATTACTTTGTTTGATTGAGAATAAATTGATTGATGCTGATTTTGATGAACTTTTTAGTGAACAACTCGAAAAGATTTTAACTAGTCTCGACAAACTTAATGAAGACCATAATGCTTTGCTAAAATCACTTCGAATGAACTATTTTCTGAAATCAGCCCAATCTTTTCATAAGGAAGATAACCGAATAGACAAAACAATCAAAAGTATCTTAAAAGCCAATGAACTTTATTTATCCATTCAGTTCTTTGATTTTAAGATTATGGATTATCTCAATAATAAAATCACTGTTTTAGAACGGTTTGAGATTTATTTGCAAATGGTTTGTGAGTGTCGATATGCTGATTATTCCCGTGTGGTTTTGGATGATTATGCAGAGTTGTACAGAAAAGGGTGGATAATGAGCTCTTATAAAGTGGGGCACTATTTGAAAAAAATAGATACAGAAGGAAAGTACAAAGATGTAATAGAGAGCAATAAACGGTTTTCTGATTTTAACGACGTGAAAATTCACACATTGAGAAATCGGATAGACTTGGCTTATTTAAGTGGAAAAGCCGAGGTTTTGGGAAAAATCATAACAGTAAGAAATGAAAAAAACTTAGAAAAAGAAATCTTAGAACATATCCCAAATAATGCATTTGCAGCCGGATATGAACAAGGAATTAGCAGATTACTAATTTATTTAACAAACAAAAATACAATTTTACTATGAAAACAAGAAAACTAACCAGAAAAAGTTTAGACGAACTGGCAAAAATAATGCCGGTATTGAGTGAATGTCAACAATTGACTTATATGGGAGGATATGACTCAAATGATTGCTGGTGGAGGTGTATTGCATATTTAAAAAGTTGCGGAACAAGTTATGACGCTGATGCGGCAATGACAATTGCAAGTGGATATTTTGGTGATAATTTTAATGAAAACAATTATGCTTTTTCGGGAAACGGGCATGACCATAAAGATTTTGCCTCCAATTATTTTAGTGGATTAGAAGGAGGATATTGCAATGGACAAATACTAGTATTCGACCCAAACACAACTCCGGGGTGGTCGGGCAACGGCACATCAAAACATGCTGTAATTATTAATGGGTATGACACTTCCGGAAACATGATTATATTTGATCCTCAAACAAAAACAAGTTCTACAATAAGTCAATCTGATATGTCCGGCGCATTTGTGGTAAACGTAAGATAAAAAAACTATGAAGAAAACATCAATTTCATTACTAATCGTGCTTTTTTCATTCGGCTTGCAGCTGCACGCTCAAGAAGCGCAACAAAAATCTACGCAAAAGTTCATAGAAGACAACAATATTCCAAAGTTGAGGTATGAAAAATTTTGGGACATTTTGGAGAAAAACCACATTTCTTATCATCCTAATGAAGATTGGGAAGTCATATCAGACACGCTGGCTTACGTATTTGATAAAGACTCTTGCTATACAAAAAATAAGATGCAAATGACGAATGGGGTGTTGTCTTATAAAGATGGAAAGTGCTTGTTAGCCATATCTCCTGCCTTTAATCCCATGAGTGGCAGAAAATTGCCTACGCCTTATAAACTTGAAACAGCTAAGGAACAAATATTCTCCCACATAGGCAGTATGTTTGGTTTTGGAAAACCTCTCCGCTCACTTACAAAACAAGAATTGAAAGACGCGGAAATGTTAGTAACATACTATCCTGCTGATACGGCAAAAGCTATTTTTAATGGAGTGTCATTGTTCGTTTATCCATTAAATTTCAAAGGCGAATATTGCCAGAATATATATCACTATGGCAAGGGAGTCGTTGTTCTTGGGAAATACAATATTCCTCTATATCTTTATTTTTTTATGACCGATGAGAGTATTACGGATTTTGATAAATACCTCTTCGAGATAAAAGGCATGTTTACATTTCAAGACCTGAACGAATCCACTTACGACTAATATATTGCACTTGACTATCACCTTTTCACAAATGATTATGAATTAGAAGGATATAACAATGGAGATTTACAATTTATATCGTAAGGCAGAAGGATTGTGATTTTGTTACAAATACAAGTAAAACTATCTTATAGTTTTACTTGTATTTTCTTTTTTTCCTTTTTATACTTGAATTCAGCAGTTTATTAAATGCCCAATAAATAAAATACAATGATATGTTCTATATTCGTATAATCTTAGTAACTTTATTTTTGAACTTTATTTTCTGTTTTGCTTCTTACAGCGATACTATACAAATTGAACATTTTGTTTATCACAGCCAAGATTCAATCCCTATTGAAGGTACGTTGTATTTACCCAATGAAAAAGCAAAGAGTATTATTATTCAACTATATACGACACATGTAAACTACCGACATCCTGACTTTAAATCATTGTCTGACTCTATCAGGTTTCAAGCCATTTTACCACTAATCTCAAATGGATATGGTGTAGCCCTGATTTCTCCAAGATATAAACAGACAAGAGAGAATTTACCCAAGCTGAAAAATCAAACATATAAAACGCTTGCCGATGATGGAGAAGCATTAATTAAATTCCTAAAGAAAGACGCTCGTTTCACAAATATACCAATAGGTATTTGCGGTTTTAGTGCAACAGGTATTTCAGCGGCAAAACTTGCTTATAAAAAAGAAACAGCAGACTTTGCTATGCTTATATCTACTCCATCTACAACAGGAGCAGAAGATTTATATTTTAAGTGGGATACAAATATGAAAGAATCAGCCAAAGATTTCTATCTTTTATTTTTCCGTGAATTTCAACGTTTTTTCTCTGGGGATTATTTTATTTATAATGAAAATATTTATAAAAACATAAATCAAACCAATTTTGATAGAATCTTCATAGAATGTGTTTGGGATTGTATGAAAAATATAAATAAAAATGTATTACAAAATAATGAAGATATAGATACCATACATACGCTATCTCAAAAAACACTAAAATCTGCTTTTAAGACAAGCACGATAAAGACAAAAATATTTACGCCATTAGTTCATCCCAAGGATTCGGTAAATATAGACCAATTTATAGATGTTCTTATAAATGTAGCCTTGTATGCTCCTTTAGACATAGATTATTTAAAATGGAATCCTGAATATTATTATCCTAAAATTGATTGTCCTACATTGATGCTGTTTGCAGATAAGGATATAAATATTGACATAAAAGGAAGTATTGAAAACTCAAGGAAAATAGTCAACACTCATAAAAAAACAAATTTTTCAATTGTTGTTATTCCCAATGTAGATCACAACTTTTATGAGCCAGAAAAGAAAGTTTTTTTTGAGGAAAACGGTCGAACACACTCATTAGATAAACAATCCAACATTTTTTTTCAGTCTATGTTGAAGTGGTTAGAAAACATACAGCTTTAAATACCCGAAATATGAGAAGATACTTTATTATTAC
Source organism: uncultured Paludibacter sp. (assembly GCA_964568675.1). Taxonomy (GTDB): domain Bacteria; phylum Bacteroidota; class Bacteroidia; order Bacteroidales; family Paludibacteraceae; genus UPXZ01. The sequence continues at coordinate 15,861 of CAZMQV010000049.1, forward strand.
AGCCATAGTACTCATTGTCTTGAGTTCTTGCGACCGAACATACGTTGTATCAGGAAAAGTGATTAACGATATAGATGGGCAAATGATAACGAATGCAAAGATAATTACTTCTGAACGCCTTACGATATATAGTGATTCGTTAGGTAAGTTTAGGCTAAATTTATTCGGGCCGGGGGCACGAAGTGACAAATTAGAAGTCTTAGTGATTAAAGAAGGCTACGAGACAAAATATTTTGACTTAAGTAAATATGAGGACATTCATAATATTACATTAGAATTAAAGCCTTATAATACACCTTTCAAAACAAAATATCCACCGTTATTTGTTGCACCAGTTTATTATATTAATTTGATAATTATCAATTTGATAGTTTTTTTTACCCTATGTTTTATTCTTTTCAAAAAAGTTAAATATCGCTGGCTTTGGATAGCATTAATTCTTCTTGTAAATTTAACACTGAGAGTCAAATATATCAATGGATATATTGATGTCGATTTTTTTCATTTTCCTTTTTATCTTAAGCATTATTCATTTTATCCTTTTACCTTTAAAATACCAATACTATTCTCAACTATTGCATTTTGGAGTATTTATTTCATAGATAGAAATAGAATTATCAAAAAATGATTGTAATTGAATGAAAGAAGACAGGCTATCTCAAACAAACGAGAAAAATCACCTACATTCCAAATCCGAAGAAGTTCAAGCCATTATCGACCGTATGCCCACCTATTGGGTAAAATGGGTGGCATTGTGCGTAGGCGTGCTGATGGGCGTTATCGTGCTGCTTGGCTTTCTGATACAATATCCCGATACGGTGGACGGGCAAATTTCCGTAACGGCAACCACCGCACCTGTTCGTTTGGTGTCAAACAGCAACGGTCGTATCAATTTACTTCAAAGCAACAAATCACAACTGCAAAAAGGCGATGTAATTTCTTATTTGGAAAGCGGAGCCAATTACAAGCATATTCTTTGGGTGGAAAACTCACTTAACTCGCTCAATGAAAGTACAAAAAACTTTATCACACTCCCCGATACGCTGATACTCGGCGAAGTAAGTTCGGCATACAATGCCTTTTTGCTTGCCTATCTGCAATACGAGCGTGTGCTGACCTCCGATATTTACAGCACGATGCGTCAAAATCTGCAACAGCAAATCCGCTCTGACGAAGCCGTAATATCCAATCTCGATAACGAGTTGCAACTCAAAAAACAAATACTCCGCACCTCCACTGATCAACTCCGCAAAGATAGTTTGCTCTTTGCCTCCAAAGGTATCAGCGAACAAGAATACCAACGGCAACATACCGCACATCTGTCTTTACAAGAAACACAGCTAAACCTGCAAAGCAGCCGGCTGATGAAACAATCGGAAGTTAGCCGTAATCAATTGGAAATTCAACGCATTCTGCTTGAAGAAACCGAAACCAAAGAAAAAGCCTACTCTGATTTTATTACCCGAAAAAATGAACTCTCCAACGGCATCAATCTTTGGAAAGAACGCTACCTGCAATATTCACCCGTTGAAGGAGAGCTGGAATACCTCGGTTTTTGGCGTGATAATAGTTTTGTGCAAGCCGGACAGGAAATTTTTTCAATTATTCCCGATAAAAATAACATTTTGGGCGAAGTGATGATACCTTCTTTTGGCGCGGGAAAAGTAGAAGTAGGGCAAACTGCTAACGTAAAAATCAACAATTACCCGTATGATGAATATGGATTGCTAAAAGGTGTGGTAAAATCCGTTTCTCGCATTACCAACAAACTGAAAACGCAGCAAGGCGATGTAGATGCTTATTTGGTACTTATATCCTTTCCCGATGGTACTGTAACCAATTTCGGAAAAACGCTTCCCCTTGATTTTGAAAGCAAAGGAACAGCCGAAATTATCACCAAACCTAAGAGACTAATTGAAAGGTTTTTTGATAACTTAAAAGCAAAAGGAGAAAAATAAATACTCACATTTAAAATAAATTCAAACAATGAGAAAACTAACCAGAAAAAGTTTAGACGAACTTGCAAAAGTGATGCCAGTGTTAGACGAAAGCACAAAACGTATTTATATCGGAGGTTGTAAACCTTCATGTGTATTTAATTGCTTTGACTATTTAGACGGTGATTTATATGATTCTTGCCACTACTATGAATATACATCAGGCAACTTAGGATATGAACCACGAAATGATGGTGGAGTACCGACATCAGATATTCCTGCTATCGGTAGTTTTGGGGGATTTCATGTTCAAGAACTAACCTCAGGAGTAGCATTGAAGAAAGATGGAACAACTAACGGCTGTAATGTAATGATGACATTTAATGACGGCAACATAGATCACGCAGTCATTGTAAATGGCTATGAATATGATGAAAGTGGAAATTTAATGATAAAATATCATGATCCAACGACTGGCACTGATGGGAAAAGAGCTGACGGTAATTATTCCGCGCTATACAGTGTAGCCCCTCTATATGTGGACAGCCCGATTACAGGAACTATTGATAATGAATCCGGGTCCATAGTGAACTCCAACTATGCTTAAAATTATGAGAACAATAACGAATATTCTAATTTTTTTATTTCTATTAATGCTGAATGTAACCGTTTATTCTCAAAGTAAAGGATCTTTTATCCCAATAATAGAAGATAATGACACTATTCAAAACAAATATCAGTGGATGGGTACAGAGGGTCGGATGCTTTCAGAAATGAAACTTAATTACCATAAACCAAAAATGTTTAATGAAGTCGGCAATACCGAATGTTTTAATGATTATCCAAAATTGGAATCTACATTTACGTGTATGGGAAAACAACTTCATTCCAAAGATGGGCAATTTATTTCATTCTTAGTGTTTCCAAGTATTTATACCGAAGAATTTCAGAAAAGATTAAATTGGGTATCATCTAACCATTCGGAAGTCTGGGTAGATAAACAACATTATAGGCAGATGCGAGGAATAATTAAGAAGTATTATGGAGAAGTAGGAGATTCATGGACAGATTCTATAAAGCACTACATCAAGGAGGATGCAGTTAAAAAGTTTAATGCCGATTCTGCTTTTTATTTTTCGTTAAAATTACAACCTTCCGATTTCTACAAAAAAGAGTTTAGGCATGTGAAAGTTTTATTTTTGCAAAAAAAAGGCAGAGGTTATGCTTATATATGCTCATTTTATACAGATAAGGCTAAAGCTAAGTTAGAAAAATACTGGACTAGAATTGAAAAAGTATTGCGTTACGAAGATTAAAGTATATCTAAAAAGAAAGTTTAGCAAAAGGAGAAAAATAAAAATCATGCTCTTCCACCGTTTCCCCGTAGAATATCAGATGGATTCACAAGATTGCGGACCAGCATCATTGAAAATCATCGCCAAGCATTTCGGCAAATACAATTCGTTGCAGTTTATGCGCATTGGCATTGGTATTGCCGATGTAATTTGGGGTGAAGAATTGTATAATTCATTAAAAAAAATACTACTATGATTTTCTATAATTTTTTATTTTACAAAGGAGTTGAATTAGGTATCAAAACAAGAAATTACTCAGATACACCCTTATTGGGAGGCTTATCCATATTAGCTCCAATTTTGGGATTTAATATACTTGCAATATCTATGGCTCTTGATATTTTTTTGAATTGTACTGTAATAAAATCTATTGCTTCAATAAATAAATTACTGTTAGCTGTTTCATTCGTATTAATCCTAAGCTTTTATTATGGTTTCAAGTCTCGTTACAAGAGAATAATTGAGAACTTTGACAAGAAACGTCAAAAAGGGAATATTTATGATTGGCATCCGGCATTGGTCATCGCTCCGGTATTGTTAATCTCAGCCGGATTGGTATTTATACTCATTTATTTAGCATCACTAAAAAAAACATACGGATAAAAATCATGCTCTTCCACCGTTTCCCCGTAGAATATCAGATGGATTCGCAAGATTGCGGACCGGCATCATTGAAAATCATCGCCAAGCATTTCGGCAAGTTTTACTCTTTGCAGTTTATGCGCGACCGTTGTGGTATTACCAAAGAGGGCGTATCGCTACTCGACCTCAGCACCGGAGCCGAAAGCATCGGGCTACGTACACTCGCCATCAAATGCACCATCGATGATGTGGTAAACAGCATTCCGTTTCCGGCTATCGTGTTTTGGAAAGACAGTCATTTTGTTGTCGTTTATCATTCTGATAAAAAACAGGTATGGGTTTCCGACCCTGCCAAAGGTCGCGTCAAATACAGTCACGAGGAATTTAAGCGGGGCTGGTATCAGAAAGATGAAAACCAAGGCGTGCTGCTTGCCGTGGAACCCACCGCCGAGTTCAAAGATAGCAAAGCTGAAAGAGAACAAAAACGAAATAGTTTTTCCAGCATATTAAAATACTTCTTTCCGTACAAACGCAACTTCAGTCTGATTTTCGTGATAATGCTTGTGGTTACCGCTTTACAGGGAATGCTGCCTTTTATTTCCAAAGCAGTAATTGACGTGGGTATTAAAACCTCAGATGTGAAATTTATCAATATGGTGTTGATTGGCAATATCAGTATCTTATTGAGCGTGATGATTTTCAACGTACTTCGAGATTGGATATTGTTGCATATCACGGCACGGGTAAACATCGCCCTTATTTCGGATTATCTGATAAAGCTGATGAAACTGCCCGTTACCTTTTTCGAAAATAAACTTTTAGGCGATATTCTCCAGCGGGCACAAGACCACGAGCGCATCCGAAGTTTTATTATGAATAACTCGCTTGCGTTGATTTTTTCCACACTTACTTTCGTGGTTTTCGCGGTTATCCTTCTGATTTACAATGCTGTTATTTTCTATATCTTTTTAGCCGGTTCCATTCTGTATGTATGTTGGGTGTTGCTTTTTTTAAGCATTCGCAAAAAGTTGGATTGGGAGTATTTTGAATTATTATCCAAAAATCAAAGTTATTGGGTAGAGACCGTTTCTGCCATTCAAGACATCAAAATTTACAACTACGAGAAGCACCGCCGCTGGAAATGGGAGGAAATTCAGGCACGCTTGTATCACGTCAATAAACGGGTACTTGCCGTGACTAACGCACAAAACTTAGGCGCTCAGTTTGTGGAAAGCATCAAAAATATGGCTATTGTGTTTTTCTGTGCCATGGCTGTTATCAAAGGCGATATCACGTTTGGGGTTATGATTTCCACGCAGTTTATTATCGGGATGCTGAATGGTCCTTTGGTGCAATTCATCAACTTTGTAGTGGGCGCACAATACGCCAAAATCAGTTTCCTGCGTATCAATGAAATCCGCCAGTTGGAAGATGAGGAGGAACTGCTATCCATCGGCTCCACCACCATTTTGCCCGAAAAGAAAACCATCACGTTGGAAAATATTCATTTTCAATACACGCAAAATTCACCTTTGGTGTTGCGAAATATTTACTTGCAAATTCCGGAGAATAAAATTACGGCAATTGTAGGTGGAAGCGGGAGCGGGAAATCAACGTTGTTGAAACTTCTTGTGCGACTTTACAAACCGAGCTACGGCGAAATAAAAATGGACACAATGAACGTAAATGCCATTAATCTGCGTCAGTGGCGTGATATGTGTGGCGTGGTGATGCAGGACGGTAAAATGTTCAGCGATACGATTTTGAACAACATCGTACTGGATGCCGAGCGGATTGACTACGACCGACTGCGAGAAGTTTGCAGGATTGCCCAAATTGAAGATGAGATAAATGCCATGCCGAAAGGCTTTGAAACCACCATCGGCGAAACAGGTCGTGGTTTGAGTGGCGGACAGAAACAGCGTTTGCTGATAGCTCGTGCCTTATACAGAGATCCTAAATTCCTATTTTTAGACGAAGCCACAAATTCTTTGGACGCTATCAATGAGAGAAAAATAGTTGATGCGCTTAGCTATGCCTTTGACCAGCGAACTGTTATAGTTGTAGCTCACAGACTGAGTACAATACGTAATGCTGACCAAATAGTAGTGTTAGAAAAAGGATTTATTGTAGAGATAGGTAATCATAACGCTTTAATGGAAAAAAAGGATACTATTATGATTTAGTGTCATCACAAATGCAAAATTAATCATTTTTTATCTGTTCTGCTGATTTTCCATTTATAAAGAAAATTTATTTCTGAATGAAACATGGATAACTTTTCAAATAAATCTGTTTATAAAAATAGTTCAGATTAGATTTAAAGAATATATAATTCATCAGATTTTCAAGACATATTTTTTTCGTCAAGCGGAACTTATTGAATTGAAGGATAATACTACATTTCTTTAAAGTGGTATTTCACTCAAAGAAAAACAAGCTTATTAAAGCTTGAAATATGAAAAATCAATCTATTAATAAAAAAACTAATCAATATGAAAACAAGAAATTTAACCAGAAAAAGTTTAGACGAACTGGCAAAGGTGATGCCGGCGCTTAGTGAAGATGTGCAGTACAGTTATATTGCAGGGACTCACTATTATGATTTGGATGGAAATTACTTAGGCAAAATAGGCACAAGTGACGATTTGCGTTTTATTGATAAACAGTTGTACGAAAACTATTTAATTGCAGATAGTACTTTTGAATACGGAGGAGAGACTTTTGCTAATACAAGCGAACATACTCAAAAGTTATTTTTGAGCAAGAAAACAGGGATCCCTGTCGATAAAATTCAAATCTCCACAGGTTCTGAATATATTGCCGGAATTACCAATTTAGGCAATTTAAGGGTTAATCCAAGCGGTTCGTTTTGGGACACTAACACTAATGCAACTTCTACCTCAGGACATGAGCAAGAACATTATTCGAGTGGCGACTACCAATTACAACAAAATAGTATCGGATTGGCTAAAGCTGAGATAAGAACGTATGAAAATCAGATAAATAGACCTGAGTATGAAAACACAACTAAAGAATATAAAGAAGAAACCGCTAATGGACTATTTTATTGGTATCAAGAGGCATACAAGATAACAAAAGATGATACATATAATATCAATAAGGATGGTATTAGAAAAAAATGTGGACTATGAACAAGAAAAGTGTATTATTAGCGCTGTTGTTCATGAGCTTTATAACTTCTACTGCTCAATACAAAAAATATTATACCAATAAATCCATTAGCAAACAACGTGAATCTAATGACATTCATGGTAACTTGTGGTATGTAATGGAAGAAGATAGTTTATTGGTAGGTAATAAAATATACTATTTCAAAACTTCTCCTATCTCTTTTTTAGATGGCTTTGAATCCATTGTCTGTGACGAGTATCTGGTACTTCCATTTTTATCTACCGGCTACACACTACAGTGGGAAACAGATAAAAACAAGTTATACATTCATACCATTAGCAGGAATGTGGGAGTATGTGCTGGAATGCAATCAGACACAACCGATACGCAGAAGAACAAAATAACACTCAATGATAAGGAGTTTATCAAACAACGCTTAGAGTCATTCTTAGGTCGTAGGTTTGATGTAGATGGTTTGTTTGCCGATTGGGTTACCGGAAAGTTTATTGTGTATAAGTACATTCCCAATTTGTACCCTTATATACTGAAACCTAATTCTAAGGATTATGATATAAAACTTTCAAAGTGTCAAAAAGTTTATATTTTGGAATTAAGAAACGGCATTGTCATTTCTTTTAAGAGAAATAAATATCTTGAAAAAAAATACAAAGAAGAAACTATTAAAAATAACAAACTTTGAAAACACCAAACGACATCCATCTTTACCTCATTGATATGTCCCACGCCTCCAATACCTCCGGTGTGGATAGATATGTGGGTACCCTTATCACTGGGCTACGGGAATATCCGGAGATACAAGTGCATTGGATACACTTGCGAAACGACGGCAAACTGCTTTTCCCAAAAGAAGAAAAGATTGAGCATTATGTGAAATACACCTTACCAATGCCACAGCAGTATAACACCATTATTGCCGAGCGGTTCTGGATACGCAAGTACAATGAACAGGTGTATCGTTTAACAAAGCATCTTTTCATAGGAAAAGAGAACTGCATAATACATCTACACACACTTAATCTGATAGATTTAGCGGTATATATTCGAGACCAAATTAGCTGTAAAATAATAACGCACCTGCATTGCATTCCATGGAAAGGGCTGTATAATAGCGAAAAAAAGCGTTTTAATAAGCTGTACAAACTGACTTACGAGGATAACAAACTGGAAGAAAAACCCAACCCCGGGGTTTATGTAACTAACAACTGCGAGATGCAATCATACACAGCTCCCGATGCTTTGGTGTGTGTAACACATTGTGCGGTGGATTTTCTAACAAATTGCATTCACAGCTTCTCTGACAACACCTATGTGATACCGAATGGCATTAATGACTTAGCTTTACTCTCGAAAAAACAAGTGGCGAAAACAAAAAACGACACATTCCACTGTCTATTTGTCGGTGTGGTGAGCGAAAGCAAGGGAGTATTGTATATTCTCAACGCATTACGTTTGGTGCAGTGTAAAGGTTATAAAGTTTCGCTGACAATTGCAGGAACGTGTAATCCGCAATTTCAAAATAAAATCAAACAAGACTTTTCTGATTTGGATGTTGATGCAAAAGGAAGAATACCTTTTAATGAGCTAAAAGAGTTGTATGCGAATAGTGATATTGGCATTATCGGCTCTCTGCAAGAACAGGCAAGTTATGTTGCTATCGAAATGGCCATGTTTGGACTGCCGATAGTAACCACAGCGGTGGATGGATTGGATGAAATTTTTACCGATGGGGTTAATGCCTTAAAGGTAAACACCAAGTTTTCGCCTATTTTCGGGCTTTCTATAGATGTGGAGATGATGGCAAATCAAATCGTGCGATTAATAGAAAATGATAATCTGAGAAACTTTTTAAGCCAAAACGTGCGAAAACTCTACGAACAAGAATTAAATTTGGAACAAATGATGAATAGAACAATAAACGTGTATAAAGAATTAGTTGATTAAGACATGAGCAAACAATTAGAACGAGAAGAAACTATAGCGATTTCCTTAGTAACGCCTACTTACAATACTGAAAGGTATATTCGTGAAGCAATAGACAGCATTTTGTGCCAATCATTTACAGATTTCGAGTGTATTGTAGTGGATGATGGTTCTACCGATAATACGCGCGATATTATCCGCTCTTTTGATGATAGGCGTATTGTATTGATTGAAAACAAGCACGATTTTATCGGTTCACTCAATCTGGGATTGGACACAGCACGTGGCAGATACATTGCCCGTATGGATGCCGATGATATAATGCATCCGGATAGGCTGAAGATTCAGCACACTATCATGGAAACCGAACCGAGTATAACGGTGTGTAGCACGTGGATGAGGCAGTTCGGCGAAAATGTGCCGGCAGGAAATATCGCAGCCTCTCTAAGCGGATTGGTGGAATATCCATTGCCGGTCTTTCTGCAAGGTAATTTCATATTCCATCCTACTACGATGATACGTAAAAGTTTTCTTACTGAACATCAACTCCGATACGAAAACTACCCATACGCCGAAGACCTCAAGCTATGGACAGAGATAGCAAAACAGGGCGGCTTGTTTTACGTGGAAAATCAACCCTTGCTTTACTACCGGATTTCGGAATCACAAGTAACCAATCAAAAACGTGAAGAGCAGAAAGCTACTGCGGAGCAGATACTGCTCGAAATTATGGATTATCTTTTGGTTAAAAACAAGGATGAGTATCCGGAGTTGGCAGAGAGTTTCGCAAGTTTAATGAAACAGCAAGAGAGCGAACTCCTTTCTAAAAAGGATGTAATGGAAATAATGCGAAAAATATTTTTACAAAATAAAAACAAGCTGCAATTGGCTTGAAAAATCAATCTAATTCTTAATTTTAAACTCGTTTTTTTATGAAAACAAGAAATCTAACCAGAAAAAGTTTAGACGAACTGGCAAAGGTGATGCCGGCGCTGAGCGAAACTACACAGCTTGAATATGTAGGAAAGGGGCTAATTGCCGATTTATGGAATGCTACCCCATCCGGTAGTGACGCTACTTATTTCAATACGGACAGCGGATCATTTTTGGGAAGTTATGGCGAATTTGAATACGACTCAGGAAGCATATTGGGTAATGAGTTTTACACAGATAACCCATCGGGCAATACATCAAACAAACCGTACACAGTAGAAGATTACAACAGAATGGTCTCCAATAGCACATGGAAGGGTGGATATGTAGAGGGATGGGGATATATAGCTTCTGACGCAACTGTCTAGTCCTGAAATAGGTTTACACAAAAGTAAACATGAATCAGGATTATGA
>CAZMQV010000050.1:0-25671 GCA_964568675.1 uncultured Paludibacter sp.
ACTTACTGACTTTACAAAAGTTGGTAGATATGGAAAAAAGCGACTTGTATGATGTGTTGGAATACGTTTTTAATGGTGACTACATCGCAATGACAAGAGAAGCAAGAGCCAAAGCAGCCGAAGCGACAATCTTTGCCTTACTCAACGACAAGCAAAAAGAGTTTATCACTTTCGTTTTGAGCAAATACATTGAAACAGGTGTGGACGAACTCGACCAAGAGAAACTACCAATCTTGCTGACAAACAAGTATCAATCATTGGAAGATGCCAAAGAAATTTTGGGAGACGTGGCAAACATCAGCAGACTGTTTATAGAATTTCAACAACATCTTTACAAACAGAAAGTAGCGTAATGAAAGGACAACAAACATATACAGCCAACGCACAGCAGTCATACAATTACTCACGAGTTGTTTATTTTATATTGGAGTTCGTGAATGCTTAGCATTTGGCAAGCCGCACAAGCCAACGCACAGACCAAAGCTTGCCAAAGAGTATGCCTGCACCAACGCAAGAGAAAATTCAAAATATTTTTTCCTCCCCTTTAAAAATAATTAAAACAACCGACACCAAAACCAACCCGACAAAGACGATTAAACTCAACAATAACAATGGTTTACAGGAACGGACGACAAGAACCACTGGCTATAACAAGGTTGCCAAAATGGCGGCAGAAGTGCTACTATGAAGCATTTGTGCTAAATTCAACGACTGTAATTCTATTGAACTTTAGTGCTAATAATCCGCCACTTCGGCAATACCCGAACCGTTTTCGGTAAGAATACCAACACGCTACAACAATCCTTCCAACTGTTTAAAGACAGGAATTAACGACTTCCCTTTTTCGGTAAGATTGTATTCTATGTGTAAAGGTTTTTGCTTTATGACAAGTTTTTCCAACAGGCCTGCTTCTTCCAATTCCCGTAACGCTACGGATAATGTTTGCTTGTTTGAGCCTTGAATTTGACGCAACAGACCACTAAAACGCAAAGGTGCTTCTACGGCCAAACGAAAAATTTCAGGTTTCCATTTACCCGAAAGCAACTTTAAAAGCCCTTGTGCAGGGCAAGTTTCCGCTTCATTTATCAAATTTTTAGTAGTCATAATTTCCTGACTTATTGTAAGGGTTTTTTAAAAAATCTAACTTTGCACCACAAAGATATAACAATAATCTTAAGCAATGACGAAACACATAATAGCAATACTACTTCTTTCGACAACTGCATTTATAAGTTGTCAGGGACAAACAAATAACACAAAAAAAATGACAAACGAAACATCACAAAACAATCCGCTTATGTGTGACCCTGTTGAGGGAATTTGCGGAACACCGGACAACACAACAAAAACAGAAATTCTTGCTCAAAACATAGAAAAACCTGTTAAAGTAGTTTATTTCACAGACCCGATTTGTTCTTCTTGTTGGGGCATCGAACCACAACTAAGAAAACTGAAATTGGAATACGGCAATAATGTAGAAATAGAATATCGTATGGGCGGATTGTTGCCCGATTGGAGTTACAACAGCGGTGGTATCAGTCAACCGTCAGACGTGGCACACCATTGGGACGAAGTAAGCGTTTATTATGATATGCCCATTGACGGGGACGTTTGGTTGGAAGACCCTTTGTCGTCTTCTTATCCGCCTTCCATCGCTTTCAAAGCGGCACAAATGCAGAGTGAAGAAAAAGCCATTTTGTTTTTAAGAGAAATCCGTGAAATGGTTTTTCTGAAAAAGAAAAACATTGCAAAATGGAAACACTTAGAAGCTGCAGCAAAAAAAGTAGGCTTAAATTCAGAACAATTAAAAACTGATATTGAGGGCAAAGCAAAAACGCTTTTTGAAGAAGATTTGAAGTTGGCAAAATCATACAGCGTAAGAGGTTTCCCTACCATTTTCTTTTTAGACAATTCGGGCAACAGAGAAATTGTGTATGGCTCAAAGCCTTATGCTTTTTATGAAACTTCCGTTTTGAAACTTTACCCTACAGCCACAAAAAGTGAATACAGTAAAAATTGGGAAACGCTTTTTTCAAAATACCATTCCTTGACAGCAAAAGAATTTTCTGAACTTTCGGGAACGCCAAGAGCAGAAAGCGAAAATCAATTAAATGAACTTGTAACAAAAGGACATTTAGAAAAGCTGACAACAAAAAACGGTGCTATCTGGACAATAAAGAATACCAGCCGCTAACAGCTAAAGTTTCGACTTGCCCGCCGGGCAAGCGGTGAATTGAAAATCATCGAATACCTTTCTTTCTTAATTTGGGAAGGCTCATAGATGGCACAACAGCAGAAAACGACACGATTACATTCATTGTTTTCCAAAACCTATTCCTCAAAATCTTTCATACCCTCATAAAAGGAGGATGAATACGTTAGCTACGCGATGCGAGCGAGCGAAAGTGGGGCAATTATCGCTTATTTTTTGTAATTTTGCAAATTCAATAAAATAAACGCGTTATGCAAACAGAAAATCTTAGCCTGCTGGGCAACAAAACCGTATATCGCCAGGATTATGCACCGGAAGTACTTGAAGCGTTCGAAAACAAGCATCAAAACAACGACTATTGGGTTAGCTTCAACTGTCCGGAATTTACAAGCCTCTGTCCGATTACCGGTCAGCCTGATTTCGCCACTATTCGCGTTGATTATATCCCCAATGTGAAAATGGTAGAAAGCAAATCATTGAAACTCTACCTATTTAGCTTTCGCAACCACGGCGCTTTTCACGAAGATTGTGTAAACATAATAATGCATGACCTGATTCGGCTTATGGAACCAAAATACATCGAAGTTACCGGCATTTTCACTCCTCGTGGTGGCATCAGTATCTATCCTTACGCGAATTATGGGACGCCGGGCAGTAAGTATGAAAAATTAGCAGAAAACCGACTTTTCAATCATGCTTTCCCGCATTGATTTTTTTCTATTGTCAGATTGAAATCTAAGAGTTTTTCAATCTGTCAAGCTATGCAAGCCGGATATGCTTTTTTATCTACAACAATACACTCTTCTTTTACAAGAAGATAGCCACATCAATGAAAATAAATTTACAAAAAACCACATACCCAATCCTTATCGCCATTTCGCTATCGCATGGTTTAAATGATTTGATTCAAGGATTAATCCCTTCTCTCTATCCACAATTAGAACAAAAATTCAGCCTTTCGATGGCGCAAGTAGGGTTAATAACGCTCTGTTTTCAGCTTTCTGCATCTATCTTCCAACCCATTGTGGGGATTTATACCGACAAACGCCCGATGCCATTTTCGCAAATAATCGGGATGACGTTCTCCTCGCTCGGTATCGTTGTTTTAGCTTATGCCGACACGTATGCCTGGATTCTGGCAGGTGTAATGCTCGTAGGCACCGGTTCTTCCGTTTTTCATCCGGAAGCTTCGCGCATCGCCTATCAAGCCTCCGGTGGCAGAAGAAGCATGGCGCAATCCATCTTTCAGATAGGTGGCAATAGCGGTGTAGCCTTTTCTCCGCTCTTAATAGCGTGGATCGTTCTCCCCAATGATCAGCATTATCTTATGTGGTTTCTGGTAATTTCCATTACTGCCATGCTGGTGCTTAGCTATGTTGCAGCATGGCGCAGGCAGGTAATCCGACAAACCCGGAACTCGGAAAAAGCTCCGATTATCTATCCCGATTTAAGCTCCAAACAAATAAGCCTATCGGTCATATTGTTGCTGGTGCTTATTTTCTCCAAATTTTTCTATACCGCCAGTATTTCCAGTTATTTCCAGTTCTACACTTTAGATAAATTTCATTTTTCGGAGGTTCGCGCTCAGGTTTACCTCTTTATCTATCTTATCGCCTCCGCGTTAGGCACGCTTCTTGGAGGATATTTTGGCGATAGGTTTGGTCGTAAACCAATAATCTGGTTCTCCATACTTGGCGCCGCGCCTTTTACCCTGGCGCTTCCTTATGCCAACGCGCTTCTGACAGGTATTTTTATCGGAATAATCGGACTCATAATCTCATCGGCTTTCCCTGCAATTATCGTTTATGCGCAGGAATTACTTCCCAAAAATATCGGCATGGTTTCCGGGCTATTTTATGGCTTTGCTTTTGGAATGGGAGGTTTAGGCTCCGCGCTTTTAGGTTTGCTTGCCGATGCCACCAGCGTAGAATATGTGTATCAGGTTTGTTCCTACTTGCCACTAATCGGACTTGTAGCCTATTTCCTGCCTAATTTGAAGAAATCGACAACGCGGCAAGAAATAGTATTGCATTCGAACGAGATTTAGACCAATAAGCAAGCAATTTACATATCAAAAAAAAGCCGGCTGAAACAAATCATTCAGCCGGCTTTTACTTTCAAATTCAATGTTTATCTCCGCATCATCATCTGCATAAGCCCTCCACCATTTTTCACATTGGTAAATCCCAATTGACGCAACATTTGTTGCGCGTAAGCCGAACGAGCACCCGAAGCGCAATAAAGCGTGATGTCGCGATCCAAATCACCAAGTTCGTTTATACGCGACTGCAATTCGTCGAGCGAGATATTGACTGCGCCGGGGAAAGCGCCACCCAGAAACTCCATCGGTGTGCGAACATCTACTACCAGCGGAGTTTTTTTATCAACACTTTCTGTTTTAGCCTCGGGTTGAGCCACTTCTTCCTCTTGAGTTTCGCCGATTTTCTTTTCGGTAAGTGGAAGTAATCCGACACGAATAGTTTCAAATCCCACAGCCCGCGCGTGGCGTTGCAACGAGATATTTCCACCGGAGATATTCCAAACATTGTTTAGTCCGGCTCCTTTTAGCATCCGAAGCGCTTGATGCCCTTTTTTGCCGTTTTCATCGTACACAATCACATTGGCATCGGTAGGGATCGCGGTCATTTCATCGGCAAGCGTCTCAAGCGGAATGTTGTACGCTCCCTGAATATTCGATTTCTCAAAAGCAAACATATCGCGCACATCAATCACGATAGGTTGTGTTTTTTTCACCAACTCATCCAGTTCGGCAACAGTAACGGAGGGACTATAACCACTTTTTCTGTTTTCGGCGGTATAGGCAGCCATGTTGATGGCATCGTTGGCAGTACCAAGCGGTGGCGAATAGGCAAAATCCACATCAGCCAGGTCGTGAATGGTCAATTTACCGGCAATCGCCGAAGCTATCACATCCAAACGACGATCGGCACCTTTATATCCGGCAGTCTGCCCTCCAAGTATCGCACCTGTATCAGTGTTGTAAACCAGCATAACTGTTACATTTTCAGCACCGGGATAATAAGATGTGTGATGTTCTTTGTGAACAACCACCGCATCGGCATGGATTCCGGCAGCACGTGCCTGCTTGAGCGACAAGCCGGTGATGCCGGCAACTGCCTCAAACACACGAAGAATGGAAGTGCCCATTGCTCCTTTGTAGGCATGCTTTCCCCCCAACACATTTTCAGCTACAATTCTGCCCTGGCGATTAGCCGGGCCGGCAAGTGGTATGCGCACTTTCTTGCCTGATACTCGATGGTTGATTTCAATCATATCGCCTGCGGCAAATATATGTTCATCGGATGTTTGCAGGTATTCATTCACAAGCAAACCGCCCGACTCACCCACTTCAATACCCGCGTTAATAGCAAGTTGCAAGGTAGGGCGCACACCGATAGACATAATCACCATATCCGATTGAATCACCGAACCATCATCCAACTTCACCGACTTTGGATTGATAGCTGTTACACTCTTCCCGGTGTGTATCTTCACACCATAAGCAAGCATCTCCGCTTCGATGAAACCGGCAATTTCGGCATCCATCACACTCATTACATGCGGCATCATTTCGAGCAAATGCACTTTTATTCCACGCTTTACCAAAGCTTCCACCATTTCCAAACCGATAAATCCACCACCAATTATCACAGCTTCTTGTGGATCTTCATCTTCGATGTAACGCTGAATCTTATCCATATCGCCCAAAGTCCAGAGCGTGAAAACATGATCGGACTCCGAACCATCAATTTTTGGTTTCACCGGACGACCGCCTTGAGCCAAAATGATTTTATCGTAATCGAAACTTTTAATCTCGCCTGTGCGAACATCGAGTGTGGATATTTGCTTATTTTCGCGGTCAATAGCCGTTACACGCGTATTGATGTGAACATCTACCTGATACTGCTCATTGAAGCTTTCGGGGCTTTGCAGTATTAGTTTTGAACGGCTCTTGATATCACCGCCAATGAAATAAGGCAATCCGCAATTGGCAAAAGAGATATCGGGTCCGGCTTCAAACATCGTAATCTGCGCATCGGGCGACAAACGTCTGATTTTTGCAGCAGCAGTAGCGCCCGCCGCTACACCACCAACAATGATAATTTTTTCCATTTTTTCCTTTTCAGTTATTTTTTTTATTTCTGTTACTCTTAATACGATTCTTGTTTACGAATGCAAAATTACTACTATTTTTTAATTCTACAATATATGAACATGCTTTCATGTTATAAATTATTTTGATATTCGGCACACAACAAAAAACCTTGCATCGTATCAATGCAAGGCTTTATATGGGGTAGTCTTATTTAATCGTTATATTTCACAGTTCGCGAGAGAGCAATTTATCGCCATTCACATTTAGCACTTCCAGCGTAAGTATGTTGTCATTGCGTTCGAGCACCATCACTGTTCCACTTTTCTCGTTGTTACCACCTCCGATTATTACCGGGAAATTGTTTCCGTCTTTCCCTTTTTCGATTATTTCGAAACGATGGGTATGAGCATTGAGCGAAACGTTAAACGGTGCTTTTGCCAATATTGGCGACCAAAGTTCGGTACAAGGTTTGTATTCATCCAGGTTTTCGCCAAATATCGGAATGTGGTGAATCAAAACTCTTTTGTCTGCTTTTTTGAATGTTTTGGATTTCAATTCTTCTTTCAGAAAATGAGCCTGCTCCACGCGGTGTTGTGTGAAATCATTCATATCGTAATACACCCAATGACTGTCGGGTTTGTCTTCACCACAATCCAGCAAAACAAACCGGGTGCTGCCAAGCGAAAAAGCACTGTAGGAACGGCCACCCATACGTCCTAAATAATCCCAAAGATGTTGTGAGTATTCGCCACGCGTTTCGTGATTGCCGCGAATAAAAATTGAAGGAACTTCATCACTTTTAATTTTTTTAGAATACCCAACGATGCGGCTTACAATATCGTTCTCCACTTCCACATCATCAAAGCAATCGCCATTGAAAATAACCAAATCGTAGGGTTTTGATTCTACAAGTGAATGCAGTTTGTTGAACATGGTCATGTTGCTGTGAATATCATTGTAAACAATCACCCGAAAATTCTTCATCGTGTCGCTCCAGGTGGTAAATGATTTCAGCTCCGACATCACCGTGTCGCCAAACTCCTTGTAGTAGCTCGAATAGCGTAAAATTTCTTGCGACACCACACGATAATAGTATTTCGTTCCGGGAGTTAGCCCGGATAGTTGAATGCGATTTATTTTATTGTTTGCCACCATCTCGCCTTCGAGAAATGAGCGGGCGCGCTTTAGCTTGGTGGGGTCGGTACCATATTCTACCCAACTACGACAAGGCACATTGGTGAGCCACATCACCGTCATTTCATTCGTACCGGGATTTTGAAGATAGGGAATTGAGCGCATCAGCTTTTCAGCCGGTGTTTTTAGCCGGATATCCACGATAAGTGGACGATGGTCAGAACTTATCTTATCTTCAATCACACGTGAACCAAATTTCGCATAAGATTCGCCATTTGCCTTGTAGCCCCAAACATAATCCAGCGTTTCCGTTGGTTCGTCCGATGGATATGTTTTAGTATTTGCATTTGAAAGCAGCAACCAATCTTTTTCTAAGAATTTGATTGGCGCCGAACCGGGTAGCGCATTTAAGTCACCCAATAAAAATACGGGCTTTTTATACACGCTTATCGCTTCTGTAATCAATCGTACCGATTCAAGACGCTCGGCTTCGGTCAATGAAAGATGCGTATTGACAACCACATAGCGATTTAGCTCCACAATCAGGGCTGTGCGCGCTTCGGACGCACCCGCTAAAGTTATTTTTTTCACACTAAGCGGCTTTTCTCGTGTCAGGACGCCATTGCCATATTTTCCTCCATCATGCAAAATAGAGAAACCAAACGAAGCATACATTCCGGTTTGCTTTTCGAGTTGTAGCATGATGTCAATTTTACCACTCCGCCCTACCACACTATCCACCTCCTGAAGCGCAACAACTTCGGCATTTGTATTTTGAATTAGATTTCCTATGCGCGTAACATCAATTTTATTGTCCATTCCTTCACCATGATGGATATTGAAACTCATCAAGCGAAGCGTATTCTCACGCTGTGGAAAATCGGGGGCTGAAAATAAAAAAGAGGGGAAAAGAATTGTCAAAATTAAAAGCAAAGTGTTTTTCATTTCGTAGTATATTAAATTAGTCGGTTCATGTATTTCTTAATTAAAATCGAGTATAAAGTGTGCGAGCCAAAAAGATTTTTTACACGCCAATAACTTTACCATCCTTCATGTGTATGGTTCGGTCGCATAGTGTCGCCAAATTTTCATCATGTGTAACGATAACTTGTGTCAGACCAAACTTATCGCGCAATTCGAAAAGCAACTTGTGGAGCTCTTCCTTGTTTTGCGAATCGAGGCTTCCGGAAGGCTCATCAGCTAAAATTACCGATGGACTATTGATGAGTGCGCGCGCCACAGCCACACGCTGTTTCTCACCTCCCGACATTTCGGTAGGCTTGTGGTGCAGTCTTTCACTCAATTGAAGATATTCGAGAAGCTCCTTAGCACGCTTAGTAGCTCCTTTTTTGTCGGAGCCGGCTATCAGCGCCGGTATCAACACGTTTTCGAGCGCGGTAAACTCGGGGAACAATTGATGAAACTGAAATATAAAACCAATATGGCGGTTACGAAAAGCCGCAAGTTTATCAGAACTTAGTTTCCCAACCTCAACACCGTCTATCATCACCGTTCCTGCGTTGGGTTTGTCGAGTGTGCCTATTATCTGAAGCAATGTGGTTTTACCGGCTCCACTCGGTCCCACAACTGAAACAATTTCACCTTTTTCAACGGATAAGTCCACTCCTTTGAGCACTTCCAGCTCGTCAAACGACTTGTGAATATCACTTACTTGTATCATCATTATTTATGTTTTTATCAGATAATTCTCGAATAACTACAGAGGCAACCCATAGCCCGAACATTGCCGGCATATAGGATATTGTTCCCGTAGTTGATTTTTTGTATTGTTCATCGGCATCAATAACGCTCTCGCGCTTGCTCTCTTCGGTGGAATAGACACAAGTAATCCCCTTCTTTATCCCCATCTTACCAAGCCGTTTGCGAACAGCTTTGGCAAGAGGACAATAATTTGTCTTTGAAATATCATCAATCCTCACCAATTCCGGATTCATTTTAGCGCCTGCGCCCATCGACGACACGATTTTAATCCCATTTTCTACACAATTTTTCAACAAAAAAACTTTTGGAGAGAGTGTATCGATGGCATCTACCACATAATCGTACTTTCGGGCAAATAACACTTGTCGCATGTTTTTTTCGTCGAGCCAGTCATTGATAAGTTCCAGGTTGATTTCAGGATTAATATCGCGAAGACGTGCGGCCAACACATCGGCTTTGGACAATCCAACAGTAGAACTAAGCGCGATAATCTGACGATTGATATTGGTTTCATTCACCGTATCGCGATCAACAAGTGTCATACTACCCACACCGGAGCGGCAAATCATCTCTGCGGCAATACCGCCTACCCCTCCAAGTCCTACTACCAACACCGAAGCGCTTTTCAATTGCGCCAATCCATCAGCCCCGATGAGCAATTCGGTGCGTTGTGTCCATTCCATCATAATTTGTAGTTTCTAAAATTCATTCAATTCAATAAGCTCAAATTGATACAAAAAAACAACGAATTAATTCGCTTAACGTGCAAAGTTAAGTGTTTCGATGCTATTTTAATGTTATCCTTTAATTTTTTTTGTAATTTTGCATTACAATTATGAATCAAATAATTTCCATAAAAGAGGACGGCGAATTAGGTACATTGCATTTTGTTCGCAGCCAGCGTGCCCGCCGAATCAATGTGAAAATCTTGCCTAACAGGTTGGAAATAAAACTTCCAATTGGTGTGAGCGAAGCCGAAGCAATGAAATTCATCAACAGCGTACGGCAGAAATTACTGACTTATCGTGAAAAAGTAGAAGATAAATCGATAACAATAACATCAGAAAATCCCTTGAAAACATTAAGTTTCACGGTTCACCCTCAAAAAGCGAACAGAAAAGATATATTTTCATCGATGAAATCGGGGATTCTGACCATTGAGTATCCAGATCATCTGGAGGAAACCGATGAACGAACGCAGCAATACTTCTGGGATATACTGAAATATTTCCTACGAAATGAGGCCAAAAGATTATTACCCAATCGCGTTGCTCAATTAGCGAAGCACTACGGATTTACATTTTCACAAGTTAAGATTCAGTCGTCAAAAACGCGATGGGGTAGTTGTAATCAGCTTAAAACCATCAACCTCTCTCTCTACCTACTCATGCTTCCGCAACATCTAATAGACTATGTGATTTTGCATGAACTGTGTCATACGTTGGAGATGAACCATAGTCCGCGATTCTGGGAATTGATGGAAAAGGTAACCAACGGTGCTTCAAATGACTTGGATAAGGAATTAAAAGATTATGCAATACCTCAATAAAAAAAATGCTCAAAATAATCAAATCTTACATGATGCCCATCGCGATGGTGCTGGGCATATCATTCTACCGATTTTTTAGTCAGTTTGCCGGCATCATACCCTATTTTATTTTTCTGATGTTGCTGCTTACCTATTCGAAAATTGATATTAAAAAGATTCGACCCGGTAAAATGCACCTATGGCTTATTCTAATTCAGATATTTGGCAGCTTGATGGTATATTTCATTCTGAATCCCATCAACCACATTTTAGCTCAGGGAGCGTCCATTTGTGTACTTGCACCTACAGCCACATCGGCTCCTGTGATAGCGCGGATGCTGAAAGGCAATGTGGAAAACCTGACGGCTTACAGTCTGATTTCCAACCTTGTGGTGATAGCGCTGGCACCCGTGTTTTTTTCATTCATTGGGCAATCGGAAGAAATAAGCTTCGTCGATTCTTTTCTTAGTATTTTCCGAAATATAGCATTTCTGCTCCTATTGCCACTCATCGTAGCCGTAATTCTCCGCAAGTTTACACCCAAAATAGCGATAAAAGTGAGTGAATTTGGCTTTCTGTCCTTTTATCTTTGGGCAATAGCGCTGATTGTGGTCATCGCAAAAACGGTGTTATTTATTACCCAACAAGATGATTCGAATTATGCCGTTTTTGCCTATCTTGCGGCAGCTTCACTTGTTATCTGCATTTTTCAATTCATCATTGGAAGACGTATCGGGAAAGAATATGGCGAAACGGTAGCTGGAGGTCAAGGACTTGGGCAGAAAAATACGGTTCTTGTGATTTGGATGGCACAAACTTATCTCAATCCACTATCATCAATCGGACCGGGAGCCTATGTAATTTGGCAAAATACGATTAACTCATATCAAGTGTGGCTACAAAACTATAAATTGCGCAAAAAATGAACACGAACGAAAATCATACGATGAAATGGGAGAAATTGCTCTCGCCAATCAGGCTTGGGATGGAAAATTACCATGACCGTGAGCGAGACAACCGCAACCAATTTCAGCGAGACTACGACCGACTAATTTTTTCGGCACCTTTTCGCCGAATGCAGAATAAAACCCAAGTGTTCCCTTTGCCCAAAAGCATTTTTGTGCACAATCGGCTTACACACAGCCTCGAAGTGGCAAGTGTGGGTCGCTCGCTTGGTGTGAACGTATCTCGCGCATTAAAAAATAGAAATGGAGACTATTTTGATGAAATCGGGACAATCGTTTCGGCGGCCTGCTTAGCCCACGATATGGGCAATCCGCCTTTTGGTCATTCGGGCGAAGCGGCAATAGCGAGTTATTTTGCCGAAGGCGATGGGCTTTTTCTTCAAAAAGAAGTTTCGGAAGTTGAATGGGCCGATTTCACCCGATTTGATGGCAATGCTAACGCCTTCAGATTGCTCACACATCAATTCAATGGAAGACGTCCGGGAGGCTTCGCCCTCACATATTCCACGCTTGCATCCATCGTGAAATATCCGTATGCCGCCATTAACAGCGACATCAAAAAGCAAAAATTTGGCTTTTTTGAATCGGAAAAAGCAGATTATGAGAAGATTGCCGATGCTTTGGGCATTGCTCATCAAAAAAACAATTCAAACCGCTACGTAAGACATCCGTTAATTTATTTGGTAGAAGCAGCTGATGATATTTGTTACCAAATAATGGATATAGAAGACGCTCACAAACTCAAAATACTTACCACGGATGAAACCAAGCAACTGTTTTATGCTTTTTTCGATGAAAAAAGAGCGAAAAGGATAATGGAAAACAGCGAGATTGTGAGCGATGTGAATGAGCAGGTGGCTTATCTTCGTTCGTCGGTTATCGGACAATTGATCGACGCGTGTAGTAATACTTTTATCGCAAACGAAAAAACGATATTAGCCGGAGAATTTGAAGGCTCATTAATCAAAAACTTAACTCAAGGTCTTGATGTAGCTTACCGGCAATGCTCAGAAACAGCTGTTCGGAAAATATATCGTTCGCAGGAAGTACTCGATGTTGAGCTTGCGGGCTATCGTATCATTTACACATTGATGGAGTATTTTGTTAATGCCGTGTTTCATCCAGATAAATCCTATTCGCGCCAGCTTCTCGACCGCATACCGGCACAATATGAAACCAACAGCGACTCTGCGTATGGCAAAGTGCAATCAATACTCGATTACATCACTGGTATGACCGATGTTTATGCGCTGGACCTCTATCGGAAAATTACCGGAATGGATATTAGTTAATGGGCATATCAGGAAAATTGTGAGAAAAGACGAAAAGCTATTTTTCACTATACACATACCAATAAAGCCCTCCTACCATGAGCGAGCCTCCAATGATATTGCCGAGAGTAGCAGGTATCAAATTGCTAAGAATAAACGTACCCCAGGAGATTGGCGCTCCATAAAAAATGGCTGTGGGGATAAAAAACATATTGGCGATGCTGTGTTCGTAGCCAATCGCCACAAATGCCATCACCGGAAACCAAATTCCAAAAATCTTACCGATAATATCTTTCGAAGCATAAGCCAACCACATGGCAAGCGCCACAAGCCAGTTGGCACCTACTCCTTTAAGCAATGTTTTCAAAAAAGGAGCCGATGTTTTAGTTTCGGCAATAGTCATGATGCTGTCGTACCAGGGTGAATGGTCAAAAATACCGGTCAGTTTTGCCAAAAAATAAGCGACAAACAGAGAACCGATAAAATTGCCTAAATACACCAACGACCAATTGCGCAATAAAGAGGTAAATGAAATTTTCCGGCTCAAAACTGGCGGCGCGAAATAAGCGGTGTTGCCCGTGAAAAGGTCGGCACCAGCGATAGCACAAAACATCAGTCCGATGGGAAAGACCGCGCCCATAAGGAAACGCTGAATACCCGGATTTTCGGCAGCAATACCCGGTACACCACCACCCACAATCACTGCCAACAACCCACCAATAGCAATATAAGTTCCGGCCATGAATGATAGCACCATGGTTTTGGGTAACGAGGTTTCTGACTTTGCCTTAGCAACTTCGCTAACGACTTCAATAATTTGTTTTGAACTATAATAATTCATGCTTTGTGTCGAATACAATTGAGATGGGAAATGGGTGCAAAAATAAGAATTTGAAACGGAGAAAACTAATTTACAATCACTTCTTTTACATAGTGTTTGAAAATTGACTTCGCTATTTTGAGTTGTTCAGGCGTGTTTTGCGCTACTCCTTCCAATTCATATTTCCAGCCGAGCGCTTCATATTTGTACACACCCAATTTATGGTAAGGTTGGATTTCAAGTTTCTGCACGTTGCTCATGGGCTGTAAAAACCGCCCCAAAGCATGTAAATGCTCTTCACTGTCCGATAGTCCGGGCACCAATACATAACGTGCCCAAACCGGTTTATCTATCTCGTGCAGGTATTCAGCCAAGCGTAGCGTAGTTTTGTTGGATGCACCCGCAATGTTTCGATGCCATTTATCGTCAAAATGTTTAATATCCAGCAGCATCAAATCGGTATATTGCATCAATTCTTTCACATCATCGTTCAAATAACTGCCGTTAGTATCGATGCAAGTGTTGAAACCTTCCTCTTTGAGCATTTTGAAAAAAGGAATAATCGCCTTAGCCTGCATTAGCGGCTCACCTCCCGAAATAGTAATTCCACCTCTTTTACCAAAAAAAGGGCGTTGACTTCGAGCCAATTTCATCAATTCATCGTATTCGTAAAGGCGCGAATCGCCGGTTTTTTCAATAGTATCGGGGTTGGCGCAATACTTACATTTGAAGTTACAACCTTGCGTGAAAAGTACCATGCGAACTCCGGGACCGTCAAATGTGCCTAATGATTCTACTGAATGTAGTCTGATCATGTATAAAATCTATTTTGGATGATTTATGAAAAGAAAATGATGAAATCTTTAGCAGAGAATGGGGAACAACAAATTGCCGATGAAATCGTGAATTTTCAAAAGGAAAACGGAAAAGAAGTAAGTCGCTTTCTCTTGCGGCTTACTTCTTAACAATTGGTTGAGCGC
This sequence comes from uncultured Paludibacter sp., assembly GCA_964568675.1. Lineage (GTDB taxonomy): Bacteria > Bacteroidota > Bacteroidia > Bacteroidales > Paludibacteraceae > UPXZ01. The sequence continues at coordinate 14,750 of CAZMQV010000050.1, forward strand.
ACCTTATTACATGGCTTCGTGGAAGCTTCGTGCAATAACTTCTTGTTGTTGCGCGCGTGTGAGGCGAACAAAATTAACAGCATATCCCGAAACACGAATGGTAAGCTGTGGATACTCTTCGGGATGTTCCATCGCGTCTTCAAGCATTTCGCGGTTCAATACGTTCACATTCAGGTGGTGAGCATTTTTAGCGAAATAACCGTCCATGATACTTACCAAGTTTTCGCGTCTTTGCTCGTCAGTAGGTCCTAATGTTTTTGGCACGATAGAGAACGTATTTGAAATTCCATCCATCGAATGTTCATAATCCAATTTTGATACCGAACTCAATGAAGCCAGCGCGCCGTGTGTGTCGCGTCCGTGCATCGGATTTGCACCGGGAGCAAATGGCACACCTTTTTCACGTCCGTCGGGTGTAGCGCCTGTTTTCTTTCCATACACCACATTCGATGTGATGGTGAGAATACTCAAAGTAGGTTCAGCATTTTTGTATGTCGGTAGGTTCATCAATAGCGAATTGAAGTAAATGGGAATTTCGCGCGCAAAAGTATCCACACGATCATCATCGTTACCATAATAAGGAAAATCACCATCGATGTTGAAGCCTTTTGACAATCCGTTTTCATCACGCTCTACCGCTACTTTCGCATATTTAATTGCAGAAAGCGAGTCGGCAACAATGCTCAGTCCGGCAGCGCCATAAGCAAGGTTGATTCGTGGGTTGGTATCAATCAAAGCCATTTGCGCTTTTTCATAATAATATTTATCGTGCATGTAGTGGATAATGTTCATCGAATCGGCATACACGCGCGACACTTCGGTCATTGCCAGCTTGAAGTTTTCCATCACTTCGTCTAAGTCAAGAGCATCCGATTTCAACGCTGGTATTCCTGGTATTACTTGTTTGCCGCTGATTTCGCAACGTCCCTGATTGATAGCCAGCAAGAGTGTTTTTGCCAAATTACAGCGAGCTCCAAAGAATTGGATTTGCTTACCGATTTCTTGATAAGAAACACAGCAGGCAATTCCGTAGTCGTCGCTGCAACGACTGCTTTGCATCAAGTCATCGTTTTCATACTGTATGGACGAAGTATCAATGGAAACTTTCGCGCAGAATTCTTTAAAAGGCTCTGGCAAGCGTTGCGACCAAAGAACAGTCATGTTTGGTTCGGGCGATGCTCCCAGATTATACAGCGTTTGCAAAAAACGGTACGAAGTTTTTGTAACTTTATGTCGGCCATCTGCCATAGTTCCTCCAATAGACTCGGTAACCCAAGTAGGATCACCAGCAAAAATTTCGTTGTAAGCATCCATGCGCAAGTGGCGAACCATGCGAAGCTTCATCACAAACTGGTCAACCAGTTCTTGAGCAAACTCTTCGGTGATAACACCATTCTGGATGTCGCGCTCAATATAGATATCTAAGAATGAAGACACATTACCAAGCGACATGGCTGCGCCATCCTGCTCTTTTACTGCGGCAAGATAACCCATATAAACCCACTGAATAGCCTCTTGAGCCGATTCGGCAGGGCGAGTAAGATCCAATCCGTAGATTTCTCCAAGTTTTTCGATATCTTTAAGCGCTTTGAGTTGTTCGGCTACTTCTTCGCGAAGACGGATACGCTCATCGGTCATTGGTCCTACCAGAGCTTTCAAATCAGCTTTTTTGGCAGAAATCAGACGTGTAGTGCCATAAAGCGCTAAGCGTCGGTAGTCGCCAATGATGCGTCCACGGGCATAATTGTCGGGTAAACCGGTGAGAATACCCAGCGAGCGGAATGTTCTGATTTCATCGGTATAAACATCAAAAACTCCATCGTTGTGCGTTTTGGCATATTTGGTGAAAATTTCTTTTACGATAGGAGATACTTCTACTCCATTTTCGGTACAAGCACGTTCTACAACCGAGATGCCACCATAAGGTTTCATTGCACGTTTGAGCAACATATCGGTTTGCAAACCAACTACAATCTCATTGTCGCGGTCGATATATCCGGCAGCATGCGATGTGATGGATGAAATCAACTCGTTGTCGATTGCACGCACACCGTTGTTGGCACGCTCCTCCTTAATGGCGTCCATACACACTTTCCACATGTTTTTGGTTCTCTGCGAGGCACTTTGCAGAAAAGTGTCATCACCATCATAAGGAGTAATGTTTTTCGTTACGAAATCTCGAACATCTATTTGTTCTTGCCAGTTACCTGAAATAAAAGTACTCATAAAATTTATTTTTGTTTTGGAGTTTAGTCGTTACGGAAATTCGAAATGGTTTAACGACCAAATACATGTTAAACAACATATATACGGTTTCTTTTTCGAGTGCAAAATTACTTCATTTAAACTTACTGTGCAATATTGCACAGTAAATAAATTGTATTATATTACTATGGTTCAGTATGATACAAAATCACTCACTGATAATTTTCTAAACATATTACATGTTTTGCTATCTCCACATTGCAATTTATCATTAATTGATTGTTATAACTTGAAAGCTGTAAGACAAGTATTCAGAGAACCAATGTTATTTCAGGACATTTTTATCCTATTAATGGGTATCACTAAATCAATATTAGTTGAAGTCATATAAGAAACAACAGTAAAAAGCGGATATTAGTTGCGAAATCACATAGAAAATATTAAAAATCCACGATGTGTTTACCCGATTTTCGCAACAAAAGATAGTTTTCACCACCGCGAAGTAGGCCAGAAAACATTGGGAGATATTAGAACAACGAAATCTCTATTTTATAATAGCAGCTTTAGTTAAGAATACGATAGGTGTAATTGGAAATATCGCAAACCGAAACAAACGCATTCTTACCACACTCAACGCTGCAACCGAGCCGAGTCGAGTCGAAGAAGAATAAAAAGCATGATGGTGAAGCTCCAAAGCGACGAACCTCCGTAACTCAGAAATGGTAATGGAATACCGATAACCGGCATCAGCCCAATCACCATACCAACATTGACCATCAGATGAAAAAAGAAGATACACGCGACAGAATAGCCGTAAATTCGTACAAAGGTTTCTTGCTGTCGCTCGGCAATACGTATGATGCGCATCAGAAGCAAAAGATAAACTAAAATAAGCCCGGCAGAACCAACAAAACCCCACTCCTCGCCTACGGTGCAAAAAATAAAATCGGTATCCTGTTCTGGAACGTATTTAAGTTTTGTCTGTGTGCCATTCAGATAGCCTTTACCCATAAATCCCCCAGATCCTATCGCTATTTTCGACTGATTAACATTATATCCTGCTCCTTTCAAATCCTGCTCCATACCAAGTAGCACTTTGATACGAATTTGCTGATGAGGTTCGAGCACTTTATCGAAAAGATAGTCGGCTGAGAAACAAAAGAGAATAGCTCCGAGGGAAATCCATGCAATCACCACAAACTGGCGCACACGATTTAGCCGTGATATTATTATCCAATATAACGACGAAAGCAGTACCGATGCAATTGCCATGTAATCGTAATTAACCGAAACCCAGATATTGACAACATAACTTATAAGCGCAATCGCCACAACACCCGATAGCATGTAAACAGCTTCCCTCCGCTGCCTTTTTACAAAAAAAGCATAAACAAACTGAACCAACAAAATGATGCACATGGCAAGTATCATTCCTAAAGTTGCGTCATTGCCTACCTGTATCGGTATCTGACTAAAACCAATGGCAACTATGAACAAAACAACAGCGAAAACACCAAGTAGAAGTATCAAGCCATTCATCCCTTCGCGATAGAGCATCAGACTAAAGGCGAGAAACACCAACGCGCCTCCGGTTTCCTTCTGAAGCACAATGAGAGCAAACGGGATAAAGATAATTATCAATAACGGCAACATGTCTTTCCATCCTTTCAGATGATAATTGTAAGCACTCATAAATCTTGCAAGCGCAAGCGCAGTCGCAGTTTTGGCTAACTCGGCGGGCTGAAAGCTTACCGGCCCGAATACCAACCACGATCGGGAGCCTTTGATATCGGTAGCCAAAATAAACGTTGCGATTAATAATAGTATCACAAACACATAGAAAACATAGGCAAAGTAGCTGTAAAGCCGCGAATCGAGCAATAGAATCACACCTCCAAGTCCAATAGCGGTGAGAATCCACACAAATTGTTTACCGGCTCGATTGCTAAAATCGAAGATGCTTGCCTGGTCAAAATCATAGCTTGCGCCATAGATATTCAGCCAACCAAACACGACAAGAAACAGGTAAATTAATACCGTAGTTTTGTCTAATGCGAATTTTAAGTTAGTATCTCTTTGCATTTGAATTTGTTACTTGTCTTGAATATTCATCTACCATTTCCTGACGGGTCATTTTTTTAGTCAGGTATTGCTCCATCATGAAACTTGCAACCGGCGCCGCCCAAGTAGCTCCAAAGCCAGCATTCTCAATCACACAAACAACCACAATTTTGGGGTTTTCACGCGGCGCATATCCTATAAAGAAAGCATGGTCTTTCCCTTTGTTGTTCTGCACGGTTCCTGTCTTACCACACACCACCATTCCCGGAATTTTAAACCGACGTGCCGTACCAAATTCGTTAACGCGCCACATCCCTTCATCCACTATGTCGAGATATTGTTTTTTTATCTTTACATCGTGTTTGTGGGTAAGCATGGAGTCCGCCTTATTGAGGTGGGGGGTGATATAATAACCCCTGTTTGCCAGTGCGGCAGTAGCGTTGGCAAGTTGTATCGGAGTTGTTAATACTTCGCCTTGCCCGATAGATAGCGAACGTATTGTCATGGCGCGCCAACCTGTTTCACCAAACATTTTATTAAAATATTTCTCTGATGGAATGTTTCCCTTGCTTTGCTGGTACAGATCCGAGTCTTCAAATTTAGCGCCAAATCCAAAGCGTAGCATTGCCTCACGCCATTCATCATAAGATTTTTTGAAATTCTCGTTCTTTTTTCCGTAACCTTTCTTCTCAATTGTTGAGCGGAAAGTGTGCCAAAAATAGGGATTGCAAGATTGCTCAATGGCATTGAGCAAGGTAATGGATGAACCATGTGAGTGCGTACACTTAATAGGTGAAGAGCCTCTACCACTGCAATGAAACCTGGTAGATGGTGTGATTCCACCCAGTTCAAGCCCTACAGCCGCCTGAAAGGTTTTGAAAGTAGAACCGGGTGAATATGTAGCCTGAGTAGCCCTGTTGTAGAGCGGCTTCAATGGGTCATGTAGCAGCATGTTGTAGTTGGCAGATCGTTGTCTTCCTACTAATATTGAAGGATTGAAGGTTGGATTGGACACCATTGCTAGTATTTCACCCGTTTTGGGTTCAATCGCAACCACGCTGCCCACCTTGCCCGAGAGCAGTTTCTCGCCCAGCAATTGCAGTTTAATATCAATTGTAGTATTTAGGTTTATTCCTGCTTTTGGAGCTACATCATCGTTTCCATCGTTGTATTTGCCTTTAATACGACCGCGGGCGTCGCGAAGCAAAATCTCGTAACCTTTCACGCCACGCAATTGTTTTTCATAGGTTTTCTCAAGTCCATCACGCCCCGCATAGTCGCCTGCTACGAAATAATCATCATCTTCGAGCATTTTGGGTGTTACTTCTCCAATGCTGCCCAACACATGCCCACCGGCATCGTAACGATACTCGCGCAATGTGCGGGTTTGAATGTAAAAACCGGTATATTTATACATGGATTGCTGCACTGCCGCCACATCCTGAATCTCAAGTTGAGTCATGAATACCTGAGGTGTAAGCGAAGAATAGGATGGATTCTTATCCCGGTTTTTAACCTCGGCAATACGTTCTTCAAAATACTCACGGGTGATATTCAAATCCTGACAAAACGAAAGCGTGTCGAAATTGTTGATTTCGCGATTGATAAACACAATGTCGTAGGCTGGTTTGTTGTAAACGAGAAGCGAGTCGTTGCGGTCATAAATCAAACCTCGCGGAGGGAAAATAGTTTTTTTCAAAAACGCGTTGCTTTCCGCTCCTTTCTTATATTTATCGTCGAAAATCTGTAGCGAGAGTAACCGGATAATGTAGATTACTACAATCGTAATCATAATTATTACAATCACCGACTTGCGTTCCTGAAACTTATCATTTATCATCTTCTACTCTTAAATAATGATTTGGTGCCAAGAATCAGCAGAATAGTTACCAATGAGCTAATAAGAATTTTTGGTATCAGCAATGAAATGTTGATGAAAGAAAAAGACTCTATCAAAAATAGTGCGGAATGGTGTAATAATACCAGAACCACGATATACTTGATATACGCGCTCACACCAAACGAGCGAAACGAGGGCGTAGGGCGTGAAATTTCTTCGGATGATACAAATAAGTTGATAACAGAGTTGCGAGCAAATGCCGTTAGCACAGAAGCGAAAGCATGCATTCCCATCGTGTTGCTAAACATATCAATCGTAAGCCCGATACCAAATGCCAGCAACAACTGCGCCCAACCGGGCAAACGCACAGGCAACGATAGCAGGAATAAAACATAAATCATCGGACTTACATACCCTAAGAACTGAATGTTGTCGAGTACAAATACTTGTACCAACACCAAAAGGATGAATCGGAATATATTTTCGAGTACTAATTGCATGAATATTAATACGATGATTTAACAGGTTTTATTATTTCTTTTTTGTTTCCAACGAAGTGTCTTCTAAGATGCTTTGCTCCACATAATTTTTGTAGTTTATCACTTTCACATGCGTCAGTGTGCGATAATCGACTGCTAAACGCACCTGAACATTGTAATAAGCATCGCTCTCCTTGATATTGTAATTATTTACAGTGCCCACCATGATACCTTCGGGAAAGGTTTTGAAACCACCTGTAACCAACGTATCGCCCAGGCTAAACTTCACATGGCGCGCGATATCGTCCAACTTGGCATAGCGATAATCTTTCCCATCCCACACAAGTGGTCCGTAGTAATTACTCTTCTTGAATCTTGAAATAATAGTGGATTTTGGATGAAGAATTGGAATCACTTTCGAGAAATGATTGGACACAGCTTCTACAATGCCAACTACGCCATTATCTGAAATAACACCCATATCGGGTTTTATCCCATCCATAGCGCCTTTGTTGAGAGTAATGTAGTTTTGCACCTGATTAGTGGTGATTCGAATTACTTTTGCAGAGATAAAACTGTATTCCTTTTCGGGAGATATACGCGCGTTTTTACAAACCGATGAGTTTGTACTGTCGGTAATGGCAGAAAGCTGATTCTCCAATTCGGTTATTTTATTAATTAACAGTGTATTTTCTTCAGCCAGATTCGTGTTGGCATCGCGCAGTTTGAAAAACTCGACCACGCCGTTGCTTGCTTCAAACATTTTGCCCGATACCCAATTGGTAGATGAAAGCAACACGCTTCGCTGATATCCTTTGTTTTGGGACATCAACACCAGCGATATTATTTCCAAAAGCAGAAAAAGGAAAAAGACGCTGTAACGTATCAGAAAGTTAATTAAATTTCTCAATTGAAAAAACGAATATCCCCTACCCCCGTTTTACACCGGGATAGGGGGGGGAAATTGAATGATTATTTACTTCTCAACTAAAGGAATTTAGTGAAGAATAATTACCGTTTTAAGAAAGAATATTTGTCAACATTTTTCAGCGCTGTACCTGTGCCACGTGCTACAGCGTGCAATGGGTCTTCAGCCACATGAAATTTAATACTCAGCTTGTCGGTCAATCTTTTGTCCAAGCCACGAAGCAACGCACCTCCTCCGGCAAGGAAAATCCCTTGTTTTACAATATCGGCATAAAGCTCGGGTGGAGTTTGCTCCAATGCACTCAATACGGCTGCTTCGATTTTCGATACCGATTTTTCGAGGCAATGCGCAATTTCCTGATAAGAGACAGGCACCTCCATTGGCAATGCTGTCATTCGATTTGGGCCATGAACCACATAATCTTCCGGCGCGTCTTCCAGGTCGGTAAGCGCGGCGCCAACATTGATTTTTATCAATTCTGCAGTACGCTCGCCTACTTTGATATTGTGCATACGCCCCATATACTCCATGATGTCGGCAGTGAGGTCATCACCTGCGATGCGGATGGATTTGTTCGACACGATGCCACCAAGCGAAATAACAGCAATTTCGGTTGTACCACCACCTATATCCACAATCATACATCCCGATGGGGCTTCCACGTCAATACCGATACCGATAGCCGCAGCCATGGGTTCGTATATCATATAAATGTCGCGTCCACCGGCATGTTCGCAGGAGTCGCGTACCGCGCGAATTTCCACCTCAGTACTTCCAGATGGGATACATACTACAATTTTCAGCGTTGGCGAAAAAAGACGGTTTTTAGTAGGAATCATTTTAATCAACCCACGCATCATCAACTCACAAGCGTAAAAGTCAGCAATAACCCCATCGCGAAGCGGACGCACCGTGCGTATCCCTTCATTTTCTTTCCCTTGCATCTGACGCGCTCTCTCGCCGATTGCTATCAGTTTGTCGGTGCGCTTGTCCAATGCCACTACCGACGGCTCATCCACTACAATTTTATCGTCCTGAATAATAATTGTGTTAGCCGTACCCAAGTCCATGGCTATCTCTTGTGTAAACGAAAAAAGTCCCATATTTTAAATAATCAAATTTATTTTTCACGAACTGAATGTTCGCTATTTATTTTTATTTCTATAATTTGTCCCGGATATTTATTTTTAATGCTTGAAATGACGTATTCCGGTTGTAACCATACTGATACCTTTGGAGTTACACATTTCCACACTTTCACCGTCTTTGAGTGAGCCTCCTGGCTGAATCACAGCAGTTACACCTGCGTCAGCGGCAATTTCCACACAATCGGGGAATGGGAAAAACGCGTCGGAAGCCATCACGGAACCCTGCAAATCAAATTCGAATGAACCCGCTTTTTCTATCGCGTGTTTCAACGCGTCCACCCGCGATGTTTGGCCCACTCCGCTTGCCATAAGTTGTCTGTCCTTTGCCAACACGATGGCGTTGGATTTGGAATGTTTCACAATTTTCTGCGCAAAAAGCATGTCCTCCACTTCTTCATCGGTAGGCGTTTTTTCAGTAACAGTTTTCAGATTATCCTCTTTATCCACAAAGCTATCGCGCTCCTGCACCAACACACCGTTGAGAGCCGAGCGAAACTGTTTCTGAGGTATTTTGTTGGATTTCTGTATCAGAATAATTCTATTTTTCTTTTGAGTAAGCACTTCCAAAGCATCCATGTCATAATCGGGCGCGATGATAACTTCGAAGAATAGCTTATTAATCTCTTCGGCTGTATCTTTGTCCACCACCGCGTTGGTAATGAGTACACCGCCAAAAGCTGATATCGGGTCGCCGGCAAGAGCTGCTGTCCAGGCATCTTTCAACACCGGGCGTGATGCCAAGCCACAAGCGTTGTTGTGTTTGAGAATAGCAAAAGTGATGTCTTCAAAATCATTAATCAGATTCACCGCCGCGTCAATGTCAAGCAGGTTGTTGTATGAAATTTCTTTGCCATGAAGTTGCTCAAACACCTCTTCGAAGGCTCCGAAAAAATATCCTTTTTGATGAGGATTTTCTCCATAACGAAGCGCTTTCGAACTGTCGGCTGTCATTCTGAAGGCACTTTCACTCGCATTGTCGAAATAGTTGAAAATAGCGGCATCATAGTGCGACGATACCGCGAAAGCCTCTTTGGCAAACCAGCGGCGCTCTTCGAGGGTAGTCTCCGCGCCGTTTTGCTCCAGAAGTTCAAGAAATGGCTCGTATTGTGCTTTCGATGCCAATATCACCACGTCTTTATGATTTTTGGCTGCGGCACGAATAAGCGAAATACCGCCAATGTCAATCTTTTCGATGATGCTTTGGTCATCGGCTCCGGCAGCCACAGTAGCTTCGAATGGATATAAATCTACAATCACCAAGTCGATTTCAGGAATTTCATATTGGGCGAGCTGCTCCAAATCACCGGTAAGTTCGCGTCGCGCCAAAATGCCGCCAAATACTTTTGGATGAAGTGTTTTTACCCTACCGCCCAAGATGGAGGGGTAAGAAGTTAAATCTTCGACCGCTTCACACGGAAAGCCTAACGATTCGATAAAGGACTGGGTGCCACCGGTAGAGAGAAAAGATACACCTTCGGCATGAAGTTTTTTCACGATTTCATCCAACCTATCTTTATGATAGACAGATATTAAAGCGCGTTTGATTCTTTTTTTATCCATTGTTTCGGAATTGAATTTTTTTAGGCTTGCAAAGTTACGAAAAATCATTGATTTATTGCATGATAAGTATTTCGTTTAAGAAAAAATAATCATTTCGTGTTTTTGACGCAGCCCCTAAATGACGCAGCTGCTTGTACCGACATTAGGAGACGGGCTAATAATGCAGGTGAAAATACTTTGACAAACGGTATTACTTGTAATGGAATTGTTAATCAGCATGCGCTCAAATTCCACCTTATGGATTTTAGGGAGCAGGCTGTGAAGTCGAAAGACTTATTGAGTAATAATTCTGTAGCTTCACATTGTTGTGTCGCTTTTTAACCCTCTCTACCACAGTTTAACGTACTTGGGTATATTTATTCTCAATATAAAGAAAATTTTCTTCCATTCTCAGCTGTCAATACTCGCAATCAGCAGAAAACCTGTCACCGTATAGGCAATACATTTTTGATCGTCTACCAGCACCTGGCTGATACACTTTTTTTCTATAAAACTGGTGCCGGCAATAGGCATAGGATAATAATCTTACCCGAAAGATTTAGAGATAAAAGCGATATTTAAAACAAAAACGAATAAAGAAAAAACAAATAAATATTTTTTTGACATAATAAATGTAGCTTATAAAAATTGATAACTATATTAAAATTTATTGCTGTCCGGTAAAACTTAAAACTGCATAATTACCCCGCCCGAAGTCCTGT
>CAZMQV010000051.1:0-15466 GCA_964568675.1 uncultured Paludibacter sp.
GCTCAACTGTATAGAGCATCTGACTACGGATCAGAAGGTTACAGGTTAGAATCCTGTCGTGGTCACAAAAGAAAGCTTACCGATATGGTAAGCTTTCTTTTTTTTATCTAATCAGATTTTGAATCAACTTATTGATTAACTGACGAAAGAAGGAGAGCTTAACGAATATTCGATCATTGTATATTCAAGGATTGGGGTAATTTTGTTTCAAAACCAAATTATCTGAATCTACAATCTTTTGAACACAAGTTTCAACTCCAGTTATTTTCCACAATTTAGCTGATTTGGTATGCTTGCACTACAAAACTAAATCGAAAAAAAACGAGCCACCCCTTTCGTTGATAGCTCGTTTTTTAATTGATTTTATTGAAACACTGATTTTTCAGTCTATTTTTTTATCAGCTTCATTGCCGAATACACTTTTCCATCTTTCACTATTTGTAGTAAATAGTTTCCTTTATCAGCGTTCAGTTTGATATTGACAGCTTCTCCGGCATCATTGATTTGTACGATTTGATTCAGTATCACTTGTCCGTTCAAAGTCAATAAACGGGCGGTGTAACTTCCGGATTCTTCAAACTTCAGATTAACCGACTCTACAAACGGATTCGGATAAATCGAAATTTCGGTAAGTTGGTTTTGTTTCACTCCCGCATAAGATTTGATAACCATATAATCAAGTAAGGTTTTCACATCTTTCGCCCATGGATTGCTCAATTCAAGTCCGGCATTGTAAGTACCCGTGTTGGCATAACTCACTTCAATTTGTTTGCCTGTGGCTCCGGCAGGAATCGACGCGCCATCTAAGTTCCATTTCGCGCTTGTGGTAATCGGGAGCGACCCGGTGATGCCGGCATATCCCAACGCGTTATTGTCGGCTTCTACGAGCTTATATGAAGCCGTACCGGTATTTTCACCGCCACTACCATCCATCACTACCATATCACCTTGCATGGCCGCGCCACCTGTTCCTTTATTTGCGAAAGAGCTGTTTCCGGTTTTTTCTTCAAATGTATAATAAGCTACCAACCCATCGGGTGCTGTTTGATATCCCTTCATAGCTTGTAGCACTTCTGCATCGGAGAGTGCTTTGCTCCAAACCTGCACTTCGTCTATCCAGCCATTCAACCCTGCTTTATAAACATTACCACCTCCAAAATAGATATCGGAGCTACTTCCTCTGCGTGAACTTGCTGAGAAAACAGTTTCTGCTACCTTTTTGCCATTAAAATACATTTTCTGTTGTTTCGAAGCGTTGTGAGTAACCACCAGGTGATTCCATACTCCGGGCGTAACGCTGAAGTTAGTACTCATCATACTTTCGTTGGGATTATCATGGGCAGTCCAGCCATAGGTGTTGAAAGATATTTCATTGGCAGGGTGCGTGGTGTTACCTTGCCATTCCGGACGAATGGTTACCCATAAGTCGCCCCAATTGTTGTGTGGCCATGAGTCGGCAATGGTATTTTTATTGATTAAGTTAGTACCTTGCTTGTCGTGCGAGAACTTATCAATCTTGAACCAAACCGCATAGGAGTAGTCCATCGTAGTTTGAGAAGTACCGGGTACGCGAAACATATTCGGATCGTTAATACGCAATCCACGCGAAACAGAGCCTTCGCCATCACGTGAAGTGTAGGTATATGTAACCGGCTTATTCAATTCCTGTTCTTGCTTATTGGCTTCCAGGCTAAGGATGCGAGGTACAGCTCCTGTTTCTTCGGGAGTAATCTGCACATATCCTCTGATGGTAGTTTTCTTGTTAGTGTTGTCAGTAATGATTAAATCATACATACCCACCTGAGCAATGGAAGTGGTAATTTGCAAGGAATTGGTGGCTGTAGCCAACACCGCATTGTCAAGCGGGTTTACAATTTCCCATTTAGTAGCAGGTGCGTGCAATACGTCGTCATAACTGATAGTGAACGATTCGTTAGGCTTAATCACCGGCTTATCGGCTTTTACGGTCTCTACCGGATTGTTGTAAGGAATCGACTGATAGTCCGACCAAACGATAGAGGAACCATTATTTCCACTCGGATCAACGGCGCGAACACCAAAGCGTCCCTCGCGTTCGCCATTCGGGTTCAAAGGAGCGTCAATCACATATCCAGCCCAAGAGGTAGTGGCAGTGATAAGCTGTTGTTGTTGATTTTTTTGTTGGAAATAAATTTCGTAATACCAAGTTCCTACTTCATCATTATATGTTTTCACACCGTTACTTTCTTCTTTGCTTTGATAGAAAAGCTTGAAGTCCACCTGGTTGTAACGTCCACGAAGAATATCCACTTTTGTAATTGTAGGCGTAGCCGTGTTAAACGATTGAGCAGGATTGCGTAAAGCCATCTCGCCAAGCAGCAGTTCAAAGTTGCTATCTGTATTTTCGAGTGCCACTCCAAGCATGGAAATAACATCGTTGGCAGCAACTCCAAGTTCCGACACGTTGATTGTAAAAGTAGTCCATTTGCCGGCTTCAGCAGTTTGTGGCAATGCTACTTCTTTATAATCAGTCAACTGCCCTTGTTTAGCTACGAAAACTTTTGCCTTTGGATTTGTTCCATTGATTACTTTATATGTAAGCGAAAGCGTGTAATTTGGCTGAACAGTTAGTTTTGTTTTGAATAATTTCACACGCGAAAAGCTTGTTTGTCCGTGTAGTTTAAGGCAGGAGCCACCAAACCAAGCATCGTCAAAGGTAAAATCAGCTTTAATCAGACTGGTAAGATTTGCTTGCGTTACCTGATCGGCAGCATCGGTAATCCACCAACGCCAAGTAGGAAGAAAGTCTTGCGTGTTGATGTTGTGCCACTTATGATTGAATGTAGTTACTCCATTGTTGTTGAAGAAAAGCCCGTTTCCTAAGCTAAAACGCGTTACGAACGGCACTTGCTGAATAGTAGATTTAGCGGTCAACAAAGCGCCTAATCCATGAAAAGTTTTCAAATCGGCGTTTGCTAATGAAGCATCGGTACGAATTGTCGGAGTAAGGGCAGGATTGCGGTTGCCACCAGAGAATGCAAGTTCTTGTTTCATCAAATACGCTTTCTGAATGGCGATATCGGAAGTGCCATCGTCAGTAGCACTCTGGTGAAGCAGACTTTGCGCGTGAGCTCCCCAAAGCCCGATTGATATTTTATTGTTAGCCAAAGCTTGCCAATTCCCATTTTTGAAAGCACGCCCTTGAATATCGAACCCGGCATAAAGGTCGTAACTGCTACGTCCCATATTTTCAGCAAAACTAACCGAACTTGCAAGAATAGATCCCGTCCAATTGTAGTTGAAAAACATCATATCCGTTACTGGAGCGGTACCATTTCCAAAAACACCATCGTTGTGCGCCGCTAAACCTTTATCGAACGTGATAGATCCGCCATCATTTGTGCCATCGTACCAATGTATTTGAAACTCCCAATCAATATTTTTTGCTTCCGTTTTACACACTTTCACAAAATCAATCAAACTATTCATGAATGCTGTGTTGGAATAAAACTCGGAGTTACACCCTAATCCATCAATACCGTAATACTTCATCAGTTTCACTAATTTCTGGGCATACTTATAAGTTCCATCGCCATTTTTTTCGAACATACGATAAAATACTTTTCCGTAAGCATTTGTTTGTGTAGCAGACACGGAAGCAGCCCAAGGAATAGAATACACCGCGCCTACTTTCACTCCGTTCTTATGGGCAACATCGGTAAGTCCGGCCGAAACGCGAAGCCATGGCGCTGTCCAGTTGCCATGAATATCCACATAAGACCACATGCCAAAGTTGTCGCCCTCGAAAGAGTAACGCGGTAGAGCTTTCCATTTTACGGATGGGTCGTCGAGCGGTACCCACATCGCAAGCTTACGGTTTCTATCCAAAGTAGGTTTTACCTGATAATCTCCATCTACAATTCTACTTAGCGGACGAACGCGTGAGATATAAAACTGGTCGTCGAAAGCGTTAGTACCCGGAGGAGGCGTACCCGGATTCCATGTTTCTAAAATTGTAAAAAGATCGGTTGAACCTTCGGGAATGTCGAGAGGATGTTCGGGCGTTCGTTGTGCCCAACTAAAGAGTGTTACATTGAGCAATATCAATAAAAAAAAGGTTTTTTTCATGTTTGAGAGTTTGTTAATTAGTTATATAGTTGTTTATAGTAATGGCATAGTAATGGCATTTCCATCCTAATGATGGAAAAAAATCAGCTCGAAAAAGTTCCTATCGAACTCTGAAAATGTCAACAAGCAATGTATTTATCCGATAATGCTATTTAATTACTTTGATTGTTTTATCTCCTACTTTCACCATATACACTCCGTTGGTTAAATCAACTTTGGATGTATATGAAGAATATTGAGCTGTTTCGGACGCAATCAACTTACCGGTAACGGTATAGATTGCTATCACCGTATTAGGTTCTATTTCGGCAATATTAATTTTGCAGTCTTTTATAAAAGCATAAGCTTTACTTTTCTGATTTCCGTTCAATCCGGTGGTAGTAAATGCGATGTTTGCTTCAGCTACTTCACTGGTCATCATTCCGTTTTTAGTTGCGATAGCTTTTACCGTAGCATCGTTACTAAGCGAAAACGCACCAGAGTATATCTTTTTATTTTTAATGTTTTTAGATAAAGTTATTTCTTGAGCTAAAGAGAATTTTTTTGTAAAGCAACAATTACTCCGGGATGAGTAATTGTTGCTATATATTTGGTTGATTAAAAACTAAAAGTATTAGTTCTTTATCAGTTTGGCGCTACGCACCACGCTCTTATTAAGCATTTTCACAAGATAGCTCCCTTTTTCAAGTTTGCTAACGCTGACATTATCAAGATTGGTATTTTGATTCAATACCAGTTTGCCTTCTAAGGTATAAATCCAAATTTCTTCCGCTTCGTTGAAGTGTATCACATCTTTTGCCGGATTTGGATAGAAGAATGAGAAACCTCCTTTTACCACAGTTTCTACTCCTGAATTGACGTCGGGCGCGTTTGGATTCGCGTCGCGTACTCGGTCAGGTTCAACCGGAGTTCCCTGGTCGCGTTTGTCCACTACCGGATCGGGCGTGTTGCTTCCGGTTACGTTCATGGTGAAATCGATGCTGAATCCTTTAGCGGTAAGTCCACAAGGTCCGGGGTGAGTAAACCACGCGTCGGAAAATACGATGCGTAAGCGTACTGCACCGGGAGCAGCTTTTTCAGGTACAGTGAATGACTTCGTAACACCGGTAGTTTCAAATTCAGGTGTTCCTTTTCGGACAGTACCCAAGTCAAAAACGGTTTCGGTATCGGGTTCAAAATCGCCGTTGTTGTTCCAATCGATAAATGCTTTGGCAAAACAATAACGCAATCCATCTACCTTAGCGTAAGTGCTGGTGTTAAGTGCTTTGAAAAACAGATCTACCGTTTCGCCCTGATTGGCGGTAAAGGAATAGGCAGTTGCGTTGGCATATTGTGTACCATCAGCAACCGGAGCAGTGGCAGTATAATTCAGATTATCTGCTAAATTGGTTGTTTTCACTTCCGTTAAGTAACGTTGCACTTGTGCAATATCGGCACCTTCAGCTACCGGATTGATTTCAGATTTACAGTAGCGGTCGTCGGCATAAGCTGGTAGTTGTGAGGAGTTGGCACGCGTGATTTTTACCCAATTCACTACCGAATAACTTTTACCATCGATGGATGCCGCGCGCACGCCGATGAAGGGCTCGTCCGGGCTTGTGGTGTCATTAAAAGTAATACCACCAATAAATGTTGACCAACTCGAAGTGCGACCAATGGCTTTAATCTGACCGTTTTCACCATTTTTATATAGTATTTCAAAATGATCCACATTGGCTTCGTCGTTATAGACCAAGCCGGAGCTAAGCCCCTTTGGAGAATTTTCAAAAGGAGTAACTTTCCAGTTTAGTTTCAACGACATGGATTTCTGAGTTTCTTCTTTTACCTCCACTAACAGATTTTCCACATTAGCCACTTTTACCTCACGATCGTCGGTCAATCCTAATTTCCCTACATAAATTTGATAATTACTTGTGGTTGAAGCTGCTTTCACTCGAAGTCCGATATACTCAATGTGTTCACCTGTAGCAAATCCATTCATATTTATGGTTTTTTCTTCCCAGTTTATACCGTTGTTATCGCCTACCGGAATTTCAAACCACGTATTGTTGTCTTTCTTTTTCAAAATAACATATAAGTTAGTTGGATTGCTACCTTCTTTGTATGTTTTCACAGCTACATTCACTTTGGGGTTAGCCGCGCTTATTTCCAAGTCGGTGCGGTAAAGCACAATGTCGGTTCCGGCAGTAGTAGCAGTTCCTTTCAATTCGAGCGTCGAGCCTCCGTTGTAAGCATCGCGATGGGTATAGCCCGGCTGAATATCCGTTGATACGGTATTCGTTCCGGCGTTGTACACCAACCAACGGAAAGTAGGTTGATAATCTTGCGCACCCATATTATACCAGTTTCCAAGTGCTTTTTTACCTTTATAATTGTAGCGCTCGCCATTTCCAAGCTGGAAATTGGTGATAAATGGCAGTTTTCCCTGAATGGTGGTTCGCTCGGCAATCATGGTAGCCAAACCTCCAAAAGTGGATAGTGGTTCTTTCGTGCCACTTTGTTCCCAGTTATTACCCGAATTTGCCAAGGTAGGTAATTTTGCCGGATTCCGATTTCCTCCTGAAAATGCTCTTTCGAGTAACTTCTGGTAGTTTTCCTGAATATTGTAACCATCTGTTCCGGCATTGTAACTCATAAATCGGCTTTGACCATGCTCACCCCACAAGCAGAGGTTCATCTCTTTGTTAGCTGCAGCGTTCATGGCTGTCCAACTTCTATCCATGGTTACAATCCAAACCCCGGAATAAAGGTGGTTAGTTTGCCCGGTTACTGTTTTTGCAGCATTGATCGACGAGGAAGCAGCGCTTGCGGCAAAGTCGCCTCCGGAATAGTTGAGCATCAAATCGATGGTTTTCTCAGTCGGTTTATGTCCATAATACAACGAAGCAGCATTATTGGTAGTCAGACTTGATATTGCGGTGTATAAGCCAATATGGAAATTGGTGAATCCTTTTAAGTCTGCAATACGGTAAAGTTCTTTGTGAAAAGCGATAACTTCGGCGTTACTATAACTTCCATCTTCCCAGTTGTAGTTAATACCATCCAAACCAAGGTACATCAGCACATTAATGAGCGGTTCGGCATATTTGTAGCTACCATCCTGATTTTTTTGTGAAATCAGAGCAGAATAAGCTTGGTCGCCACTTCCCGGTGTCCAGCCTTCAAAGAATTTAATACCGCTGAAAATGTCGGTACCATGCTTGTGTGCAGCATCAGCCCATACTCCCGGCGCTTGAAAAAGTCCGTGATTCCATGCGCCAAAAAGATGCGTATATTGCCAAGTAGAATACACATCATCGATAAATGTAGCCGAAGGATATCCGCCTATCTCCTTACCAATACCGGTGGGAATGTTCATCCACACTTTTCGTTTGGGGTTAATAGCTGTGTTGAGTTGTTTTGCCTGGTTATATACCACATTGCGCGGACGAACGTGCGAGCGTGCAAATTCGATATCAAAACCAAAAGCATTCCGAAACTCTTGTTCGGTCGGGTAATTTCTTCCTTGCTGCAAAGCGTTGTAGAAAAGGTTAAGCATTTTGGAATCCTCGAAAGGAGTCCAATCAAAAATTTTCTTCGATGCTGTTGGCGAAGTTTGTGCCTGCATCGGTAATGTAGCAAGCGATAACATCACCGCTACGCACCATGTTAAAAATCGGTTGTTTTTCATTCTGATAAATAATTAAATAGTGATATTTTAATGTGTTTAAAAATTCGGTTCATCGATATCCCACCAAATTCGGGTACCTTGCTTGTCGGGACCACCAAGTGCTTTCAGCCCGGTGTTGGCAATGTCATTTCGCGTTGATTCCTGGTCAGTGCCTGAGAATGGAATACGGCGGATGATATCTCCTTTAGGAATTGAACCATCGCCATCGTCATACACCACGGGGAAAATACGCGGATAGCCTGTGCGACGTAAATCAGCCCAAGCAGAGAATGAATTGGGGTATCCGGCTATGTATTTCTGAGTGATAATCTTTTCCAATTTGGTATCATTGTTATCGCCATTATTCCATTTTACACCGATTTTTACCAAACCTTTCGCGCTGTAATCCTTGCTGTATGGGTCTTCATAATCCACTTCTTTAGCTTTGTCCAATGCCATGTAGGTAGATAACTGAGGTTTGTATATCGATTCTTCAAAGTAAACAGCTTCCCAAGTCTCCTCATCTAATAGTTTCAAATTACATGAGGCGTAAGCATCGGCTATTCCGGATGTATAAAAACTCTCGGCAGAACCACCCATAGCCCAACCGCGCAAAGCTCCTTCGGCGCGTAGGAATTGAACTTCAGAAAGCTTCATCACAAACAAGGGCATCTCTTGCACCGCTTTCGAGGGTTGAGAATAGGCTGAACGGAAATTGACATCATAAGCCTGACCCGGCAACATGCGAATGCCGGAGCGCAAACCTACTATCCCTGTTTCAGCTTTGTAAATTATTGCCGGATTTTCTTTGTTGATAATTGGATTCGAGTTTTTGGTAAAAAGAAATTCCAAAACCGGATGATTCAATGATTTCAATATATTTTCAAACGAAGCGTTCAGACGGGTATCACTCCAGCTATACGAAATTTCAATTAACGGATGTGTAAAACCGATTTCCATCGGGTCTAATTTGAATTGCTGTTCGGAGGTTTCGATTACCCCTGCCTTTACAGCATCTTCAGCCCATTTCTGTGCAAGTTCTGGCTCTACTTTCACTACATTCATCGCCATGCGGAGTTTGAGTGAATTGGCAAATAGAATCCAGCTATCAATCTTACTGCCGGTTCGTGGCGAGATAATGTCATATTGATTCAAAACCGATTCTACTTGAGCTTTATACCACGTCGGGCGGCTTTCAAAATGTTTCAAACAAGCCACTATGGTGTCAATATTATTCACAATAGTACCATAAATCGTATCCAACGAATTATACACATAAGGGGGATCTTGTTTGTTCGCTTTGTAATCCACATAAGGAAACGAGCCGTAAGTATCCGCTACTTCTTGCGAAGCAAAATTATAGATCAACAACGAAATGGCTTTGATTTCGGGTATCGAATCAATTTGCGGATGGTTCAATACAGGAACTATAAAGTTTTGTACGTTGGTAAACGAACCCAAAACTCCACCGTTAAAATCCTGACTGTTGTAATAGGTTGAACGCATACGTCCGTTGAAATCTTGTGGCAGACAGAGATAGCCGGCATAGTTATCAGTTTCTAAGCTAAACTGAAATTGATAGGCATGTGGACCAGGCATATCGCCATTTTTTCCTCCGCGAAGGGAGTATTGCGCAGGCAATATTTGCCCTAAAAGCTGAGTCTTATTCATTGTAAGCATGGCGCTTTCTAAACCTGCTTGGGTTATCTCTCGTTGATAATTAATTTTGTCGGCGGCACCCAAATGAACTACCGTTTCCCCCTCGATGGTTCCGGTCAATAGCTCCGAACCTATTTCCTCGTCTCTGAACAAGCAGGAGGTGAAGATAGAAGAGGTGAATAATGCGATTACACTGTATAAAAATATTTTTTTCATGATTTGTTTTCCTTTTGTTCTAATTAAAAATTAACTGAAAGCGCGACACCAATGGAACGGGATGAAGGCATATTAAATACATCTACACTCCCCAAACCGTTTTGAGTGGATATGGAAGTATCCGGATCTACCGGAGCGTTGTTGTAGATAAAAAAGAGGTTTCGCCCTACGAGCGATAGTGTCATGTTTTTAGTTGGTCCAAAAAGATTGCGAATGGTGTACCCCACCGAAAGCTCGCGCATACGGAAATTTGTAGCGTCGTAAACATACTGCGTTGCGTTGATATCTCCTCCAATTCCCTTATAATATCCTTCGATGGATGTGAGTTGTCCGTCGGGTGTGAGCATACCCGGCACTTCATATTCTGTTCCTCCGGCGTCCGTATATTTATAAGTCAGATTCGATTTGTTGTTTTCCCACGTTACACGGGCATCGGCGCTGCGCGATGAAAGACCGCGTTGATCCAGATAAGCCTCGGTAAATGAAATCACTTTGCCACCTACCCTACCGTCAATCAGAAAATAAAGCGAAAAGTCTTTGTAGCTGAACGTATTGTTCCAACCAAGTTGATACGGCGCATTCATGTTACCCATGTATTTATCAAACTTTTTGCTACTCAAGCTTGGTTTACCTTCATCGTTTAGTATGATTTTTCCGGTCTCTTCATCGCGAGCGAAATCGGTTACATATAAGTCGCCATATTTACCACCTTCTTTGTATTTAATCTGTACCTTGCCGCCAAAACCGATTTGCTGTTCTATCAAACTCTCCTTGCCATTCTTATCGCGATAAGTCTTCAGAATCTGATTGTTATTATAAGCTAAGTTCACTCCGGTTTTCCATAGTAAATCTTTGGAAATATTCAAGGCATAAGACATCGAAGTTTCTACACCCATGTTGCGAATAACTCCTGAGTTCACAGGTTTTGATTTTCCCTTGTCGGCAACAAGCAGATATGCGTTGTTCAATGTAGAATAATAGAATGTCAAATCCCAGCTTAGCGCGTTTTTGAAAAATGCCGCGTCAAATCCGGCTTCAAACGATTTGGTTTTTTCCGGTATTGGATTCTCAAAATAAGAATAAGGCGAAGGCACCACCGCGCCGGTCAATTGATTTACTGAAATGGCATGAAACATGACGTTGGGAATTGAGTTTCCCACTTCGCTATATGATGTACGGAGTTTCATGTAGTTCCAGAATTTTGGTAGCTCTACCACTTCATGCAAAAGTGAATTTACACCAAATGAATAGTAGCCATAATTATCGGGTGTGCCTCGTTGCACAGCAAATTGACGAAAGGCGCGATACCAGTCGTGACGGTAACTACCTTCAACAAAAAGAAAATCCTTATAACCGAGTTGTCCGGTAACAAATGCGCCTTCATCCCAGTCAATCACTTTGTTGTAGCTTCTTCCGCCAGTAAGTCCCGCCCAAGGTTGAAACACGTTGACAGCAGTAGGTATAATTCGGCGCATCGCGTCTTCCACAGTAGCTCTGCCTGCCAGAAGCGACTGATTGTCGGAATAAAGATGGTGAGCCGTGTAACCTCCCGTAGCAGACACGCTGTAATCGCCAAACGTTTTGTTGTAGCTTAGCATCCAATCCAAATAATACTCATTCGATACTGCGCTACCTTGGCGGTACTCGCCATAATCAACCATCATGGATGGAAACTGAGTAGTAGCTGATGTTTCAGTTTTTGATGTCGATTTCGAACGGTCGATACTGAATCGAGCTTGCGCGTTCAATCCATCCATCAGTTTCAGATTACCCGAAACATATCCATATACCCGCTCCTGATTGTCCAGGCGATTTATCATATTGGTGAGCCAATAGGGGTTGTTTTGGTCGGCAGATGTATATATCCAATTTTGTTTTGGTCCTTTCAAATCGGTTGTTCCGGTTGTCCACAAATATCCATCGCCATTGCTGTTAAGCGCGTAATAATCATACGTATTGGATTTCCAGGTTCCATCTTCAACTTTATAATTCTCACGATAATAATCCATATCGATATTGCGTGGTGAAGTATAGAGGTTGAAAAGCGGATTGAGCGAGGTTCCCCCACCCGGTCTGTTTTTGGTTGCTTGATTGATGTAGTTTACAGACGCGTCAATTTTCAATCTTTCTTTGAATAAGTTATAATTCTGGCGAAACGAAACAGTATGTCTATTGAACGTATTATTTTCAATCATCCCGTTGGAATGAGTGTTTCCATAAGAAAAATAGGATTGTACCAATTTCGAACCACCGCTGATGGATACAGAATTGTTCAGCGTAGAACCTGTTCCGAAGAAATCACCAACATAATCCTGAGGTGTTTTTGAGAGATGTTTTACTCCTAATTCGGCTGAGGTCATATCCGACATTTTTTTACCCCAACTGTCGGAAGATACTGTACCGGCTACGGTATTGACGCTTGCTCCGTATATATTTTGAAGCTGTGGCAGGATCAATGGTCTCTCGAAAGTGGCGTTTGACGAAACTCCTATTGAAATAGCGCCATCTTTTCCTTTTTTCGTTGTAATAATAAGCACCCCGTTTGAAGCGGCGCTACCATATAGCGCCGACGCGTTGGCTCCTTTTAGGATATTGATGCTTTCGATATCGTCGGGATTTATAGATGATAGCGCGTCGGTACCTTCGGTGGCAAAACTATAACCGATGGCTTGTCCGCCTCCCACACCTTGTTGTCCTTTTACCGGATTGCTCATTGGGATACCGTCAACTACTACGAGTGGCGTATTGTTTCCCAATACCGATTTGTTGCCGCGAAGTAAGATTTTTGATGAGCCTCCTGCCCCACCCGCGTTGGGTGTGATGCTCAGACCGGCTGCTTTACCCTGAAGCGAGTTGATGAAATTGGCATCTTGCACGCGCATCAGCTCTTCATTGTCCATTTTTTGAGTAGCGTATGTAAGCGATTTAGCTTTACGTTCAATACCCATGGCGGTAACGACCACTTCTTCGAGCAATTTTGTATCGTCTTGAAGCACTACATTAAAATTAGTCTTACCATCAATCTGAATGGTTTTTGCTTGCATCCCAATGTATGAAACTTCAATTTCTTCATTATCGCCTACATCCTGCAATTGATATTCACCGTTGATATTAGTAGTAGCTCCATGAGTCGAACCTTTCACTTTTACCGATACGCCAATCAAAGGCTCACCACCGGCATCGGTTACTACTCCTGAAATGGTTTTTCTCCCTTTCTGGGGTGAAGTAATCTTGGTTTTCTGTTCGGCATTGCTTTTCTTGTGAATTACAATCATTTTGTTTTGAATAGAAAACCCGAGGCTCTCATCTAAAACTTTTTGAAGTACTTCTTCCATGCCTGTGTCGCGAAATGAAGCGGAAACTCGCTTGTTTTCGTTCACTTCATCGGTTTTGTAAATAATAGAAAATCCCGTTTGCTTTTCAATCTCTTTTAATACCGTTTTGAGGTTCTGTTCCTTGAAGTTTTTTGTTATCTTCTGCGCCTGCAATCCGGTAGAAAACAGGATTAAAAAGAGGACAAACCACAAAGAAAAAATTTTCTGTTTGTTCATTGGTGTTCTTTTTGATTTTTTTAGTTAGTATAATTTAGTTAATTAAATTTCTGTAAACATGGATAATTAAAGGCTGCGTTTAAGGATGGTCTGTTCCTGAATTGATATAATATGTCTGCCCTACTTTATTCACTTTGACATTCAGAATTTTTTCGAGCGCTGTCATCACATCTGCTACCGTTTCGTTATTTCTTAGCGCGATACTGAATTTCTTAGCTCCAAGCTGTGCCGATTGAAGTTTTATTTTTACATCGAATTGTCTGGATAAGCGCGCCGATAATTCATCGAGGCTGATAGCGTCAAAAATAATGGAATTATCAATCCAAGCGTTCACGTTCTGGAGGGGATTGACCGATTTAGTTATCAGCCCTGTTTGGGCATCGTAAGCTATCGTTTCGCCCGGCTGCATTTCGGTTTTATTACTTTCGTGCATCAGGTTAATCTTACCTTCAATCAGAGTTGTTGATATGAAACGATCACCCGGGTAAGAGCTTATATTAAATTTTGTTCCTACTACTTCTACATCATATATTGACGTACGAACAATGAATTTCTTGTTTTTCTGTTTGGCTACTTCAAAAAAAGCTTCTCCACTCAGTTTTACAATGAAATCTGAACTACGGTTTCCTTCGGGATAGCTGATTTGGGTGCCGGCATTGAGCCACACCACGGTGCCATCCGCTAAAGTAACTTTAGATTTTTGTCCTAAAGGCGCTTCAACTGTAACGTAGTGTTTTGCTCCACCATTAATATTAATTTGATGGATGTACAACGAAGTTACAACCACGAGGGCAATTATTGCCACCGCTGCCACATATTTACTCCAGCGAATGAATCGCGTAGAAGTTTTGGAGTTATCTTGTTGATGATTTTGAAGCTCTCTTTGTATAATTTCCCTGCTAACCGCCTCCCATGCTTCTTCTGTATCGGGCTGAAGTACGTAGTTCGATTTCCATTCACGCTCCCATTGGCGAAATTGCTGGAAATTAGCATCACTTTGATTAATAAATTCAAAAAGAATTTTTTCGTCATTCAAAGTGATTTTTCCTTCGAAATAGTAAATTGCTAAGCTTTTTATATGCTTGTTTTCGTTCATGGTATCGTTACAATTATTGAGTGCTTTAATAGATAAAACAACTCAAAAATCATTTACCCAACCTTATGATTGAAAAAAAAGAGTTGAAACGATGAAAAAATAAATATAGTTCGGATTATTATTCCGGAAATAGATTGAAAACCGACTTAGAGCTTTAGATATATGCTTTTCGACTGCTGTAGATGAAATATTAAGTCGTTCGGCAATTTCTCTATTTTTCAATCCCTCGAATCGACTCATTCTGAATACCAATCTACATCGCTCCGGCAAGCTATTGAGCACCCGGTTAATCTCCTCCTTCAATTCTTCGTAAAGCAAAGTTTTATCGGCATTCATCAAAAAATCCACATTATAAAGCTGTTCCTCGCCACGCGATTTTTCTATATAATCTGTCTGATAATTTTCTACTACGGCGCGGTGTTTCAACCAGTTCAAACAAGCGTTGCGAACCATTGTAAAGAGTAAAGAGCTAACTGCATCTGACGAAAATTCACTTCTTTTTTCCCAAAAATTGACAAAACATTCCTGCACAATATCCTTGGCTTCATTCTCATCCGCTACAAATCGGATGGCAAAAGCAACCAATCGAGGATAAAAATGATGAAATACCAATTCAAATGTCTCTAAGTCCAAGGTTTTATTTCCTTCCATGGAATTGGCAAAAAATATAGTATTCGCTTTTTTCTCAAACATGTTTTTAGAAGCCTATACTGCAAAGTATAATGCAAAAAAACGGAAAACATATTCCGCTTCCAAATTAACGATACAAAATTACGAATTATTTACTTTAATTACCGATAGTATTTTCAAATTATTACGTTAATCCGACACGGTCGATTTTTACATATCAGAGCGATGGCGTTTCTGGCTAATGGCTATTGGCTAACGGCTTTTCTTCATTCTCTGTGCTGATACTGATAAATGGCTACAAGTTTAGAATGGATTAAAAGCTATTCCTATACAATGTATAGCTTTCTTTCTCTTACTTGGCTCTTCCGACAGATAGGAATCTTTTGACTTTCCCGACCAATCGGGACTTTCTCTTTAGTTCCCTCACTCCGGTACGGGATGACAGCTTGGTTGAGTGTTTATTTCACGTCGGCATCCCATAGTGGTTTGAATGGATTTATTGCGGTGTTGTTGCTCGCCGACAGTATTTGTACATTCTGTACTATAATTAATTTTACC
>CAZMQV010000051.1:15566-25607 GCA_964568675.1 uncultured Paludibacter sp.
CCAATTGTTTTTGTACAATTGGTAGCTTATGTTTGTCATAACATGAATTGTATTGACACATTCTGTCCTATAATTATTTACACCTCAAATTGTGTTGATACATGCTGTCCTTTAATTAATTATACCTCAAATTGTGTTTGTACATTCTGTACTATAATTAATTTTACCCCCAATTGTTTTTGTACAATTGGTCGCTTATATTTGTTATGATATGAATTGTATTTATACAATCTGTCCTATAATTAATTACACCTCAAATTGTGTTGATACATTCTGTACTATAATTAATTTTACCCCCAATTGTTTTTGTACAATTGGTAGCTTATGTTTGTCATAACATGAATTGTATTGACACATTCTGTCCTATAATTATTTACACCTCAAATTGTGTTGATACATGCTGTACTTTAATTAATTACACCTCAAATTGTGTTTGTACGTTCTTTCTTATAATTAATATTACCACCAATTGTTTTTGTACAATTGGTAGCTTAAATTTGTTATGATATGAATTGTATTGATACAATCTGTATGTGATATTTAGTTCAACATGCTTTGTATTTGTACAATTGGTAGGTGAATTAATTATACCACCAATTGTTTTTGTACAATTGGTAGGTTATATTTTATAGAAAGTGCTTTGTATGGATACAATTTGTAGCTTATGTTTGTCGGAACATGCTTTGTATAGATACAATTGGTAGCTTATGTTTGTTGGAATAAGCTTTGTGTTGATACAATTGGTATGTGAATATTTCATCGCCGGATTTAGTTTTTGCGCAATTGATAGTGAGATGAGGTTGAAATAGACACTCCAAAAAACTACAAGACAATATGTGTTTAACAACGAATTACATGAATTGATTCGTAGGTATTGTACCTGGCTGTTGGCTGTTGGCTAACGGCTTTTTGATGTTTTCTGTTTTTTTTACCGATAAATCGCTGCAAGTTCCGTGTGCTATTTTCTTTCTGATATGCCGGAATCTGCGACTTGGCTCTTCCGCTTTGCCGACCGGGGTTACTGACATAGATAGAGCTTGTGTTGGACATCAACACAAGCTCTATTCAAACTAATAAAGTACGAAACTTTATTGAACAACTATACTAATTAACAACAATCTTTTGAATCAAATTATTGGATTTAACTACATACACTCCGCTGCGCAAAGCTTTAGTGGAGTCGAGTTTTTGACCCGATACTGCGAATACTTCAAAGCTTTCGGCGTTGTCCACAGTAACTACTCCATTCAACACGCGTACCGACAGTTTGTTGGCAAACGCTTGCTTCGAGTCGGTGGTAATGGAATAAGTGAACTCAGCCACTTCACTGGTAAAATATGTTTGTGAAGCTGCAACATAAGCTTTAAGAGTAAAGCCTCCGGCAGGAGTTACAACTGTCGCGGTGCCATTGGTAGCCAAAACGCGTGTTGCGCTTGATTTGGGGTCGGTGCCATCAGTAGTGTAATACAAAGCCTGTGTTGACTGAGCAGCCGATACGGTAATTTCAGTTCCTTCGGCCACAGCTCCTTGAGCAACATTAGTTGTAGGTGTAGCGGCAGCCGCGCTTCGCTCACTTACTTTTACAATTTTAAGCTGACAACCCGCATCGCTGATTGAAAAGTTTTCCGCATTTTTTGTTCCTTGATTATAACCCCAGTTAAACACTTCCTGAACACCCGCAGAACTTGAAGTATTCACCTGTCCGTTGGTTTGTTCGGGAGCATATAGGATACAAAGACCCAAGGTAACCGCTTTATCCACTTTCCAGCCATTGGCAGTATAAGCAGAGGCGGTTACGCTTAGTTTCCCTGCATTGGTTTGACCGGTATTATTTTTTATGTAATTGTTTGAGAATGGATTTACAATTGCATAAGTGCCATCGCTCAATTCAACAAAAGTCCACACTTGAGTATTATCGAAAGCAGTAGGTGCGGGTGTGTAGGGGGTTGATTTCAAATTGGTTTCAGCCGCTTGATCTGTCAGTGTTTGATTATTTCTCAATGACGAATAAATGGCATAAAGTGTTTCGGATGTTCCTAAAGAAGAAGACACAGGCTTGTTAATTGGAGCATTAGATACTGCTGTATTCAATGCTGTTATGGCATTAGTATAGTCAGCATCGGTTAAAGAAGTGTTTTCAAAAACAGTTTGAGCTGCCGCGATAGCGTCATTCAAACTTTGAGAAGATGCAAGTTTGCCAACTTCTGTCCCTATCATACCAGATACCTCGGTAATTCTTTTACCAAGCAATTCATAAGGCCAGTTAACCAATGTTCCGGGGTGATTACCTTTAATATCGGCTACAGTAGTGCCTGTTACAGTTTCGAAATCGTAAGCGGCTACCAAACCATCAGTGGTGTTGTCAACGGTAGCTGTCAAGTCCGCGGCAATTTCCGTGGCGCTCAGCGCTTTTTTCCAAATACGGAGGTTATCAATTTTTCCGTTGAAAAATGTTATTGCAGTTTGAGTTGGATGTGTACCTGTTGTTCCTGCGCCTACAAACACATCGTAAGGATTGTTGACAGCCCATGTGCTGATATCTTTAGTTCCTGAGGTGGCTTTTTCAACTCCATTCAGGTATTCATACATCTTGCCACTTGCCCTATCAATGACCAAGGCAAAATGCGACCAGGTATTGAGAGCCGCAGTCGCGTCAGTAGTCCATACGCTGACGGAATTATTGTGGTTGCCTGCCGCGTTGGGTGTATTGACTGCACAATAATTTGTTGCCGAGTTTCCTCCCCAAAGTTCCCATCCCGACTTGTCAGATAGTGTAGTACTTTGACTTCTTTTTGCCACAAAACGCATGTTTGAGCCAAATGCCGGAATATTAATCCACATCGAAATGGTGAAACTTTCGGACGTAGTAATATTAAAATCGGCATGATTCGGAATTTTCATGTAACGAGAACTCCCGTTCAGTTCGAGCGCTTTCCCTGATTGAGCTGCCAAAGGCATGGAAAATAAGCACAACATAAATAGACTAAGTAAAAAAATTTTTTTCATGTTTGTAGTTTTTTTTGATTGTTGATAATATGGGTATATAAAGTGAGAAAGTTGAATAATATAACAATAAAACCAGCGCTTTAATAAATAATTAGTGCTGGTTTTATTGTATTGAAAATCGATTTATTGTTTGATAAGTTTATATGACGAATTGTTTCCCTGCTCGTCGGTGAGGCGAAGGATATACACTTGAGGAGCAAGCCCTTTTACCGGATAATTAAATAGCGCGTTGGAAGTTTTGGTTTTGAAGATAATTTTTCCGTTCAAATCGGAAAGACTCACTTCCATTTTTTCGGCAGGTAGTTGCACTATTAATTGGTCTTTTACCGGATTACTTATGCTGATATTCTTATGATTGTTCGAATCAACTCCACTCTGTTGATCAACTATCAAATCAAAATCGTACATACGCCCTTTGTCCACCAAATCTTCGCCTAAATCAGCGTAGGCAGTCGGACGCCACGCATCGGAATATACAACGCGTATGCGAGTTTTGCCAAGCAACGCTGTGGCAGGAACGGTGATTTCTTGAGCTATATTCATTACCGTAGCGCTATTGTCTTTTTCTCTACTACCTAAAATTACGATACGTTCACCATTATCGGCAAAGTCAAAATCCTGATTCCAGTCAACTAAAATAATTGTTTGACACCACTGTAAACCATCCGTCTGACCGGGTAAAGCCGTGAGATTAAGAGTAAACACTTCACCTCTACTTGCAGTAACATTATTGGCGGAATGATAAATATAATGCGATGCCGGCACAGATGCGGC
This sequence comes from uncultured Paludibacter sp., assembly GCA_964568675.1. GTDB lineage: Bacteria > Bacteroidota > Bacteroidia > Bacteroidales > Paludibacteraceae > UPXZ01. The sequence continues at coordinate 19,347 of CAZMQV010000051.1, forward strand.
TGAGTAACTGATGTTGCTTGCTCCACCGGTTGTTGATGCGGATGTTACATAACGGTCGGCTCCTACCGAACGGTTTTGACCCGGCACCACATAGCCAATGGTATAGCTCACCGACAATATCGCGCTATTTGCCATTCCATCTTTCACCGCTATTGCTTTCAGCGTACACGACTCGGTAAGGTTTATTGCTTGGCTATAAAGTGTAGAGTTGGTGTTAGGGTTACTACCATCCAATGTATAGTAAATTGATGCTCCGGATGTTGTAGTAGTCAAATTTACTGTTTGTGGGGGAGCATATCTGCCGGCTGCGAGTGAAGAAACAGGCTGAGATACAACGGGTGTTCCCGGCGAAACATAGTTATCCGAACCTTTGGTCAACCAATTCAGCGAGAAGTTCAAGAAATACATTCTGTAAGGAACCGATTCGTCTTCTTCGAGATACACTCCAATAGTTCCATCGGGCAAAATGGTAATGGAAGAATATGCCGATGTTCCTTCACACAAAGTTCTTTTTACAGGCCAAGTAGTACCTTCATCATAGCTTATCCACATATTTACTTTGGTACGGTTGCTCGCGTTGGGCAATGTGTGCAACAAACGGTTTTTGTCGTATCCATCCAATGTGGAAGTATATCGTACTATGTCGGCATCGCAAGCATTTCCCCAAATTTCAGACCACGAGTTTTTTGCACCCCAATTCACACCTTTATCCGTCGATTTAGCCCAAAGTCGGTTTCCTGAAACACGACTACTCATAAGAATAGTACCATCGTTCAATTCCACTACTTTGGCTTCGTCGCCACCATCAATCGCCAGATTTGAATACTGCCATGTTGTACCTTCATCGTCAGAGAAAATCGTGTAATTTTTGTAACTGCCGGACGAAGGTTTCACGGTCATTACAGCCATTATTCTTCCGTCTCTCATCGTCAGACCTCTACCTGAGCCAAAGAACATTCCTTGCCATGTTTTACGAACAGGGTCGGTACATTTATCGCCATAAATATCATCAGTCAAATCCTTTGGAGTGCTCCATGTCAATCCGTTATCGGTACTTGTGCTCATATACGAACGAATGGGGTTGCTTGATGTCGAAGCTTGAAATTGATTGCCACCCACAAACAAAGCTACGATTTTTCCGGTTTTTGTCTGCATGATACAAGCATCGCCAAAACCTTTGCCATAACCGGTACCCAAAGCCACAGTTACAGGGGCTGACCAGGTTTTACCACCATCCGTACTTTTTCTACTTACAATATCGATATCTTGCGGAAGGTCAGCCGAATTATTTTTGCGTTTATCAGTGAGGGTCAACAAAGAGCCATCAGCCAAAGTCAGAATAGCAGGGATACGGTAATTGGTAGAACCATAATCGCCTGGTGCGAATACCAATGTTCTGGTAAGTAAAATTTCACGACTACCCGTCGGGTTTCCTGCGGTGAATGTATATGTTTCATTGGCAGTGGTCATAGAAATTAATGTAGCGTCAATTTTTGCACCTTCAGTAGCATTGTTGGCTACATCGCAAGTAATCCATAGATTGTTCACCCCCGAAACTAAATTACCGTTAGTACTAACAGTGATTTCGCCCGAAGCAACCGAAGCAGTACCAAGCAACACGCCACTTGGATTGCGCGGATCAAATGCGGTAGAACTGGCTGTATTATATACTTTAATATTTTCAACATCAGATAGTTGTGTTGTTCCGTTCAAGGTCAGTTTTATATTGTTGATTGACGCGGCGATAGTACCTGTAGTGGTAAAGGCTGCTTTTAAGATTACCTCGTTTTTACTTCCTCTTCCAGTAAAATTGGCATCTTGAGCTACCGATGCTCCGGCAACCATAACAGGTCCCTGAACGGGGAAATTTATCAAAGTACCCGGATGATTGCCGGTAATATCTTCAACGGTAGTTCCATTAATATTTTCGAAATTGTATGCTGCTACCAAACCCGTTGTCGATGCGGTAACTACTGATGTCATATCTTCTTGCAATTCAGTAGCCGAAAGCGCTCGTTTGTAAATACGAAGATTGTCAATTTTACCATTGAAATATTGAATGATAGTCTGAGTAGGATAGGTTCCGGAGATCCCGGCTCCTACAATCACATCATTTTCATTATTGCAAGCCCATGTGCTGATATCTTTAGTTCCTGAAGTGGCTTTTTCAACTCCATTCAGGTATTCATACATTTTGCCACTTGCCCTATCAATGACCAAAGCAAAATGCGACCAGGTATTGAGAGCCGCAGTCGCGTCATTAGTCCATACGCTGACAGAATTATTGTGGTTGCCTGCAGCGTTGGGTGTATTGACTGCACAATAATTTGTTGCCGAGTTTCCTCCCCAAAGTTCCCAACCCGATTTATCAGCCAATGTAGTGGTTTGAGCACGTTTAGCCACAAAACGCATATTCGTAGTATTAAATACTGCCATATTTATCCAGAAAGAAACGGTGAAACTTTCAGATGTTGTAATATTAAAATCGGCATGGTTCGGAATTTTCATATACTGATTTACACCATCTAATACCAGCGCATTGCCCGATTGAGCAAAAAGCGAATGAAAACTAAGTGCTAATACGCACATGAGAATAAGTAATTTTTTCATAGACAATAAATTTTTAAGATATATATTTTTAATTAATAGAAATTCAATTCGCAAATATATAGTATTTTATTTATAAATGCAATATATCGATAGATTGTTCAATATATTTATTATGTTTTCTACAAAAAAATCTCATAATTTTATTGTATATCAGGTTTAACGGAACTTATGATTTTCAAAGGGCAGGATAATTCTATCATTCAATTATCTAATTTTAGTAATTGAATAATAGAAAGAAATAGGGTGGTAAAAAGAGAAAATTTAACTTATTATCTATAAAATAAAGCGTATTTAGTAGTTTATTAAATCTTACATCAAGGTCAATAAATGTAATTGTACTAATTTTTTATTGAATCATTTTTCTATTTCTCCTTGAAATCGAATTGACTGACGCGAAAAATCATTTACAATTAAATCGGCTTTTCCGTTATTATATATATTTAAAATGTATCGCAGCTGTTTACGCTTATCTTTTACATCTATCTTCACATTCCAGTTGCCTGCTTTTTTCCCTTTAGTTAATTGATAATCAAAGTCTTTAGTAGTGAAAATCAGGGGTGAATCACTGCTATTCATAGGCGCTACATAAGCTACACCAAAATAGGGTAGATAGGAATAGAGCGTATCGCCCGATAGCTTTACACTGTAATTGCTTGTGAGATAACGCGGTGGAAAATTGCCCATAGGCACTACATAATTTGTAGAAAATTCGAAACTTGCTTTTTCTAACTTCTCTTTTATATCATATTGCTCATTTTCAAACTGACTTGTATTTTTTGATGTGCCGCATCCTGTCATTATCAAAGCAAAGATTGAGCCTAAAAATAATTTTATTATCGTTTTCATACTTCTAAATAAATTGGTTTACATATATAAGCTGCACAAAATCTATGCCTAAAATATGCTTTTATTGATGTGTATAAACTATTATTCCATTGAAAAAGAGTAATTTTGCAAATATTACGACAAAGATAAACTTAAATTTTATTCTGGTTGGTGTAATTCAAAAAGAAGGGAAAAAATTAGTGAGTTGATACTGCCATTTGAGATATTTCGCAAACATAGCTTGTAGCGTCGTATCGGCAAAGTAAATATGTATTACATGTCTTGACTCAAAAAAAATATAAACAGATGAGAACAGTTTTACTTACCGGAGGAAGCTCCGGAATTGGTCTGGAAACAGCAAAAATATTAATGGATAAATCGTATCGCGTTTATTCAGCATCGCGAAAGGGTGGGGGAGAAGCCCAAAAATCTAAAGTTTCGGATGGTGAAATTATACCTGTAGCGCTCGATGTAAACGATGAAACGGCTATCGCAAAAATTATTCAACAGATAATTGACAAAAATGGTGAACTTTATGCCGTGATAAGCAATGCAGGAAATGGTATTGCTGGCTCTATTGAGGATACTGCACCCGATGAAGCAAAATATCAACTTGAAACCAATTTTTTTGGATCCGTCAAAGTGATTCAAGCTTGTCTCCCTCAATTCAGAAAACAAGGATTTGGCAAAATTATCGCTGTTAGCTCTGTTGCCGGACTTATCCCAATTCCCTTTCAAGCATTTTATAGCGCAGGTAAAGCAGCTTTGCTCATTCTTATGGATGCGCTCACTATGGAACTCAAACCATTTGGTATTCAATGTTGCTCCATTCTGCCGGGCGATACAAAAACAGAGTTTACATCGGCGCGAGTTTATACCAAGCAAAGTAAAAATACCGAATCGGCATATTTCAAACTTATGAACACCGCAGTTGGCAAAATGGAAAAAGATGAAATGAACGGCATGTCACCAAAAATTATCGCTCAAAACATTGTGAGTCAAATTGAACGAAAGAAAATGAAAACTAGGGTAGTGCCCGGTCTTCAATATAAAGCAATTTGTTTGATAAGTTCATTATTACCAAATGGTTTACGCATAAAATTAATCAATGCTGTATATTCTTGATAGCTTGTTGAAAACTTGATGATAAGCTTTGATAGAAATATTACAACTAAATTTGGATATTCAGAAAAATATTTCAATACAGAATCAAATTCAAACTTTACAAATGATCTTATCAAATTTTTTATCAGTTTTTCAACTCCGTTTTCAGAAGAAACAAGCCGTTTATTGAAAAAAATATATCAACTCAACAGATTTCAACAAGTTGTTCATAATGTTTGTAAAAAGCTTAAAATTAGAACTTTTAGAAAAAATCAATTGTTTATAGAGAGTATTGAAATTTTTAATAACGGAAAAAACAAGTAATATTCAATTTATTTTTCAACCTTATCAACAGGCTATAATAACCACAATTTTAATTTTAAATTTTTAAAAAGATATTATTATTGTATTGTTGATGTTGAAACTGAGTTGCTATCGAAAAAAAAAATTGCTAAAGTGAACATACGATCTCTTCAATTTTTTCAATGTGAAAAAAATACGATATATCGTTGTTCTGATTCAAAATATTAATTATCAAAAATTCATTTACGCAATATGGAAAGAGAAAAATTGATTGAAGAAATCAATCGTCTTAAAAAAGAGAAAAATGCTGTTATCATGGCTCACTATTATCAAACAGGTGATATCCAGGATATTGCAGATAATGTAGGTGATAGTTTGGCTCTGGCTCAGTGGGCTGAAAAAACCGATGCTGAAATAATTGTACTTTGTGGTGTGCATTTTATGGGCGAAACTGCCAAAATTCTTTCACCTCAGAAAAGGGTTTTTATTCCCGATTTGGAAGCCGGTTGCTCGTTAGCGGATAGTTGTCCGGCCGATAAGTTCGAAGAGTTTGTGAAAGCACACCCCGACCATACGGTGATATCGTATGTGAATACAACCGCGGCTGTCAAAGCGCTTACAGACGTTGTGGTAACTTCGACTAACGCCAAAAAAATTGTTGACCAGTTTCCGCAGGATGCAAAATTGATATTTGGCCCCGATCGTAATTTGGGTGATTACATTAATAGTGTTACAGGCCGCAATATGCTTCTTTGGGATGGTGCTTGCCACGTGCACGAACAGTTTTCGGTAGAAAAATTGATTGCATTAAAACAAGAAAATCCCGATGCCGATATTATTGCACATCCCGAATGTAAAAGTGTTATTTTGAAAATGGCTGATTACGTGGGTTCTACCTCAGGGCTTCTTAACTATGCTATCAAATCAGAGAAAACAAAATTTTTGGTTGTAACCGAAAGTGGAATTCTTCATCAGATGGAGCAAAAATGTCCCGATAAAACCTTTATTCCCGTACCTCCTGAATTTGAGGGTCAGACATGTCATTGCAACGAATGTGTGTTTATGAAAAAAAATTCGCTTGAGAAAATTTACCTTTGTTTGCGCGACGAAACTCCGGAAATTCATGTAGATGAAGAAATTCGCCAAAAAGCTGTAAAATCTATTATTAAAATGCTGGAAATGAGTTAGATATAATTTTTACTATTTGTAATTCTATTCATTTTTGTTTAATATTGATATGTAATTTCTTGTATTTCATTGAGATAAATGTAAATTGTTCCACGGGAAACATTTTATTCAAATAGAATATAACTCTGCAAAATTCTAATAAATTAAAACCAACTATTTGATGTACAAATAGTTGGTTTTAATTTATGTGCGCCGAGCATGACGAGTAAATTTGACGGTTCAAGTCCGTTA
>CAZMQV010000052.1:0-25296 GCA_964568675.1 uncultured Paludibacter sp.
CCCCAGTTGGCCACTTTGGTAACTGCCCATTGCAACGATTAGAAAAATCAGAAAAACGTTTTCTTCTTCAAACTTAGCTTTATCGTTTTTGCGAGTGCAAAGATAGAGATAATACTTGAATCTACCAAATAATATTTGCCATTTTTATCGCTGTAATTGCAGCTTCATCGCCTTTATTTCCATGAATTCCTCCGGCGCGATCTTTGGCTTGCTGTAACGTATTGGTTGTTAGCACCCCAAACACTACCGGGCAAGCATCAGGCAGCAAATTCAAATCAGTGATGCCTTGCGTTACTCCGTTACACACAAATGTAAAATGAGGAGTTTCGCCTTGTATTACACACCCAACTACAATAATGGCATTATATTTTTTTACTGTTTTGCCGTTTTCAGTCTTATGAAGCCGAGCGAGTTTTGCAGCCGCATGGGTCAACTCAAAAGTACCAGGTACATTTACAACACGAATATTCTCCTCCCTCACACCATTTTCTACCAAAGTAGCATAAGCTCCATTTAGCAAAGAATAAGTAATTTCGGGATTCCAATCAGCCACCGCGATTGCAAACGACTGTTTTTCAACGAGAAGTTTATCCGGCATGGTTTCGGAGTCATAGTCCGACAGGTTTCTATAAATAGTTGCCATAATTCTTTATTTTGATTTCACACAAAAGTACAAAAAAATCGCCAAATATCAACGCGTTAATAGATTATGTTCAATAGATTCAGATAAAAAAAATGCTCGCCATTGTAGCAAGCATTTTTCTCATATCTTATCACTAAACTCTCTATCCCTGAACCCGAGCCAGATATTTATCGATATCATAAGCTTCGTTGCTTTGAGGATACTCGTCTTTTATTTGTTGATATAATTTTGCGGCTTCTTCTTTTTTGCTGTCCGACTCAAGCAGAATCGCTAATTTTTTCAAATAGATAGGAGCCAAATCATTTTTAGCATCTATTACTTTCTTGAAATAACTTTGTGCTTTTGCTTTGTCTCCCAATTCTACGTAGCAATCGCCTATCAGCCCTACAACCGACGATTTGAAATAACTATCACTACCATCGTATTGCGTCAGGTGTTTAATCGCATCCTGATATTTACCGGTTTTGTACAAGCAGATGCCAGTGTAAGCATTTGCAACATTTCCACTTGATGTCATACCGTATTCCGATGCAATTTCTTTGAATCCCATCACAGTAGAGCCATTTCCATTGAGTGCAAGCTGAAAAGAATCAACAGCGAAATACTCCTGTGCTTTGTACATCGCGTTTTCCGCAGCTATTTCTCTTGGTTTTTGATAAAAATTGCGGAAAGCCATTACGGCTAATACCACCAATACTACTACACCAACTCCGATTAGAATAATTTTTTGATTTTTTTCGATGAATGCTTCGGTGTTTGATAAGGCGCGTCCTACGCTTTCAAGTTCTTCTACTTTAGTTTCTTCTTTCTTTGCCATATTGAATGAATAATTTTCTATTTTTTATTTTCAAGCTACAAAAATAGAAGTTTTTTTTCATATAACGAAATAATATCCTTTCTTTTTGTAATAGATTTTTAAACTGTGAAAAAATCTTATAAAACACCATTAATTGACACAAATAAGCAGTCTAGCATGTAGCACTTCCAATATTATATCGTATATTTGCAATGCCGCATTGTTTAGAGATTGGAAAACTCAACACTTTAACTATCTCGAGAAACAACAGTTTTTAATGGCGGGCTGCGCCTTCGGGTATCCAATTGTGGACGGCAGATTACAAAAAGAACTGATGTCTCAAATCCTGATTACAGGAGTTTTCTCAACAAATAACAATGCGGTTTTTTTATTTTAAAACCAAAATCATCTCGAATAAATATAACGGATTAAATTAACGAGAAAATCATTTCTTCCAACGTTAGCTTCTTTCGAGGATCTATCACACCCTACAACGTTTTTTTATCAAATGCTTATACTACTTTCACCGGCAAAGATCCAGAATTTCACACCTTTACACTTAAAACGACATGCTACGTATCCCAAATTTATATATGAAGCCGAAGCATTGGTGAATCAACTGCGTGGCTACTCCTCTATCGAACTTGGGAAGATACTGAAAGTAAACAGAAAAATTGCTGATGAAAATGCAAACCACTTGCACAATTTCCACACGCCGTTCACAGTCGAAAATGCTAAACCGGCAATTTTTGCCTATGCTGGCGAAGTATTTCGCGGCTTGGACGTAGAAACTCTTAATAATGACGCGATTGATTTTCTGCAATCTCATTTAAGAATATTCTCCAGCCTCTATGGCGTGTTGCGTCCGCTGGATTTGATACAAGCCTACCGATTAGATCAGATGACTAAGCTTGTAACCTCCGGTGGAGAAAATCTTTACAATTTCTGGAAAGATCGGGTTACAAACGAAATCTTAAATTCATTGCAAACATGCGACAAACCAAAAATCATCGCCAACTTAGCTTCGTCGGAGTATTTCAAAATGATGGACAAAAAGCAATTGAACTGCCGGATAATTGATTTTGAGTTTCTTCAATACCAGCCCGACACCAATAAATTCAAACCAATCACCATCTATACAAAAAAAGCGAGGGGGCTTATGACACGGTTCATTGCCACAAACCAAATTGATGATCCTGAAAACCTAAAGGCTTTCCACTACGACAATTATTGGTTCAACGATGCGCTCTCTACAAATGACAAATTCGTTTTTGTAAGATAGCGAAAGAGGTCTTACACCTATGTCGCTACAAAAACCTTTGAGAAATTTCAGGACTTATCCTTATTGGACTTTACACAATAATAAAAGATAAATTGCTGTCCGATAAAACTCAATAAATACAATTTAAGTTTACTCGGCTGCTATATTTAAGCGTTCGAGTAGCATTTTTAATTTCTGAGCCTCCCCTAATCGAAAAGTGTTGAATTTGGAGGTAGCTGCGTGACTGATTTCCATACCATCTCTCAATCTTTTTCGGAACTATTGAATAGGCTGTAGAAGTTGACGTAGTACATCAAACATATTCTTACTAATGTAGCTAATCCGGAGTAACTCCATGATCTTGTCAAACCCTGTTTTATTACCATCAGCATTAGATTGGCTATCAATGTAACCCATATCCGTATCTTAATTGCATTTGCACTTTCTCCATAGAAATATTTGAGTGGGAAGTTCTGCTTCATCTGCTTGAACATATTATGAGAAACTCCTCATAATACATTCCGTGTACTAAAAACCGACCTGAACTTGCGTCCTATTTATCACAAAAAGGATGAAAGCACAATGTCTCACCTGCATTTGGGAATACTGGCCTACTGTGTGGTCAATACCATACGACACCAACTGAAACAAAACGGCATCATTTCGGGTTGTAAAGAAATTGTACGCATAACGAACACACAGAAAGCTGTAACAAGTTTAGCTCTAAATCACGTGGAAGAAGTAATCAAAAGACAGCATTGTTCTGTGCCAAATCAAAAGACAATCCAACTGTACGATGCCCTCAAATTCAAATACGCTCCCTTCAGAAAGAAAAAATCTGTAGCACACAAATCGGAACTGGAAGACGCGCAAACACCTGAACAGCAAGACTTTTGGTCAGATTAGCTGCAATGCGGGTTAAAATACTCAAGATAAATTCAGATATAAAAAACTCTCCGTAACGCCTAATTCAAGTGTTACGGAGAGTTTTAATATTTCCACATTACAACGTCTTCTTAATTCAACTTAGCATCTTCTTCGGCAAAGCTACCATAACGGTGATATTCGTAAGAGATACTTTGTTCTTTCAGGTAGTGAAGCAATTCCACGCGACCTTCGGCAAGTGGCTGAGCCATGGCGATGTAAGATCCTAATTTAGCTGCTTCGTTGTAGTATTCCATAGGTAAGTCGTTGCTACAGGTTCTTATTCGGTAGAAGTTTTTCATGGAAGTTACAAATTCGTTGTCGTTCTGCACCAGGAGTTTGAAGTCATTGATCGATAGTTTCTGAAGGGCAGCCAGTTTGTTGTCTTCTGCCTTTATACTTACAGAAAATGGTGTTTTGGACATTTTAGCAGCTACAATACACATCAACGCGTCAATTAAATTATCGGAAGGCATAAATCGCAATACCATGTTTTTCAGTGGCAAATAGCGGAATGTATTGAGTTCACCAACCAATTCTTGTGTAACGCGTTCAATAGAAAACTCAGTTTTCCAATTACGGGCATAGCTTTCTACCGCGCGTTGGAAGCGGTTCAAATCATCGGCAGATAGCAAATCGGAATATGCCTTGAACTTAGCTGTGTCCGCCACAATTGGTTCTTTATAATCTGTTTCTTCAAAATTCACAAAACAACTCACATAATTGTCACCTCCGGCTTTGATGCCTCCACCAAAAGCAGAGCGTTTCATCCCGCCAAAGGGTTGGCGTTGCACAATAGCTCCGGTAACACCACGATTGATATAGAGATTACCCGCTTCTAAGTTTGCTTTCCAATAAGAGCGTTCGCTTTCATCCAAACTTTGAAGTCCCGATGTCAATCCAAACTCACCCGAATTTACAATTTCCACACCGTGTTTCAGGTCATCCATGCAAACCACAGCCAGAAGTGGTCCAAACAATTCGTTGGTGAACGTATAGCTACCGGGTTTTACACCCCATTTGATAGTTGGTTTCAATATATATTTGTCTTTATCCAAAAACTCTGGAGCGATAAGCCAGCTTTCGCCCGGCTCAAGATGCTCAATGGCGTGCAGCAACTTGTCGTTAGTGTTTGTTACCATCGGTCCAACTAAATTGCCACCATCCCAAGCGCTTCCGGTGTACATGCTCAATGTAGCGTCTTTCATTTTTTCCTTGAAATCCGGATCATCATAAATGCTTTTTTCGACCACTAACAACGAACATGCTGAGCATTTCTGACCTGCATTTCCAAATGCCGATTTCACTATGTTTAATATGGCGTGGTCGCGGTCGCCACTCGCGGTGAGAATAATGGCGTCTTTGCCACCCGTTTCGGCCGAAAGCGGACATGTTGGATTATTTTCGAGCAGTTTAAAAGCGGTGTCAGTGCCACCTGTCATGATAATGTGTTTGATAGCCGGATTCGTTGACAGGTAGTTGAGAGCTTCGCCACTTTCGGGGCAAACCACTTGCAACGCGTCTTTCGGAATGCCCGCATCCCAAAACGCTTGCGCAAATTCCCAAGCTATCGGGAAAGCAACCGTAGCCGGTTTCAGTATGACAGTATTGCCCGAAGCCAGGCCGGCAACAACACCGCCTACCGGAATTGCCGTTGGGAAATTCCAGGGTGGAATTACCAAAACAATACCTTTAGGACTATGTTTTACAGTTTTCAAATCGTCAAACTTCTTCATCGAAATAGGATAGAACCGGCAGAAATCGATTGCTTCCGACACTTCTACATCACCCTCGTTGAAGGTTTTTCCGGTGATTGCCGACATGCAACCTATCATATCGCCGCGTCGGTTGGCAAGATTGATGGCAACCTTATGAAGCAATTCGTTGCGCTCTGCCAAAGTAGTTTTTCTCCATCCCGATTTGTCGGTTTCAGCTACAGCGATTACCTCTTTCATCATATCGAGCGAAACTGTACTTACCTCACAAACAAGCACTTTACTATCCTGACTACGGTCGAAATACTTTTTCTTTTTGTCTGTTTCTATTTGTTTATCGCCCACTTGTGCCGGCACCTGATATGGTGCATCCTTTTCGGACTTCATCCATTTTTTCCGAATTTCTCCTGCCCAGAGCCGGTTTTGAGTTAAGTCGAAATCGGTATCTGGTTCGCTTTTATAGTGTGTTAAGTTGCCCAAATCGGTTTGGGTAATTTGCCGGTTTTGAGTTCTTTTCGGAATGGTCGATACCGTATCTTTTATGTTCATAGCTTCCTCAAACTGCTTTTTAAGGAAGATCCATTCACGGCTACCCTCTTTCAGGTTGAAAGAATAGGTAAGGAAATTGTCCACACCGGTATTTTCATCCATTCGCCGAACGAGATATGATACCGCATTGAGGAAATGCGCATCGCTTACTACCGGCGTGTAAAGAATAATTTGCTTGTTCAGTTTGCGCATTACACGTGGTAGGTGATTTGCCATACCTTCGAGCATTTCGAAAGTTACAAACTCATCAACTCCATTTTTTTGCGACAATAAGTAAGCATAGGCAATGGTAAAAAAATTGTGTGAAGCCACACCCACATGAACTGCTTTCGCATTTTCGGGTAATAAAGCTTTGTCCAAAATCTTCAAATAATTGGCATCAACTTTAATTTTGTCGTCATAAATTGGATTTTCCCAGCCACGCAACGAGGAGTGTATTGTTTCCATTGCAAGATTGGCCCCTTTCACCAAGCGCATTTTTAGCGGTGCGCCACCATCGGCAAATCGTTGTATGGCAAACTTCAAAAGTTGCTCTTGCATACCCTGCGCATCGGGCAAATAAGCTTGAATCACAATTCCGGCAGTCAGATTCTTGAACCGAGGCTCTGAAAGCACTTCCATAAAGACTTCGAGTGTAAGCTCAATGTCTTTATATTCTTCCATATCTAAGTTCACAAATTTGTATGTTTCTTTGCCATCGGCGCTTTTGAATGGATAATCCATCGCTTGCTGGTAAATATTACCCATCAGCTTGCATAGGTCTTTCTTTACATTGTCGTAATTCAGTGGATTTATTTGCGCATAAATTCCCGAAAGTTTCACCGAAATGTAGTTAATTCGTGGGTCTTTCAGTGCTTCCACATAATGTTCGTAGCGTTTTTGGGCTTCACCATCGCCAAGCACCACCTCGCCAAGCAAGTTCACATTTTGACCGATATTACTTTTGTAGCGTCCATCCAAGTGCTCGTTCAGTAAGTCGGGGCGTTCGTTGATGATGATAGCGCGGGTGTAATCGCGCAGATATCGTTTGAATATTGGGACTGAAATAGCCGGAAATCGATAGCCAACCGTATTAAAAGCTTGTAACATCACTTTTTCAGCTCCGGTGAAAAACTCCGGTGTGCCGTATTCTTTGAGCAGCAAACGTATGCGCTTCGCCAACTTTTTGTTGTCGCGAATTTGCGATGTTTCGTCAAGCATTTTGGTCATTAATACTTTGTCGTTTGGATTTTGAACCAGAACAGCATATTTGTTTTGTTCCTTCAGTTCATTGGGTCTGATTTCCTGCTCGGCTTTGCGGAGAAATTCTATTGCCCAGTCAATTACTTCATTAGTTTTGATGTTTTCCATTTTAGAGAATTACGGATTTTTAGTTTATGCTATTGATCGTTTTTATAAATTGAATATTTCAGACTGTTAGTTTGAATCGAACGTGTAAAAATAATCATTATTTTCAAAATAATAAGTATTTCCCGAGCTTATTTATAAAAAAAGCCAATATCCCGAAAGAACGAAGATATTGGTTTTTAGTATGTTTCAGTCTATTATTTATAGTTTAAAACAAACAATCGAATTTTGTCGCAAATTATAAAATAAAAGGACATGCAAACTATCAATTATCTACAGAATGCTTTTCGCAAACTCTTGCAATCGCTTGTCAAGTTGTTCCATTTGATCCAATCGGACGTAGGAAACACAAGCGCGAAGTCCGGCAGAGTCTTCACTTCCGGTGATGGCGAGCGAAATGGCACTAATTCCAAAATTCAGAAAGCGGCGCATCAGCTGGCTGCTTGTCATGCCGGGATAAGCAATTGTAAAATAAAATCCATCGGCAAGTTCGCGGTCATCATCATTATAAACAATGTAGAAACCGTGTTTAATAAAAATTTCTTTCATTTTCTTTGCTTTTTCACCGTATGGATGAAGTGCTTCCACAAAATCGAATTTACCATCGCTTGCCGCCTTCAACATACTTGCCAGCGCAAATTGCGCGGTATGCGATGTTCCGGCAGTAGTGGCATACAACACGCCATAAGGTATAAACCGCCCCAATGTGTCCGACGAAAAGTAGTTTTTCAAATTGGGATATTTTCGCGAATAAGCCTCACGGCTAAATACTAACATTGCTATTCGCTGCCCGGCGTAACTAAATATTTTGGAAGCTGACATTATCAGCATGTAATTGTCGGTGTAGTGCGCCACTGTTGGCTGAAATGGCAAGCGGGCGGGTACGCCATAATGCTCCCTGAAATCCATACCGAAATAAGCCAAATCTTCCACCACAATAACATCATATTTATTCGCCAGTTCACCAATGATTTGCAACTCTTTTTCGGAAAAACAACACCAGGTAGGATTGTTGGGCGAAGAGTAGCAGATAGAGCAAATATTGCCTTCGCGAAGAAATTCTTCTAATTTCTCACCCAATTTCTCACCTCGATAATGTAGAAAATCGAAAGACTTGAATGGCAGCCCTAACAATTGAAGTTGCGACTTTTGCACCGGAAAACCGGGATCGATAAAAAGCGTATAGGGTTTGGCCGGATTGGTGCGCGCGGCGGCGAGCAGCGCGGCAAAACTACCCTGCATGCCGCCAACGGTGGGGATGCAAAACTCCGGACTTGTTTCGATATTCATAAATGCCTGCACAAATCGGGCAATCTCCTCTTTTGCGAAAGCAATTCCTTCGATATTGGGATAATACTGCGCCAGACCTTTATCCAATGCCTCTTTTTCGGCTTCGACTCCAATTTGCGAAGCAGGAAGTCCGGGCACGCCCATTTCCATGTGAATAAATTCCACTCCACTCGCCTGCTCCACCTGAGCCACCAACTTGCCCACCTGACGGATGGAAAGTTGGGTGATGTCGTTGGTTCCGAATTGGGCAAAGAAACCATCAATAAGTTCTTTTGATATCATCGTATTTTTATTTTTCTATCCATTGTTTTATTTTTCTCAGCTTGCCTCCTTTTATTTCCGAAGTAATATTCTTAGGTCCGGCATAGTAGCGCAGATTTAATTCACGCGCATTACGCAGTTTATCAATCAGCTCTTTATTCAAGGTGTGAGTCATCTGAAAAGTTTTCAGATTCACCATGTCATATCCCGTAACAACTGTTTTTTTTGTAGAATCGGATTGCAGTATTTCTTCATTATGCTCATTGATTTTTCTCGAATTGAACTGTTCGTTAAATGTGATTTTAATAGGTATAATATCCTTATCCACAACAATATACATTGTGTCTTTTAAATTATAACTCTCAAGTGGTACGGACACGACATCATACAACGTATATTTCACATTTTGATACCTGTCAGTCTCCTTCTGAAACAAGAGTTTCTGCCAGTATATCTGCTCGTATCGTTTGTTTGCTTTGAAAGAACTTTCATACATCACACGGTTGCTTTTCATCACTTTATCGGTTTCTTCGTAGAGCGACTTGGTAAAATGCGAACAAGAAGATACGATAACCGCAAGCATGAGACATGTCAGATATTTTAATTTCATAATCTACTTAAAACTTAGTACAATCATACTATTTATTTCTACGGTCAATCACCCGCACCGCTTTACCTTCGCTCCGTGTTATGGTTTTAGGATCCACCAATTTCACTTTCACACTTAGCCCGATGGCGCTATTGAGCGCATGCTCAATCTTCTTTGTCAGATTTTGAAGGTCTTTAATTGTGTCGGTAAGTTTGTTTTCATCCATTTCCACCTGTAGTTCCAGCGTGTCAAGGTTGCCTACGCGGTCCACATATAACATGTAATGTGCCGAAGTTCCACCCATTTCGAGCAACACGTGTTCAATCTGCGACGGGAAGAGGTTGACACCGCGAATAATGAGCATATCATCACTTCGACCAGTGATTTTCTTCATGCGCACCAAAGTGCGTCCGCATTTGCATTGTTCAAAATTGAGTCGCGACAAATCGCGCGTGTTGTATCGGATAAGTGGAATACCCTCTTTGGTGAGCGTAGTGAAAACCAATTCACCTTCCTCGCCTTCTGCAACAGGAAGTTTGGTATCCGGGTGGACTATTTCGGGGAAAAAGTGGTCTTCGTTCACATGCAAACCATCGTGATATTCGCAATCGTTGGAAACTCCCGGCCCCATGATTTCGCTCAATCCATAAATATCAAAGGCTTTGATGCCAAGTTTCCGCTCCAATTCATGTCGCATGTTGTCGGTCCATGGTTCGGCGCCAAACACGCCTTTTTCTATTTTCATATCGGACAGCGAATAGCCAAATTCTTTCATGGCATCGGCAAGATGCAATGCGTAGGACGGTGTGCAAGCCAAAGTAGTGGCGCCAAAATCGGACATAATCTGCAGTTGTCGGCGTGTGTTGCCTCCCGAAATAGGAATCACCGTGGCACCTACATTCTCAGCACCATAATGCGCCCCAAGTCCTCCCGTAAACAAGCCGTATCCATAAGCTATCTGCATCACATCGTTACAGTCGATACCGCACATGGTGAAACACCGCGCTACTACCTCTTTCCACACTTCTACGTCACCTTGAGTATATCCTACGGTGGTAGGCTTGCCGGTAGTGCCACTTGAGGCATGCACACGCACAATTTCCTTCATAGGCACAGCAAAAAGTTTGAACGGATAATTATCTCTCAAATCTTGCTTGTGAGTGAAAGGTAGTTTTGTGATGTCGTCAATACTTTGAATGTCATCGGGTTTCAGCTTCAATTCATCCATTTTGTCGCGGTAAAATTTCACATTTTCATAAACATGTTTTACCAAATTTTTGAGGCGTTGGCTTTGCAGTTCGCGCATTGCTTCGCGCGACATACATTCAATATCTTTATTCCAAATCATAGGGTTATACTCTTTTTGTTTTTATAAATGCTCACTTTACGTAATTACACACAAATTCAATGTGTGCGACAAGTACAAAAGTGATTAGCAATAAATCACTTAAATCAAATCGGATTCCGTTACGGGGTTAAAGTTATATTTAGCGATTAGCTCCAAAGCTTTTTCACGGTTGTCGGTGCGAAACACTACAATGGATTTGCTGCCATAACTAAAAGCATAGACATACTCCATGCTGATATCGGCTTCGGCAAAGCGCTCTAAAATACGATGAAGCGAGCCGGGTTGCGGGTCCATTTCGAGCGATAACACATCATGAATGCGAACGGTAAACTTATTTTCGCGAAGTTTATCAAGCGCAAGCTCCGGGTTGGAAACAAGCAGACGTACAATGCCATATTCGCTGGTATCGGCAATTGTGAGCGCCACAATATTGATTTGATTGTTGGAAAGAATCTCAAGCGCGTCGTTGAGATTACCGGCTTTATTTTCCAAAAAAACGGAAAGTTGACGTATGGTCATGACTTTAAGGTGTTGTTTGTGTGTGTATGAATCGGTTTTTAAATTCGTAAAAAATCCACTCTTCTTAAAAAGCGATGAATCAATGCGCATTTTTCTGTTGTGCAAAGTTAATAAAATTTGTTATACAGCACACATCAAATATGTTTTTTTGAAAAGATACTGGAGCGGGATGATGTCAAATTGAAAGGAAGAAGCCTTTAATTCAATTCAACCGAAACTTAAACTCTACGCCGCAACTCATTTCCATTCAAATATATGAGTTTTTTTATACAGTCTCATTCTCATCATTGACACTTCCGTCAGAAAATTATTTTCAATCGAAACCGGGAACAAGCAACTTGCATGGATTCAAGTAAATCTCTCCCGAAAAAAACAAAGAAAGAATCGTTTCTTCTTACACTAGGAAAAGTAAGAAGAAACGATGCTTATGACTTTACAAACGCATGGAAACCGATAAAATAATTCATCCACGCTTTCTGTGATTATTTGTTCTGAGGCTTAGCCCTTGAATACTGTTGTGGAAAGAAACATTCCGACTCGGAATCAAAGGCATTTTGAATGGGTAGATAAGGATTTCTAAGCAAGGCGCGACCCACAAATACTAAATCCGCATTACCGTTTTGCAAAATATTTTCCGCTGTTAACCTTTCTTCAATCATCCCTACTACTCCCGTGTTTATCCCGGCTTTGTTTCTGACTTCATCGGAAAGAGAGGAATGACAAAGCGTATAAGGTGTAGTTTTTGCATTTGACACATTGCCACCGGACGACACATCAATCAAATCCACATTCCTATTCTTGAGCAGTTGGGCAAGCGCCACGCTTTCCGAAATATCCCAGCCTTCTTCGCCGTATTCCGTAGCGGAAATCCGCACAAATAGTGGCATCTCTTCCGGGATAATAGCGCGAACCGCATCAACGACTTCGAGTGTCAGGCATATTCTATTTTCAAAACTTCCTCCATAAGCGTCTGTTCGTCGGTTGGAAATTGGCGACAGAAACTGATGAAGCAAATATCCATGAGCGGCATGAATCTCTATCAAATCAAAACCGGCTTCAACAGATCTTCGTGCTGCCATACCGAATGCTTGAATTATCGTTTTTATTTCTTGAACGTTTAACTCCACTGGCAATTTATCGCCCGGCTGATACGCTACGGCGCTTGGTGCTTTGGTTTGCCAGCCTCCTGCTTCGACGTTAATTAGAACGCCAGCTAAAGTAGAACCTTTACGCCCTGAATGATTCAATTGAATTCCCATTTTACATTCGCTGTGTCGGTGCACAAAATCAACGATGCGGCTCAACTCGTCTCTTTGAGTGTTATTCCACAGTCCAAGACATTTGGGGGTAATTCTGCCTTCGGGAACAACTCCGGTAGCTTCTACCACTATCAACCCCACTCCTCCTTGCGAACGACTACAATAATGCACAAAATGAAAATCATTCGCTATGCCATCAACTGCTGAATACATGCACATGGGCGACATCGCCCAGCGATTGCTTAGCTTCACCGACCTGATTTGAAAAGGCTCATATAATTTCATATAAACGTCTGTTTCAATTAATTAAATCTTGTTATTTTGCATTACAAGGAAATTCGTTTACTCCAATCTGCCATTTTTAATCTCATCCACAATTTCCGGATTGAGCAATGTGGTGATGTCTCCAAAATCGCTGGTATCACCTTCGGCTATTTTGCGGAGAATGCGCCGCATGATTTTGCCCGAACGAGTTTTGGGCAACCCGGTAACAAACTGTATTTTATCCAACTTAGCTATAGCCCCTATTTGGTCGGAGATGAGCTGGTTTATCTCTTTTATCATGTTATTGCGGTCGCGCCACAAGCCGGTTTCCTTCAACACCACAAATCCATAGAGCGCATTGCCTTTAATATCGTGTGGATAACCAACAATGGCGCTTTCGGCCACTAAGTGGTGCTCATTCACCGAATCTTCGATTGGCGCGGTGCCCAAGTTATGACCTGATACAATTATCACATCGTCCACGCGCCCGGTAATGCGGTAATAACCTACTTCGTCGCGCAAAGCACCATCTCCCGAAAAGTATTTGCCAGGATAACGCGCAAAATAGGTGTCGATGTATCGTTGATGGTCGCCCCAAATGGTGCGAGCTATTCCGGGCCAAGGTAGAGCGATGCAAAGATTTCCGATTTTTTGATTTACTTCTATTTCGTTGCGCAAGTCGTCCATCAGCACCGGCTTCACACCCGGGAAAGGGAGCGACGCATAGGTGGGCTTAGTAGGTGTTACAAACGGAATGGCGGAAATGGTGATACCTCCCGTTTCGGTTTGCCACCAGGTGTCAACCAATGGGCATCGCTTCCCACCTACATGGTCGTTGTACCAATGCCAAGCTTCTTCGTTGATTGGCTCGCCCACCGAGCCAATCACTTTGAGCGATTCGAGTTGATAAGTTTGAACAAATTCAATTTTTTCTTTCGCGAGTGAGCGTATGGCTGTTGGCGCGGTGTAGAATTGATTTACTTTGTGTTTTTCTATCACTTCCCAAAATCGACTATGGGAAGGATACGAAGGTGTGCCTTCAAATATTATGGTAGTAGCTCCATTAAGCAATGGTCCATATATTATATACGAATGCCCTGTAATCCAGCCAATATCGGCAGTGCACCAATACACGTCGTCATTCTCATAATTGAAGATATTTTTAAAAGTATAGGCGGTGTAAACCATGTATCCGGCTGTGGTGTGGAGCATACCTTTGGGTTTGCCGGTGGAGCCGGACGTATAAAGTATAAAGAGAGGATCTTCGGCATCCATCACCTCCGCCATGCTGGTAGGCTCGGCATTATCAATGAGCGGTTGTAGCCACAAGTCGCGTCCTTCCCGCATATTAATCTCCTGATTCGTGCGCTTCACCACCAGTACTTTTTCTACGCAAGGAGCTGTATTCAGCGCGTCGTCGCATATTTTTTTCAAATCAATTGTTTTGTTGGCGCGAAATCCGCCATCGGCTGTTATCACCATTTTGCAGCTGCAGTCGTTGATGCGGGTGGACAAGGCATTGGCTGAGAATCCACCAAAAACCACCGAATGTATTGCGCCAATTCGGGCACAAGCCAACACGCTGAATGCCAGTTCCGGAATCATGGGTAGATAAATACAAACCCTATCGCCTTTGCCTATGCCCTGTTCGCGGAGCACATTGGCCATCTTCGACACTTCGGTATAGAGTTGGCTGTAAGTATAATATCGATTTGGCTCGTCAGGATTGTTTGGTTCAAAGATAAGCGCGGTTTTATCGCCTTTGTTTGCCAGATGCCTGTCAATGCAGTTTTTGGTGATGTTGAGTTTGGCATTTCGAAACCAAGTAAACTCAGCTTTTTGCATATCGAACTCAAGCACTTTGTCCCATTTCTGAAACCAGGTGAAATTATTTTCCGCAATTTTAGCCCAAAACTTTTTGGGATTTTTGATGGATTTACGATAAACCTTGAAATACTGCTCTAAGGATTTGATGTGGTAGCTACTCATTTTTGTGTCTGTTGTGTATTTGATTAAAGATGTTTGATTTTGAAATAAAACATGTTTGCCTTATGAACTTATATTTATACAGCTATTTATCTAAAATTGTTTTCAAACAACACATTTTTAACGTTATTTCGCAATAAGCAAACCGAATCTAAACCAAAAAAAATCGCCGCGAGCTAATAGTTCGCGGCGATTTCTAATGAAAATTTCAATCTTAAATCAGAAAGAAATAATTCTTACAATACGTTGATTTCTTTCAACACGTCGTTTGTAGCACGAACAGCAGCAGCGCTTTTCACAAACAATGCTTGCTCTTCGTCATTCAATTTGTAGTCGAGGATTTCTTCAACACCGTTTTTACCAATTACTACCGGCACACCGATGCAAATATCGTTTTGACCATATTCGCCTTCGAGCGACACGCAACAAGGGATAACTTTCTTTTGATCGTGAAGGATGCTTTCTACCAGATAAGCTGCGGCAGCACCCGGAGCATACCATGCGGAAGTGCCAAGCAAGCCGGTCAATGTAGCACCACCAACCATGGTATCGGCTACTACTTTTGCCAAAGCGTCTTTGTCAAGCAAATCGGCTACGGGACGACCTTTATATGAAGCAAAACGAGTCAAAGGAATCATGGTGGTATCACCGTGTCCTCCTATTACCAAACCTTCTACTTCATTGGCGTTCGTATTGAGGGCTTTGCTCATGTAGCATTTGAAGCGTGAGCTGTCGAGCGCGCCACCCATACCGATAACTTTATTTTTAGGAAGACCAGCAGTTTTCAATGTCAGGTAAGTCATGGTATCCATCGGATTGCTTACGATAACAAGTATAGCGTTTGGCGAAAATTTCAACACATTTTCTACTACGCTTTTCACGATACCTGCATTAACACCGATAAGCTCTTCGCGAGTCATACCCGGTTTACGAGGAATACCTGAAGTGATAACAACGACATCCGAATCAGCGGTTTGAGCATAATCATTGGTACATCCAACCACTGTGGTATCAAATCCAAGCAGTTGAGCTGTTTGCATCATATCCAATGCTTTGCCTTCTGATACACCTTCTTTTACATCGAGCATCACCACTTGGTCTGCTACTTCGTTAAATGCAAGTACATTTGCACAAGTTGCGCCTACGTTACCAGCGCCTACAACGGTTACTTTTGACATAATAATTTTTTATTTTTAAAAATTGATTCTATTTAATCTTCTAAAGTTTGTTTATACTTATATCGCTGTATTAGCGTGTTTGACTTTGAGTTAAACATCTTATTACGCTAATGAAAAACATGCTATTAAAGAAAATTTTCTTTATTGATTTTCGGACACAAAGGTACAAAAAATAGATTGATAACAAAAACAATATTATGGGTAATTAACGCTTTAACTGAATTTGTGATTTTCGGTTTTTGTCTTACGTTTTATTAAATGAGAAACTGTTTTTCCTCATCTTTTTTTTAGCTGTGTAGCCTAATGATTTTGACAATAATATAAAATACTCTATTTTTGCAAACGAATGGTGCGGGCAACAAATACAGATTGGGCTGATTTGATTAACAAATTGTATTTTTATTTGCTTCCTACCATTTAGCCCACATATAAACTGGTATTTTAATCAACAAATAGACATGGCAAACATGATAGTGTATAAATTCGGCGGAGCATCCGTCAAGTCGTCCGAAGGGATCAAGAATATTCTCGAAATAGTATCGATGTCAAACGAAGATATGTTTATCGTTATCTCGGCGATGGGCAAAACCACCAATGCCATGGAGGTGATACTCGAGCACTTCATGCACTCCGAGCGTGAGCAGGCATTACGGCGGCTTGATGATGTGGAGGCTTATCATCGGGAAGTGATTGAAGCGTTGTTTGCGGATGTTGCTGCTGGCGAACGCGCCATCGCGCCACTCTTTGCCGAAATGCGTGAGTTTATCAATCATGGTATCGGCAATGATTATGATCGCTGTTATGATCAACTGGTATCTTATGGCGAGGTGATTTCCACCTCCATTATTTCTGCATATTTCACCGAATCGGGCATGACAAACCAATGGTTGGATATGCGCAAGCTCCTTGTAACCGATAGTAACTTTCGCGAAGCCAATGTCAATTTTCAAGAATCAAGAAAAAGAATGATGGATGCGGTAGATTTCTCGAAAAACAGAATCTTTATCGGGCAGGGATTTATCGGTACAAACGCGAAAGGCGAGCCTACTACACTGGGGCGCGAGGGGTCGGACTACACCGCCGCGGTTGTTGGCAATCTGCTCGATGCAGACAGTGTGAGTATCTGGAAAGATGTACCGGGAATTCTGAATGCAGATCCGCGAATTTTTCCCAACACGATACTCATACCGGAGCTGACCTATATGGACGCGGTGGAGTTGGCATTTAGTGGCGCGCAAATTATCCACCCGAAAACTATCAAACCACTCGAGAATAAAAACATTCCACTCTACGTGCGCCCATTTGGAAGCCCCACCGAAGCCGGTTCGGTTATCAACCACACTGCCAAACCGATTGACGTGCCGGTGCTTATTCTGAAAAAAAATCAGGTTTTGATCACACTCCGCCCACTCGATTTATCATTTATTCTCGAAGAGAGCCTTTCCTGGATATTCACCGTTGTGGAAAAACATCGCTTGAAAGTGGCGCTTATCCAAAGCTCGGCTGTTAGTATTTCAATATGTGTGGACAATAGCCGCTACCTGCAACGCGCGCTCGACGAACTGAGCAACGACTACCGGGTGAACTACAACACCGGACTTGAGCTGCTCACCATTCGGGGCATTAATCCGCAAATAATAAATGATACTACCTCGGGGCGCGAGATATTGGTGCAACAACGCACCCGCCGCATCGGACGTTTTGTGATGATTGAAAAGAGATAAAAAAGCAATAACAACAAACTGCATTCAAAGTAATTTACTACAAATAACCAGATGTTTCAAACCTTATAATTAGCTATTAAACAATAAATTTAATCATATAAACTAAATAACTTATCCATGTTAAAGAAACTATTCATTTATCTCCTACTAGCGATGACATGTTCATCCATTTCGCTTTTTGCCGACTCGGCACCTTCGATGAATATGAACACCAACTCAGGAAATAGCGACGCTATCCTGAAAATGAACAAAGTGAAAATTGTAAAGTCGGCTCAAGCTTCTTTTTTCCAAACACTTGGTTACACCGGCGGGTATTGCGGCTTACAGGAATCTACAAATAAAGATATTTTCATCTTCTCGCTTTGGGATTATGACACAAGTAAAAGCATCCATGCTCAGGCAGATTACTGGAGTCCTATTACTGAATCAAGTCGCTTTGGTGGCGAGGGTGATGGAGCAAAAACAATGGCAAGGTACAGTTGGAAGCTTAATACCTATTACAACATAGTCATTCGTGCGTGGAAATCGAATGGTAGGATCTATCAATCAGCTTTCATTCAAGATACCAGCAATGACAAATGGTTTCACACCTCCACACTTTCAAATATTCAAACAAGTAGTTGGTTGGGCGGAAACGCCAATAGCTTTATCGAAAACTGGACCAGCAACGGTGAGTATCCTCGTAAAGTTTTTTACAAGGATTTTTACACGTTAAGTCCGGCAGGAAAATGGAGCAAATCAACAGGCTGCTCTGTTTCTGCCAATTCAGGACAAGCCGACATTAACCGAAACGGTATTTACCACAACAGTTTTAATGCATATTATGATGATAGCGAAGACGCTTTTTGCATGGAGCATGGGAAAGGAGTTACACCGGGAAGCAACTTCAACGGAGGTCGGACAGCTAATCTTGGGCTTCAAAAATCACAAGCCAATTTGCCTACACTTACGGTAGGTGAGGTATCTGAAATATCAGTTGAAAACTCCAAAGGTGTTACGAAAATTAACTGGAAAATAAACGAATACAAAAGTCCTCAATTTTGCACCAAATTAGAAGTGAAAAACCAAAATGGAATTACTGTTTTTGAAAAACTTGACACCTTACCACAGATGCGTCAATTCATTTTTGAAAAGCTGCTCGATGCCGGCAAATACACAGCAACACTAAGTATGACCGACATTTTCAATCAGAAGGCTGAAACAGTAACCAGTTCATTCGATGTTTCTGAATCAAAATACCTACGCGTATCTACCAATAAGATTTCCTTATCAATGACAGCTTCTGAAAATAAAAAATTTGAAATCGCGTCGAATACAAACTGGTCAATCACAAATAATAACGATTGGATTACTTTAAATAAAGTAAGCGGTAGCAACTTTGACACGATACAGATAACCAGTACCGACAATCCCGACACCACCAAACTAAGAACTGCACAGCTAATTATTAAATCGTCAGATGCAGCTTCACAAACGATAGACATTATTCAAAAGAAAAATGAAGTTTGGTACATCTTATTCAATCAACGTGGATGGAGTACGGGAAATCCTATCATGACAAACGCTTTAACGGGCACTAAGTTAGGCGTTGAACTAACTGCTCATGCACCTCAGGCTTCCAATTTTCACCAACACTGGAAAATTGAATATGACAAAGATGGCAAATACATGCAATTAATCAACAGGGTTACCGGACTCTCAATTGATGCCGCTTGCAAAGCCAACAATCCCGAAGATGGATACATGTGGTATCTTCAAAAAGCTACTGGCAGCAAACAATTTCCGGGATATCGCATAATATCAAAAAATGGACAAATAGGTATTCACGCCCAAAACAGCCGTGTGTTTCCATATAACTATGAAGTGGCTGAATGCTTCTGGTATCTTGTGAAACCCGAAGAAATTTATGATTATCCTACAAAACCGATTGAATATAGCGCGGGAGACAAACAAATATGGTATAAGATTTATACTCCCGGACGTTCGAAAAATAATTACCTGACAGACAACGAAGTTGGTGAAAGTTTAATAGGAACTGAATTTGACGAATACAATCAGGCGCAAATGTGGAAGATTATAAACTATGAAAATGGCAATGTGCAAATAATTTCAAGAAAAAACAAAGCGCATATACAAGTTCCGGCAATCGCAAATTCTTATGTAAAATTGGGTACTAAAGAGCAAATATGGAACCTAAATTATATCGGAGAGGAACAATATCGAATTCAAAGTGGTACAATGCAATTAAATTTAACGGCAGCCAGTAAAGTTTCGGGAATTGCAGGCACCAAGCTAGGCGACTCGGCAAGCTGGAAATTCGAAAAAGTTACTGAAAATAACGTATCTGTCAACTCAATTTACGACACAAATTATCATATCTTTGTGAAGGACTCCAGGATAATAACACCTAAAACCACGGATAAGGTACAAGTATTTAATCTGGCCGGAATACAAATGCAAACCAATAACAAACTTGACAAAGGCATATATGTAGTGAAAATAGGCAACGTTGCTCAAAAGATTTTAGTTGATTAATCAGTTGAAATCATTGAGACTAGGAATAATTTATTTTTATACTGGTTTCTTATCTTAGTTATTTCTTTTGCGTTCGTATCATATTTTTTCGAACAAACTCCAGGCCGCTTCCACCGAACTTATGGGTGAAAACACTACCGAACGTTTCCCGTTTTGTTCGCGGAGTTTGGTTTCGCGAGGATTGCGCGCCATGTATTGAAGCAGTCGCCCAAATTCATCGGATTGGTAATAGGTTGATTTCAGGTTCGACACCAGGTAAGCTATCATTTGTCCATTTTTCAATATCAGTTTTTCGATGCCGTAGCCCATTGCCAGCCATCGCAGACGCACTACAAGCAGCAATGTAAGACTTTTCTTTGGCATTTTTCCAAAACGGTCTTCGATGTTTCGCTGAAATTCGGCAAGTTCGGCTTCACTTTCGATGGTGTCAAGCTCGCGATAGAGCGCAATGCGTTCGGAAACATTCTCAATAAAATCGTCGGAGAACATCACTTCCAGGTCAGTATCAATCTGGCAATCGGTAACATAAGCCGATTGCTTGTTGGCTACTCTTTCGTCGGCATAGAGTTCGGCAAACTCTTCGTCTTTCAACTCATGCACCGCCTCATTCAATATGCGTTGATATGTTTCGTAGCCCAAGTCGGTGATAAACCCGCTTTGTTCCGCTCCCAGCATATTGCCCGCGCCACGTATATCCAAATCCTGCATGGCAATACTAAACCCGCTTCCAAGCTCGGAGAAGGTTTCGATAGCCTGCAATCGGCGGCGGGCATCGGGTGTGAGTAGGCTCATTTCGGGCGAGAGCAGGTAGCAATATGCTTTACGATTGCTTCGCCCTACGCGTCCGCGCAATTGATGCAAATCACTTAGCCCAAACCGATGCGCGCTGTTAATAATTATTGTATTGACATTCGGGATATCAATGCCCGATTCGATGATGGTAGTAGCTATCAGCACATCATATTCGTAGTCAATAAAATCCATGATTATCTCTTCGAGGTCATCAGCCGGCATTTGTCCGTGGCCTACCGCCACCCGGCAGCCCGGCACAAGCCGCTTTATCATCGCTTCTATCTGATAGATATTCTGAATGCGGTTGTTCACAAAGAATACCTGACCATTGCGGCTCATCTCCAGCCCGATAGCTTCGCGGATTACCTCTTCGTCAAACGCGTGAATCTCCGTTTGCACCGGATAGCGGTTGGGGGGCGGAGTGTTGATGATGGATAGGTCGCGCGCGCCAAGCAGCGAGAACTGCAGGGTTCGCGGTATGGGAGTAGCGGTAAGCGTAAGCGTATCCACGTTTGCTTTCAGTTCTTTTAGCTTTTCTTTGACCGAAACGCCGAATTTTTGTTCTTCGTCAATTATCAGCAATCCCAAATCTTTAAATTTAACCGACTTGCCAACCAATTTGTGTGTGCCAATAATAATGTCAATTCCTCCGGCTTCTAGTCGTTCCAAGGTTTCTTTGGTCTGCTTTGACGATTTGGCGCGACTCACATAAGACACTTTGCAGGGCAAATCTTTGAGCCGAGCTTTGAAAGTATTGTAGTGCTGCATAGCGAGCACCGTAGTAGGCACCAACACAGCCACTTGCTTGCTATCTGCCACCGCTTTGAACGCCGCACGTATAGCTACCTCGGTTTTGCCAAAGCCCACATCGCCACACACAAGCCTATCCATGGGCATATCCGCTTCCATGTCGCGCTTGATGTCGGCAGTGGCTTTCACTTGGTCGGGGGTATCTTCATAAATAAAAGAAGCTTCCAGCTCATTTTGCAAGTAGCTGTCCGGCGAATATTGATACGCCTTTTCCGATTTTCTTTTGGCATAGAGTTTTATCAAATCGCGCGCGATGTCTTTAACCTTCGTTTTCGTACGCTCTTTCAGCCGTTCCCATGCGCCGGAGCCAAGTTTGTTTATTTTTGGTTCCGCTCCCTCTTTTCCCTTATATTTGGAAATGCGGTGCAAGGCATGGATGCTTACAAAAATCAAATCGTCGTCTTTGTAGATCAGCTTCACCACTTCCTGCATTTTACCATTCAGATTGGTGCGCACCAAGCCTCCAAACTTGCCCACACCGTGGTCCACATGCACCACATAGTCGCCCATTTGAAGCTGATTCAGCTCTTTGAGCGTCATCACCACTTTACCTTGGCGGGTGCGGTCGGTTTTCAAGGTATATTTATGGAAGCGCTCAAAAATCTGATGGTCGGTGTAGCACACCAGCGACAAATCATTGTCCACAAAACCCTCGTGAATGGTATTGATAACCGGTTGGAAATGGATATTATCGCCGCGGTCGTCGAATATTGCCGCTATGCGGTCGGTTTGTTTCACGCTGTCGCTGAAAATATAGAGTTTGAATCCTTCGGCAAGCTGCTGTTTGAGATTCGCCGAAATCAATTCAAAGTTTTTCTGAAAAACAGGTTGAGGCGAAGTGTTGAAATGAATGCTTTGTTTCGATTTGAAATGCGAGCGACTTCCCCACTCCACTTTTCTGAAACCGTCCAGCGCTTGCATCAATTCGGCGCCGGTAATGTGTGTCTGATGCAAATCGGGCACACGGCGTTCGTCGTTGTTGGCTTTCACGAGCGCCTCGTCATAATACTGATTAACGCGGTCGCGAACAAAAACTACATCGGTAAAATGAAACCAACTGTCTTTGGGCACAAAACCGGCAAACGACACCAACTTCATACTCTCCGAAGGGCGATGCAAATCGGGCACAATCTCTATACGCTCTTTTTTCTCTTTCGAAAGCTGTGTTTCGATATCAAACACGCGAATACTCTCTATTTCGTCTCCAAAAAAATCGAGCCGGAAAGGCAATTCGAACGAGAAAGAAAAAATATCGACAATGCCACCACGAATGGAATACTGACCCGGCTCATATACAAAATCGACGCGCTGAAATTTGTATTCGTTAAGCACTTCGGCAAGAAAGTCGATTCCCAGGTTTTCGCCCGTTTTAATCTTCAGCGTTTTACTTTTGAATCCCTCGGACGAAACCACTTTTTGTGTCAAGGCTTCGGGATAGGTAATCACCACACAAGGCAGGCTGCTGTTGGACATGCGGTTGAGCGCTTCGGTTCGCAATATCTCGTTGGAGCTATCCAGCTGCGATAGTCGTATGGTTTTTTTGAACGACGAAGGGAAGAAAAGCACTTTTTCATCGCTCAACATCTGGCGCAAGTCATTGTACATATAAGCGGCTTCGTCGGCATCGTTGAGTACAAAGATTTGCGTATGATTTGTTTTCTGAAAAAGCGAAGCCAACACCACCGACACCGACGAACCACACAAACCGCTTATCTTCAGATTGGGTTCGTGTGTGGCAGCCCAGAGTGTAATCGCTTCTACCTGCGGATGACGGACGTATATTTGTTGAAATTCCTGTAAATTCATTTCGTATGCAAATGTACTGAAAAAATGCGAAATTGCATCGCGCAAGTTGTCTTTGACTACATTTGTCTTTAATTGGTGTTTTCGGGGTGATGAGTAGTTGCGAATTTTCTCATCTACCTCTCTTTTATCTTCCCCGAGGCGAGCTACGGTAGAAAACTTGAATTGTGTGTGTGTGGCGACGTGTAGTTTACAGCTCATTCTTAATGATTGTATCAAGTATTGAGGAGTTAAAAATGCACATCACATTCCCTGTTCTTGTTCGGATATTCCGTTGTAGCGCTGCCGGTAAGCGATGATGTATTCATCTAAATAAAAGAAAGCGGAATTTTGTGAATAAGGGAAAAATAATTAATTTTACGGCATCCAATTGCCACTAAGCGGGTATGTGATTTCGACCGCGACAATGTGAAATTGACAAACTAAACAAAAAAGAATATGACAAAAAGAATTTTAATCACTGTTAGTTTCGTAGCAATCATTCTATCAGCCTGTAATTTAACGAAAAAAGCAAACGAAAAAACAATCTACATTGGCGCGGAAACCAACCCATGCACCGCGGGAGTGATGGAAACAAATTGCATGCAAGTGAAATGGACAAAAGAACAAGCGGAATGGCAAAACTTTTATGGTAACATCGAAGGATTTAACTATGAAAAAGGATATGAATATGAGCTGATAGTCAACGAAATGAAGGTGGAAAATCCGCCTGCCGATGGTTCTTCGCTCAAATATACATTAGTAAAACAGGTATCGAAAGCCAAAGTGGAATTGCCAATTGCCGACAATAGCCAAAACTCCCTGGACTGGATAGGCACATACATAGGTACATTCCCATGCGCTGACTGCGAGGGCATTAAAACCATTATTACGCTGAATAAAGACAACAGCTACACACTTTCCGAAACTTATTTGGGGAAAAACAACAAACCTTATACTACCAAAGGCACATTCAGATGGAACAAAGAAGGAACTAAAATAAGCTTAACTGACGGCGCCCAAAAGCAACAATATCAAGTGGGCGAAAGCAAACTAATACGCTTGGATATATACGGGAATCCGATTAAAAGTCAGTTGTCCGACAAATATGTGTTGATAAAAAACTAAGCCTGCACACTCCCCCGAACCATACTTTTCGTCAAATTAGCGCCAATCTAAGCGAAGAGAATTGGATAGGGATTGGCAATGAGCGAAAGCGAAATGACCAGAACGAAACAAATTGATTTATCAGTTTAATTTGAAAACAACAATACGAAGATTTATATTTATTTTTTTGTCGTGGAAATAACTCTTTGAAAATTACTAAATATCAAGATCTTTTACTATTGTCATCAATATATGTCCATTACTAACACCACATTCCCAAAACGACTTTCTACATCATGAACGAAATAGAAACATACATCGATCAATTTCCCGACAACGTGCAGGAGATATTACGAAACATCCGAAAGATAGTTAAAGACAACGCACCCGAAGCGGAAGAAATGATTACTTACAGAATGCCTACATTCAAAACTAACAAAAAACCATTGGTTTATTTCGCCGCGTATAAAAACCATATCGGATTTTATGCCACACCATCCGGACACGACGAATTTCAAGCCGAATTGTCAAGCTACAAACACGGCAAAGGTTCGGTGCAGTTTCCGCTCAACAAACCAATTCCATACAAATTGATTGAAAAAATTGTGAAATTCAGA
>CAZMQV010000053.1:0-24065 GCA_964568675.1 uncultured Paludibacter sp.
AACGTGCTATCGACAAAAAAATGATTGAACTCGACGGTACTAAAACCAAATCGAACCTTGGCGCTAACGCTATTCTTGGCGTATCGTTAGCTGTGGCTAAAGCT
This sequence comes from uncultured Paludibacter sp., assembly GCA_964568675.1. GTDB lineage: Bacteria > Bacteroidota > Bacteroidia > Bacteroidales > Paludibacteraceae > UPXZ01. The sequence continues at coordinate 105 of CAZMQV010000053.1, forward strand.
GCCGCTAACTTCCTCGAAATGCCGCTTTATCGCTACATTGGAGGCACAAACACATTCACACTTCCTGTGCCAATGATGAACATCATCAACGGTGGTTCGCACTCCGATGCCCCCATCGCTTTCCAGGAATTTATGATTCGTCCAGTAGGTGCTACTTCTTTCCGCGAAGGAATCCGCATGGGTACAGAAGTATTCCACTCATTGAAAAAAGTACTGCACGACAAAAACCTGAGCACAGCTGTTGGCGATGAAGGTGGTTTCGCTCCTAACCTTGCCGGTGGCACCGAAGAAGCTTTGGAATCAATCCTTGTAGCAATCAAAAACGCAGGTTACACTCCTGGTAAAGATGTGATGATTGGACTTGACTGCGCTTCATCCGAATTCTTCAAAGATGGTATTTATGATTATTCTAAATTTGAAGGACCTAACGGCAAAAAACGTAACTCTGCCGAACAAGCCGCATACCTCGAAGACCTCGTAAACAACTATCCGATCGACTCTATCGAAGATGGTATGGCCGAAAACGACTGGGAAGGCTGGAAAGTTCTTACCGATAAAATTGGCAGCAAATGTCAGTTGGTTGGCGACGACTTGTTTGTTACAAACGTTGATTTCTTGAAAAAAGGAATTGAAACAGGATGTGCAAACTCCATCCTTATCAAAGTTAACCAAATTGGTTCATTAACCGAAACTTTGGATGCTATCGAAATGGCACACCGCGCCGGTTACACATCTGTAACTTCACACCGCTCAGGCGAAACAGAAGACGCTACAATTGCCGACATCGCCGTTGCAACCAATTCCGGTCAAATCAAAACCGGTTCGGCTAGCCGCTCAGACCGCATGGCAAAATACAACCAATTGCTTCGCATCGAAGAAGAATTGGGCGAACTCGCTGTGTACGGATGGAAAAAAATTGCTAAAGCTTAATTTCAAACGCTATAAGCAGTTTTATCTGAAAACATAACAAACCAAACTAACCGACTCCGAAGGAATCGGTTAGTTTTTTTTTATAAAATAGCATACAAGCTCACGGAGAATCAATCGTTGAAACGAAAGAAAACAGACTACATTCACACCTATTATCAACCTGATTTCCGTTGTTGCACCCAAAAGTCAAGTCAATTTATTATAGTTCAATCGCGACACTGGCACGGTTATTGAAAGACATAAGAAATAGTTTCAAAAAAAACTATTTTAGTATCGCAAATCAACAAATAATAAAAGACATACAAAAATGATTAGAAAGAATTTAGTATTCGCACTTTTAGGTGGCATCATTCTATTTGCTACCTCAGCTTGCAACAGTAGCAAAAAAGAGTCGGGCAACGAGCATGAATCTCGAACCTCACTCGATTGGCAAGGCTCCTACTCCGGAATACTTCCATGCGCCGACTGCGAAGGCATTGAAACCGAACTAACGCTAAAAGAAGATAACAGCTACAAGCGCATTTCAAAATACCTTGGACGCGACAATAGCATTGCCGACACGCTGACAGGAACATTTAGCTGGGAGGGCAACAACATCAAACTTGGAGGAATCAACGAAGCGGAAGGTTCTGCCCTTTACAAAGTAGAAGAAAACCAATTAAGGCACTTGGATATGGATGGAAAAATCATCGAAGGCGACTTGGAACAATTCTATATTTTGAAAAAAAATGGCAACCCACTTGTAGAAGATAAAAAATGGCAATTGATGGAACTGCATGGCAAAGCTGTAAATGGCTCTCCCGAAACTCATTATTTAATATTTAATTCAAAAACCGGACAAATGGAAGCCAAAGCTAACTGCAACACCTTGCATTTCGATTATAAAATTAAAAACGAATTGCTCGTAAGTTTCATCCCCACGCTTAGCACTAGAATGGCATGTCCTGATAATACCGAACAGGAATTGCTCCAAGTATTAAGCGAAACCGACAATCTCACCACCGACGGCGAGCATTTAACGCTCAACAAAGCACGTATGGCGCCTCTCGCTCGTTTTGCAATAATCAAACAATAATAAAAAAACAATAAAGTAAAAACATGAGAAAATTATTATTAGCCGCATGGGTATTAATCACCGCGGCAACTACAAGCTTATCAGCAAAAGATATAACTACCGACATTGAGATGTTTCCTAAAGCAAAAAAAGGATACAAGCAAGTGTACATTCAAGTACCGCAAAAAAAGAGTGAAAATGACTTCAAAGTGGAGATTTTCGCGGGTAGAAACGAATTGGTGGACTGCAACAGACATTTCATGTTGGGCAGCATTAAAGAAGAAGTGCTCGACGGCTGGGGATACAACTACTACACCATTGACTCGAAAGGCACCATTGGTGGAACTAAAATGGCTTGCCCCGACAACAAGAAAACCATGCAATTCATTCATATCCAACCACAAATGCTTCGCTACAACAGCAAATTGCCTATCGTGATTTACGTACCCGAAAATATGGAAGTTAAATACCGAATATGGAGTGCCGGGAAAAAGATGATTGGCGCAACAACCAACACCAAAGCCCCGATAACAAGCAGCAATAACACTGTGGAAGATAAAAAATGGCAATTGGTTGAGCTAAATGGCAAAGCAGTGAAAGGAAACGCAAATACGCATTACCTCATTTTTCACTCCAAAGGCAAAAGAGTAGAAGCTAAAGCAAATTGCAACATACTCTCAATGAGCTATGAAATGAAAAATGAATTTCAAATTAAATTTGGCGAAGGGCTTTCAACCATGATGGCTTGCCCGGATAATCTGGAACAAGAATTTCTTGAAATGCTGAAAAACGTGGACAACCTCTCGACCGATGGCAAATCTCTGACGCTCAACAAAGCACGCATGGCTCCATTGGCTAAGTTTAAATTGGTTAAATAACCGGATAATTTAACAAAAAAATCTGCTTCGAGGAGAAACTCAAAATCAGACAAATAACCTATCCGAAACACCATTTTGAAAGTGTTTCAGATAGGTTATTCAAATACGAGAGATAAACAATAATCGACTTGTACTAAAAGAAATTACTCCCCATTATATTGGATGTATTTACCGACTGCACAACACTAAATTCGACGCTATAAAGGCGTAACTTCCAAATTATAATAATGGCACCGATTTATCTTTCAATGCAAAAAGAAGGGGAGATCGAATGAAGGAAGTTAAATTCAAAATTGAAAATACGGCATACAAAATAGCTTAACTGACATATTCGCCCCCTTACTCCTATCGGAATACGTATCTTCATTCTCCTAATATCCAAGTTTATATTAGAATCCAGATCTCTTAATTTTTCAGATTTCTATTCTGATAATCTGAGGGACTCTCGCCAAACTGTTCCTTAAAGCATTTGGCAAAATACGAAGGTGAGGTAAATCCTGTTTCGTAAGCAACTTCCGACACATTAAAGCCTGATGATATTAAAAGTTCAAGCGACTTTTTCAGTCGGAATATTTTAAGTAACTCATTGGGCGAATAACTGGTTAGCGCTTTCACTTTTCGATAAAGCTGTGTGTAGGAAAGCCCCATGTCCATACTCAAATCTTCGACATTGAGAGCGGAGTCTGCGATTCGTTCGTTCACAAGCTCGTTGAATTTATTCATAAAAGTATTGTCCGAGTTATCAGGTAAACTCACATCGCCTGTCAACACGTTTTGCCTGAACTTTTCTTTCAGTCGGCGGTGGTTTTCAATCAAGTTGCGAATACGGGCTTCTAAGACATCTGCATTAAAGGGTTTGGAAATGTAAGCGTCGGCGCCACTTTCATAACCGCTAATTCGGTATTCGTCGAGCGAATATGCAGTCAATAGAATCACCGGGATATGGCTTGTAGAGATTTCTTTTTTCAGCCAGCGACACAATTCTACGCCATCGGGTGGTGGCATCATGATATCACTTACGATAACGTCAGGCACATATCGCATAGCCTTTTGAAAGCCATCTGTGCCGTCTTCTGCTTCAATTATATTGTAACTGTTTTGCAACACAGTTTTGATGTACGCACGAATATCGGCATTATCATCAACCACAAGTATGTTTTTTTTACCACCATCATTCTCCACTTCCAACTCAAGCGCAGGGTCATTTTCTTCAAAATTCACCATTTCATTGCCTTGGGATTTGAAAGGTACTATTTTTTTATCATCCATATTGCTAAAGATGTCAATACTACTTTGAGAGAAAGGAATGAGCACAGTAAAAGTTGTAACACCCGTAGATTCGTTGCTAATCACGCTTATCTCGCCACCATGAAGTTCCACAAGTGCCTTCGATAGCGCCAATCCTATCCCCGAACCAGCATTATATGAATCGACCTGATAAAATCGGTCGAAAATATTCTGAATATCGTGGTCTGAGATGCCCTTACCCGAATTAGAAACGCGTATAAGAGCGGCAGGAAGATTAGTTTTTTCCAACACAACTGTAACAAAGCCATGTTCAGGTGTAAACTTAAAAGCATTAGAAAGCAGGTTGAAATATATTCGCTCTATTTTTTCAGCATCATACTGCATTAGGAAACTGTTTTCAGGCTGTAGTCCATCTATTGTTTCCACATTAAAGTCGAATCGTAAGTGTTTCTTTTTTGCCAATTCGCTGAACATTTCGTTCCACTCAGTCAGTTGGCTGAATAAGTTATTTTCGCTCGGTCTGAGCGCTAATTTGCCATTTTCATATTTACGGAAGTCAATAATCTGATCGATGAGTTTGAGGAGTACTCCTACATTTTTCTGCACTAGCAAAAGCAGGCGTTGCTGTTCTTTTGTCGGTATTTTGTCTGTCAACAAGGAACTTATTGGTCCTGAAATAAGTGTTAGTGGCGTACGGAACTCATGTGAAATGTTCGTAAAAAAAACCAATTTTGCTTGTGTAGCTTTTTCAAGTTCCTGCGAGAGAAGAACAAGTTGGTCGCGTTGGCTTTCGAGTGCAGCTCGGTTTTCAGAAATTAGCATGTTGTTCCGTTCTAATTCGTCATTCAATCGACGTTTCTGTCTGTAAGCATTGAAAATAACAGCAGTCAAAGTAACGAGCGCCAGACAAACCAACGCGAAAACAAGCAAAAGATATTGTTGTGTGGCATGACGAGCGATATAACGATTTATTTGGCGGTCGAGGGTACTAATTTTTTGTTCTTGTTCAATGACAGCATCAGTCTGTAGTTTAAGCACACTGGCATTCGCTTCATCCACCACGTTGGTGTTTAGTACATTCTGATTATTATAAGGCTTTCCCAATAAAATATTGAGAGCGAGTTGAATGATTTTATCACCGCTCGTAGGATAGATAAATGATGCTTTGAGCCTACCATTTAAAACCTGCTCTATACCATTGCCTTTCCCGGGCATCGCGTCAATCCCAACAAACTGGATGAGATTGGCACAACCCGCACTTTGGGCTGCATTGTAAGCGCCCATTGCCATTCGATCATTATGAGCAAAAACAAGTGAGATACTGTCTTTCGCTTCCGAAAGAATCTTTCTCATCGCTCGTTCGGCTGCATTTTTGAGCCAGGCACCATCAGCCGAAGCAACTACTTTTATTCCAGGATATTTATTAATAACATCCGTAAAGCCCTTATGACGTTCCACATCGGGTGAAGAGCCATTCAAGCCTCTTATTTCTACAACATTACCTTTACCTTTCAACAATTTTGCAACATAACTACCAACTTCTGCGCCGATTCGTTCGTTATCAGCACCAATAAATGCAGTGTAGTTGTCTGATGCAATTTTTCTATCCACCAGCACAACAGGAATACCTGCTCGATACGCCTTTTCCACAATGGGAGTAATTGGCTCCGATTGATTGGGAGAAACGATTATTAAATCCACCCGCAAATCAATAAAACTCTGAATATCAGCAATCTGCTTTTCAGTATCGTCGTTCACAGTTTTAATAGTTAGATTCACTCCCTGATGGAACAATGCTTCGTTGCGCATTTCCATATTCATTTTACTACGCCATTCATCGTTACTGCACTGCGACACGCCGATTGTGAACTGTTTTTTTTCTTGCCGACACGAAGCAAAAGCTACGATACAGAAGATTAAGGCAAAGCCAAGTGTGTTTCTCATATTTAATTAAATTCTGAAACAAGTGGTAAACTCAATTCTCTTTTTAAACGATTAATCGCTCCAAATATACAATACATTTCGTCATGATTCACTTTATTATTCATTTTATTAATCCGAAAAAGGCAAAATATCCGTGCTATCAAAACAACATTTCATCTAAAATCCGTTTTTCATCAACATAATATTCGATACGTATTTTCATTTTAATCTGCATTAATAGAACGAATAAAAAAATCTTCCAGCATGTAAAAAATCACTTCCGCACCTTAATCAGCCCAATGATAAAAAACAGGTAAACCACTAATACGGAAATAACAACAACTGCCCCCCATTGTTTCCCTGCAATATCGCTAAAGACTCCCATCAAAAGCGGGAAGACAGCACCACCAGCAATACCCATAATCATCAGACCCGACACTTCGTTTTCACGTTCGGGCATCGATTGCATGGCTGTTGAAAAAATCATCGGAAATATATTCGAATTGCCAAAACCTACCAACGCTATAGCAATGTAGAGTAAGGTGGAATTGGTAAAAGCGAACAATCCTATCGCCGAAAGCGCCATAAGAACCAAGCTAACAAGAAAGAATTTACGGATAGGAAACTTGGCAAGGATAAATGTCCCTAAAAACGAGCCAATCACTCTGAATAAGAAGTAGAGGCTTGTAGCAAAACCGGCTTCCACAAGTGTCATTCCACTGCGCTCCATCAATATTTTTGGAGCGGTGGCATTTACTCCCACATCAATACCCACGTGCGCCATAATACCGAAGAAAAATAATAATATCTGCCAATTTCCCAACAATCGGATACAATCAAAAAAAGAAGATTTCGTTCCTCCTAATTTTTCTTCAATCTTTGTAACGCCCAACAATAGGAACGCCAAAAGTGTAGCAAGCGCGTAGAGCGGAAACAAAAGCTTCCAGTTGCCGAAATGCAATGCAGCGAAGGCAGCTACAATCGGAGCGGCAAAAGAAGCAAGCGCTTTGACAAACTGTCCGAAAGTAAGAGTACTTGCCATCTGGTTGCTTGACACTACATTTGCAATGAGTGGATTGAGCGACACTTGCATGATGGTATTACCGATACCCAAAAGGGAAAACGAAATGAGCATCAATGGAAATGTATAGCCAACTGCGGGAATAACCAGCGCAACAACCGTTACAATAAGTGAAAGCAATACTGTTTTGCGTCGACCTATTTTGTTCATCATCAACCCCACTGGCACACTGAAAATAAAGAACCAGAAGAACACCATTGATGGCAACAGATTTGCCATCGTATCCGTCAAATGAAAATCTTCTTTTACATAGTTCGACGCTATTCCTACTAAATCGACTGCGCCCATAGCGAAAAACGCTAGCATAATGGGGATTATCGCCCCTACAATTTTATTATCCATAATGGTACATTAAAATCACTTATAAAGCCTACAAAATTGGAAGACATTTCGGAAAAAGCGATTTATTATTTTTTTTACGTTATTATCTATTAGTTCTATTAGAAGGTAAGTTTAGAGAGCTGTATGATATTCCGGCATTGCACCATGTTTTGAGCACACCCATGCTGAAATTTCCACAGCTTTTTCATGCGCTTCGCGAATCGACTTCCCATCAAGCAAACTTACCACAAATGCACCTGTAAATGAATCGCCAGCGCCAACTGTATCGGCGACTTGCACCTTAGGAGTAGCCACGTATGATGTTTCGTCAGCAGTAAAAACATAGCTACCGTCAGTTCCTTTAGTTTCAATTATAATTTGCAAATCATAATCTATCAGAAGTTGGCGGCAGAAGCTTACCTCATCAAAATCGTCTTGATTATGATTAAGTGAGTTGAATAATTCGGCAACAATTTTCACCTCCTCGTCGTTTATTTTTAGTATATTGCAATTGTTGAACGAATCAACAATAATTTCTTTGTTAAAGAAATGTTGCCGCAGATTAATGTCGAAAATTTTCAGAGCATCAGCTGGCACATTTTCCAAAAATTGATGAATAGCGAAACGCGACACACTGTTTCGCTGCGCAAGAGAGCCGAAACAAACAGCTACGCAACTTTTTGCCAACGCTTCTGTTTGGGCTGTGAAAGGGATATTATCCCACGCTACACCTTCACATATTTCGTATTGCGGACAGCCCTTATTATCGAGTGTAACGGCTACTGTACCGGTGGGATAATCCACCGTTTCGAGCAAGGTACCCAGTTTTTTGCCGGAAAGGTTATCAAGCATTTCCATACCGAGCACATCATTGCCGATGGCACTCACTACAGTTCCTTCGTAGCCCAATTGCGAGGTATGATAAGCAAAGTTGGCAGGCGCTCCACCCAATACTTTGCCAGTTGGCAGCATATCCCATAGAATTTCGCCAAGTCCAATAATTATTTTATTTCTCATGATATTTTATTTTATTTCAAAAACTTCTAATTTGTTTATTTTGAATTTATTATCTTTTGTGTAAAATTCCAATTGGTTGTATGGTTCATTCGGAAACACAAGTTTGGTTATTGCCACCTCGCCTTCATCGAGAAATGCTTCTATTGAAGATTTGTCAATAAAAACACGCAAAGCATGCACCGATTTTGCAATAAAAGGAGCAACCGATTTTGTAGGAAAAGTAGCATTAAAATCCACTATACCACTATGAGTTCGGTCAACTGTAAATTCGCTTTTTTGCATATCAAAGCCAAATTCTATATTCTCATTTTTCTGATTCTTTAGCTTAAAGCCAAATAATTTAGCCGATTTCACTTCTATTTCGAGTGATATTTCGTAAGCTCCGCTCTTTGGCAAATCAATAATTTTTTTCGGATTTTTGGTAGTCGTAATGTGACAAACATCCTTTCGCTCTATAATTTCATCCACAGGATTACTTTTCACCATATAGATGGAATTCACTTGCGATAAAGTTAATTCGCGTGGCAACCCCATAATTCCTCGGAAATTTTTCGTAGGCAGATCATTTGCATACTGCCAGTTCGACATCCAGGGTATAACAATTATCCTACCATCAGCGGCATTTGCCCATGAAACCGTAGCATAATGGTCTTTGCCGTAATCGAGCCAATGCTGTTCGTGAGGAGCAGTGTTACATGTAAAACTGCGCCCGTCAAAGGAGCCTACGAAATACTGTGTGGCGGAATGGCGCTCATTCGATATTCGGTCGTTGCTTATTAGCAGCACCCATTTATCACCAAAAGGTAATAAATCGGGACATTCCCAAACTCCATCGTGGCTACCATAGTTTGCTCCAAATTCACTTTCAAAGCTCCAATCTATCGCGTTGGTTGACGAATAAAATTCGGCGTGATTGCCTACTGCCAAAACCATGATCCATTTTTTAGCAGGAGCATACCATATCACTTTTGGATCCCGAAAGTCGGGGGTATTCGCTTTTTTCAAAATCGGATTTTTATTGTATTTTGTCCATGTACGCCCCTTATCGTTGCTATACGCCAGCGACTGCCATTGTCCGTCGTGCCGATTTTGTGTATAAAATGCCAGCAAGGTTTTTTCGTGTCCTGTCTGAAAGCCGGCACTGTTGGTTTCATCAACCACCGCACAACCCGAAAAAATTGCTCCCAACGAATCGGGGTAAAGTGCTACCGGCAGATGCTCCCAAGTTAAAAGGTCTTTACTTACAGCGTGGCCCCAGCTCATATTTTGCCAGCGCGTACCATAAGGATTGTTTTGATAAAATAAATGCCATTCGCCCGCATAATAAACCATTCCGTTTGGATCGTTCATCCATCCGTAGGGCGCCGAAAAATGATAGCTTGGGCGAAACTGTTCGTTATAATTATAATCATACACATCCGATTGATTAGCTTCTTGAAGCAACGCGGAGGCTTTATTAAGTTTAAGTGAAACCATTTTGCCCTTCCAAGCCGACAAATCGACAGGAACCCAATAATCAATGTTGTTTTGAGCAATACGGACGACGTAAGTATCTATTTTTTGGTTATCGACCATTATCGTAACCTGCAGTTCTTCACCTTTTTCTTCGCAAGGCAAGAGCAAGAAATTCTTGTCCGCCTTAAATTCAATCGCAGTGTTTTCTTTAACATCAATTTTTGCAGGTTTATCTTCATTGGAACAAAATGTCAAAATAATTACGAATCCTATACAGGACAAAACAATGGTGGATATTTTCTTCGGTAATTTCATTTTTATAAGATATTTGATTTTTTAGTTAACAATACAGAAATTACATTTCCGTTTTTATTGTGTGGTACTAATGTTTTGGTTTAATTCTCACCCCAGCCTAAGGGTTCGTTGTTGAAATTATCAGTACCATAGCTCCACTGAGGTTCACCAGAAGGGTCTTTCTCACTTTGTGTAGATTCCAATTGCAAGGAAATGGCGAAATCTAAATTCACTGTTTCTATTATCGGTGCTTTGTACACTTGTTTCTTTGTTGTATTCATGATTTTCAAAATTATTAAAATTATTTCTTTTTAGGAAGAAAAGCAATGACACTTTGATGTGTAATGGCTTTCTCCCTAAATCTATCAACGTATTTTAGGAATATTACTTTAGGATTAATTTTAATCCGATATTTAGTCGTTGAGATGACACCGCATCCAATCCCCTAATATCCTTTTTTACTTTACATTCACAGTTTTCACTGTTAACACATTGCCTTTATTGTCTGTCTTACGAACCAGATATACACCTTGTATCAAATTTTTCAAATCCATGTTTTTTAACAAAACTCCATTTAATGAGAAAATTTCGGATTTAATAATATTGGATTTGTCAAATACATTAGTTATGGCTGTTGTATTATCATAGTATGCTTTCACATTATCCCAGCTCATGCGGTGCCGTTCATTATCGTCGGTAAAGTTAATCGGGTTCTCACCTGTGTTCTCGTTGTGAGGGGCAATCAAAAGTGCCGTTAGGTGCGTCCATCCTTCAGGAATACTGAAAGTGAGGGTTTGCCAAGTGCCCGTACCGTAGCCACCGCTTCCATTAGCATCATAATATACATTTAACCATGCCTTTGTTTCGCCATTCTGCAATTCAACTTGCACATTTCCCGAAACTCGTTTCGATATATCAACAGAGATTGTATTGTACGCCGTAATATCAAGATCCAGATTAATTCCACCTCCTGCATAAGCGGGGTTTTCGTTGGAGCGCCATATTGTAGCCCCCCAATTGGGGTTGGCTGCGTTTGTACCATCTTTTTGCAACCAATCGACCACTTCGACAGTAGCGTCTAAGCCCCACCAGGGGTTACGATTATTAGAATTTTCACCATCAAAAATAACAGTCGATTGACTAAAAGCTCCACTTGCCAATAAGCAAGCTAAAGAAAGAAAAAAAGTTTTTTTCATGAGATATATTTTTTAATAATTGTTTTGAAAGTTTTTTAGCTTCAATTCGATTTGCAAAAATACCGTCATCCCTCTGATCGGTTTGTAACAAATCTTGCAAATGCTATTACAAATCTTGCATGGAGTAAAAAGTTTATCTAAAATCGGGGTTCTTAACGAATCGGGTTTTTATTAATCAGCATTTTTTCTGTATAAACATTTCCTTTGTCATCGGTCTGTTTAATTATATATACACCTTGCGGCAAAGAATGTAGATTGCCTGATTGTAATAGTTCTCCTTTGGTGTTATAAGTATCCCTTCTAATTATTGTCTTAGCCGACACATTCTCAACGCCTGTTGGTACGTTCGGTGCGCGAAAACCTATTGTAAAGCGATCGGAATTATTAACCACTTCGCTTGAAAATTCATAAGCCCCTTGAGTGAGGTTAAATTCTACGTTTTGCTGTTTGTCAATTAGTATTACATCAGCAATATTATCCAATGTGATGGCGCTAATAGTAAAATTGCCCGATTTGTCGGTTTTGAAACCGAGGGAAACTTCACGGTCGTCGGGAGTTCCGTTTAGGCTGTTGATTACGAGTTTTTCAGTTCCTGCCAACGTATAGATTTGAGGAACTGCACTTTCTACAAACATTTTTTCAGAGTCGTAGCTATCGAGGTTGTTATCTGCGTTTTCATCAAAGAGAATCACAGCCCGATCGCTGTTCAAATCATCATTTACCTGCAAGCGAATCATCGGGCGCGATGCAACTTTAGGGACTCGCAGGTTGTAGTATCCGTTTGTTCCTTTGTGCGAACGCATGAGATTGGCAAAATCGAGCGATTCACTTTCATCTCCTGCACCTGCATCCGACACTTTTACCCAAAAAGCCTGCAAAGGAGCTATGTGTGCTGTCGTTTGGTCGTCATCGCCTACTTGAGCATCAGCATTGTAGGTTTTAAATACCATATTGTTTCCTTCAAAAGTGCGCGTCCATATTGTACTTTGAATTTCACTGCTATTGGCGGTATGCAAAGCATCGAAGTCTAAATAACTTGGATAGGGATTGCCTACAAGGTTGAAGCCACGTTTGGCGGCAGTGCTGCCGGTACGTGTTACTATTACAGATATATTGCCATCATTCATCTTACCTAAAAAAGTATAAGTAGGATTTGTTGTATTGACGAGATTCACCACATAACCGTACCCGGTCAGCAATTTGGTTTCAACATCAAAGGGTGATGTGTAGCTTGCCTCACTTTCTTTGTAATAGCCAATCCTATTGCTTGTGCCAAAAAGTGAAGATTTTGCTCCGATTACAGGACTTGACAGATAATACCATTCGCGGCTGTCGGCTGAGGAAAGGTATTGCTCCACCTTAGCTGTTGCGATAGTCGTATTCCCATTATTCAGGAAAGTGGCAGTACCGTTGGCTGCATCGCTTTTCAGAGTAAGACTATTGGCAATAAGTCTTCCGCCTGTGGCTACAGTAAGTTTTATACCTGCATTGACGGTGATATTGGCATATTCCTTATTATCGATAATCTCTGTATCTTCGTTTACTACGAGGTCGTCAACATGATATGCTTTCACATTATCCCAGCTCATGCGGTGCCGTTCATCGTCGTCGGTAAAGTTAATCGGGTTCTCACCTGTGTTCTCGTTGTGAGGGGCAATCAAAAGTGCCGTTAGGTGCGTCCATCCTTCAGGAATACTGAAAGTGAGGGTTTGCCAAGTGCCCGTACCGTAGCCACCGCTTCCATTAGCATCATAATATACATTTAACCATGCCTTTGTTTCGCCATTCTGCAATTCAACTTGCACATTTCCCGAAACTCGTTTCGATATATCAACAGAGATTGTATTGTACGCCGTAATATCAAGATCCAGATTAATTCCACCTCCTGCATAAGCGGGGTTTTCGTTGGAGCGCCATATTGTAGCCCCCCAATTGGGGTTGGCTGCGTTTGTACCATCTTTTTGCAACCAATTGACCACTTCGACAGTAGCGTCTAAGCCCCACCAGGGGTTACGATTATTTGAATTTTCACCATCAAAAATAACAGTCGATTGACTAAAAGCTCCGCTTGCCAATAAGCAAGCCAAAGAAATAAAAAAAGTTTTTTTCATGAGATATAAATTTTTTTTTAATACGTGTTTTGAAAGTTTTTATAGCTTCAATTCGATTTGCAAAAATACCGTCATCCCTCTGATCGGTTTGTAACAAATCTTGCAAATGCTATTACAAATCTTGCATGGAGTAAAAAGTTTATCTAAAATCTGGGGTTTTAACGAATCGGGTTTTTATTAATCAGCATTTACTCCAAGGATGCAAGTATGTGAATTACTGTTTTAGTATTCTGATGTTTTCAAATTTCACCATTTCATCGTCGGAAAAAATCATCCAAGGATTTTGATTTAAGTTGGTAATTCGATTGGTAAAAGCCACATTTCCATTCACATACATTACACAAATTGATTTTTCTACAATGATTTTAACATCAAAAATCTTATTTTGGGACACAACAAGTGGCGTAAAATTGAATTCTTTCCCACGTTGATACATCATCAAAGCAGGGCAGTTGTAATCATTGTTGCTTGTCAAATCAAAAGTCAATTTGTAGGCGTCTTGCTGATTTTCATAAGCAGCGAATGCTATACCGAAATTTTTCGCAGCTTGCGAGGCATCTATTCTCATTTCTATTTTAAATGAAGAGATGCTACGATTGAAAACGACTTTACCTTTATTAATCGTAAAATTATCACTGCTCCCTGTCACGTTTCCTTCCTTTTTTATATCCTTGTATTCGAGCTGTTTTGAGTACTTTGCATCAACAGCATCGGGAATTTGTGGGTAAAGTTTGCCATCTGCTTGTTGCACAAGTTTGTGGGTGATTAACATTCCTCCCCAATCCAACTCATTACTACCATTAACGTTTTGACCACTCGAAGCCCAGCCCGAAATATAACGATTAGTGCCGTTGGAAACAGATTTTGCCGCATACATCCAAAGTCCGTCAAATGTTTCATGTCCGTTACATTTACGCCAAGGTCCGTTGGGATTATCCGCTATGCGGTAAAAGGTTTTACGATGAGCATCGCGATTAATTCTCGAAAAAACCAGATACCATTTGTCTCCCATTTTGAAAATATCGGGACATTCCGAAATTTCTGAATCGCTTGTAAATTGAAATGCTTCAGGTTTTTCGGATATGGTAGCCACAATCGGCTCGATCGACTCCCAGCTGTTCAAATCGTCTGACTGAAAACGCACTAATGCGGCTTTACCGTTCTTGACACCACCTACTGCCATCACATACTTGCTTCTTGTGTCGTCAAAATAAACACAAGGGTCGCGAAACTCGCGTGGGTTGTATCCTGCCGGGGCTTGAGCCATCACCGGATTTAGTTTTTTAGTCCAATTTTGCAAATCGGTAGAAGTAGCCTTTACAGCCACCTGCGTGTAATCGCCAAATGCACTACTAAAACCGGTGTAGAAGAAATGATATTGACTATCTTTTTTTACACAACTTCCTGTGCCAATGGCTTGATCGCGGGTATTAGCTTCGCCTACCAAAATGGCTGGTTGTGCCACTGTAGAGAAATTAGCGAAATCGTTGGTTTTGGTCAGATATATGCCACCGCGTTGCCCTTGATGCGCTTCGAGTAAATAATAAACATAAAATGATTTATCAGCTTCGTTGTAAAAGGGCATAGGATCGCCGGTTTCGCCACCCATAGGCTTAAAAAACGTAGAATATGCCGCTTCGCCATCAGCCAGTTCTCGTTTGTTTAGCGTAATATCTATATTAGATTTGTCATCCGGAATATCCTTCTTTTCACAAGCACTGCACGAAAGCAAGGCTAATGCCGAAATTATTATTGGATTGAATTTCATATTTTTTGCAATATTATGGACTTTCCAAGCTTTAAATCTTGGAAAGTCCTGATTCTTATCTATTCTGTCTTAGGTATTGCTATTAAATCATCCCAATACATTCTTTGTGTAGCCCAACTTGTTGGCTGTCCGGCATCGTGGCAATGCGGCGCTACAAGTATATTGTTGATAATGGCAGTACGTCCCTCGGGTATTTGGAATACCAATTCCTGCCATTCGCCTAAATGCTCTTCGACATACCACACTTTCAGCCAATCTTTATTTGATTCGTTTTCACCCTGAATTTCCAATTGTACATCTCCTTTCACACTTTTCATCACTTTAAGCGAGAAACTACCGTAAATAGCCGGATCAATCTTCACTTTGTAAGCGTTCCACAATGCTCCGCCTGACCAAGGTTTACCTCCATCGTCGGTGTCGGCACCATTGCGCAATATCGTAGCGCAAAGCGGCGAAGTGTTGATGCCGTCAGTTTTTGGGTTTGCAAATGGACTTTCTACTACTCCGGCAATACCTGCCCAATGTGGCACAACATCTTCGCCATTGAAAATCACATATTTTGGAATCGGTGGTTCACCCAGGTTGACAGTTACGGTATATACAAAATCAGACCCGCCTAAACTCAAAGTGTATTGAACTGGTTTTGTGAAATTCACAGCAGAGCCTTCTTTTGGTGAGATTGTAGCTCCTTTGGTATATTCCACTAACGGCACAAGCGCAGACACATCAGTGCCTATGGGCAAATATACTGTAATTGTTTTTGCTGATTCGTCAATTCTTCCTGCCACAGTCCCGATACGGAATGCAGTAATCTTAGCCCTTGCCACATCTACACTTACTTTGTATTTTTGATACAAATCGCCATTCACCACAGTATATATGACTTCGTTACCTTTCGTTGCTGAGTTCGAAAAATCGACAGGCGCACCATTGACGGGTGAAATTGTAGCACCCATGGCTATTGATATTTGAGGGCTTAGAGCCGATAGATTAGTACCATTGGGCAAAATGAGCGATATTGTAGAGTTTTCGGCATTGATAGTTCCCGCTACTCCGTTAATCGCGAACGAGTGAATATCCACATCGCTCGTAAAATCAAGCGTTTTTTTACTATCTTCACAAGCAAAAAACATTGCGGTGAAAATCAAAATTATTGCATATAAAAATCTATTTTTCATATTCTTTCCTTAGTTTATTAGTTATAAAATAAAATTAATTCCATCCGTAATTTTGTTTATACTCACCTTTAGTACCTTTGCTATAATTTATCTGCTGAACTGGTACGGGGCAATACTCATCTTTATTCTTGTGAAAATCAGCACCTTGATAATACGTATGGACAGTTTGCTCCTTATGATAATAGGCGTCAAGCGTTTCGTCGGCAATGCCCCAACGCGTGAGGTCGAAAAAGCGGCTTCCTTCCATAGCCATTTCCAGACGTCGCTCCCAGCGCAAGGCTTTGCGAGCAAATTCCTTATTCCAAGAGCAATTAATGCCGTCCTCGTATGTTTTTATATCCACATTTTTAGCAAAAGAGATTAAGCCGGTACTTGCTTTTGACCGATTACGAATCTGATTGATTATGGGCAATGCGGCAGCATGATTTCCGGTTTCAATCAAAGCTTCGGCTTTGTAGAGCAATACATCGGAGAATCGCAGTACAATCCAATTCTTTGAATTAGCATACCAAGGTCCCGTTTTCACATAAAATTCACTTTGCGGATCGATGTTTTCTTTCAATGAAGAATAAGTGCCATACAACGACGGATTGCGCCCAATTGTGAAATAATTGGAGTTTTCGAAGGTCAAATTAGTGTATTTGTAAGGTTTACCCGGAATGGCGACTGTGTGAAACAAGCGAGGGTCTGTTTTGTCGGCAGCTTCGTTGTAATTGGCTTTGTTGTAACCGTCGAAATCGGGCAATCCATTTTTAGTAATAAAGGCATTGACCAAACTTTGCGAAGGTTTGTTAAAATCGCCTCCCGGAGTAGGTGTAGTTAAAGCACAACCCATATTCAGACGACCGAAAGTGGTGCCATCTTCTTGCGAATATTGAACGGAAAACAATGCCTCCGCTCCGTTTTCATACCGACCTGGTAGAAAATTGTTGGCAAAATCGCTTTCCAAGCGATAGGGCGAAGCAATAACTTCGTCAGCCAATGCTATCACTTTTTGCAATTCTGATTGGTTAATTTCCGTTACATTGTGCGCTTCGTCCTGCCGATACGCTTTATACAAATAAGCTTTTGCTAAATAGGCTGCGGCTGCAAACTTGTTAGCGCGACCGATTTCACTTTGCGATTCTGGAAGATTTTTATGAGCAAATTCAAAATCATCAACAATTTTTTTCCAAAGTTCATCGTTAGTCAAGGCTACATTCGATTCTTCACTAATATCCTCGGGCATCATGTCTTCGGTGATAAAAGGAATTTGATGAAATACAATCTTTTGAATAAAGTGCATGTGTCCACGCAGGAAACGCATTTCGGCAATCCGCACCGTTTTATTTGGCATATCTTCTTCGCTAACGTTATTCAATGAGCGAAGCGCTGAGTTGATACGCGAAATGACTACATAATTCCGATACCAGAATACATCCGTCAACCAGTTGTCTTTGCTGTTGAACGCATCGGATGAAATTTCGAGGAAATGCAACCAGTTACCGTCATTTTGGTCGTTGCCTCCTTTATATGCGTCATCCGAACGCACATTGCCAAAATTCCACAACATCAACGGACGATTGATTTCATCGTTTCCAATTCCGGCATAAGCCGAAATACAAGCATTCTCGATTTGTGTTACACCCGTCAGATTATCTTCCGCCAAAATTCCGGAGGCGGGCTGTTCGAGAAAATCCTCGCAAGAACTGAACGAAAACAAAACGATTGCAATGATTACCAGCGATTTAATTATATTTTTCATATTGATATTATTATTTTTAGAATGACACGTTAAGTCCAAGAGTATATTGGGTAGAAATCGGATAAGACAGATTCGGATTTTCAGGGTCTAAACCAGTGAAACTTTTACTTTTGACAGTAAACAGGTTTTGACCGCTTATATAAAAACGCAGTTTATCCATTTTAATTTTTTGCGAGATATTGGCGGGCAATGTATAGCCAATTTGCAAATTGCGAAACTTCAAATACGACCCATCTTCGACATAATAAGATGAGAAACGCTTTTCGTTGTTATCATCTGTAAGGGAAATCATCGGAACATTCGAATTTGGATTTTTAATCGGGTCGAAAGCATTGAGCAAGCGCGTGCCTTTATTCATGTTCAACTCGGCAACAGCCCAGAAATCGGTAAATTGTTTGGTATTATTGACTACCTTGTTTCCATACACCCCCTGAAAAAACGCGCTTAAATCTAAACCTTTGTATTCGAGATTGACATTCAATCCAAATTCAAAATCGGGGTGCGGATTGCCAATCCATGTTCGATCTGCCTCGCTAATTACGCCATCTTCAACGATGTTTGCATATCGGATTCGGCCTATACCCATTCCCGATTGCGAAACATAATAATCCACATCGTCCTGTGTACGGAAAAGTCCGTCTGCCACATAACCGTAATACGAGTTTATCGGTCTGCCAAGAATATTATCGTTAACTATACCGCCATAAGCCAAAATAACACTTGCAGGCAATTTTGTAATTTTATTTTTGTAACCCGATATGTTTCCAACAAAGTCGTAGTTCAAGCCAAAAGCAGTTTTATTGCGGTATCCCAATGTCAGTTCCAAACCTTTGTTTTCCATCGAAGCACCGTTTTGCCACTGATCGCCGCCTTCTCCAATAGCGCCGAGATAAGGCGGGCGAATAAGGATATCTTTCGTTTGTTTCACATACCATTCGAGTGTTCCATAAAGCGATTGCTTCAGAAGAACAAAATCCAATCCTACGTTAGTTTGTGTGGTGGTTTCCCATTTGATATTGTCGTTGCCGCGCTGACTGAGCTGATAACCCGAAGGTAATAGTCCGCCATTTGCGCCTTTAATGTCATACGCCGTACCAGTACTTATGCCAGCGCTTGTTTCGCCAATGTAGTTGGTTATCAGAATGGTGCGATTTGCCAGATTGTCAACCTCCTGATTACCGGTTTGTCCCCATGCGGCACGAAGCTTCAAATCGGTTAACCATGACTGTGAGTTTTGCATAAATTCCTCCTGACTGATGCGCCATCCCACCGAAAAAGCAGGAAAAGTAGCATATCGATTATTTTTACCGAAACGCGAAGAACCATCACGGCGAAGTGTTACTGAGGCAAGATAACGGTCGTCGCACACATAGTTGACTTTTCCGAAGTAAGAAAGCAAGTTAAATCCGGTAGCACCACCTGTGGCAAATGCCTCACCCGTTCCTGCCGAAGGATACATATAATCTGGTGTTTCCACTTCAAAAGTTTGTTTTTCAGAAGCAAATGAAAGATCTTGGGATGAGTTCATTTCCATTCCCAGTAAAAAATCCATTCTATTATTGCCTAAATTCAAATCATAAGTTGCAGTATTTGCCCAATTCCATTTCATTGCATGACTTTGAAACATCTTCGATGATGTCAAATCAGAACCGAGTCTTCCCGTAAAGCTGTAGGTGAGCGTGCGTTGATAAAAATTGCCGTAATCTACACCAAAATTAGTTTTCAAGTGAAGATTCTTAACCGGCTGAATATCAATATAAGCATTTCCAAATAAGCGCCAAAATGAATATGGATTATCTTTGTTTGAATCCAAAATTCGAGCAGGATTATCACGGTCGTTCATTGCCGATGTAACACTTCCCCAATCACCGTTTGTCTTTTTTACGGGCATAATTGGCAAGGACATTTTAGCTAAATCCAGCACACCTCCTGGAGCCTGAAGTTCACTTGTGTGATTGAGTGTGAGGTTTTCACCAATCATAACTATATCGTCCAACAATTTGTACGACGAATTCAAACGTGCCGAAATCCGACTAAATTCTGTTTCCTTTACTGTTCCTTTGTTGTCCAAATAGCCAATCGAAAAGAATGAATTTGACTTATCAGACCCATTGCTTACCGATAAATTATAGTTTTGTAATACTCCTGTGCGTGTAATTTCGTTGAACCAATCGGTGTTAGCCGAAGGCATCAAATTAGTACCATCTTTAGCGTCAATAAATTTTGGCACTTTCATATTGTTGAGCACAGGGTAACCGTTGTCATCGTAAGCATAATCAAACTGATAGCCCAGGTTGTTGTCGTTGGGCGCGAAACCGCTGTTTATTCGAGCGCGAAACAAAGCCTCTCCGTATTGCATGGTGTTCATCATATCTACACTCTTGCCATAATATGAGGTCGTAACGTAACTGTCGAAACTGACTTTGGTTTTGCCTTGTTTCCCTTGTTTCGTGGTAATCACAATCACACCATTGGCAGCCCTCGAACCATAAATACTTGCAGATGAAGCATCCTTCAACACCTGCATACTCTCAATGTCGTTGCTATTCAGTTCGTGCATTCCGCCTTTGGTGGGTACTCCATCAATAATATATAGCGGGTCGTTGTTGTTCAATGTACCAATACCACGGATACGAACTGTAGCTGCTCCACTCGGATTACCATCAGCCGAAATGTTGACACCAGCCACACGCCCCTGCAACGACTTTATAGGATTGTTTTCGGCCGATTTCATCATATCCGAAATATCGACTACAGCCACAGCTCCGGTCAAATCGGCTTTACGTTGGGAGGTATAGCCAGTTACTACTACTTGTTCGAGCATTTTCGTGTCTTCCTGCAATACTATAATAATATTATCGCCGAACTTAAGCTGTTTTTCTTGTGAAATCATTCCCACCATTGAAAACACTAAAATAGCAGGCGATGATTTTAAATTAATTTTGAAATTTCCATCTAAATTGGTTATGATACTGTTTTTTGTACCTTTTTCTTGTATCGAAACTCCGATGATGGATTCGCCGTTACTATCGATGACAGTCCCGCTTACATCTTGAGCCTTAGCAAATACTGTTGCCGAAAGGCATAAGAATAATGTAATTAAAAATTTGTTTCTCATTGACATATATAAATTAAAATTAGTGTTGCAAAATTATAGCTTGCGCCCAGATATGTATGTAACAAATCTTGCAAATACTATTACAAATCTTGCAACAAATAAAATAAATTACAACAAGCGTTTTCTTAATACATAGGAAACCCACTTCATACTACTATATATCAATCACCTATATCAAAATATTACAAATACGACACATAATTATAATTGAAAAAAATAAAATAGGTAACATCTCTCTTTGTTGTCAATAAATACATCTTCTCATGTCGGGATTTCCTCAATTATGACTAAACTAACATCTTTTTATTTTACTTTCAACATATTCAATGATCAAAGGCATCCTTTGTCAAATTTAGGTGGGATTTTACGCTTAATATTATTAGGCTATATAGTTACAATAAATATAAGCTAAAAAAAAATTAATATCGCCTCATCTCTTAGAGCACAATTGAAGAAAGCTAAAACTGTATTTCTTCATCCTTTCTGAAAATGTTTTAATGAGATATTGTATATAAAATTCAACACATCAATACCCCAAGTAAAATTGTTTCTATTATCATAAATTAGATGATGCGTTTCGAACATCTATCGTTCAATATTATTATCACCCACATTTTTTAAAATATTACTTTCACTACATTATTAAGGTAAAAAAAAATGGTAATCAGCTCTAAATACCGAACGTATCAACACAAAAAAAAGGAGGTTAATACAGCAATAAAAACAAAACAATAACGGAGGAATTTCAAGTCATTTCTTACATTATATCATTTTTATCGAATTTTATCTTCTAAATTGTTGCCAGATTAAAAATAATGGTTTATCTTTGCAATCGAAAAATAAAAATAACATCAGACATGACAATGCAATTTAGCCATATTATTCTCGTCCTCGTCCTTACGCTTTTGGTTAAAACTCAGAGGTGAGAATGGTTGTGTTGCAAATAAAATAAAAGATTAATAACATGAAAACCTTTCTCCTCATAAAGAGAAAGGTTTTTTTATACAAGAATTATGGAATTAAGAAGTTCGACAAGTACACAAGGCAGACGCATGGCTGGCGCACGCGCGCTATGGAAAGCCAATGGCATGAAAAAAGAACAGATGGGCAAACCCATTATAGCGGTTGTCAATTCATTTACCCAATTTGTTCCGGGGCATACACATCTTCACACCGTGGGTCAGTTAGTAAAAGCTGAAATAGAGAAACTGGGTTGCTTTGCAGCAGAATTTAATACGATTGCAGTTGACGATGGAATAGCAATGGGACACGACGGCATGCTCTATTCCCTCCCCTCACGCGACCTGATAGCTGACAGCATCGAATACATGGTCAATGCCCACAAAGCCGACGCAATGGTGTGTATCAGCAATTGCGACAAGATAACTCCCGGCATGCTCATGGCAGCCATGCGGCTTAACATACCGGCAATATTCGTATCAGGCGGGCCAATGGAAGCGGGTGATTTGGATGGCAGACAGCTCGATTTGATTGACGCAATGGTAGTAGCTGCCGACGACTCGGTTAGTGATGAGGAAGTGTCGCGCATTGAAAATGCAGCCTGCCCCACTTGTGGTTCCTGCTCCGGCATGTTCACCGCCAACTCCATGAACTGTCTCAATGAAGCCATCGGACTGGCTCTACCAGGCAACGGCACCATCGTAGCTACACACAGCAACCGTGTACAACTATTTTACGATGCCGCAAAGATGATTGTAGATAACGCGTATAAATATTATCGAGATGGCGACGAGAGTGTTTTACCTCGCAACATCGCTTCTTCCGCGGCTTTCCACAACGCGATGATGCTGGACATAGCCATGGGCGGTTCTACCAACACGGTACTCCATATTCTTGCTATTGCCCACGAAGCAGGTGTCAACTTCACGATGGACGACATGGATGCGCTTTCGCGCCGTGTACCTTGTCTTTGCAAAGTTGCTCCTAATCACGAAAAATATCATATTCAGGACGTAAACCGCGCCGGAGGTATTCTCGGTATTCTTGAAGAGTTAGGTAAAGCCGGTTTACTCGACATGAGTGTGAAACGCGCAGATGGACTGACACTTGCCGAAGCAGTAGCAAAATACTCCGTAACATCCCCCTGTGTTGATCCGGATGCGCTTCGCATTTACAGCAGCGCACCTGGTGGAAAATTCAACATCGTGATGGGATCGCAAAGCGCTAATTACAAAAACCTCGATACCGACCGCGAGAAAGGTTGCATCCGACGAATGGAAAATGCTTACACCAAAGACGGTGGTCTGGCAATACTGAAAGGCAACATCGCCCTCGATGGCTGTGTAGTAAAAACAGCAGGCGTGGCAGAGCATATCTGGAAATTTAGTGGCACTGCCAAAGTATTCACTTCGCAAGATAGCGCTGTTCACGGTATATTAAAAGGCGATGTTACAGCCGGCGATGTGGTAGTAATCACCTACGAAGGGCCAAAAGGAGGACCCGGAATGCAGGAAATGCTCTACCCCACTTCCTATATCAAAGCCAAGCACATGGGCGAACAGTGTGCACTGATTACCGACGGACGCTTCTCTGGAGGTACTTCGGGGCTTTCAATCGGGCATATTTCACCCGAAGCTGCCGCCGGTGGCAATATTGGTTTGGTACGCGATGGCGACATTATCGAA
>CAZMQV010000054.1:0-23815 GCA_964568675.1 uncultured Paludibacter sp.
CACCAAGTTTTCAACCACACCGACTTTGTCGGGCTGCCTGATCACCAAGTTTTCAACCGCACCGACTTTGTCGGGCTACCTGATCACCAAGTTTTCAACCACACCGACTTTGTCGGGCTACCTGATCACCAAGTTTTCAGCCACACCGACTTTGTCGGGCTAACTGATCACCAAGTTTTCAACCGCACCGACTTTGTCGCTCTGAATGAATCTAACACCTAACAGGTTTCAAAAACCTGTTAGGTGCATCTATCATCAAGTTTTCAGGTGCACCGAGTTACTCGTTCTGAACGAATCTAACAAGTAACAGGATTAAAAAACTGTTAGGTGCACCTAATACCAAGTTTTCAAGTGTGCCGAGTTATTCGCTCTGTCTGATCTCCAAGTATGACTAAAAAAATAAAAAAAATCAGCCGTCATGCTCAACTTAGTGAAACATGACGGCTGATTTGGTAAGCCTACGGATTTTCAGTATTAATCACAAATCTTTACTTATTCGGCTATGGCTTTTAGAAAGTCCTTCGTATCATTAAACACGGTAGTCATCACCTCTTCTACAACGCCTCCGATTTGAGCTGCAAGCATTCCAGCATTCATTAGCGACACGTATGTTCCTTCATCTTTTTTGTCGTAAACCGAGATGCGGCAAGGCATCAGATTAGAAAACACGCGTTCATCGTCACGACTTAAAATCTTGACCGCATGATGTGGATTACACAACTCAAGAACTTTCACGGGCTGCACATCGTAACCATTGTTTGCCAGCGATTGTTGCAGGTTGTGTACAGCAAGAAGCTTCCAACCTGACAATTCGATTTTTTCGCTCAGCAATCGCACTGTTTGTTCAAAATCAAATTTGCTCTGAACTTCCATGAACATTTCTCTCATACTTAAAGTAGTTTATTACACGAGTTTCACAATTTCACTTCAACCGGTAAAAGTGATTTATTTTTTTGAAAGTAAGAATCCGTCAATTTTTTCTTTGAACTTATCTTTTGGGATGGCTCCCATTTCTGCTGCCGGATTTCCCGCAAGTGGTACAAAAAGCAAGGTTGGGATACTTTGAATGCCAAATGCCTGCGCAAGTTCTTTCTCTTTATCCACATCCACTTTATAGATGTAAATTTGCCCGGCATATTCTTTTGCCAATTCATCGAGCGTGGGGGCAATGGCTTTACACGGTGGGCACCAAGTAGCCCAAAAATCGATAATACACGGTTTGTCGCCCAAGTATTTCCATTCGTTTGGGTTACTTTCATAGTTAACCACTAATTTCTTAAATTCGGCGGTAGTCAAATGTATTGGTTTATTGGCATTGTCGGTTGATTTACCGGCAGCATCGGTCGATACTGTATTTTCAGAATCTTTATTGTTGTTGTCGGCTTTGGAGTTTGAGCCACATGCTGTGAGCGCAAAGGCAAAAGCAATAATCGGAATAAAAATCGATCTTTTCATTATTCTTCAGTTTTTACAGTTTCTTTTTTCAGCAATACCGATTCGATAGCCTCTTTGAAAGCATGTTTTGGCAATGCGCCTTGAGCCATTTGCGGAGCTTCATCCATTGGCACGAAAAGTAATGAAGGAATACTTCGGATACCAAATGCGGCTGCAAGCTCCTGTTCTCTTTCTGTATTAACTTTATAAATATAAATCTGGTCGCCATATTCGGCAGCAAGCTCCTCAAGCACAGGCGCAATCATTTTGCATGGTCCACACCAGTCGGCATAAAAATCGATAATCGCGGGTTTGTCGCCCAAGTATTTCCATTCGGTGGGATTGTTGATGTAATCCACCACTTTTTCCAAGAAATCTTCTTTTGTTAAATGAATAGTTCCCATTTTTTTGTTTGATGTTTTATTGTTGTTATTGATATTTTTAATCTCACGTTTCACATTCGCGCTCTGAGCCATTGAGCTGAAACTCATAGCCGAGATGGTCAAAAGTAGCAATGCTGAAAGTAATTCACGTTTATTCTTCATATTAAATTAGATGTTTATTTTATTATCGCAGATGATTATTATAGAGTTAGTTGTCTTTGTTATCAACGTTCAGTTTTTCAAAATCATAATCTGTAGTTTTGGTATTCGACGAAGTTGTTTCGCAATTTGAAGTGGCACACCCGCACCCAACATTCATCACTGCCTGCACCAAAAGGAAAATGGCGAACAGTAGATAAAACGCTTGTCCTTCAAAAATATATGCTAATGCAAAAATTACTCCGAGCGCCAAACGCAGCAGGCGGGAAGCGCTCCACTTTCCAAAATATTGTTTAAGCTTTTTCATCCTTATTTTCCGATTTCTTGAACATGTCTAAAAACAAATATCCTAAAACTGCGCCAAAAACCACGCTAATATATGGATTGGAAGTGAGTGGACAAGTGCCGGAGGCGCATCCAATAAAATAATAGTATGCATAACCACCAATTGCACCAAGCACGACACCAATGAGACCTAAACGATTTTTTTTAATAAATGTATTCATGTGTAATTTTTAATAATTTGAACATTTGCAAGATTGAATGCAATCCAAAATCTGTGTTATCTGCTTATTGCGCAACGAATAAAAACAATTTTTTCCCTCTTTTCTACAATTGAGAATACCTTTGGCGCGCATATCGGTGAGATGGTGCGACAAAAGCGATTGCTCACATCCGATAGAGTTAACCAATTCACTCACATTCAACTCTTCGATGTTGCGAAGTTGGTCAATTACTTTCAATCGTGTTTCGTGCGAAATAGCTTTCAGCATATAGGCTGCTTCATCCATATTCATCTATTTATTTTTTTTATTTTGAATTATGCTTGCAAAGATAATGCAAATACATGAATAATCGTTCATTTATTACTATGAAATTTCGCAATCACATTCCAATAAGGCTATAGACAATCTCTATGAAGTAAAAAAATCATTACTAACAAAATAATATTTTAAGAATAAAGCGTATCTTTGTAGATTAATTCAATGCAAGTTAGCTTGATGTCGGCAATTTATCCGGTGAAAAAATTGACGAACAAGCGATAAACACAATAAAATGACACCTACAAACACCATACTGTCAACCGATATTATTGATGCCTTAGAAAATGTAATCGCGGCATATCCGGCAGAAGCAATTTTTTTACTGACAGATACAAACACACGCGAGCGATGTTTGCCCTTGTTGCAACAATCAGATAAATTAAAAAACAGCAAAACTATAACCATAGAAGCCGGCGACAACAACAAAGGCATCGCGAGTTTGACACAGATTTGGCAATTTCTGAGTGAAAACGGAGCAACACGCAAATCGTTGCTTATAAACATTGGTGGCGGCATGATAACTGACATTGGCGGATTTGCAGCGGCAACATTCAAACGCGGCATTGAATATATTAATGTCTCCACTACCCTGCTTGGCGCTGTAGATGCGGCTACAGGAGGGAAAACCGGAATCAATTTTCTGGGATACAAAAATGAAATAGGGGCTTTTGCTCCGGCTAAGCAAGTGCTGATAGATGTAAGTTTTTTCAAAACATTGGATAATAAAAATCTGCGCTCGGGCTATGCCGAGATGATAAAACACGCGCTCATTTACACCAAAGAAGATTGGGCTGAAACCCTGAAATTTGATTTGGAGGAGATGAACTTCGAAAAGCTGCGACTACTTTTGCAACGAAACGTCAACATCAAAGAAGACATTGTGGCACAAGACCCGAAAGAAAACGGAATACGCAAAGCGCTAAATTTCGGACACACCATCGGTCATGCTATCGAAACGCTATCGTATCGCGTCAATCAACCGTTGCTCCATGGCTACGCTATCGCCTACGGCATGGTGGCCGAAACCTATCTTTCGGTAATGAAGCTTGGTTTCCCAAAAGATGAATACCTCAAAATCAAGTATTTCATAAAAGAGAACTACGGAACGTACGACTGCGGATGCAATGACTACGAAGAGCTACTCAAACTAATGACACACGATAAAAAAAATGACAGCAAAGCGATTAACTTCACCTTACTGCACGATGTGGGCAAAGTAGCAATAAACCAAATAGCTACTAACGAAGAAATCATTGAAGCGCTCGACGCATTAAACGCATAAATAACGAACTACAAATAAATGATACAAAAAGACGCGACATTGATAGTAGGCGCTTCGGACAATCCTAACCGATACGCATATTTGGCTGCCGACAGCCTGATAAGACACAAATATAAAATTGAACTTATCGGCAAACGCGCTAAAAGAGTATTTGGCAAAACAATTGAAACGGATAGAAAGCACTACGAAAATATCGACACGGTAACTCTATATGTTGGGCCTCACAACCAAACCGAACTGTATGACTACATTGTATCGCTCAAGCCTCGCCGCGTCATTTTCAATCCCGGTACGGAAAACGAAGAGTTTATGCAAATTTTAAGAGTGAACGAAATCGATGTTGAAGTAGCCTGCACACTTGTAATGCTTCAGACAAGGCAATATTAATCGAATGAATCGGGCATAAAACAAAAAAAGTATCGTATTACTTTTCATTATCGACAAACTTTCAGCTAAAAAAACTTCAAATTATTACGTCAAATTTTCCACAAAAAACATTTTAAACAAAAAATAAAACAGCGATGAAAATAGCATTAATCGGATATGGAAAAATGGGTAAAACCATCGAACGGATAGCGCGCGAACGCGGTCATGAAATAGTATCAATAATTGACATTGACAATCAGGACGATTTCACATCCGAGGCATTCAGAAGCGCCGATGTAGCAATAGAATTTACCGCACCGGTGGTAGCAATTGAGAATTACCGACACTGTCTTGCTGCCGGAGTAGCAATCGTTTCGGGCACCACCGGGTGGAGCGAAAATTATTCAAAAGTAAAAGCAATGGTAGAAGCGAGCAATGGCACGCTCTTCTGGGCATCAAATTTCAGTTTGGGTGTGCACATCTTTTCTTTATTGAATAAATATCTGGCGAAATTAATGAACAATTTTCCAAATTATGATGTAGAAATGACCGAAGTGCACCACACTCAGAAACTGGACGCGCCATCGGGTACCGCCATCACACTTGCCGAAGGAATATTGGAGAATTTAGACCGAAAAAATGAATGGACTAAAGAAATAGCTGAAAAACCGGAAGATTTGGCTATTAAATCCATCCGCGAAGGTGTAGTTCCCGGCATTCATACCATCCGCTACGAAAGTGAAGTGGACAGCATTGAGATAACACACGATGCTAAAAGACGCGAAGGTTTCGCACTTGGCGCAGTTGTTGCAGCCGAATTTACTTCCGGCAAGAAAGGAATGTTAAACATGGACGATATGTTCAAAGAAATAATCGCATAAGTTTCTGACAATGTTCCAAATAAATTTTCAAACAGGTATCACCAACAAGAAATAAAAACAAATTCATAATGGCAAACGAAAAAAGAACATTCGGAGAACGCTTGCAAAAAACCACCAAACAATGGATTAAAGCAATCGTATGGTGTGTTATTTATATTTTATTCGTCATCTGGTTAAACAATTACTGGTGGATATTACTTCTGCCATTTATTTTCGACACGTTTATTACCAAATACATCAGGTGGTCGTGGTGGAAAGAATCAAAGAACAAAACCGTTCGTTCCATTATGAGCTGGGTCGATGCCATTGTTTTTGCGTTGATAGCAGTGTTGCTTATTAACAATTATCTTTTTCAAAATTATCAGATACCCACTTCTTCGCTTGAAAAGACGTTGCTTGTAGGTGATTTTCTGGCAGTGAGCAAAGCCACTTACGGTCCACGTGTGCCCATGACTCCATTTTCATTCCCTTTGGTACAAAACACATTTCCTATCATCAACACCAAATCGTATCTGGAAAAGCCACAAGTGAAATACCGACGTCTGAAAGGATTGACTACGATAAAACGAAACGACATTGTGGTTTTCAACTTTCCGGCAGGCGACACCATTGCCTTTAAAATGCAAAATCCCGATTACTATTCCATTTGCTACAGTTTAGGGAAGAATTACATGGAAAACGTGTTGCACGTTGCGCCTGTTACCGACGATTGTTACCGATACGGCAGGCAGCTGGTCAAAGAGAACCCGGCTCAGTATGGCGAGGTGATGTATCGCCCGGTGGATAGACGCGAAAACTATGTAAAACGCTGTGTAGGACTTCCTGGCGACAGTCTGCTCATTATCGACAACCAGCTCATTATTAACGGGAAACAGCAAGAACATTTTGCGGGGATTCAGTTGAATTACTTTGTTCAGACCGACGGAACGCGCATTAACAAGAGACTAAAAGAAAAGCTGAATGTAAGCAACGAAGATTTCTGGGAACTGAACAATTCAACCATGGTAGAATTTATCAAAGCGCTTGGACTTGACCCCAACTACCCTATCTATAATTTCCCGCTTACCAATGAGGCGCTTTCAATGCTTCGAAACAGTAGTGGCATAACAAAGATAATAGTTGAGCCTAATTGGATTTACGACAACGAAGAGTATCCGCTTGGAGCCAACACCGGCTGGACACGTGATAACTACGGACCGATTTTCATTCCTAAAAAAGGTGCTACCGTGGCACTCACGCCGATTAACCTCGCGCTATACGAACGAGCTATCCGCGACTACGAAGGCAATAAATTAATAAAAAGCGATGGTAAAATCTATATCAACGACAAAGAAGCCACAAGCTACACATTTCAGATGGATTATTATTGGATGATGGGCGACAACCGCCACCGATCTGCCGACTCACGTTCGTGGGGCTTTGTTCCGGAAGATCACATTGTAGGCTGTCCTATGTTTGTTTGGCTATCGCTCGACAAGGATAAAACACTCTTGGGAGGCAAAATCAGGTTCGACAGATTTTTCAAAAACGCAAGAAGATAAAAAAAGCGATGGCTGAAAAATCAGAAAAATACTTACAATACGCAGCCCCTCAAAAGAACGATGTTTTTTTGGGGGCTGTTTTCTCTACCGCCTATTTGCCACCGGTATCTTGGTTTGCGTCTATGATAAACTCCAAAATGATACTGCTTGAAGCAAACGAACATTTCATCAAACAATCCTACCGAAACCGCTGCCACATTGCCGGTGCAAATGGCATAGAAACATTGTCGATACCGATTGAAAGCAACAGCGGAAAAAAATACGCGATTCGGGATGTGCGTCTATCAGATCATGGCAACTGGCAACAAGCACATTGGCGCGCTTTGCAGTCGGCATACAACTCCAGCCCTTTTTTTGAGTACTATGCGGATGACTTTGCTCCTTTCTACGAAAAAAAATGTAGTTTTCTTTGGGATTACAATTGGGAATTGCTAACTTTGATCTTCGAATTGCTTGACATGCAGCCGGAGATACAATTTACTGAAAACTACCGGCTTGAATACAATGACAAAGCAGATTTCAGAGAGATTATTCATCCCAAAAAGGAATCTGTAACTGCAGCAAAAACTTATTATCAGGTGTTTGCGCCGAAATTAGGCTTCAAAGCCGATTTAAGCATTGTAGATTTGCTTTTTAATATGGGGAATGAAGCCATACTGACGTTGAAAAGATGAAGAAACAATTGAATTTTATCTATCAAAAATAAGTTCGCACAAATAATTTAATTAAAAACAAATACTTTCGCTCTTGCCCAAAAGACAACAGGCGAAGTATAGAAAGGAAAAACATGGAGAATATCGATTGGGGAAACTTAGGTTTCGGTTATCGCAAAACTGACTACAACGTACGTTGCACATTCAAAGACGGCGCTTGGGGTGAAATTCGTGTTCACGATGATGAATATATGCCCATGCACATAGCCGCCACCTGTCTTCACTACGGACAAGAAGCTTTCGAAGGATTAAAAGCATTCAGAGGCAAGGACAACAAAATTCGCATTTTCCGCCTCGATGAAAATGCCAAACGCCTTCAATCATCGTGCGATGGCATTATGATGGCAAAGATTTCGGAGGAAATGTTCAAAGAAGCTGTGCTGAAAGTAGTGCGGTTGAATGAAAAATTTGTTCCACCTTATGAAAGCGGCGCTTCACTCTACATCCGCCCCTTGCTGATAGGCACCGGCGCGCAAGTAGGCGTGAGTCCTGCTAAAGAATATGAATTTCTAATCTTTGTAACACCGGTTGGTCCATATTTCAAAGGTGGATTTCAGACCACACCTTTTGTCATCATGCGCGAATATGACCGCGCCGCGCCACTTGGAACAGGCATCTACAAAGTTGGGGGCAACTACGCGGCAAGTTTAGTAGCCGGCATGCGCGCCCACGACATGGGTTATTCGGCGGTATTCTATTTAGACGCGAAAGAAAAGAAATACATCGACGAATGTGGCGCCGCCAACTTCTTCGGCATTAAAAACAACACATACGTAACTCCAAAATCAAGCTCCATTCTACCTTCAATTACCAACAAAAGTTTAATGGTGTTGGCAGAAGAAATGGGACTAAAAGTGGAACGTCGGCAAATACCCGAAGAAGAACTTGCAACATTTGATGAAGCAGGCGCATGTGGCACCGCTGCCGTAATCAGCCCAATACAACGCATTGACGACTTCGACAATAAAACTTCTTACGTTTTCTCCGAAGATGGCAAGCCGGGAGAATGGTGTACAAAACTATACAACAAACTTCGCGCGATTCAGTATGGCGACGAACCAGATACACACGGATGGATTACAATTGTTGACATCCCTTAATCCAATCAATTTAAAATATTAATTTACCATCCTTTCAAAGCCTCGCGATTACCCTCACGAGGCTTTGAAAGTGATTATTATTTATGCAATAACAAAAAAAAAATGAAAAAAATTACGTTACTTCTTTTATCCATTATCATGCTCACCGGCGTGAAAGCCGACGAAGGTATGTGGATGTTGCCTTTAGTTGAAAAACTAAATATCAAAAAAATGCAAGGACTCGGGCTAAGCATGACAGCCGACGAAATTTACAGCAACGACAAAACAAGCCTGAAAGACGCCGTAGTAATATTTGGCGGAGGATGCACCGGAGTGATGGTGTCGCCAAACGGATTGCTTTTTACCAACCACCACTGTGGTTACAGCGCCATCCAGCAACTAAGCAAAGTGGGACACAACTATCTGAAAGATGGTTTCACTGCAAAAAAAGCTGAAGATGAACTTGCCTGCCAGGGCTTGGCCGTTACTTTCATGGTAAAAGTAGAAGATGTTACTTCACGAGTTATCGAGAAAGCAGGTAAGCTCACTGGCAAAGAACGCGCGAAAGCGATAGAAACTGTAAGCGCCGAAATAGCAAAAGAGGCTAAAGGCAACACGCATTACACGGCAACAGTTCGGTCTTTCTACTCCGGAAACGAATATTATCTTTTCGTTTATGAACGGTTTACCGATGTTCGCCTTGCTTACACCCCACCCTCTTCGATCGGAAAATTTGGAGGAGAAACCGACAACTGGATGTATCCGCGTCACACGGGCGACTTCTCGGTATTTCGCGTGTATGCCGACAAAAATGGCAAACCGGCAGACTACGCAGCAAACAATGTACCCTACACCCCCAAACACTTTGCACCGGTATCTAATCAAGGATTCCAGGAAGGCGACTATGCGATGATAATGGGTAATCCGGGCTCAACCGACCGATATGCCACTTCCTTTGGCATCAAAAACCGGGTGAAAAATGGCAATAGCGCACGTATTGAAATGCGCGGTGTGAAACAAGAAGCATGGAAAAAATTCATGCTCGCCGATGAGGCCATCAACATTGCTTATGCCAACAAATATGCCGGAAGCTCCAATTATTGGAAAAACAGTATCGGGATGAACAATGCGATTAAAAACCTCAACGTAATAAGCGAAAAAGAGAAACAAGAAGCCGAATTTATAAAATGGGTGAACGCCAACGCGAAAAGAAAAGAGAAATATGGCATGGTACTGACGGAATTGAAGAGAGATTTTGAGATGATTGACAAAAACCAACACGCGCTCGAATACCTTCGCGAATCGCTTTTGGCAGGCGTAGAACTTCCTAACATAGCTTCAGCTGCAAGCAGTATTATCGGTAAAGAAATAAGCGATACAGAAAAATCGGAAGCGATAAACAAAGTATTCACCGATTATTATTCCGAAGTGGATAAATCTGCTTTCACCAACCTACTCGAAGCTTACCGCAAATCGGTTCCAGCCGAAATGTTGCCTGAAATTTACAACTTCATCGATAAAAAATTCAAAGGCAACAATGCTCGTTTTACTGATTATTTATACAAAAAATCAGTTTTCACTTCGAAAGAAAAACTTGCTACGGCAATGAAAAACCCGAAATTCGAAGCGCAAAAAGATCCTGCTTTTACGTTTGGAAAAGACATTCTAATTAAAATCGAAGAGTTGCGTAATGCGGATTACAACAAAGCGTTGGCAAACATCGAAACCAACACGCGGCTTTATGTGGCAGGACTTCAGGAATGGGCTGCCGACAAGAACAAAGCGATGTATCCCGACGCGAACTTCACCATGCGCCTTACTTATGGACAAATACTCGGCTATCAGCCTGCTGATGGTGCGTCATACCACTACTACACCACCACAAAAGGTATTTTAGCAAAAGAAGATGCGAACAATCCGGAGTTTGTGGTTCCTGAAAAACTAAAATCATTGATTGAAAAGGGTGATTATGGACGATACATCGACACTAAAACCGGCAAAATGCACGTAGCCTTTATCAGCAACAACGACATCACGGGCGGAAACTCCGGAAGCCCCGTATTCAATGCCAAAGGTGAAGTTATCGGACTTGCTTTCGATGGCAATTGGGAAGCAATGAGCGGCGACATCATTTTCGAACCAAATCTGCAACGCTGTATCAATGTGGACATTCGCTAC
The DNA here is from genome assembly GCA_964568675.1 of uncultured Paludibacter sp. Lineage (GTDB taxonomy): Bacteria > Bacteroidota > Bacteroidia > Bacteroidales > Paludibacteraceae > UPXZ01. The sequence continues at coordinate 10,841 of CAZMQV010000054.1, forward strand.
GTGCTTTGGGTGATGGACAAATTTGGCGGAGCCGAACGACTAATCAACGAACTGAAAATTAATTAAGATAAATCTAAAAGAAAAATGAAACAAACTCCATTTACTGACACACACATTGCCTTAGGAGCAAAAATGCATGAATTTGCAGGCTACAACATGCCCATCGAATACAGCGGCATCAACGACGAACACATCACCGTACGCAACGCTGTAGGCGTATTTGATGTTTCGCACATGGGAGAAATTTGGGTAAAAGGACCTAACGCGCTCAAATTGATTCAACACGTATGTTCCAACGACGCTTCGAAACTTGCAATTGGGCAGGCGCAATATACCTACTTCCCCAACGGCAAAGGCGGTATTGTTGACGACATTCTGGTATATCATTTCGAGCCTGAAAAATACATGCTGGTGGTGAATGCGTCCAATATCGAAAAAGATTGGAACTGGTTGGTAGCTAACAACAGCGTAGGTGCTGAACTGGAAAACGCGTCGGATCGTACCGCGCAACTTGCGGTGCAAGGACCCAAAGCTACAGAAATGCTTCAGAAACTTACCTCAGTCAATCTTTCCGAAATTCCTTATTATCACTTCGCGGTAGGTGATTTTGCCGGTATTGACAACGTAATTCTGTCGAACACAGGATATACCGGCGCCGGTGGTTTCGAACTCTACTTCTACCCCGAACATGGAATAAAAATATGGAATGCTTTGTTTGAAACCGGAAAAGAGTTCGGCATTAAACCCATCGGGTTGGGTGCACGCGATACGCTCCGCCTCGAAAAAGGTTTCTGCCTTTACGGGAATGACATTGACGACACCACTTCTCCTATTGAAGCCGGTTTGGGGTGGATAACAAAATTTGCTGAAGGTAAAAACTTCATCGACCGCGAACGATTGGAGCAACAGAAAGCAGCCGGTCTGTCGCGCAAATTGGTGCGTTTCGAACTGCAAGAACGCGGCATACCACGCCACGGCTATGAAGTGGTCAACTCTGCCAACGAAGTGATTGGGCAAGTAACTTCGGGCATGATGGAGCCGGAAAGCAAAAAAGGAATGGGCTTGGCTTATTTGAACGCACCCTATTTCAAAGGAGAAACAGCCCTCTTTGTGAAAATAAGAAACAAAAACATCGAAGCAAAAATAGTAAAATAAACTATTCAAGCGACACGATAATCAAAAACGAAACAGGAAGTACCAATTGGTTACTTCCTGTTTCGTTTTTTAACATCAATAAATGATGATTGAAGAAAAGTCTTTCAACTCCATATTTATCTTTTTGTGTCGTATGGAGTTGTTTCGATGAATTTCTTTGTATTACAAGCTATTGAGAAGTTTCTCGGCATTGCGTACTTGTGTTTCTGTGGTCTGATTGCCACGTTTGTTGAGCATAAATGTAGCAATGGCAGCATCAATCGCTTTTAATTTAGCCGGATTGTTTGTAAATTCTTTTCGAAGTACATTAATCTTTTCGAAATCCTGAATACCTTCAATCAAGCGTTCGAAGCGGATACTGCTTCTTCCGTCGGGGTAAACCAAATAGCAATCGCCGGCAGCCCACGTACGGAAACGGGAATCTTGTAGCGGGTTTGCAGTCCAACTGTTGTATGCCCAGCGAAGGTAACCATCGTAGTTGCCTGCAGCCACATGCCAGCCAATCCAAGTGGCTTCTGCCGGTGCAGAGAAAGTAAATGTATTGGGGAAAGATTCGGTGCAACAGGTATAAACGGTGCTTCGTTGTCCGTTTTCATCTCTTTTGGCTTTGATTTCTTCGGGAAACTTCTGTCCGAACGCGATGCAATAATCGTAAATATCACTTTCGATTTCACCGTGATAGTTGCCAGCCAAAGATACTTTGTAATTTGGGTCGGCTTCTTTAATTAATTTGATTGCGTTTTGCATGTCGCGCATTGCTCGTTCGTCCATCGCGATGGTAGTTTTTTCAAACCAGCCTTTAGATTTTAAGTGTCGCGCGAAGTCTTTCAAGAATGGCATCCAATAAGCGGCATATTCCTTCTCATGCGTTTTCGCGTTGACAAACTGCACGCGATTGGTAGCTTCATCGTAGTAGTCGAAATTCATAGCCCAGGGAATCATTGTATAACAATTGATTTGTGCTGTAATTCCTACTTCGTTCATCATAAACTCTACCCATTTATCAAACACTTCGTAACGATATTCCCAGCTTCCGTCAAGTTTTTTTACACGCGTTACCATGCTATCAAAATGGTCTTCGGTTTGGCCTGCCCAGGGTTTGTGCATGATTGTAGTAGTGATCACCTTCTGTCCGGCATCGGCAAGGAGTTTCATCACCGGTTTCATCAGGTCAAAATGAGCTTTACTCCAAAGTGGCACATTGTGGTAGCGAGCTACAGAATATGGATTTTGCCACAAATCGAGGTGAATACCCCATGCGGATGGAGCTGGGAGTACACGGTATTTCACCGTAATATCAATTTGCAAATCGGCAGTTTTATTGCCCGCGTTCATGCGCAACACACCGCTATATCTACCGGGTTTCGCATCGGCTGGCACTGCCACAGATACCCATACCGGCTTTGTGGTGTAGGCTGGAATGGTAAGTTTGTTAGTCTCGTAGTTTAGCACATCAGCCACCAATGTGGAGTCATAAGCGCGTCGGTCGGGACGATGTCCACATCCACCGCCTCCCTTGTTCAGTTCGTCGGTCATCACATAGCTTACCGGATGAATTTTCACCACTTCGGAGGCGATGATTCTACCACCACTTTTCAGGTCAGAAATCTGGAAACTTAGATTTTCCAAATCAACTTTGGTGAAAACCACAGCTTGCGCGCTCACTTTTTCGCCACGCCAAGCTACGAGTGACACACGCGAGGCGTTTCCATCTTTATTATTCATCCCGGGTTTGTTTGGGACGGACAACTTTGGATATCGGGTATCGGTATTTCCCCATTCAAACTGAAAATCGGATTTTAATGTTTTGTCCCAATGCGCTTTGCTGTCGAAAGGCTTGCTGTCGGTGAGCTCGTCATAATGCTGCGCGCTGAGCAATAAGGGCAGAACCATAAGCAGCGATAAGATTGATTTTTTTAGCATACTATAAATTGTGATTAATAAATATTGATTCTATTTCGAATTGTCATATTTAAGTTTAGCCAACAAGAGCTTTGATTGAGAATGTGCTCATTTTTCCTTATTAAATAAAGTCCAACTCAGCGATGGAAAGTGATTTGCCATTGGCAGCAATTTCCGTAGCTTGAATGCGAACGTAACGTGTGTTTATCGTATTGACAAACCGAAAAGTTCGTGGTGTTGGGTCGTTTACCAGGTTTCCAAATTCGATGTTCTCTACCGTCCGCCAATTGATACCGTCATCGCTTATCTGAAAACTGGCTTTTGCCATCATGCCTTCGGAGTTTGAAGTTTGCGGTGTGTACACAAGTCCGTTTATTGCCCGTGTCGCTCCCAAATCAATCGCGATGAAATGAGGTTGGTCGCTGTCAGCACTTTGCCAGTATGTTTTCGGATTGGCATCGAAAGCCAAAGCTCCGTTTCTGTTTTTACGTTCGCTGCTCACATTGAGCAATTTCCAATCTTTTTTTACCCAGCCAAATTGCCGGTTTTCAATTGCGCCACTCATCGCGTTCATATACGAAATGGCTTTCAGCTCTTTACCCTCTACAAAAATTGGCTTTTCATACCGATTCGATTCTTTTGTTGGTTCACTGCCATCCAGCGTGTAAAATATCGTATAGCCGGTATTCAGGTTTTCCACCGCATTTTCTCCACTTGGCTTCCATCCAAAGTCCGATTGCGCGGGAGTAATGGTTACAAAACCGTTCACATCGCGCTTGAAAGAGAGTTGTGGTGGTCGGCTTTGATAATAATGTGCCGAAATATGACTGATTGCCGGGTCGAGGCGCGACTCTAAAACACGGATTCGGAGTTTCGAGCTTGTAATTTCGGGGAAACGCAAGATACGCTTGTAGCCGATATTGGTAGCACGAGCTATTTCTTTCCAATTGCCATCAATCCAGGCATCCACCGCGTGACATTCTACGCGCTCGCCATGCGTGGCAATGGCTTCTTGCAACATCACACGGTTTATAGTAGTTTCCACAGGCAGGGAAATAAGCAACTCACGCTTATTTTCTTTCAGCAACACAAAACTGTTTGGATTGTTATCCAAGACTTGTTTTGAACCTTTGGCGTTTGCCAAAAGATTGGTGCCATAAGTTTCGGCAATACGTTTGCCCACTTCGTCCAAACATGCGACATCAGCCGGTGAGAATTTTCCTTCACGATTGGGTGGAATGTTCAGTAGGAATGTAGAGTTACCACCTACCGAGCGTTCGTAGATATCAAAAACATCGTCGGCGCTTCGCACCTTTTGATGGGTGTCGTCGCGGTAAAACCAACCTTCGCGAATGGAAGTATTGGTCTCGGCTTGCTGATAATGAAGATACTTCGCATTATAAAGTTTCTCACGCGAGCCCAAATCAGTATTTGTCATATCGGGGAAGTTGGATGTAGTGTCCGGGTTAAGTGGGTATGGTATCACATTCCATTCGGTTTTGCGGGTTGCTCCCGATTCGTTGCCACACCATCGAATATCTTCACGTCCGAAAACCACCGCTTTGGGTGAGAGGGTTTTTATCAATTTCTTCCAAGCCGCATAGTCATATTGCTGCCCTCCTTTTTGTTTTGGGTGCGCTCCATCAAACCAAAGTTCATACACTTCGCCATATTCGGTAAGTACTTCAAACAATTGATTGAGAAAGTATTCATTGTAGTCGTCCACCACAAATTCAAATTTTGTTTTATTCTGAAAGGGTCGTCCGGGTATTTCGCGCGGTATCGTGCGTTTGGTTTTTTTACTTAGATTTCCGTATAGTCCATCGGGACTTTCAATTTGATACAAATCGGCAGGCGAAAGATAAATGCCCAGCTTCAAACCGAATTTTTTACACGACGCCGACAGGTCTTTCAGGATATCGCCTTTTCCTTCTTGAAATCCGGTGGACATGATGCCATGACGCGTGTAACGACTTTGCCAAAGCACAAAACCATCGTGATGCTTCACAGTGAGAATCACCATTTTCATCCCTCCGGCTTTCATGGCAGCACACCATTGGTCGGTATCCAGCGTTTTTAAGTCAAAGATTTTGGGATCTTCCATCCCACTGCCCCACTCCATGCGTGTGAACGTATTGGGTCCGAAATGAATAAAAGCGATATATTCATTGCGCAATGCGTTCAATTGATTGTTTGATGGAATCACGTGCGCCGCCTTTTGGATAATCAGCTCTTTGCTGTCGCTCTCGTTGATTTTGATGGTGCTTTGAGGGGTGATGCTTTTTTGTGCAAATGTAAGAAAATATGCAAAAAACATACATGAAGTAATGAGTGTCCTTTTCATTCCGCAGTTTATTGATAATTATTATGTTATTATATCTGTTTTTGGACGTTGTTTATACAAAGGTAAAGAAGTTTAAGAAGATTTGCAACAATTAAAGTTTAACTTACTCCAAATTTGTGCTTGGATTAAATCTCTTTTGGTGAAGAAAATAAATGTTGAATTCTTACCGAAATTTTATTTAGACTTTCATCGATCCATTGGTACACCCAAAGAATTTTGATTAAGGTGATCACTTATCAATAATTTTTGACTATTTTTGAATCTTCATTATTTGTGCCAAATCCAAAATTCATCCATATGTCACTCAAAAAAACAACTCTTTTCGCAGCCTCCGCCCTTGCTGCTTTCGGCATGCAGGCGCAATCGGCTGCTGACGAACGTCCAAATATCATCTTCTTTCTGGTGGATGATATGGGTTGGCAGGATACATCAGTACCGTTTTGGAAGGAGAAGACTCCACTCAATGAACGTTATCATACCCCCAATATGGAGCGGTTGGCTGCTATGGGAATGATGTTTACTCAGGCCTATGCCTGTGCGGTGAGTTCACCGTCGCGTGTGAGCCTGATGACCGGCATGAATGCAGCGCGCCATCGGGTAACCAACTGGACGTTGGAGAAAGATAAATCGACCGATATGGAAAGCGATATTCTGGAATTTCCCGAGTGGAATGTGAACGGAATTTGTCAATCTGCCGGTATTCCTCATACGGCTCAGGTAACGCCATTGCCACAATTGCTAAAAAATAGCGGATATCACACCATTCATTGCGGGAAGGCACATTTTGGCGCAATCGGCACGCCGGGAGAAGATCCGCTGCATCTGGGTTTCCATGTCAATATTGCAGGACATGCTGCCGGTGGTCTTGCAAGTTATCTGGGTGAAGAGAATTTTGGCAACCGCACAGATGGGAAACCCAATCCTCTGAATGTAGTCCCCGGATTGGAAAAATACTGGGGTGAAGATATTTTCGTAACCGAAGCGCTCACCATTGAGGCGATTGATGCCTTGGAACAGGCGAAACACAAGGATAAACCGTTTTTCTTATTCATGTCGCATTACGCCATTCATATTCCCATCGATAAAGACAAACGGTATTATCAAAAATACATTGAAAACGGATTGTCGGAAAAGGAAGCTGCTTATGCCGGATTGATTGAGGGAATGGATAAAAGTTTAGGTGATCTCATGGATTGGTTGGAGAAAAACAATCTGGATGAGAACACCATTTTAATCTTCATGTCCGATAACGGAGGGTTCACTACTTCCGAACAGTGGCGCGATGCACCGTTATACATCCAAAATGCTCCGCTGAACAGTGGCAAAGGTTCTGCTTATGAAGGAGGCATCCGTGTGCCGTTTATTGTGAAATGGCCGGGAAGGGTGGCGGTTGCTACCAGAAATGACAATTATATGATTGTGGAAGATCTTTTTCCGTCGTTACTGGAAATGGCTGAGGTACAAGAGTTTGAAACTATTCAGAAGGTTGATGGTAAAAGCATCCTGCCCAACTTGTTCAACAATAATTTAAGTGCGTCAGAGCGGTCTCTCTACTGGCATTATCCCAATCTGTGGGGCAACACCGGTCCTGGAATCGGCACCACCAGCAGCATCAGAAAAGGAGACTGGAAGTTAGTTTACTATTACGAAACCGGAGAAAAGGAACTTTTTAATATTGAAAATGATATTGGAGAGAAACATAATTTAGTGAGCGAAAATCCTTTGATTGTCAAAGAACTTTCAAGCGACCTGGGACAATATTTGCGAAAAGTTGACGCACAGCGTCCGATTTTTAAAACATCAGGAAAGCCATGTCCCTGGCCCGACGAGAAATAAAACAACAGATAAACAATATAACAAAATGAAGAAGACTTTGACTCTCTTATCCACATCGCTGGTATTTGGCGGAGTGTTTGCGCAGCAGAAACCCAATGTGGTTTACATCATGGCGGACGACATCGGTTTCGGTGATCTGTCCTGTTACGGCGCAACCAGAATCGCAACTCCCCATACCGATGCCTTGGCAGGAAACGGTGTTCGTTTTACCAACGCCCATTCCGCGGCGGCAACCAGCACACCGTCGCGCTACGGAATGTTCACCGGAGAATATCCCTGGCGAAGAAAAGGAACCGGAATCGCTACCGGGGATGCGGCACTAATCATCAAGCCGAACCGATATACGGTACCAAAAATGATGCGGGAAGCGGGTTACGTAACCGGTGCCATAGGCAAATGGCACTTGGGAATGGGAGAAGAAACCGGTAAACAAAACTGGAACGACCTGGTATCTCCCGGACCAAAAGAAATAGGTTTCGAATATTCCTACATCATGGCGGCAACTGCCGATCGGACGCCTTGTGTATTTATGGAAAATCAGCGGGTAGTGAATCTCGACCCAAAGGACCCGATCGAAGTGAGCTATACCAAAAACTTCAAGGGTGAACCTACCGGGAAAGACAATCCGAAATTGCTCACCAAATTGAAGCCAAGCCCCAATCATGGTCATAACCAGAGCATCGTGAACGGCATTTCCCGAATCGGTTACATGAAAGGTGGTAAATCGGCTCTTTGGGAAGATGAAAACATTGCCGACAGCATCACTTTGCGTGCTGTGCGTTTCATTGAAGAAAATAAAAACAAACCGTTTTTCCTCTATTTTGGAACAAACGACATTCATGTGCCTCGATACCCACACGACCGTTTCCGTGGAAAATCGGGTTTAGGACTTCGCGGTGATGCCATCCTGCAGTTCGACTGGTCGGTGGGAGAAGTGGTGAAAGCATTGAAAGATGCCGGAGTTTTTGAAAACACCATCATCATCATCACCAGCGACAACGGCCCGGTGGTTGACGATGGTTACTCCGACCAATCAGTTGAAAACTTGCAAAACCACAAACCGTGGGGACCATTCCGAGGTGGAAAGTACAGCACTTTCGAAGCTGGCACTCGTGTTCCGTTTATCGTGCATTGGCCCGGAGAAGTCCAGCAAAAGGTGTCGAACGCATTGGTGTCGCAAATTGATATGCTGGCAACACTGGCGGATCTGACGGATGTTGAGGTGAAAGCTAAGGATTTGAGCGACAGTCAGAATCATCTGCAAACCTGGCTGGGGAAAGAGATGAAAGGTCGCGATTATGTGGTCGGTGCCGGATATTCATTGACCATCCTGACAGAAGAGTGGAAATATATCGAACCTAATAACGGATTGCCTTACCAAAGGCTCACCAATATCGAGTTGGGCAGCAACAAGCAAGATCAACTTTACAATATCAAGTTCGATAAAGGCGAATATGACAACGTAGCCGATGAAAATCCATTGATTGTCCGCTTCCTCAAACAGATCATGAATGAAGAAAAGGCAAAAGGAATGAATATGGAACTCTAAAGAGTACAATTCTATCAAAAGAATTGATTATCGCAAACAATAAACAGATAAACAGATGAAGAAATATCTTTTAATTTTTATGCTTTCTGCATTGTCTCAGTCTTTTTTCGCACAGGAAGCGATTTCCATCATCCCTTTGCCGAAGAGTTATGCTGCAGTTGGTGAGCAATTTAACTTTGAGCGAACAATCAAAATCGCTTTCGATGAGGCATTTACCGGAGAAGCTTATTATCTTCAAAAACAACTTTTTTCAGACAAAGGAATTGTCGCAATCTTTGACAAGTCGGCCAACAAAGCCGATATCTCCCTAATTAGAAAAGGATCGGTGAACGATGTGAAGGGCGCTTACTCCATTAGGATGAAAGTAAACCGTATCGAAATCACTGCTGCGGAAGATGAAGGCATTTTCAACGGCATTGCTTCCGTGTTGCAAATGGTGGCAACGAGCACCAACAAGCGGATTGCCTGCTGGAATATTGATGACGCACCCCTTCATGAGTGGCGCGGGTTTATGCTGGACGAATCACGTCATTTCTTTGGAAAAGAGAAGTTGATGCAACTATTGGATTACATGGCACTCTACAAACTCAATCGTTTTCATTGGCATCTGACCGATGAACCGGGATGGCGCATGGAAATCAAAAAATATCCATTGCTCACCTATACCGGCGGCGTTGGCAATTTCACCGATAACAATGCACCGCCCCGATATTACACGCAGGAGGAAATCAAAGAAATAGTATCCTATGCTGCCGAGCGTAAAATTGTGGTTATCCCCGAAATAGATATGCCGGGTCACGCCCGTGCTGCCAATCGTGCCTATCCTCAATTTAGCGGTGGTGGTTCAGCGCGTTATCCCGAATTCACTTTCGATCCAGGAAACGAAAAGACATATCAATATCTCACCGACATCCTGAAGGAGGTGAATGTGTTGTTCCCGTCGGAGATGATTCATCTGGGGGGTGACGAAGTGCATTTCGGGAACGAACAGTGGAACCACAACGAGGGTGTGAAAGCATTGATGAAACGTGAGGGCATGACCGATTTGTCGCAAGTTGAGAAATACTTTATGGTGCGCATGGCGGATTCACTGTTTGCCATGAACAATAAACTTCTGGCTTGGGATGAAATGGCGGAAATATCGCTTCCAACCGACAAAACCATCATCTTCTGGTGGCGACACGACCAAAAAGCACAATTGCAGAAAGCGTTGGATAAAAAATATCCGGTGGTATTGTGTCCGCGCATTCCGTTTTATTTTGATTTCGTTCAAGATGAATCTCACAAAGTGGGCAGACGCTGGTCAAAGGATTTTAGCGATTTGGAAAAGGTTTACAAATTCTCGACTAACAACCTGGTAGCTGATAAATACAAAAATCAAGTATTGGGTTTTCAGGCAAATTTGTGGACGGAAGTTGTGAAATCGGAACAAAGAATGGATTTTATGATTTATCCGCGCATCAGCGCGTTAGCCGAAGCCACTTGGGGGCAAAACAACAATTACGATGAATATTTGAACCGGCTGAAACTCCAGTTTCCACTTTATAAAAAATCAAATATCTATTACTTCAATCCGTTTGACCTCACCGAGCAGGCGGAGCCGAAGAAGTGAACTATGAAAATTGAGGTATGAATTGAGCAAGACAGATAGGGGTAATTACCTATCTGTCTTGCTCAATATGGTAATCATCCCAAATCAGCCTTCATATCCAACCTCGAGGAGCATGACGACTGATTTGGGATGACTGCTAATAAAAGGTCAAACAAAAACACCGGTCGGTGGGATTTTATCAACCCTGCCGACCGGTGCTTATCAAGATTTTAATTCGGAATTATTGATGTTCGCTAAGCAAAAATAACTTCATCATTCATCCGATTCTCATACTATTATTAATGAGGTTCAGACTTTTCAGATTGCTTCAATGAGCATCACACTACTGGTATTTCCTGTATTCACCTTCGCGTTGATACCTATTTTCATCAGAAAATCACCGGAATAGATTTTTCCCGCCTCGTCGTCGTTCTGATTGTAGCGGTTTATCTCGCTTACGCGATACTGCGCTTGTGGGTTCAAGCCATCCAGGCGCACCGGCGAACGGTTATCAGCATTGTAGCGCCAGTTGGTCAGATAATTGAACATCACCGCGCGTCGCTTATCGGCGGAAACATACATCAACGATGCTTTATCGCCTTCATAAGGGCTTGCCAGGCGATACATGTCGCCATGCCACACGATGTGTTTGTAATTGTCGTAGTTTTTTACCGCTTTGATGGCAAATTTTTTGTCGGCTTCGCTCAAATGCGCCACTTGAATGTCGAAACCAAGTTTTCCCATGGAGGCAACGTCAATTTTGTATTTGAGCGATTTGGTGTGACTCCAGTCGGTTACGTGGCTACACATGGCCATAGCCGGATAGTAATAGGAGTAGTTCCACTGCATAAACACGCGCTCGAGCGGGTCGGTGTTGTCGCTCAGCCAAAACTCGGTGAAATACTTAAACAAACTGTAGTCCGAACGTCCACCGCCTCCCGAGCAAAGCATGATGGGCACGGTAGGATATTTTGCCCGTATGCGCTGAAGCACCGATTCCAATCCTTTGGTGTATTCCACAAAAAAGTTTGACTGCGCTATCTTCTTACGTTCGAGGTATTTTGAATGTGGGTTGAAAATCGGCGCGTTGCAGTCCCATTTGATGTAGGCTAAGCTTGGATTTTCGGTGAATAGCTTATCTACTATCCCGAAAACATGATCTTGCACTTCGGGGTTGCTCAGGTCGAGCACCAACTGCTGCCTGTAATATACTTCCGGGCGATTGTCATGACGAACCACCCAGTCGCGGTGTTTTTCATAAAGTTCACTCTTGGGGTTCACCATTTCCGGCTCTATCCAGATTCCGAACTTTACATCTTTTTTCTCCGCGTTGCTTACTAAATAGGGTATTCCATCGGGTAGTTTTTTCGTGTTCGATTCCCAATCTCCCAATCCGGCATTGTCGCTATTGCGCGGATATTTGTTGGCAAACCAACCATCGTCGAGCAGAAACAGATTGACGCCAAGTTCTTTCGCGCCATCAAACAGCTTGACTAATTTCTCCTGATCGAAGTCGAAGTAGGTAGCTTCCCAGTTGTTGAGCAGTGTCAGCCGTTCGCCTTTGCCATCGAGGAGGTGATGATTGCGCATCCATCTTTGCAGGTTGCGGCTTCCTTTTCCGGTACCTTCAAAACTCATGGTGTAGATGAATCGAGGAGTTTCGAGTGGTGTGTTTGCTTTCAGCTTGTAAGCTGACTGAAATGGGTTGATACCTGCCACAATGTGTAGGTGCTTGAACACGTCGGTTTCGAACTGAATGGAGAAATTGCCATTCCATGCTATTTGACCCATGAGCGCCACACCCGACTTTTCGCTTACAGTGCCACCCATTGCAAGGATGAAGTTAGGCGAAGTGTGCAAATTCTCACGAGTACCCATTCGGGTTTCGATGGTGTGCATGCCTTGTTGCAAGTGTGTGGTAACGGGTTGCATCTCTTTTGCCCAATCGCCGTTGTAGCTTGTCAGGTGATATTCGGTGTCATAAAGATAGAGATTGGCCGAGGCGTATTTATTTAAGGTTACTTCTCCTTTTTCGGCGTGGCGGATTACGCTCCATTGCTCTATTACATCTTCGTTTTTCCAGGCTTTGAAACAAAGCTCTACAAAAAACGGATAATGCTGATCTTTGAGCGTTACTTTAGTCAGCGTAGCGCCATCGGCAGTGTTGATTACTTCGTGGCTTTGGTATTTCAGATCGAGTGAATTATTGCCATCCACATGAACTGCGGCAATTGCGGGTTCAATAAAATTGATAATACCGGCAGTGCTGAAAGCGGAGTTGTTGTGGCTATCGCCCGTGCCACCGTAGTTGAACGTCCTGAGTGCTTCGGCATATTCCGATTTTGAGCTTAGCGCGCGTCCCGAATGGATTATTTTCAGATTTTTTTCATTGTCGGTTTGCAAAGCGATTGCCAGATTTTCAGTTTCAATCGGTATGATTGTGGGCTGCTGCGCATAAGAAATATACGGCATTATAGCCGAAATTAGAATGAATAAAATTTTTCGTATCATGGTGTTTTTTGTTTAATGATAAAACAAAACCGGCATATTGTATCCGGTTTTGTTGAAGATAGTATTATAAATAATCACTACTGACCG
>CAZMQV010000055.1:0-23204 GCA_964568675.1 uncultured Paludibacter sp.
CTAGTTTCAGGGACTAGTGGCCGCAAGGCTGTGCAGGTTCGAGTCCTGTTTTGGGTACTTCGTGTTGATTGATACAAAAGTGTATCACACTAAAATTTACTTTTCATAAATATGCGCAGGTGGTGAAATTGGTAGACACGCTACTTTGAGGGGGTAGTGCCGGTTGCGGTGTGTGAGTTCGAGTCTCATCCTGCGCACTTTATCTTAATCCTTGATAGAAATTATTCTATCAAGGATTTTTTATTTTCATCCATCAGCTAATAATAAGAATAGGCAGAAATTGATCATTAATCTGTTAAACCCAAATTAGGACAAGACACGAGATAATATCAAGATGTTGATATCACGTTTTATCAAGCAATAATCAAACCCGTATATCATTTATCACCCGTTTTGTCAATTGACAATCGTACTTTGCAAGCTGTTACCACCCATTTTGTCAATTGACAATTTCATTTGTAAATCATTTTCACCCCATTTTGTCATGCAACAATTTCATTTGTAAATCATTTTCACCCGTTTTGTCATGTAACAATTTCATTTGTAAATCATTTTCACCCATTTTGTCGATTGACAATTTCATCTGTAAATCATTTTCACCCATTTTGTCAATTGACAATTTCATTTGTAAATCATTTTCACACGTTTTGTCGTGTAACAATTTTAGTGGTAACTCATTTACCACCCATTTTGTCGTGTAACAATTTTAGTGGTAACTCATTTCCACACGTTTTGTCGTGTAACAATTTTAGTGGTAACTCATTTACCACCCGTTTTGTCGTGTAACAATCGTACTTTGCAAGCCGTTACAACCCTTTTTGTCATGCAACAATTTCATTTGTAAATCATTTTTACCCTCGTTTGTAACACGCAATGGGTAATTTGGAGCTCAGCCCAACTCTATTCATTGACAACACCAATGCATAACCCAAAAAAACAACATCTGATACGCGTTAATTTACATTAAAACACTCAACTAAATGGAAACGGCAAACATTATAATTCGAAACAAATATTCAGTACAATTTTGACCAAACCAAATAGAATGAAAACTGCGAATCGTACCACTGGCTTTGTTATTCTGCTGTTCACGCTACTGTTACTGTCGGGAGAAGATACAGTGGCAAGCCCAAGAGCTTCGTTGAATTTTATCGTTACCGAACAAGATGCCAATCCACAGGAAGCCTTCAAAGCACATATAGTAAATTCAATTAGCTACCCATCGGCGGCACAGGGCAATGAATTTCAGGCACTGATTACCGCTTCATTCTTAGTAACTAAAAATGGAGATATTCGCGACATAATCATAGAACACACCACATCGAAATATCCCGACAATGTTCGGAAAGATGTGATAAATACGTTGACAAGCGAAGTGAAACGGGTGCTCAGCTCAGTTCCTTCCGCTATCTTTGGTAACTCGGAAAAGGATAAAACGCTGAAACAGTCCTTTTTATTCAGAATGCAGGGCGACGAAAGTTTTAACCCTGACTGCCCCGCGAACACGATTTACATCAATGGCATCTCACAAAAAAACACCGGGAGTACGAACGAAACAGAAATAATGATTCGGGATAAGGAGACTGGAGCAAGCTCGAAAATCTTTGACAAGAACGTGCCAAAAGACGCGCAACCACTCGTGATAATCGATGGCACAGAAGCCCACTCACTCAACGATGTTTCACCCGATGCTATTGAGTCGATCGCTGTATTGAAAGGAGAAAAAGCGATGGAACAATATGGAGAAAGAGCTAAAAATGGCGTTATCATCATTACGAAGAAAAAATAGCGCAACTTCAAACAAGCAATCATCCCGGCGAAGCTAATAATCTCATGTAGCATCAACGATTTCATCAAGAAATCCAATAAAGTCCCACGCATTAAGCATCTCTTTCGTATCGCAAACATAATAAAAATCGGTATCTTTAAACTTTAAGCAGGCATATAAATTCGGAGGGCATTGCTCTTGCTTCATTAAAAAAACAGAGTAGAAACATCGGGTTAGATTAATTCGGAAAATTATCTTATTCCCCTCATAACTATTGCCTGAAAATAAAAACAACCACTTTTAATAAACATGCCTTATGAAACGTATATTTATCTCACTCGGCATCATATTGTATGGATGTATTGTATTTGCATTCACCCCCAAAATAACAATCATAACACAACAAAATGAAAATCAGTTAAATAATCGACATGAAATGACGCGCTTTTTGACGTGCCACCCTTCTAAAAACGCATCCGAAGTTGCGTTGAGAATTTGGAAAGAAAAAATTTTTAGTTCCGGTACGTTCAAAGCACCGGCTTTTCAGATTGATGCAGCCACGATAAAGCTTGATAGCGCCTTAGTTACAAAATCATCCGGCATTCACGTAAATAAACATGTGGTAACCTACAACAATGCCGGACATTACACTTCATACACAACATACAATTGGGAAGAAGAAAATGAAGAATGGCAGCGCACAAAGTTAGACTATGAGTATAATAGCGCCGGTGGCTTGAAAGAGGTGATTACTTCCTTTTGGGATGCATCCACGTCAAGCTGGATGAAATTCAGCAAAGCTACTTACACCTATACTAGTAATGGAAAAATTGAAACTATCGCCTCATTTAGCTGGATTGAGCAATTAAAGCAATGGTATGGTATTAATAAAAATGATTATTTTTACTTCAACAATGGCAAAGTGGAACGTATCGAATCATACAGTTGGGACATGATGACTAACGCGTGGATAATATTAAACAAAACATCATTTCACTATGATAGCAATGGGAACAACGATTGGTCTGAAAGCAAATATTTTGATAATGTGAGTTTGGAGTGGACAAATCAGAATAGATTCGAAATGACCTACGACAATAGCGGAAATGAGACTTTATACACCGCATTCGATTGGGATGAATCAGAACTGGAATGGGTTGGATATTATCGACATAAAACGGAATATGACAGTAACGGCAACGAGATTCGCTTTACAACTTACAGTTGGGACGAGATGAAACCCGGCTGGATAGAAGAGGATAAAACGGAATACGTTTACGATAGCAATGGATACTTAACAAAATACACTGAATATGATTGGGATGCAAACGCAACGAAATGGATTGAAGAATACAAAACTGAGCTGAAACATGACAATAAAGGCAATGTTACGGAGGTTGTGGATTTCAACTATGACAGCAATACATCCAATTGGATAAACGACTCCAAAGATGAATACAGCTATGACAGCAATAACACCGCCAGTTCGCTCTTAGCAAATCCTATATCGTTTTGGACAAATTACAACCTCATACAAGTAAAACACTTCACTGCAAATGAGCAGGGAGTTTGGGATAGTGAATACGAGATTACCAAGTACTTTTATTCTCCGTTCTCCGGCACCGGACTACCCAATACGCTAAACAACAATATCCATGTCTTCCCCAATCCGGTGAAAGACATGCTTCATATCCAATACGAAGCGGATGCGTTACCGAATGTAAAATTGTACAATCTGGCAGGTCAATTGCTTCTTTCTTCGCGAAGCAAACAAATAAATATGAAGGAATATGCGCCGGGAATGTACATTATTGATATTAACGACAAGAAAGTGAAGATTATTAAAGAGTAAAAGACTGATAGCGGCATTAAAAGGTTTTCAGTTCGTCGTCGCAAACGAATTGTTCACGGTAAAGAAATAGAATTCCCGGTCGGGGGCATTCTATTTCTTTGTTATTGCGCATGGATTTATCAAGAAAATCCGCGAAGTTGAGAATGAATAAATATTTGAAAAAGTTTCAAAAAGACAATATCCGCCCAGCAATACTATCAAAATGTTTGCAGAACAATCCGCTACCGTCAATAAGTAAAAACCAAGCAGTTAAACGACAGACAAACAGACAAATAGAGAATAATAAACACTGTAAAAATAATTTGTTGCAATTAGATATTTTAAAAAATTTTGTTGTAATTTAGCGCTGTTTCTTTGAGTTTGCGAATGGGTTCTGCAGATTCAACGAAACGAATATTGTTTTCGAGAAAAGAAAACAAATATTGAATTAAAAAAATAATCAGAACCCCACCTTAAACACCAACCAAATGAAAATTGGAATACCAAAAGAAATTAAGAACAATGAAAACCGTGTTTCATTAACTCCTTCAGGAGCCTACACCCTCACTCTACACGGACACGAAGTTTACATCGAACGAAACGCGGGAGTAAACAGTGGCTTCTCCGACGAAGAATATATCAACGCCGGCGCAAAAATTTTAGACAAAGCCACGGAGATATTTGATATTGCCGAAATGATAATGAAAGTAAAAGAACCGATTGAAAGCGAATATAAACTTATCAAAGCCAATCAACTGGTATTCACTTATTTCCATTTCGCATCGGAAGAGAAACTCACCAACGCGATGATTGAGAGTGGCTCCATTTGCCTGGCTTATGAAACGGTAGAAAATGACGGAGCATTACCGCTACTTATTCCGATGTCGGAAGTGGCAGGGCGGATGTCGGTACAGGAAGGAGCAAAATTTCTGGAAAAACCACAAGGAGGAAAAGGGATATTGATGGGCGGAGTGCCCGGAGTAAAAGCCGCGAATGTATTGGTGATTGGCGGTGGCATAGTAGGAACTCACGCGGCTCTGATGGCTGCAGGCCTTGGCGCACGCGTTACCATTGCCGACATTTCACTCCCACGCTTGCGTCATCTGAGCGAAGTGATGCCGGCAAATGTCGATACACTTATGTCCAGCAGATACAATATTGAGGCTTTACTCCCAACCATCGATTTGGTAATTGGCGCCGTATTAATTCCGGGAGCAAAAGCGCCTTATGTAATCACAAGAGAGATGTTGAAAAAAATGCAGCCCGGCTCCGTATTGGTAGATGTGGCAATTGATCAGGGCGGTTGCTTCGAAACTTCTCATGCCACCACTCATGCCGACCCTGTATATAAAGTAGATGAAATCCAACATTATTGCGTAGCCAATATCCCCGGTGCAGTGCCGTTTACATCTACACTTGCGCTGACAAACGCAACCTTGCCTTACGCCTTGCTACTCGCCGACAAAGGATGGGAAAAAGCTTGTGCCGAAAGCGACGAATTGCGTAAAGGCTTAAACATCGTAAAAGGAAAAGTGGTTTACAAAGCGGTTGCCGATACATTTGGCTTGCCCTACCACGAGTTAAGTCTGTAAATAACTGAACATACTCAAAGCAATAAGGACAATGCCATCAAAAAGCATTGTCCTTTTTCTATTGAGAAGAGGAAAAGCATCTTCAAATTCAATTATAACGACAGATAAACACCGAGAGTTACGCCTGTTATTTCAACACTACGGTCAATCTTGCTTCATACATCTACTTACGCATCAACAACCATACAGTCAATCAATTCGAAAAAAAATATTTAATACAGCTCCACCGTACGCCACTTTCCTTTCTTCATAAAACAAGCTTATTTTCTTATCTAATCCAACAATTGAAGAGGAATTAACTAACATCTGACAGCTTTTTCGCAAAAAGAGCGATGCCTTCTACATCGCAAGTAATTGACAATCAGAAATCGGAAAATTGCAAGGAGCGGATAATTCTCCATTTTTCAGTATATTTGTAGCAAAATATCAAACTCAATAAAATAAGATTAAGAAATGAAACGTATTTTACTTTCGGTTGCAGTGGCATTTATTACCACTGTTATCATGGCACAAAATCCACTTTGGATGCGCTACCCGTCCATATCGCCGGATGGTACGCAGATTGCCTTTTCCTACAAAGGAGATATTTACAAAGTGAGTGTAGAAGGCGGCGCCGCTATGCGAATGACAACAAACACCAGCTTCGACAGCAACCCGATATGGTCGCCCGATAGCAAGCAAATCGCATTTTCAAGCGATCGCGATGGAGGCACAAGGGATATTTACCTAATAGGTGCTGAAAGCCAGGTGGCAAAACGCCTAACTTTTCATTCGGCAAACGAAACACCATGCACCTTCACTCCCGATGGAAAATTCATCGTATTCACGGCGCATTATCAAGATCCGGCATCAAGCGCCCTATTCCCTACTTCGCGTCTTAATGAGGTTTACAAAGTTCCTGTAGCCGGAGGGCGTCCGGAACAGCTATTGGCTTTCCCCGCCGATAAAATTAATTTTGCAAAATCGGGCAGTAAATTTCTTTATCAGGACATCAAAGGTTTTGAAAACAATTGGCGCAAACACCACACTTCATCCGTAACTCGCGACATTCTGGAATATGACCTAAAAACCAACAGCATCAAGAAACTGATTGATCGCCCGGGCGAAGATACCGATCCGCTCTACGCGCCGGATGAAAAAACATTCTATTTCCTGAGCGAAAAAGCCGGCAGTTACAATGTGTTTTCAGCACCGTTGAGCAATCCATCGGAAATGAAACAAATAACCAATTTCAAAGAACATCCGGTGAGAACCCTAAGTGTGAGTAGCAACAACACACTTTGTTTCGGATACGATGGCGAAATTTACACCTTGAAAAACAACGGGCAACCACAGAAACTGAAAATCACTATCGCCAACGACATCGAAGACGAGCAACTGAAGAAATTCAGCTTCACTACCGGCGCCACATCGGCATCCAACTCCGCCGACGGCAAGCAAATTGCATTCACCGTTCGCGGCGACGTATTCGTAACAGCCACCGACTTCAGCACCACCAAGCAAATCACCAACACCACAGCGCAGGAAACAGATGTGGATTTTGGGAAAGATAACCGTTCGCTCGTATATGCCAGCTATCGCGATGGATATTGGAATGTATATCTTGCTAAAATAAGCAGAAAAGAAGATCCAAATTTCCCGAACGCGACAACTATTTCCGAAGAAGAACTCATTAAAAATAACAAGGCGGAGAAACAACATCCAAAATTTTCGCCCGACGGCAAAGAAGTAGCATTCTTGCTCGACAGAAAAAAACTGATGGTTTATAACCTGGATTCAAAACAGCTCAGAGAAATCACCGATGGACGTTTTCAGCACGAAGCGAATGGCGACATTACTTACGAGTGGTCGCCGGATGGCAAATGGTTTGCCCTGCAATACGTGTCGAATGGCCATAGCCCCTACAGCAATATCGGAATAGTGAGTGCGAAAAATGGAGGAGCAATCTACAACCTAACCAACGGAGGCTACATAAGCAGCAACCCGCGCTGGGTGATGGATGGCAACGCGATACTATTCAAAACCGAGCAATATGGCATGCGTAGCCATGCTTCGTGGGGCGCAATGGAAGATGTGATGATAGCATTTGTGAATCGCGAAGCGCACAACAAATTCAAAATGAACAAGGAAGAATTTGAGCTTTTTACCGAAGCCGAAAAAGAAGCGAAGAAAATGGAAGAGGAGGCTAAGAAGAAAGAAGATGATAAAGCCAAGGGCAACGAAAAGAAAGACGACAAGGCTAAAAAAGAGGTGAAATCGAAAGACATTGTGATGGAGTTCGACAACATGGACGAGCGCGTGGAACGCCTCACTCCAAACTCATCGCGACTTGGCGACGCCATTATCAACAAAGATGGAACAAAGCTTTATTATCTTTCGGCATTCGAAAGCGACTACGACATGTGGGTGTATGACCTTCGCGAACGCTCAACCAAGTTGCTTAACAAGCTGAAAGGGGGCGCGTCATCCCTTTCTACCGATAAAGAACAGAAAACACTCTTTATCCTTAGTGGGCGCTCCATGCAAAAAATGGAATTGGCAAATGACAAATTCAGCAACATCGACTTCAAAGCCGACATGAAATTTGACATGACTAAAGAACGGGAAGCAATGTACGACCAAGTTTACAGAGAGGTTAAACTTCGTTTTTACAAAACCGACATGCACGGTGTGGACTGGGAGAAACTCACCAAACATTATCAAAAATTCATACCGCACATCAGCAACAATTACGACTATGCCGAGATGCTCTCCGAATTACTTGGCGAATTGAACGTATCGCACACCGGAGGCAGATTCAGCGCGCCAAATAGTGGTGAAAACACCGCCGAACTTGGCTTGTTCGTTAGCGAAGTGAAAGGACAGAAAGGATTGAAAATTGATGAAATATTGACCAACAGTCCATTCGACAATTTCAAATCAAAAGTAAAACCAAACGACATCATCGAGAAAATCAATGGAGAAGAAATTCGCTCCGAAAACGACTACTACACGCTACTCGAAGGCAAAGCAGGTAAAAACACGTTGATTTCTATTTTCTCACCCACCACAGGCAATCGTTGGGAGGAAGTGATTAAACCGATTACAGCCGGAGCTGTGGACGCGTTGCTCTACAAACGATGGGTGAAACAGCGCGCCAATGAAGTAGAACGACTATCGAACGGTCGCCTCGGCTATGTGCACATCGCTTCGATGGACGATAATAGTTTCCGTAAAATGTATAACGACGCGTTAGGAAAATACTATAAAAAAGAAGGTATCGTTATCGACATTCGATACAATGGAGGTGGTCGCCTGCACGAGGATATTGAAATGTTTTTCAACAGCAAAAAATACTTAGACCAGGAAATACGCGGCAAAGACTACTGCGAAATGCCAAGTAAACGCTGGAACAACCCCTCCATCATGCTAATGACCGAGGCAGACTACTCCAACGCGCATGGAACTCCCTGGGTGTATAAAACGCTGGGAATAGGGAAACTTGTAGGAATGCCGGTTCCCGGAACTATGACGAGCGTAAACTGGGTAACACTTCAAGATCCTTCGCTTGTGTATG
Organism: uncultured Paludibacter sp.; assembly: GCA_964568675.1. Taxonomy (GTDB): domain Bacteria; phylum Bacteroidota; class Bacteroidia; order Bacteroidales; family Paludibacteraceae; genus UPXZ01. The sequence goes on from CAZMQV010000055.1 coordinate 8,748, forward strand.
GGATTCCGGTAATTGGTTATCGTACGGCAGAAGGCACATATCTCGAAAATTCGCAACTTGAGCCTGATATTAAAGCGCCACTGGACTTAATAAAAGCAGTAAACGGCATCGACACGCAAATAGAAGCCGCCGTAAATGAACTTCTAAAAGAAATTGACAACAAAAAATAAATTGCAAAACAAATGCAAAACACAAAAAAACAGCTACACGACTCATTCGTGTAGCTGTTTTTTTGTATATGCATTCCGAAATCGAACACTTCAAAACGCATGCTCGCATTCAAACGAAACAATAGTTTTTTTTGAGAGCAAAGCTCGAAAGTTTTGCGTGGAGAAAATGAGTCGCGTAGGTTTTCTTTTTCTACACTTGGTATTTCATTTCCAAAAAACGATCTATTTCAGCTTTTCCGCCAGACTCCTTGGCAAATAAAAATTGTTGTTTTTGTCAATATAAACAGCCACGGAACCCAAATCAAAAGGAACTCCATTTAATGTTGCCACTGAAGTAAACGCCCGCACTTCGAGTATTTTCTTCTTGTTTGTTACCACAAGTTTTGTATAGTCTTTATCGGTAACAATTTTGTATTTGTAGCCTTCGAACACATCGGTATGTTTCGCAAAGATTTCACTCGTGAGTTGTTTCATCGGTTTTTGCAGCCCACTTACTTTGTACAGATAATCATGAACCGCGGTATTTCTCACATTCCCCTTCAACACATCGCCTTGCGGATGATACACGGCAAGGAATACCTCCTCGCCTGTGTGACCGCCCGAGGTGAAACCAAAGGGTAAACGTTTATTCAATATCACATTGATATTGTGGTTCATATTATTGCTTTTAGCCACTTCCATGTAGTTTTCGGCTTTATAATTTTTCGAACTCAACAACGATTTATATTCATCATCAGAAATATCAATGCCTGTAAGCAATTTAAATTCCGCTTTCATCTCTTCCGGCTTCACCTTGAGTAATTTAGTTTCAATGCCTTCGGCACTGTTTTTGATATTGGACAAATCGCCAAAAAGCTCTTTCAAACTCATTTTGGTATAGCTTTTCACCATGCCATTCTTCCCAATGGAGAAACCGCTATTGCCATGATCGGGCAAAATGACAACTGTAGTATTTCCATCGCGTTTTGCAAATTCAATTGCCCTACCCACCGCCTCGTCAAAAGCAAGAAACTCATTGACAATACCTGCGGCATCATTGGCGTGAGCTGCCCAATCCACCTTACTACCTTCCACCATCATAAAAAATCCATTTGGATTTTTGCTCAAAACCTCAAGCGCTTTTCCTGTCATTTCGGCCAACGAGGGTGTTGTAGCATTATCTCTGTCGAGATCATAAGGCATCGATTCTTTTCCGAAGAGCGCCCACACTTTATCACCCGAATAGCGTAGCATGGCTGCCTTATCATTCTGTAGAATTGTAGTTCCACGTCCTTTCAAATGCTGTTTCATATCCTCAGTAATGAAGTCGTTTCCTCCACCAAACATCACATCCAAATTATTGTAAGCCATTTGAGGAGCTAAAAATTCGTACTTATTCCGATTGTAATGATGCGAGGCGCAATCGGCAGGTGTAGCATGAGGAAATTCGCAAGTAACCACTAAGCCCGCGGCTTTTCTTTGCTCTATTTTCATCGCTTCAAGAATGGTAACAAGCGGTTGATATGCGCTATCGGGATTGAGTTTAACCAAGTCATTGTTCGAATCGGCTACCGGATAGATCGACACATTGCTTGGTTGCTGAGGCACTCCGGTCATAAAACAAGATGTGGTAGGCGCCGAATCACCAATGGGAGCATTAGACGAAAATGTTGTTACCGTGCCGGAAATGTACGGGTCGAGATTGAGCGCCGATTCTTCTCCGCGGTATGTTTTGAGCCAGCGCGAGGCTGACAACACCGATAGCGATGTTCCGTCCGGAATCATCACAATCAAATTTTTTGTTGGTTTCACTTCTTGAGCCACAACATTTGCCATAATCAGCAGGCAGCTCAAGAAAAAAGATAATCTTTTATTCATTGGATTGTTTATGATAATTGAAATTATGTTTTAGATTTTGAATTATGCTTTTCTAACAAACTCCGACTTCAACGCCATTGCGCCAAACCCGTCAATTTTACAATCGATATTGTGGTCGCCATCCGTAAGTCGGATATTTTTCACCTTGGTTCCTGATTTAATTGGCTTGGGAGCACCTTTAACGGGCAAATCTTTTATTACTATCACCGTATCTCCGTTTTGAAGTGTATTGCCATTGGCATCAACTACTTTACCTTCATCTGCTTGCTCTTCGGCAATTAAGGTCGGATCCCATTCGTAGAAACACTGCGTACAAGCCATTGTATTTCCAGTTTCATACGTAAATTCCGATTCACATTTCGGACATTTGCTATTTTCATTCATAATACTATTTTTTTAAAATACTTTCCGATATACATGACAATAAGGAGTACCATTTTTCTTATCATAATACTCCTGATGATAATCTTCCGCATCCCAAAATTCATGTTCTTTAGCGGGTTGAAGCTCCGTAGCCACTTTATAACCCTTGTCTGCGAGAATCTGAATATACTTTTCCGCAATTTGCTTTTGCGCGTCGTTTACATAGAAAATCACCGATCGATATTGATCGCCCACGTCGGGTCCCTGTCCGCCAATCTGTGTGAAATCATGCGTTTCGAAATAGAGTTTCACCAAGGTTTCATAGCTTGTTTTGGAAGTATCGAAAAGCACTTCGGTAGTTTCCACATGTCCGGTAGAGCCGGTACACACTTCTTTGTAGGTTGGATTTTGAGTGGTTCCACCCATGTAACCCACCGTTGTAGCGCGCACTCCGGGCGCTTTCATCAGGTGGTATTCCGTGCCCCAAAAACATCCGGATGCGAAATATGCCGCTTCAATACTTTCATTGGAGCGCGCCACAAACTTCATGGATATCGAATTGACGCAGTGGCGCGTATTTTTTGATGTAAAACCTTCACCTCTAAAAACATGACCAAGGTGTCCGCCACAGTTGGCACACACAATTTCAGTGCGTCGCCCATCTGCATCCGGAATACGCTCAACCGCTCCCTTTATTTCATCGTCGAAGGAAGGCCAACCGCAATGACTTTCAAATTTATCTTCCGAGCGATAGAGTGGCGCGTCGCATTGTTTGCATATATATGTTCCTGCTTCGCTCACATCGAGCAGCTCACCGGTGAAGGGTCTTTCCGTAGCTTTGAAAAGGATAACCTGCTGTTCGTCGGGTGTCAGTTCATTGAATTTCATAAGTTTATTATTCGTTTTATAGGTTTGTCCGCAGGCGGATAAAACAAAAAGGAGCATCAGCACTACAGCCTGCTCCCCTTTTTCAATACACAATCTCATAGCTCTTCTGTGTTGTTATTTATTATCACATTAATTCAAACAAGCAATATCCCAATAAGTTGTCATCTGCCCACTTTATTTGAACGACACGGAAGAGTAAAAAATTTTGAATCTTCGATTATGACTTGTTCAATCAACGCAGGCGGTCGAGCGAACGAACAAGTTTTTCATCTTTCGCCACTCCACGCATGGCCAAATAATTAAGAATAAGCGCAATAAGCGGCATTATAGCCGGATATAGCAGTGTAACTTCCGCATTCAATTTATTTTTAGCCACAAAAACATACACCGCCAACACAATAATATAAATCAGTAAAAGAAACAAGTTGATAGTTGCCAATCTTATTTGTTTTCTTCTGTTTTTATAGGCAGCAATGCAATAAGTAGTCAAAAAAAGGATAATCCCAAAAATAATCATACACGGATTACTCCCTATCATTTTCACAGCTTCGCCTTGTTGGTTCAACTCAACGATGCCACGCGCATCGAGCTTGTACGTAATGTTATTGGCCGCGCTGTAAAAATCGGCATTGGGCAGTAATATTGAAGTTATCATCAAGATAATAATCAAGATAAAATATAAAGTTTGAATTCTTTGCCACATATATTTTTGTACGATTTAATCTGTTATAAAAAAAATTTAGCTGTGCGCTACTTTTCTTCCAATAAAAATTCTACTTGTTCCGGTTGCACACGTAGCCCGGAAGTATATTTTGAGTTATTTACCACCTGAAGCGTATAGCGTCTTTTTTCAAGATCTTTCGCATCATTATAATCAAACACCACTTGAAAATCATTCGCATTCACCCGCTTGTAATTACTTAGTCCCACATTGTAGGTCAATGTAACTACGTGTGGAAACAAGCGGATATTCACATTATCCGGCGCATTGAAAATTGTGATGGGTAATTCGATTTTATTTTCAGTAAACATTTCGGCAAAAACAGCTACGTCCACCTCATTAAACGCATATCTCACGCCTTTGGGGGGTTTATTCAGTTTCATTTTCAAAACAATAGAATCTGAAATTGCCTTATGTTGAAATGTTTCGGTATAAACCGCCGTCATGGTGTCAAGCACATGTCTTGGCCCAAACACTTTTACAGCCGCGGGTTCAATTTGAATACTATCCGAAAGCGCATACTGCGGAGTAAGCTTTACTTCACCGGCAAGCCTAATTGGCAGCGTCTTGGTAATTAGCTTATTATAACTAACAACAATGGAGTCGGGTTTTATAGAAAGCACAGCTGTAGTAGGTAGCACATAGCGCGACACTCTGTTTTTGAGCTGATCCGAAGTGATAATTATTTTTCCTTTAGCAAAATAAATACGCTCCATATCGAGCGCGAGTGGCACTGTAGTTCGGTTGTTGTATTTAAGAATGGTATAGCCCTCGTCGCGCACGGTTACTTCAATGTGTCGGGGTAGTCTGCCTTCAATTTCCACATCCTCAGGTATTCCCATGTAGTCAATCGGGATTCTCAGGCTTGTTTCGCGTTGCTGGTCGAGCGAATGAACAAACCAAAAAATAGCGGACAGCATAAGAAAAAACAGAAAAATGAGTGCGTCTTTTGAAAACAAAAGCAGCCTCATCTTTCTGAGAATCTTTCGGAGTCCGATACTAATATTTCCCGTTGGTTTTTCCGACATGAAATACTTTATAACTTGAGATTATTTATTGTCGGCTGGCAGATCGGCCGCTGTGGCGAACACTGAATTTTTATCTACAGTAATCCGAACATTTTCAGCCACTTCCACTGTGATTGTCGTTTCTTTAATGTCGCGTACTTTACCATAAATACCGCCCGAGGTTACTACTCTGTCGCCCGGTTTCATCGCCTCGCGTTGTTTTTTAATTTCTTTCTGACGTTTGGTTTGCGGACGAATCATAAAGAAGTAGAACACCACAAAGATAAGCACCATCATTAAGATACCTGAATACTGCGACATGCCTCCTGCCGGCTGACCGCCTGAATTTGATACTTGTAATAGAATGTTTAATAAGTTCATTTCCGTATTGTTTTGTTTATTATTATTTTTTCATCAATTTATATTTTCACCACCTTAATCAGTCTGTTTTGCGCTTTAAGTTCCTTTACGATATTATCGAGAACTCCATTAATAAATGTCGCGCTCCTGTCGGTGCTGTAGTTTTTTGATATCTCAATGTATTCGTTGAGCGTTACATTAATAGGAATTGTGGGGAATGATAGGATTTCGGCCAAAGCCGCCTGCATAAGAATGATATCCATAAACGCAATTCTGTCCAAATCCCAGTTTTTGATATGACTATCTATCATTTCATTAAATTCCGCCTGATTTGTCAATGTTTCATTCAAAAGTTTTTTTGCAAACACGGCATCTTCCTCATCCTTAAACATGGGTAGCATTTCCTGTGCTCCGCCATTCTCTTTCCTGAATTTCTTAATAGTTTTAATCACAAAACTTATCACAATATCCAAATCGTCGGCCCAATAGATGCTTTGGTCTTCAATCGAATCGGCAAATTCCGCACTCGTCAAAATGATATTCTTGAATATCTTTCTCCAGATTGATTTATCCGCTTCATAATCGGACGTGGGCGCCGACATATACTCCTCAAAAAAATCCGACTCCATTATCAATTCATAAATGAGCTTCACGGCAGCATCATCATTCATCCACGACAATTTACTCGCACTCAAATAATCGGATAATTGCACATTCTCCGACAATTGTTTCACAAACTGATTGTCAACAAATCGGGTGTTTGGGTTCAAATCATCATCCGTCGGAACAAGTTTGTTTTTACGCGCGTCAAGTTTAACCGACGCATAGTTTGTTACTTCAATTGCTAACTGCAATAAGTGAAAATAAAGGTCGTAGGCTTTCTCAATACTATGCAGCAATTCTTTCTCTGCCAATTGAATTGATTTACCATCGCCTTTGTAAAAGGCGTAAACAACCTGAATAATTTTAATTCTTAATAGAACTCTGTTTATCATAAACGCTTTTATTCAACAAAATAATTTTATGCAAAGATAAAAACTTTTCCCGGCTTTCACCCCCATATCAACATGAAATAACGAAAATATATTTTGTCGTGAATCATTTATCGTTATTTTTACCAAAAAAAAAGTTTTTTTATGCTTCAAGATTTGATAATTTGAAAAATAATTCAGAAATTTGACAATAAAATAATAAATCAGCGGCTCAAACCGCTTACAGTAATTAATAATTAACCAAACAACAGCATATTTGAGCTATACAACACAATGAAAATGAGCTGATTGCTGTTTACAAAAAAAAGTTATGATATATGGAAGTTGAAAAAAGAAAAATTGAGCTTGAGAAAAAAGACAGTGAAATTGTTTATTCTAATGCGATTAAAGCGGGCAGAAGAATCTATTATTTGGATGTAAAGAAAAGCCGCAACGAAGATCTCTATCTTGCCATTACCGAGAGTAAGAAAAAATCAAACGGGAACGACGAGAACAGCCCCGTTTCATTCGAAAAACATAAAATTTTCCTATACAAGGAAGATTTTGAAAAATTTGTTGAAGGACTTGAAGATGTTATCGGATTTATCAAACGCGAACAAGGCGAACCGATTTCGAGAGAAGAATACTACGCGTCGTTAGATAAAAAAACTACCGAAGCCGCTGAAGCTACTGAAGAAAACGCAGTGCAAGCTACTGAAACCAAACGCAGTTTCTTCGATAAATTCAAATTTTAAAGACATAAAAGAAACGTATAAATTGCGTTCGGAAGTTACTTGCTTTCGAACGCATTTTTGTATTCACCTTTACGCCAATCTTCTTTTTTCACATAGTAAATTTGACTAATAAACACATACTCAATCCATCTATACAGAAATGAAAGCATTTGCCAGCGACAATTACTCCGGCGTTCACCCTGAAATCTTAAATGCGATAATGAATGCCAACCCGGAACATCAGATTTCGTATGCCGACGATGAAATAAGCGCATCAACAAAAGAGATGTTCATAAACGAATTTGGGTGCATTGATGTGCTTTATGCCTTCAATGGCACCGGCGCCAACATCGTATGCTTAAAGTGCGCGACACTTTCTTTTCAGTCAATAATATGCGCCGATACGGCTCACATTCTGATTGATGAATGTGGCGGGCCAACTCAAAGCATTGGCGCCACGCTTGTGCCCATCGCCACACCCGACGGGAAACTTACCCCCGAATTGATTGCTCCACAACTTGCGCATATCGGCAACGTGCATCACACCCAGCCCAAAGTGATCTCCATCAGTCAAAGCACCGAACTGGGCACTATTTATCAACTCGAAGAGGTGAAGGCGCTTGCCCAGTTTGCACACGCCAATGGGATGTATCTTCACATCGATGGCGCGCGTTTTTCCAACGCAGTTGCCACGCTCGGATGCACACTCAAAGCAGCTTCCGCCGATTGTGGTGTTGATATAATGAGCTTTGGTGGCACCAAAAATGGGATGATGATGGGAGAAGCTATTTTGATATTCAACGAACAACTTCGGGCAAACGCGCCTTACTTTCACAAACAATCGGCGCAGCTTTTCTCGAAAAACCGCTATATCGCCGCGCAATTCAAAGCCATGCTTACCAACAAACTGTGGCTACGCATGGCGCTCAACGCCAACAACATGGCAAAATTGCTCGAAGCACAACTATCGGACATCAAGGAGGTGAAGATTACTCAAAAAGTGGAGGCAAACGCACTCTTTGTTATCATTCCGCCCCATGCGGTGGAGCCGCTTCGCGAGCTATATCGGTTCTACGATTGGAATAGCGCTTCCGGCGAACTTCGATGGATGTGCTCTTTCGACACCACGGAGGAAGACGTAAATAAGTTTGTAGCCCAGCTTCGCAGACTATTAATCATGCGGTAAAAAAGCAAAGCAATTCCAAAGCATAAAAGCATAAAAAAAACTTGCACGAGCCATATCGTACAAGTTTTTTTATGTGTCGGGATGACTGGATTCGAACCAGCGACCACTCGCCCCCCAGACGAGTACTCTAAACCGGGCTGAGCTACATCCCGCTCGCATTTAGCGAATGCAAAGATAGCACTATTAATTTATTTGACAAAACAAAATTTCGATTTTCAAGCCTGTTTCGTATCTTCTCCATGGGTGAATGGTACAAACCACGTGATAATCAGCGCCGGAATCGTAGCTATCATCACAAAAACAAAAAAATGCTTAAACCCGAGCCAGTTGCTTAGATACCCGCTTATCATCCCCGGAATCATCACGCCCAGATTCATCAGGCTATTGGCAAAGGCATAATGAGCCATCTGATATTTACCCGGAGCTATTTGCTGCATCATGAAAAGTATTAACCCCACAAAACCAAAGCCATAACCAAAATATTCGCATACCACACCTACACCAATCACCAAAATACTCGATGGCTGATAAAGCGCAAACAGCAGATAAACAACAAAAGGAATATTAAAAAACAGCGCGAGCGAAAACAGCACCTTTTTCAGTCCAAAATAGGATACGTAATAACCCGCGGCAATGGAACCCGCGATAAAAGCAATGGCGCCAAAGGTTCCGAATATCAAGCCATATTGTTCGTTATTCAGCCCAATGCCACCAAGCGCTACATTTTCCTTCAAAAATATGGGGACAATTTTCATTGCGAGACCTTCGGCAAAGCGAAACAAGAAAATAAATATCAGATAAAAAACAATGTGTTTCTTTTGGAAGAATGAAACGATTATTTGACCAAGCTCGGCAAGTTTTTCCTTAAAATCGACATCACGGTTTGGCTGTTTACCTTTCGGCAACACCCGCCAATGATACACCGACACGAACAACATGATAGCTCCAAGTATCGCGATGATAACCCGCCACGAATCAACAATTTCCAGTTTCATGCTGCGGCTAAGCCATCCGGCAAGGAAAACCAAACCACCATTAGCAAGTACTTTTGCCATATTATAAAACGCGCCTTGCCAGCCCGAGTATTTGCTTTGCGTCTTCCGGTCCAACTCATCCAAATAAATGCCATCGCCGGCAATATCGTGCATCGAACCACTAAGCGCCACTACACCCATCAACGCGATGGTAATGGCAAAGAAATTGGGCAACGGCAATGCAAACACAATTAGACCGAAAGTGATTGCCGATACCAACTCCGTGAGAACCACATAACGCTTTTTGGTACCAAAGGTTTCCATTATCAAACTGAAAATTGGCTTGAGCGACCAGGGAAGTATGAGCCACGAGGTCCACAGGGTGATTTTTTCGTTTTCCACGCCCAAATCCTTAAACAATACCACCGACACCAGCGAAAGTGTTATAAAAGGCAAGCCCATGGCAAAGTAAACCGACACTATCCAGCGAAGCGGATTGGCTTTATGACCGGGAGCAAGTTTTTTTTCTTCTATTAAATTTGGTTTTAATTGATTCATTTTTTTCAAAAAAAAGAATGTAACAAACTTGCTTGAGTGTGTCGCAAGCCCACTACATTCTTATGGATTAATAAATATCGATTCTTAATACTCAATTACGATTTCTTTGGCATTGGAAAGCTGATGGTGATTGATAAAAAACCCATTCGATTTTCTACCATCAACTTTTATCGCATGAATAGTATTGCCATTTTTCGAAGTTTTTCGCTTTTCAATCACCAGCTTATCCGCTCCGGGATATACCTTTTTATCTAATTCGATGGTGATTTTATCAAAAATGGGCATTGTTACGGCATAGTTCAAATCGGCTGGAACTACCGGATAAAAACCCATCATGGAGAAAATAGCCCAACTAGACATGGTTCCGGTATCTTCATTCCCCGGCAAACCATCGGGCGAGTTTTTGAAGTGCGTCGCAAGCAATTCGCGCACTGTTTTCTGCGTTCGCCATTCTTCACCCTTTACATAGTTAAAGAGATACGGATAGGCGATATTGGGTTCGTTGGTAGGGTCGTAATGTTTGTCGTCAAACATTTCCTGTAGTTTTTTTACAAATTTCTTTTCACCACCATGCATTTTTATCAATCCCGGAATATCAAATGGAATCATAAACGAATAGTTCCATGCGCTACCTTCGTGAAAACCGGGTACATCTTCGAAATTCTCGCCCTGCTTCGGATTGAATGGCGACAAGAAGGAGCCATCCGGCAAAATCGGACGAAAAACGCCATATTCGGGCGAATAATACTTCTTGTAATTGAGTGATTGTTTCAAAAATCGGGCTGCATCGGCATTATTACCAAGGGCTGCCGCAAACTTCGACAGCGCGTTATCGGCAGTGTAATACTCAAGCGCGTGCGACACCGAATTGTCATACTTTTCGCGAAGCGCCACATAGCCCAACCCCCAATAATCATCATTATCCGGACGAATAAAATTATCTTTACCTGGAGTAGTTGCCGATTTCACCATTGCCTGATAAGCTGCTTCAACATCAAAATCGCGCAAACCTTTCATCCAACTATCTACAATTACCGGGATAGCCGGGTCGCCTTCCATGGTGAGTGTTTCGCGGCTGTAAAGTTCCCATCGAGGCAACCACCCACCCTCTTTGTACATGTCAACCATCGAACGCACCATATCAATTTGTTTATCGGGATATACCAAAGTCATCAGTTGGTGCATATTCCGATAAGTATCCCAAAGCGAAAATACCGTGTACCTATTGGCTGTTGTTTTAAGGGTTTTACCAGATTCCATTGCCGGATATTCACCATTCACATCGTTCAGCAAGTTGGGATGAATGAGCGCGTGATAAAGCGCGGAATAAAACACCGATTTCTGATCCTGAGTGCCCCCTTCAACCCGGATACGCGAAAGAGCATCTTCCCATTTATTACCGGCTTCCGCTTTTACTTTTTCAAAATTAAAGCCTTGCTGTTCGGCATCTAAGTTTTCGCGCGCGTTGGCTACACTCACAAACGACACCCCAATCTGCACCTCTACCGCTTCGCCATCGGCAAGATTATACGAAAAATAGGCTCCAATATCATCACCGGCAATATCTCTGTCGTATTTCGTATAGAGCTTTCTGATTCCGGCTGTAGCGTCCCAATTAGCTTCGGCAGTCATTGGGCGCTGTTTTTTCCAATATCCGGTAGTAGCCGGTTTTTTATTCACGCGCATCACAAAGTAGAGCGGAAACACAGCTTGCGGATTGTAGCAAAATGTCCCTAATAGTTTCATTCCTTCAAGCTCCACATCATTCACCCGTCGCATCCAAGCACCACTTTCGTTTGTCAATCCTTCGCCAAGATTCAGTAGGATATTCCCTTCGCCTTTGGGGAAAGTAAATCGGGCAATACTGCTTCGGGGGGTTGCGGACACTTCATTTCGGATATTGTATCGCGTCAGCACATTGGAGTAATAGCCCGGCGATGCTTTTTCATCGCGGTATTCGCTGCCATAATCTTCATAATTCACATTTAGCTTGCCCGAAGTAGCCATCAAAAGCAACGAACCGCCTTCGGGGCATCCTACCCCACTCAAGTTGATATGCGCAAAACCGGTAAAATACTTATTTACAACCGTGTAGGGTGTTGACCACCATTGCTTGTCCTTGTCAAATTTATTCAGATTCGAACCCATCACATTGAAAGGTGTTACCGACATCATCCCATTGGGGCAGAGCGCGCCGGGATTGGTAGTGCCATAGTTGGTTGTCCCGATAAAAGGATTTACATATTCGGTCAATCTCTGGGAAAATACCCCGGATACCAATCCGATTAACAAAAAGCTCAAAACCGGTTTTAATGTTCTCATAGTTTTCTAATTTTTGTGATAAAAAAATATTCAAAGCGACTACACCATAGCATGTGTTTTCACAAAGTCAAGAATTTCGTCGATATACCCGAAAGCCAAACCCACCACGGTATCGGCGGCGCCATAATATACCGCTACTTTTTCGCCATCGTTGAGCGCCGCGCATGGGAACACTACGTTTGGCACATCACCCACAAGTTCGTAGGGAGCAGCCGGTGCCAACAGATAATCGCGGGTACGATAAAGCACTTTTTCCGGATTTTCTTTATCCAGAATAGCGGCACCCATCGAATAGCGGAATCCGTTGCAGGTGGTGATTACACCATGATAAAACATCAGCCAGCCATCTTTGGTCAAAAATGGTACGCTACCAGCGCCAATTTTCGTACATTGCCAAGCACTTTCGGGGAATGGAGTTACTTTCATCACACAGCGATGTTCGCCCCAGTATTTCATATCGGGACTGTAACTAATGTATATATCGCCAAAAGGTGTGTGCCCATTATCGCTTGGGCGACTCAGCATGGCGTAGCGTCCATTTATTTTCTCGGGAAAGAGCACCCCATTCCGATTGAAAGGCAGAAACGCGTTTTCACACTGAAAAAACTCCTTAAAATCGAAAGTATAAGCGATGCCTATTGTAGGGCCATGATAACCATTGCACCAGGTTATCCAATAACGGTCTTCAATCCACACCACGCGAGGGTCGTATTTATATTCACTTTCAATCATTTCGGTATTGCCGGCTTGAAACCTGATTGGCTCGTGTGCAATATCCCAGTTGATACCGTCGGCACTGAAACCGGCAAAAATGTTCATTTGCACCGCTTTGTTGTCGCAGCGAAAAACTCCGGCAAAGCCACTACCAAAAGGTACAACCGCGCTATTAAAAATACTGTTGGAAGAAGGGATATGATAACGTCCGATAACGGGGTTCTGGCTGTAGCGCCACATTACATCGGTGCATCCTTCCGGACGCTTTTCAAATGGAATTTGCATATTCAAACGGATTTTTTTAGTTAAGATTCTTGATTTATCTTTTAGTAAAAGCTTATATCAATTTATTGACCGAGCCTTTCCACGAACATCCCAAACAGTAAAGCACATCAAGGTCAAAGCCTTCAAGCGATTCAGTATCATGAATGGGTATAATATTATTATCCATATCCACAGTAACCACCACGCTCTCACCTTGCTCGTTTTTCACTTGAAAACGGCGTATCTTACACTGCGGACAAATTTTATTCGTTCTCATCGTTGGTAAATATATATATTAAGCCTCAAAATTACAAAAATCATTCAAGAGTACAAAAGGAAACGAAGGCTTTGACACAAAAAAAACAATCACCGTTAGATACGTTGGCTCACGACGATTTATCGATTGCCCAAAGAGAATAAAGCAAAGACGACGCATCTAACAATCCAATAAATTCGATTTCAATGCTATGTCGTTGTATTTAGCTACATGGGGGGCGGCTGAAAGCGCACCTTAAATGGCTGCTAAAGGTTTGGCTTTGCGCGCTTTTGTCTGCAAAAACACAGCTTCAATGATTCGACTTCTAAATATACAACCATTTTTATCATTTCGAAACGCGGTGTAGATCCCGAACGAAGACTCCGACATATCGGGATTCATCGGGACAACTCTTAACTTCCAACTAACGCTATTTTTTTGTTGATGATAAGCTTTGCTCCGGCATAGTAGCTTCGCTAAAGATTCTCTATTGGTTATAGGAGCAAAGGTATATAACCAATAGTTTATCCGTAAATATCTTATATACATCTCATAGATATCCCACTATGACATGTGGGATATCTATGGGATATCTATGGGTTATCTATGGGTTATCTATGGGTTATCTATGGGTTATCTTATAATCTATTACCTATCTACAGCGAATCTACGGCGAATCTACGACATGACTGGGGGCGCGAGAGAAAGGAAATGGTGGGTAAAGCCCGGGTGGGTATATTTTTTCGCGCGTTGAATCTCGCGTCAGGACATACAATACTGTGGTTTGAAACATGTTTCTCATCAAAAACATGAAACGCGCTTCAGCATGTTTTGATGCAATTTACCGGGATAATAATAAGGGCGTTTCTAAAACAATCTCTATTAGTTGTCCAATCCTGAAATAGATTTACAAAAAACTAATAAAAAAACAGGATTATAAACAATAAGCTGTAAACAAATTTATAGACGGCTCAGACAATACAAGAATAAAAAACCCTACAAGTCATTCAACTTGTAGGGTTTGTCTTAGTTTTGGCTGTTTATGTCTCAACCTTTCAGCGGAAAGCGAGGGATTCGAACCCCCGGTACAGTTACCCGTACACTTGATTTCG
>CAZMQV010000056.1:0-22338 GCA_964568675.1 uncultured Paludibacter sp.
CAGTTTCATCAGTGTGCTATTCTTTCAACATTCAACATTCAACATTCAACGCTAATAACTAATAACTAACAACTAACAACTAACGACTAGCGACCAGCGACTAACGACCAGCGACTAACAACCAGCGACCAGCGACCTGATGCAATAAGAGATTTACGGTTATAACCATAAAAAACATTGTAAAAATAAAGTTTTTATGGTCGTACCCTTAAAAACATGCTAAATAATTTGTATTTTTGTGGTTGTAAATACAGAGAAAAATGATAAACCCCGCTGGCGCGGGTTTGTAGCCCGTGCCACCATTTAAGACACGGTTCTCGATGTGTCGGGAAAATCCGCATTAACGACCAGCGACCAGCGACCAGCGACTAACGACTAACAACTAACGACTAACGACTAACAACTAACAACTATAGACCAATAATACAGCAATGCAAACAATAAAAGACAAAACCCTGCTCATCACAGGTGGCACCGGCTCCTTTGGCAATGCCGTGCTTCGCCGTTTCCTGAATACCGATCATTTTAGTGAAATCCGCATTTTCAGTCGCGACGAGAAAAAGCAAGACGACATGCGCCACGAGATTCAAAATCCTAAAGTGAAGTTTTACATCGGCGATGTGCGCGACAAGCGTTCGGTGGATAGCGCCATGCGTGGTGTGGACTATGTGTTTCACGCGGCAGCCCTGAAGCAAGTGCCCTCGTGCGAGTTTTTCCCCATGCAGGCAGTACGCACCAATGTCATCGGCACTGAAAATGTGTTGGACTCGGCGGTGGACAATGGTGTGAAGAATGTGGTGGTGCTCAGCACCGATAAAGCTGCTTATCCCATCAATGCCATGGGCATCAGCAAGGCGATGATGGAGAAAGTGGCTATTGCCAAAGCACGCTCGCTGGGCAACGCGCCCCAAACTACCATCTGCGTAACTCGCTATGGCAATGTGATGGCTAGCCGCGGATCGGTGATTCCGCTCTGGACGGAGCAAATAAAAGCCGGTAACCCCATCACCATCACCGACCCGAAGATGACCCGCTACATGATGACTCTGGATGACGCGGTGGATTTGGTGCTCTATGCTTTTCAACACGGCAACAGTGGCGACCTCTTTGTGCAAAAAGCGCCGGCAGCCACGCTACTGGTTTTGGCCGATGCGCTGAAAGAGATGCTGAATGCGGATAACGAGGTGAAGGTGATAGGCACGCGCCACGGCGAAAAACTCTATGAAACGCTGGTAACGCGCGAGGAGATGTTCAAATCGGAAGATATGGGCAATTACTTCCGCATCCCGGCCGATAGCCGCGACCTGAATTATGATAAATACTTCAAAGAGGGTGAAGAGGATATCTCCGAAGTGGAGGACTATCATTCACACAACACCACACAGCTTGATGTGGAAGGCATGAAGGAGTTGCTGGGGAAAGTGATGTAACTCGCATTTGTTTGTATTGGCACACTGATTAGACAGATAAAGCAGATAACACTGATTTTTACAAGAAAGATATCTGCGGATATCAGTTCAATCAGTAAAATCTGTGTGCTAAAAAAAGGAATGTAGTGGCACACTGATTAGATAGATAAAGCAGACAACGCTGATTTTTACAAGAAAGATATCTGCGGATATCAGTTCAATCAGTAAAATCTGTGTGCTAAAAAAAAGAAATGTAGTGGCATGCAGATTTGTATATTCGTGATAATTTGCGAAAGGAATTAGCGTATGTTTGCAAGATACGACTACAATGGTTTGATAGAATCTTTAAGTTACAAATAAAAACAACTTACATGTATCTAAAGGAAATAATAGAACAACCGGAAGGCAGACGCTTGGAGTTTAAAGAAGTATTGCCTGAATATGCAGACTTGGCAAAGACGATAGTTGCTTTTGCTAATGATGCTGGGGGCGAGTTATATATTGGAGTTAGGAATGAGCCGAGGGGGATTGTTGGCTTGCCGGAAGAGGATTTGATGAAAATTGAAGAGCAGATAAGTTCTATATGTCTGAGGTAGATTTTAGCATATTAGAAAAAGAATTTATTCTAATAGTCAAACAACTCTCCGCGCTAAGAGCAAGTATCCATAAAACAATCCCATCACGCTAATCACTCAACACTCAACACTCAACACTCAACACTCAACACTCAACACTCAACAATGAAAATATTAATCACCGGTGCGCAAGGTTTTGTAGGAAAGAACCTTGTGGCGCAACTTCAAAACATCCGGCAAGGGAAACAAAAGCATCCCACTCTGGGAGCTGAATTGGAAATTGTGGAATTTGACAAAGATACCGACTTGTCGGTGCTCGATGCAGCCTGCGAAAATGCCGGTTTTGTATTTCACTTAGCTGGGGTGAACCGACCAAAGGAGGAGTCCGAATTTATGGAAGGCAACTTCGGGTTTACAACCACTTTGTTGGATACGCTGAAAAAATACAATAACTTTTGCCCCATCATGCTATCGTCATCTATCCAGGCCGAACTCGACAATCCGTATGGTAGAAGTAAAAGAGCCGGCGAGGATGTGATTAGAAGCCACTTCAACAACCAACTGCCTACAACCAACGACCAGCAACCAGCGACTAGCGACCAGCTACTATCGACTAACAACCAGCCACTAATCTATCGTTTCCCCAATGTGTTTGGCAAATGGTGTCGCCCCAACTACAACAGCGCGGTGGCTACTTTCTGCAACAACATAGCCAACGATATTCCCATTCAGGTGAATGACCCGGCTGTGGAAATGACTTTGGTGTATATCGATGATGTGGTGGAAGAGTTGATAAGGGCGCTCGCAGGACAAGCAACACGCGACGGCGATTTCTGCCGCGTGCCGGTGGTGCATCAGGTAAAGCTTGGTGATATCGTGGAGCTTCTCTATGGTTTCAAAGCGCAACGCGATGATTTGACCGTGCCGAATGTAACCGACAATGGTTTTGAGAAGAAACTATACGCTACTTACCTGAGCTATCTGCCGGTAGATAAGTTTTCCTATCCCTTGAAGATGAATGTGGACAACCGGGGTAGCTTTACCGAAATCATCCGTACTCCCGATAGAGGTCAATTCTCAGTGAATATATCAAAGCCTGGCATTACTAAGGGTCAGCACTGGCACCACACAAAGAATGAGAAATTTGTGGTGGTAAGTGGTAAGGGTTTAATCCAGCTACGCAAAGTAGGAGTGGACGAAGCAGGCAAACCGTATCCGGTGCAAAATTTTTATGTGAGCGGCGACAAAATAGAAGTGGTGGAAATGATACCGGGATATACCCATAATATTATTAACCTGTCAGAAACCGAAGATATGGTAACATTTATGTGGGCAAACGAACGCTTCGACCCCAATAGACCGGATACGTATTTTGATGAAGTGTGATTCGCTTAGCTCAATTTGTAATAGCACACAGATGATACTGATTTAGAAGATAAACACAGATTAATAGATATGACAACATATATTTATTCCGATATAACTGAAAAAATTATACAATGTTTTTATACGGTAGATAATTCATTGGGCAATGGCTTTCTTGAAAAGGTATATGAAAAAGCATTGAGTATCGAGTTGAGAAGGGCGGGTTTACAAATAGAAGTCCAATGTCCGATTAAAGTGTATTATCAAAATGAGATAGTCGGAGAGTATTTTGCTGATATAATTGTAAATGACTCAGTTATCGTTGAACTCAAAGCGATTGATTCATTAAACGCCGTTCATGGTAATCAATTGGTGAATTATTTAAAAGCTACAGGCATTGAAGTGGGTTTATTACTTAACTTTGGGCCAAAGCCTGAAATCAAAAGAAAAATATATACAACATCATAAATTACTGAGCGATACAACAAATAAAATCAGTGTAAATCTGTAGAATCTGTTTTATCAGTGTGCAATTAAAAAGCATGCAATAACAAAAGTGTGCAATATCAGTGTATAATAACAAATAAAATCAGCGTGCATCTGTACAATCAGTTTCATCAGTGTGCAATTAAAAAGTATGCAATAACAAAAGTGTGCAATATCAGTGTACAATAACAAATAAAATCAGTGTGAATCTGTACAATCAGTTTCATCAGTGTGCAATTAAAAACAAATGAAAAAATTAAAAGTATTAACGGTTGTCGGCACTCGTCCCGAGATAATCCGACTTGCGCGCGTATTAAACGCCCTCGACGCTTCGCCTGCCATCGAACACGTGTTGGTTCACACGGGGCAAAACTACGACTACGAACTAAACCAAATCTTTTTTGAAGATTTAGGACTTCGCAAACCGGATTATTTCCTCGAAGCTGCCGGTAAAAACGCCACAACCACCGCCGGACAGATATTGATCAACATCGACCCGGTGCTGGAATCTGTTCAACCCGATGCTTTCCTGGTGCTGGGCGATACCAACTCCTGCCTCTGTGCCATCGCAGCCAAAAAGCGCCACATCCCCATCTTTCACATGGAGGCGGGCAACCGTTGTTTCGACCAACGCGTGCCCGAAGAGAGCAACCGTAAGATTGTGGACCACACTTCGGATATCAACCTCACCTATTCGGATATTGCCAGAGAATATCTATTGAGAGAGGGGCTGCCTGCCGACAGAGTGATAAAAACCGGTTCGCCCATGTTTGAGGTGCTCAATCATTTCTTGCCTCAGATAAAGAAGTCCAATGTCTTAGAGAAATTAAATCTTGAAAAAGGCAAATTCTTTGTGGTGTCGGCTCACCGTGAGGAGAACATCAACAGCGACAGGAACTTCACCAACCTGATGTTGTCTCTTAATATGATAGCGGAGAAGTATGGATACCCGATTATCGTATCGACACACCCGCGTACCCGCAACATGATTGAGAAAAAACAGATAGAGATGCGCCCGGAAATTCAATTCCTGAAACCACTTGGTTTTCACGATTACAATGCCTTGCAAATGAACGCTTACGCTGCGATTTCTGATAGCGGCACCATTTCGGAGGAGTCATCTATTCTTAACTTCCGCGCCCTCAACATACGCGAGGCGCACGAACGCCCCGAAGCCATGGAAGAAGCGTCGGTGATGATGGTTGGGCTTTCACCCGAACGCATGATGCAAGGGCTGGCACAATTGCAAACACAAGTAGTGGGCGACAGAAACCAACCGCCAATGGCCAACTTCCGTCCGGTAGCCGACTACTCCATGCCCAATGTAAGCGAAAAAGTGGTGCGAATTATTATCAGTTATACCGATTATATTAAACGAGTGGTGTGGAGCGAATAAATACAAAACCTGTTCGGTTTGTATCAGGCAAAAACCTATTAGGTTTATCACAACTAATAGAATTTGATGAATTAAAAATAATCTGGAACATCTAATAGAAGCCACTAAAACCAGTTCGGTTTGTTATCAACCAAAAACCTATTAGGTTTATCGCAACTAATAGAATTTGATGAAATAAAAATAATGTGGAACATCTAATAGAAACCACTAAAACCTAATAGGTTTATCACATTTAATCAACATTGATGAATTAAAAATAACCCGAACATCCAATAGGAACCGTTGAAACCAGTTCGGTTTGTATCACCCAAAAACCTATTAGGTTTATCACAACTAATCGACATCGATGAAATGAAAAAAATGGAACACCTAATAGAAATCACTAAAACCTAATAGGTTTATCACATTTAATCAACATTGATGAATTAAAAATAACCCGAACACCCAATAGAAACCATTGAAACCAGTTCGGTTTGAATCACCCAAAAACCTATTAGGTTTATCGCAACTAATAGAATTTGATGAAATAAAAATAATGTGGAACATCTAATAGAAACCACTAAAACCTAATAGGTTTATCACATTTAATCAACATTGATGAATTAAAAATAATTTGGAACATCCAATAGGAACCGTTGAAACCTAATAAGTTTGGTATGAATAATAGGTTTGATTAAAATAATAATAAACAAAATACAAACATGAAATTAGATATTCTTGAACCGGGCGTTGTATATCATTTTTTCAATAGGGGCAACAACAAAGAGAATCTATTTAAGGAAGATAAGAATTATCCTTACTTCCTATCTTTGATGGAAAAATACCTGCTCCCTATTGCCGAAATATATGCCTATTGCCTTATGAGAAATCATTTTCATGTTGTTGTTAGAATAAAAGATGCGGATGATTTAGACTCCAAATTCCAACAAAAGCCCTTTTTACCATTTTCAAATATGTTTAATGCCTATGCCAAGGCAATGAATAAAATGTATATAAGAACAGGTAGTCTTTTTGAAACACATCCACGGAGAATAAGGGTTGAAACGGATGATTATCTTTTACAATTGGTAGCCTACATACATTTGAATCCTTTGAAGCATGGGTTTACAGAAGATTATAAGAATTACAAGTTCTCATCCTACAAAGCCTATGTCGAAAATAAGAGTACAAAAATTAGTACGGATTATGTGATGAATTTGTTTGGAGATAAAGAAAATTTCGAATATTGGCACGATTTAAATAGACTGCGAATTGACGATGCAGAAAATGAATAATCACCAAAAAACCTATTAGGTTTATCACAACTAATCGATATCGATGAAATGAAAAAAATGGAACACCTAATAGAAATCACTAAAACCTAATAGGTTTATCACATTTAATCAACATTGATGAATTAAAAATAACCCGAACACCCAATAGAAACCATTGAAACCAGTTCGGTTTGAATCACCCAAAAACCTATTAGGTTTATCGCAACTAATAGAATTTGATGAAATAAAAATAATCTGGAACATCTAATAGAAGCCACTAAAACCAGTTCGGTTTGTATCACCCAAAAACCTATTAGGTTTATCGAAACTAATAGAATTTGATGAAATAAAAATAATGTGGAACATCTAATAGAAACCACTAAAACCTAATAGGTTTGGTTTGAATAATAGGTTTGGTTTGAATAATTGATATCGATGAATTATAAATAATCTGGAACATCCAATAGGAACCGTTGAAACCTAATAGGTTTGGTTTGAATAATCGAATTTGAATAATAGGTTCGGTTTGATCCAAAAAAAGAGGAACGATTCATCATCGTTCCTCTTCTATTTTAATGGAGATAAACCCCCTATTTATTGACACGAAACTGTTGATTGCCGGTAGCGAAGAAATCTACAATCTGATTGGCAGCAGCCAAACCGGCGTTGATATTCGCTTCGGATGTTTGTGCGCCACACTTCTTGGGTGTAACAAAATAACGCGTGCCCAGATTTGCCTCGTCCATCTCCTTCCAATTGTCGGGCTTTATGTCCGACGCATATTTGAACTTAGGACGCTCGCGCATGATGCGAAGCACATCGGCTTCGTTCATCACCTCCTTGCGCGCGGTGTTGATGATGGTGCCATCGGCAGGTAGCCGCGACATCAAATCGTAATTCACACTACCAATGGTATCTTTGTTTGTAGGCATGTGTAGCGACACGATATCGCAGGTTTCATACAGCGCTTCGGCTGTGGGTACCGGGATAACCTGGAGCGTGGCGGCAAGCTCGGGGTTTGCAGCCAACGAACGCGAATAGGCATAGACTTCCATACCGAAACCACGGGCGATGTCTGCCACTATCTTACCGATATTGCCAAAAGCGTGGATACCAAGTTTCTTCCCTTTCAGCTCTGTGCCGGTAGAAGCGTCGAAACCATACCGTTTCACAAAGATAAGCATCCCGATAACCAATTCGGCTACCGCGTTGGCATTTTGTCCGGGAGTATTCATCACACACACGCCGCGGCTGGTGGCAGTGTCTAAATCCACATTTTCGATTCCGGCGCCGGCGCGCACCACCACTTTGAGCTTAAGCGCGCTGCCGAGAACCTCCTTGTCTATTTTGTCGCTACGCACAATGAGCGCGTCAGCATCTTTAACGGCATCGAGCAATTGCTGTTTTTCGGTGTAGTTCTCCAGCAAAGCTAATTCATGCCCGCCTTTTTCCACAATCTCACGAATACCATTCACGGCTACAAGCGCAAACGGTTTGTCAGTCGCTATCAATACTTTCATGTCATGTCTGTTTTTTATGTTCCCTACTACGCGCGTAGAGAAAATGATTTTCAATGGTTATATAAAATTAATAATAGATTTCAGGTTTATTAGTTCATCGCTTCGAACTCTTGCATGCAAGCCACCAATGCTTCGACACTCTGGAGTGGGCAAGCGTTGTAGATAGAAGCGCGGAACCCACCCACCGAGCGGTGTCCTTTGATTCCCACCATGCCTTTACCTTTTGCAAATTCGAGGAATGCCGCCTCTTTGTCTTTGTATTCTTCGGTCATCACAAAGCAAACATTCATCAGCGAGCGGTCTTCTTTGGCGGCAGCACCTACAAACATTTTGTTGCGGTCAATCTCATTGTAGAGCAAGTCCGCTTTGTGTTGGTTCATTTTGCGCATTGCTTCCAGTCCACCGAGTTCTTTCACCCATTTCAATGTTTCGTGCATTACGAATATGGAGAATACCGGAGGCGTATTGAACATGGAGTTGTCTTTGACGCTCTCGCCAATGTGTGTGCGGTAGTCCACCATGGTTTGGAGTTTGCGCTCCACTTTGCCCAGAAGGTCTTTCTTCACAATTACAAACGCCACGCCGGCAGGTCCTACATTCTTTTGCGCGCCTCCGTATATCAGGGCGTATTTGCTCACATCTAAGGGGCGCGACATGATGTCGGACGACATGTCGGCTACCAAAGGCACAGGCGAGTCGATGTCGGTGTGCATTTCGGTTCCGTAAATGGTGTTGTTGGTGGTGATATGAAAATAGTCGGCATCGGTGGGGATGGTATATCCTTTGGGGATGTAGGAGTAGTTCTTGTCGTCCGATGAGGCTACCACTTCCACTTCGCCGTAGAATTTAGCCTCTTTGATAGCTTTCTTCGCCCAAACACCGGTTTGGAGGTAAGCGGCTTTTTTGTTTAACAGATTGGCTGCAACATGAAAAAACTGAGTTGAAGCGCCACCGCCGAGAAACAACACGGCATAATCTTCAGGGATGTGAAGTAGCTCGCGCCACAGTTGTTCGGTTTCGAGCATCACACGTTCCCATCCCGGAGTGCGGTGTGAGATTTCAAGAATTCCAATTCCCGTTCCGTCGAAATCACGGATAGCTTCAATAGCGGCTTCAGTAGCTTGTTTGGGCAGTACGCATGGTCCTGCGTTAAAATTGTGTTTCATAATAACTTTCAATTGCTAATTAATTATATTGTCCACAAAAATAGTCATTTTTTCAGCATGGCAAAGAAAAAACGGTATAATTTTATTTCGCATCATCGCGTTCAACTTCATGTTAATCTGATTTTTATGCGCTTTTTATACCTTTTAGAAAGCAAAATATCCAATTAATACGAAAAAATCACGGCTTCTGTCTTAGATTTTGTAATTTTGCCAAATAAATCTTTTTTGAGATAGATCATGATTCCCTACGATACGCAAAATTTAATCCACATATAATATGATTCGTCAGGCTGTAATAATCTTTGGATGCCTCGGTATTGGTGAACTTATCGTGCATCTCACCGGCATCACACTCTCGTCGAGCATCATCGGCATGTTGCTGCTCACGCTTTCGCTCAAACTTGGTTGGATTCGGCTCGCGTGGGTGAAAGGCTTTGCCGACATGCTTACGAGCAACCTCGCTTTCTTCTTTATCCCTGCGGGGGTGGCGGTGATGCTCTATTTCAACCTTATATTGGACTCAATCTGGAGCATACTGATTGCCTCCTTTATCAGCACCATGCTTACACTGGTGGTTACAGGCTGGGCGCATCAATACTTGCGCGGTCGGGCTAAGAAAAGAAATCAGTCGGAGGATATTTAAGGGTAAAGGAGAAAAGGAATGGAAGGAGTTTTACAAAGCGAAGCGATAGTAGTAGCCATCACGTTTGCCATCTACTTTTTGGCACAACGCCTGCAGAAAAAAACCGGCATCATGCTGCTCAATCCCGTGCTGATTACCATCGTCATTATCATCGCGCTGCTGATGCTGTGCAATATCGACTATGAAACCTACCGCAATGGGAGCAAATACATCGACTTTTTTCTGAAACCGGCAATCGTGGCGCTGGGCGTGCCACTCTATCAGCAGTTGGAAAAGATTAAAAAGCAGGCAAGTATCATCATTCTCTCGCAACTTGTGGGCTGCATCACCGGCATTGTTTCGGTGGTGTTGTTGGCCAAATGGCTGGGTGCGCCGCGCGAAATAATCTACTCGCTCGCACCCAAATCAGCTACCACACCCATTGCCATCGAAGTGAGCAAAACCATAGGCGGACTGGCGCCCATAACCGCGTCGGTGGTGATAGTGGTAGGAATGTTTGGAGCGATTTTTGGCTACACGGTGATGCGGCTAACCAAAGTAAAAAGTCCTTTGGCTCAAAGCTTATCCATGGGCAACGCGGCTCACGCTATCGGCACTTCCAAATCCATGGAGATAAGTGCCAAATATGGTGCCATGTCGAGCATCGGACTTATTATCAACGGCATTCTCACCGCGCTTCTCACTCCATACATTCTGAAATTGATGGAAATATGGGTGAAGTTTTGATGCCTTCGCCTTTTCTCCGCGTTCGTAGCTTCAACCACTTGAGTATCTCGTCCAGCGCGCGCGGCGAAATGGTCTGTTCGATTTGTGGATATTCATTGGGCAAACCGGTTTCAGCCTCCTGAAAGAGGTGATTCAACCCCGGCAACTCGGTGGTTTGGAAAGCGGTGTTGCCTCCATCGCGTAGCGCCTTGTTGATAGCTGTGAGGTTTTCGGAAGCAGGCACTTGCAAGTCCAGCGAGCCGTTGAGCGCTAACACCGGCACTTTCACTTTGCGTAGCGCCTCGGTAGGGTCGTGTTTTATAAAATAAGTCATCCAGGGAGTTAATAGGGTACTTACCGTATTCGCTACAAGATCATCTTGCTGTTCGGCGCTCAGGCTTGCTTTCAGCTCCGGGATTGTATTGATGCTTTCACGCATGATTTCCATCAGCTTCTTCCGCAGCCCTACCGTATCTGTAGCGTTCACAATGGCGCGAAACAGAGGTGCGTTGAGTTTCTCGTTGCCTGCTATCGCCGCTTCGGGCGCTCCGGATGCTTGGGCTATTGCCCTGTTCTGAAGCAGTAGCAATTCGTCGCCACGCACACCCGGGCCTGCAAGCATCACCACAAATGCCACCCGCTTGTCATTGGCGGCAAGCATGGGCGCTATTATTCCTCCTTCGCTATGTCCTATCAGCCCGATTTTCTTTTTATCTACCTCCTTTCGGCTCGTCAGATAACTGACTGCCGCTTCCACATCGCGCGAGAGATGGAGACTTGTAGCGGAATTGAAATCGCCGGTGGACTTAGCCGTGCCGCGATCGTCATACCGTAGCACCCCGATGCCGTTTCGGGTGAGGAAGTCGGCAAGAACCAAGAAAGGTTTATGACCCATCAACGCTTCATTCCTATCCTGCGGACCACTGCCGGATATTAACACCACTACAGGAAATTTACCCTTAGTCTTGGGCAATGTGAGCGTACCCGCCAAGCGTACACCATCCGTGGTATTTTCAAAATACAAATCTTCGGAATGATAAGGATATGGCGGGTGTGGCTCTTGTGGTCGCTTCATTTCAGCAACTGATGCCTGGCGCCGTGTCAGGTTAAGCGGAAAGCTCATCCCTTTTTGCGAAAATGTGCCGACCAACGAGTCGCCTTTCATCTCGGCTTCATAGCTCGCGCCCAATTGTTGAATTTCTACCCTAAGCTTCGTGCTATCAACGCGCACCTCACTTGCTACTATACCCGTAACGCCCTGGTCGGGGCTATCCAATGTGGCGGAATACCCCACACTGTCATTATTAATGTGAAATACCAAACGCAGTTTCATGCCTTGCACTGCCAGCACACCATGCCACTGCCCCGCTACATCGCGGGCTGTGGCTACCCAACATAAGGTACACGCCACGAATACAAAAAATAATCTTCGCATAGCTTTTTAGTTATTATAATACACGATGGATGAAATAGATCAATACTTTAGAAACAATCTCCGCTACAAGTATGCCTGCAATAAACACCACTACCGACTTACTGCCGCTCACCCCCAACGATACGCGAAAGGCATGATACATCAGCGCTACTTGCCATACAAGTATAGGTGCCGATAGTAGAATAAAGAGCAGGAACGATGGATTTGACACCACAATTAAAGGATTGGCAATTATCTCCTCGGCGGAGGGATATGAGACAAAGAGCGAAATTGCCGCTAAGAGCAGGTAGGGCGCGCGCGACAAAGTGAAGGTGCCCAGAATATCCTGAAATCGAAAATTGGATGTCAATATCAAAGCCGCAAAATACATCACGGCGGATATGGAAACAAGATTTATACAGAGCATTAACAGTGATTCGGCGAATGGAAGCGTGTCCACAAAATGAGCATCCAGCACACCGTCGAAAGCAAGTTTGCCACAGGATGCTAAATATGCCGCAATCACAGCCACGGCAAGCCCCACCCAAAACGCCTGCCAACCAGCTATGCGCGTAAAAGGATTCCAAAGCAACGACACGTTATTTTTCATAATCTTCAATGTGTTTGATTATATCGTTCAACATGTTCCTTACAGTAGGATAACTCAACTTCAACTCCGCCGACATCTCCTTCAGGCTACCGCTACGCTTCACAAATTGGAGTATAAACTGCTGGTCGTCGCTGCTCAAACGCGATAGTAATGGCAAATCATACAAACCGTTCACTTCGGTCTGGCAACTGTCGCATTTCAGCGACTTTACTTTCAGATGCGCTTGGCAACTGGGACAAATGGTGGGTAACATCGGAACAATATATTTAATTTGTTAGCAACATCGTCAAACCCCTTGCGGATTTGGTAATGATT
Organism: uncultured Paludibacter sp.; assembly: GCA_964568675.1. Lineage (GTDB taxonomy): Bacteria > Bacteroidota > Bacteroidia > Bacteroidales > Paludibacteraceae > UPXZ01. The sequence continues at coordinate 12,858 of CAZMQV010000056.1, forward strand.
TTACAAAGATAATTTATATTTGCGATTTATCAATGTTATCTTCAATAATATTTAGTTTTGGTTGAATTATATGTAAGATGTTTCGTGTTCCCGATTGGTCGGGAGTTTAGTGTTGAATGTTGAGTGTTGAATGTTGAGTGTTTAGCGGAAAGCAAAAGAAATGAATAGGAATGGGTTTTAATCCATTCTGAAAAAATATAAAATGCAAAGCGGATTTAGCTAAATCAAAAAGCCGTTAGCCATTAGTTGTTAGTTATTAGTCGTTAGTCGTTAGTCAAAAGCCAATGGGCAATAGCTAATAGCTAATAGCCCCTTTTCCTGCTGATAAAAAGATTTTTAAAATAGCTGAGATGCCAACATACATGAAATATGGAGATGATAGCCATGGCAATGCCGAAATCGACATGAAGTGTAAGAAAAGTGCCGAAGCCTTTCATCCAGAAGTCGTAATTCATCTGAAAAACCAACAACAGTCCAAGTATCCCCGACATCAGAAAACTGATAAGCAACAGCATGTTCCACAATTTTCGGTGGGTTACTTTCTTTATTTTCCCCAATTTTACCAGCGCTACGCTGCCGGCATAGAGCAGAAGGGTAGCCAGGCAAATGGTAATGAGCGGGTAGGGCTTCGCTTTTTCTTTTTTTGTAAGTCGCGGATTCTCAGTTGCTTTCGCCGGAGCGTTGTCGGGTTGTTGTGCTTCGGGCTTTTCGATATTAGCCACGGATAGCGCGGTTTCGGAAGAATCGCTGTCGGTGATTTCAGAATTGTAGGCAGACTCCGGTTTTTTGTGATTCGACAAGTCGGAGTCTTCGGACTGTGTTTTATATGTGGCGCTTTGGTTATGCTTGTTTCTCAATGTGTCGTTCGCCGGAATGCCCTCACTTTTCTTCACATCTTCTGTGCCACTGAGCTTCGGCGTGCTACGTGGCGATAGGTCGCAGATGCTGTCCGAGTCGTTGTTGGTAAATTTACCACAAATACCTTTGCAGTCTATCACATTTCGGGTACAAGTCTGCCCCGACAATGTCTGCCCTATCACCATCCCGAGTATGAAAAGCGCGAAAACGCGTGTAAAGAGAAGTCGTTTGGAGGTGATTAGAAGAAGATGCTTGTCGCTTGTCGCGTTATCCAATTCCCTCATAGTCGAAGCCCAATTCATGCATTTCTGTTTTGTCGTAGATGTTTCTGCCATCCAGCACCAGCGGGTTGCGCATTGTTTTCATCACTACATTCCAGCTTGGCATTCTGAACTCTTTCCATTCGGTGAGAAGCAACAGCGCGTCGGCTTCAAATACGGCGTCGTAGATATCATTCGCCAGGTAAAGATTGGAGTAATCAATTTGAATCTCGTGGTTTTCTTGCTCTTTAACCAAATATTTGATTTGAGCTTTGGTGGCGGGCTTGGCAATGGGGTCGAAAGCTCGTACACGCGCGCCGGCAAGCAGTAGTTTCTTTATCACTTCCATTGCGGGAGCTTCGCGAATGTCGTCGGTGTTGGGTTTGAAAGCAAGTCCCCACACTGCCACCGTTTTGTCGCTCATATCGGCTCCCCACCGTTTCATGAGCTTACGATAGAGCACCTCTTTTTGGTTTTTATTTACTGCTTCTACTGCTTGCAGCAGTTTCAGTTCATAGCCCCATTCGTTGGCGGTGCGTATGAGTGCCTGCACATCTTTGGGGAAGCACGAGCCACCATAGCCCGAACCCGCGTAGAGGAATTTCCCCCCGATGCGCGCGTCGGTGCCTATGCCTTTGCGCACCATGTTGATATCCGCACCCACCAGTTCGCACAAGTTGGCGATGTCGTTCATAAAACTGATGCGGGTTGCGAGCATGGAGTTGGCGGCATATTTGGTCATTTCGGCCGAGGGGATGTCCATGAATATCACTCGGAAATTGTTGAGCAGAAAGGGTCGGTAGAGTTTGGTGATAAGTTCCTTTGCCTTGTCGCTGTCGGTGCCTACTACCACGCGGTCGGGGCTCATGAAGTCGTTGATGGCATCGCCTTCTTTCAGAAATTCGGGGTTGGAAGCCACGTCAAAGGGTATATTCGCTCCACGGCGGTCGAGTTCTTCTTGTATAGCCTGTTTCACCAGTTTGGCAGTACCCACAGGCACAGTGCTTTTTGTAACCAGCAGCACGTAGTTTGTCATTTTCCTCCCAATTTCGCGTGCTACATCCATTACATATTGCAAGTCGGCGCTGCCATCTTCGTTGGGAGGGGTTCCCACGGCGCTAAATACCACTTGAGCTTCGTCGAGCACATCGTCGAGGCGTGTGGTGAAGTGTAGCCGGTCGGCTTTGATATTGCGTAGCACCATGTCTTCAAGTCCCGGTTCGTAGATGGGTATTATCCCTTTCTCCAGCTTGTCAATCTTGTTTTTGTCGATATCGACGCAGGTAACGTCAACACCCATTTCTGAAAAACACGCGCCGGAAACTAAGCCTACATAGCCGGTGCCAATAATTGCTATTTTCATTTGAAGATTTTTTTTATTGTCGAATAATTGATGCTACAAAAGTATAATATATTTGTTGTAACTGAAAATAAATAGAGCCGGATTTCAATTGGAATTGGTTTGACCGGCGCTCAAATGCTCTTGCGTAGCTGTGATGGCGCAGGCTTGGGTTTGGGCTGCAGGTTCATGGGGAGCGCATGAAATGCTAAGAAACCGGATTTTGCATTGCTTATTTCGCACAAACACAAAGGGGTATCCGCGACATTGCCGCCCGATACCCCCCGATACGCATTTGCAAAAGCCTCTGTTAGAAATTAGCCCGTCTCCGTGTTTGTTGTAGCGCGCTTATCCCTATGGCGAAATGGAGCGTCTTCTGCTTATTGAACAATTCGTGCTTCGATGTATTTCAATATCAGTTCGTAAGCATTGTCGAAGCCAACTTTGCCAGTGTTGATAGACAAGTCGTAGTTGCTCACGTCCGCCCAGGAATTTTTTGTGAATTTCTTAATGTAGAGTTCTCTTTCTTTGTCTTGTGCCGCGATTTGAGTTCTTGCTTCCAGTTCTGATATTTTACGAACCTCCATCAGTCTTTTGGCGCGCTCCATCACATCGGCGTGTAGGTAGATGTGAACAGCGTTGGGGTGGTTGCGAAGCACATGAAATCCGCCCCGTCCGATGATTACGGCGGCATGGTCTTTGGCTATTTCTTGGATAACTTCCGATTGAGTTTTGAAAATCATGGCTGTGGTAGGTCTGAAACTACCTACCGCTTCGCTGTAAAATTCGTGCAGTCCGGTGTTTGCCCAGAAGTTTTCCCAAAAAGAACTGATTTTTTCTTCATAAGGACCTACGTCTTCGGTGAAAACGGAAAGTTTATCCGCCGTTTTGCTGATAATGTCTTGGTCGGCATAAATCATATTGAGCTTTTCTGCCAATTTACGACCGATGTAGGCTCCGCCGCTACCTACTTCGCGGCTGATGGTGATTACTAAGGGTGTGGAAAGTGCCATTTTGTCCTCCTTTTTTTATTGAATGAGTTTGTATTTAGATAAGTCAAGATTCCGCAGAATTAATATCGAGTATCGAAAAATCTAATTAGCATTTCAATGAACAAGCGCGCGTTTTTTTGATTGTCGAATGTAATGGACTTTGTGGGCGATTGAAGCCGAGTCAATCATTCGGGAGCTGCTTCACACAAGGATAGACATTTGTTGGGAATGTCTTTTAATTTCACCCTAAAGATAAGGAAGTTAATTTTAATTTGCAACAAAAACTTCTGAATTTATATATTTTTTTGTTTAAACAAACAAAACCGCGTTCGGTAGTGTGAACACGGTTCTGTTTTATGGGGTAGTGCGTCATGTAATCGCGAAGTCTCCCCGCTGTGTTGAGTGGTTTATTCCACTGCTTTGAAGCTCATGTCGAGACTTTTGACCGAATGTGTCAGCGCGCCTACAGAGATGAAATCCACTCCACATTCGGCATATTGGCGGAAGTTGTCGAGAGTGATGCCACCCGACGATTCGGTTTCGTAGCGTCCGCCTATTATATCCACGGCTTTGCGGGTGTTCTCAATGTTGAAATTGTCGAGCATGATGCGGTCAACGCCTCCAAAGTCGAGTACCTGTTGCAGTTCGTCGAAGCTTCGCACTTCAATTTCTATTTTCATCTCTTTCCCTTTTTCTTTCAGATAACGTTTGGCTCCCGAAATGGCTTGGGTGATGCCACCCGCGAAGTCCACGTGATTGTCTTTGAGCAATATCATGTCGAAAAGTCCGATTCGGTGATTCTCGCCACCACCAGTTTTCACGGCATATTTTTCGAGCATGCGAAGTCCCGGAGTAGTTTTACGCGTGTCGAGCACCTTGGTTTTTGTGCCTTCAAGCACTTTAACATACTCACTTGTGCGGGTAGCTACACCACTCAACCGCTGCATGATGTTGAGCATCAGTCTTTCGGTTTGCAGCAGCGACTGTATTTTTCCTTCTACCACGAAAGCAATATCACCTTTTTTTACTTTCGCGCCATCTTCCATGAATACCGTCATTTTTAACTCAGGGTCAAATGCTTTGAAGATTTCGCGCGCCACTTCCACGCCACACAACACGCCATCTTCTTTGATGATAAGTTGCGATTTGCCCATGGCGTCTGCCGGAATGCTTGAAAGCGTGGTGTGGTCACCATCGCCGATGTCCTCGGCAAACCATGCCGGGATCATGTTGATAAAGTCTTTGTTCATTCGGTTTCTATTCGTAATTGTTGAATTAATGCTTTGCCTTCAGTCTTTCTGGTGAACACATACACCCGGTAGGTTCCGGTGCTTGTTTTGAGTGTGCCTATTATGAAGTTCGCGTTGTCTTTATCGCCCCGATGCGAAACGCTAAATCCGCTCACTTTGTTTTTTTTGAAAAAGTCGGAAAGGATAACTACGGCTTGTTGTTTGCTGTACACGTCGTTGGTGTTGCCTATGATAAACTCAACATTGTTGTTGAAGTGGGGTGCAAGTTTGTTGGCATCGCCTGCGTTTAGCGCGGCTACTACTTCGTTGGGCACACCCGGGTTTTGAGCCATAGCCGGTTGACCGAAGGCGGCAAGCATGAATAAAAACGCGTAAATTTTGATAGTTTTCATTTTGAGTATCAATTTTGTTTAACTGAAAGAATAAAAGGCTTCGGGAGTGATTTTGATTGTGGGTTTTTGCCACAATTTCTCTTTTTTCCGTTAATTCTTCGTTGATTTTACTTTTAAAAGTGCAATATTTGCATAAAAATAAAAACCATTCATGCAAAGGTATTAATATTTTGATAAATGATAAAGCCTTTGCCCGGTTTATTTCTTTAGGATGATGTACAAATAGCAGGCCAAATTGAAAATAAATAATAAATTTGATGAAAATAAAACTGTTAATGATAGGCAAAACGACCGATTCGAAGCTGCAAACGCTTATCGAGGATTATTCGGGTAGATTGAAACATTACGCTAATTTTGAAATGGTGGTCGTGCCCGAATTGAAAAATACCAAGAATTTGAGCTTTGAGCTTCAGAAGGAAAAAGAGGGCGAGTTGTTGCTGTCGAAAGTGGAGCCGAACGACGATGTGATATTGCTCGACGATAAGGGAAGACAGTTTTCGTCGATGGAATTTGCCGATTTTATTTCCAAAAAGATGCTCGCGGCAAGTAGAGGCATTGTTTTTGTTGTTGGTGGTCCTTATGGATTTGCCCCGTCGGTATATGAGCGTGCCAATTCCAAATTATCGCTGTCGGCAATGACTTTTTCGCATCAAATGATACGACTTATCTTTGCCGAACAGCTTTATCGGGCTATGACTATTTTGAAAGGAGAACCTTATCATCATGAGTAGGTTTAATACAGGCAATTGAAATATGGATTTTGAAAATCAAATAGATATATGACAAGCGGATTGTCTTTGTTATGATGCTCTATCGCTCCCGTAAACTCTCCTTAGAGAGTGGAAATGAGTCGGCTACAATAAGAAAAATCAAAAGCGTAATGGTAAACACAACTATCCAACTACATACACATGCTGAAGTATAATATGCGTAAAATGAAAAAGCGATACAGCTTACTCCTGGCGAGTGTGTTGGGCTTGTTGATTGCCGGTTTCGTGTTTTATGGGCTGTATCATCGTTCGTCAACTTACGGCATTCCTCTGGCGGATGTAACGAGTAAAATTCATCTTATGCAGCGCAAGTCGGACCGGAAGTTGGTGGAAATTGCGTCGTGGCTCGGCACGGATAAGTTTGAGCGTCTGAAACGGCTCACAACGGAAAATCTTTCGGCTACTTATTTGATTTATGAGAAAGATAGTCTCATCTATTGGTCGGACAATCAGATAGCGCCTCAAAACCTGAATCATGCCGATTGGCAATTTACGCAACTCTCCAATGTGTATGCGTTGACCAAGTCGGCGCGTGTCGATTCATTTAATATTGTAGCTTATCTGCCTTTGAAATACAATTATCCTTACGAGAATGAAGAGTTGCAGAATGTATTTGAGTCGTGGCTTGGGCTGAATAAGGATATTGGCTTTGATGAACATCACCCTACGAGTGCCAACGCGGTTTTTTCGGACAAAGGCGAATATATGTTTTCGTTTACGATGCCTGCTTATCCGATTTTTAATGAGCATTATGCCATTGTTTCGATGTTGTGTTTCTTTCTCGCCTTTTTGTCGCTTTTTTATCTGATTGCCCATTTCCCGCTTCTATTTGGGTTGCAATGGATAAGGTTCCGTGTGTTCGCGATGTTGGCGGCAATAGTTGGCGTGTTTGTCGCGCTCATGCTTTCGTTCAATTTTCCCGATACTTTTTTCCTGAATAAGTATCTTACGCCCTATCATTACGCGTCGAGCTTGTTTCTGAGCACACTCTCGCATCTAAGTTTTTTCTCGATTTCGCTTTTCGCGCTCATCTATCTTTTTAGTTTCTATGTGAAACCTAAAGGCGAAAAGAGTAGCTATGACACGCTGTATCAATTGGTGTTGCTTTTGCTGCCCGCCGCTTATTTTTTATTGATTTTCGTTTTGTTTGTTAGTGTTATTTTCAATTCCACCGTAGAGGTAGATATGCTGCGAGTCGAGAATTTTTCGATTGTGTCCTTGTTAAATCATTTTCTGTTTTTGATATGGGGCGTAGGTTTCTTTTTGCTTCACTTTAAGGTACACAAGATGGTGATGGCGCATACTAAGATAGTATATGTGGTGGCATTGGAGCTGCTCGTCGCGCTATTGGTTTGTATTGCGGGGGTCTTTGTCTTGAGCGACTATTGGCGTTTATTCATTGGTTTCTATTTGGTGTTGTCGTTGGTGCTTTATTTCCCGTTGATATTCCGGTCGCTTGCTCAGTCCCGTTTTCTGATGGCTTATTGGCTGGTTTTCTTCGCGTTTTTCGTTACCTGGACGGGCAATAGGCTCAATCAATCCAAGAAGTTTGAGAAATACCACATCTTAGCCGAAAATTATACGTTGAACGACCCCAACGATGTGGATAAGCTTGCCATCGCGCTCCTCGAAGATTTGGATAAAAGCATTGGATGGGATAGTTATCTGAAGAAATTGGTACAATCGCCCGACTCGGTAGTGAAAGCCAACGACTATGTGAACAACTATTATCTTCGAGGGTTTTGGAGCAAGTACAAGGTACGTTTGTTTGCAGCATATCCCGATTCGGACCTGGATAGGGAATATCATGAGGTAACGTCGAAATGGGGCTGGCAAGTAAAAAAAACACATTTTTCGGTAGTGGATATTCCCAACTCCGAAATGACTTTTCTTGGCGTTTTCCCTGTGAAAAAGAACAACGATCACTTGGTGAATTATTATCTGGAATTTTATCCGCGCAAGTATCATAAAAGTTACAGCTTCCCCGAACTTTTACTGGAAACTCAGCCTTCCATTCAGTCGCAATTGGGCTTGTCCAGCGCGCGCTACGCTTACCGCGAGTTGCTAAGTTCGTCGGGTAAATTCAAATACAGGCAAGATACCGGCTGGATAGAGAAACGAAAGGAAAACTATTTCTATCAGGACTACAATGGCTTTCGGCACTATATTTACTCACCCAGTCCGTATGAGTATTTCGTGTTGTCGGAGGTGAATAATGCTTCGGTGTGGCAATATGTGATGTATTGGATTTATGTGATGTTGTTTTTTGTTTCGCTGAGTTATCTCATTAAATGGGTTTATCGCATTACGCATCGGAATGTGAAAGTTACGCATACATTCTCCTCAAAGTTCTTGTATTCGTTTACCATCTTGTTGTTCCTTAGCTTTGTGCTGATATTCTATGTCTCCACCGGGTTTATGCAACAGAAATACAAAGATGAACATGTGGATAAGCTGAAACAGACAAAATCCTATATTCAGAACGCGCTTCAGGAAAAATATTCATGGCACACGAAATTGGATTCGACTATGCGTAATGAGTTGACTTTCGACTTGCAGGATCTTTCCTTTATTTATCAGACGGATATACACGTATTTGACAACGCGGGGCAGCTGGTGGCAAGTTCGCAAATGCCGCTTTTCAGTCGTGGACTGATAAGTCAGCTCATATCGCCGGTTACATATTTCTCCAATGTGGAAGATCTGATTCGTTACGAACATATCGGGAGTCTCGATTATCTGACGGCTTATACCGACTTTTATAACATGGATTATCTGCCGATTGGCTATATCGCCGTGCCACAGTTTCTGAGCAAAGAGCTTATACAAGAAGAGTTGGAGAGTTTCTTGTCGGTAATTGTTCATATTTATTTAATCATCATTGTGCTGTTTGTGCTGCTGAGTATGCTCATCGGACGGCAATTGTCGGCGCCGCTGATGTTGCTCGAAGAGAGTTTGCGAAAGATAAAAATCGGGCAGCAGAATCAGAAAATAGAATACAAGCCGCAAGATGAAATTGGTCAACTCGTGGAGCAGTATAACAACATGGTGGATGAGTTGGAGAAAAATGTGCAACTCCTTGCCCGCTCGGAGCGGGAGTCGGCGTGGAAAACGATGGCGCGGCAGGTGGCTCACGAAATAAATAACCCGCTGACGCCTATGAAACTGACCATTCAGCAGCTCCAGCGTCGCAAAACGATGAACGACGGAGAGTTCGACGCTTATTTTGAGCGATCATCGAATATGCTGATAGAGCAAATTGAGAATCTATCCCGTATCGCTGGCTCTTTTTCGAACTTTGCCAAACTGCCTGAAGCCAAATTTGAGAAAGTAAACTTGACCAAAACGCTTGGATCGGTGGTTACGCTTTTCTCCAACTCAAATGAAGCGATGGAGTTCAGTTTTCACTGCCCGGATGAGGCGGTGTATTTGATGGCAGACCGGGAGCAATTGATACAAGTGTTCAATAATATTTTAAAGAACGCGGTTCAGGCAATTCCGGCTTCACAATCGGGCAGTGTGGCGATAGCTTTGGCGGTGGATGATGCGAATGCGGTCGTTACCATTGCAGATAATGGCAAAGGTATTGCCCACGATATCAAAGACAAGCTGTTCAACCC
>CAZMQV010000057.1:0-21709 GCA_964568675.1 uncultured Paludibacter sp.
CTCATAATCCTGATTCATGTTTACTTTTGTGTAAACCTATTTCAGGACTAGACACCCCGTTATTGATAGTTGCAACGGAGTAACTCGGAGTCACCCCGTTATTGATAGTTGCAACGGAGTAACTCGGAGTCACCCCGTTATTAAGAAATAGCAGACGCAAGGTACCTTACTCACTTTTCATCTTGCTCGCAGATAGCGGCTCCGGTATGTTGCTCGCATTCGCGTCCGTTTTTACAGTCAATTCGATAGTAATAACGGGGTGACTTGGAGTCTCCCCGTTATTGATAGTAGCAACGGAGTAACTCGGAGTCTCCCCGTTATTAAGAAATAGTAGGCGCAAGGCAATTTATTCATTTTTCATTTCGCTCGCAGATAGCGGCTCTGGTCTGTTGCTCGCATTCGCGTCCGTTTTCACAGTCGATTTCGGCTTACTGGCGGCATTAAATCTTTTCACCTCCTCGCTCAGTTCATTTAACAGAGGCGAGTAGTCAATTGATTTGTTTGCAATAGCAGTGAGCATTAGCGACGAAAAAAACTCGCGAAGCATCAGCTCCAGGTCGCGTTTCAGATTTTCGTTTTTGCCATTTGTCATGTTGGCACGATATTTCATGCGCGCGTCATACACATCCTGCAACTCCAGGTAAATTGTCCTGATTTTGTCGATCCATTCGTTAGTCATCGCGTCAAGCTTCAGCTTGTCGGTTGCCTTCAGCGTGTCGATGGTTTCAAGCATTTTTTTAATTTTGCCCAGTTTCATATACACATTTAGCTTGTAATAACTCTCCAAATAATAGGCGATAGACGCGTCAAACTCCAGTTCTTGTTTGTATCCAAGCCTGTGTTGGCGCTTTCTGATCGACATGTAGTACGAGAAGAACCTAATGGTTTTGTCCAGTTCGCCTACCAAAGCAAGTTGCTCGGCCGTCAACGGCATTTTCCGTATCGGATTGTTAAATCCGTCATTAAGTAGTTTGGATGCCAGCGCATCACTCAGTTCTTTAATCTTCAGTTGTTCCGGGTCGTGTCTTTCTACGCACGCCACAGTTCTGTTGAAGAATGTTTCAAATTCACTTATTCGTGAATTAGATTTAAATGTTAGTTGAAATTTTTTCATTTCTCTTTTTTTTATTTATATGTTTAACAAATAATACTTTAATCCTCGAAGCAAGAAAACTAATGGTTTATTCCGATTCAATTAGTCTTAACTTAAATTTCGTGTAAATTAATTTTTCGTCTTCCAAGTTTATCTTCTTGTAATTTTTGGATTATCTTTCGGTATGCTCATTTTGAGCTATTCAACGACAGTTTGTATATATCAAAATCCGTGCCAAAATGTTAATGCTAACTTTATTTGTTAATTATGTTGAGAATTTCGTGTTTATTATTATACAAATATAAAGTTAATATCGCTCGTTTTAGCAGTCTAAATAATGTATTTGAATGGCATTAAACTGCGTTTTTATGGCAAATCGGAGAGAAATTATTCCAATTAACAGATTTAATTTTAAGCATTCGATTCTCTTTTATGTCATATTGTCATACCGTGCTTTGCCTGACATTATGGCAGTGTTGATTCCTGTCAAAATTTCCGAAATCTGACATTATTGCTTTAATCTCTCCTTGTTCGACATTATGTGATGAGTTATTCAAGTTACTTTGACTAGCTTTTCGAGTTAGTTTATAGTGTTTTCGAGTTACTTTGACTAGCTTTTCGAGTTAGTTTAAAGTCTTTTCGAGTTACTTTGACTAGCTTTTCGAGTTAGTTTAAAGTGTTTTCGAGCTTATGTAATATCCTTTCACTTTACGGATACTCCATAAAATTAATTCACTGTAATTCCGACAATTATTTGTACTCAACAGATACCATGGCGCATAATGCATCAATCTTTTCAATCAAGAACAGACATTCCATAAACATGAATCATTCCACTTTTATTGAAAAAAGAGGTAATTGAGTGGGATTCAAGCTGTGTTTAGACTAAAAAAACATAAAAGCAGTATTCGATTTTTTTTAGGCAATTATTTAAAGGCTAAATTTGAAGAATTTTATTTTAGCGCTTGTTTTCTTCACTGAAAATAAGCGTACCGATTCTTGTTGCGAATTGGGTGGGCAGATTGCGCTTTGGCTAAAAAACCAAAGAACACATCAAGAATAAAAAAAACCAACTATAAATGTAATTTACCGCATGAGTAAGAGAGTAAAAATAATACTTTACGTTATTATCGGAGCGCTTATTGCCGGCATGGCGCTTTATCCACTGATAAAAAAGAAACCGACAAATGAGACAAAGCCTCAAGCGGGTAAAGAAGGAAAAGGCATGAGAGCCAAACAAGATTTGGTAGTAAGCGCCACGGTGCTTACTCCGCAGGTGCTCAATGATATGTTTCGGATGAAAGGTGTGATATTGCCCGATGAAGAGGTTGAACTAAGCTTCGAAACCTCCGGTAAAATTACACATATTTATTTCAAAGAGGGAAGTATGGTTCAGAAAGGTGCTTTGCTTGCAAAGATGAATGACGCGCCACTCCAGGCTGAATTAAAAAAGCTAAAATCGCAATTGCCCCTTGCGCAGGACAGGCTTTTCCGTCAACAAACATTGCTTGAAAAGGACGCGGTGAGCCAGGAGACGTATCAATCGGTAGCAACACAGCTCGAAACGCTGAAAGCTGATATCGAATTGATAAAAGCCCGCATCGCGCAAACCGAACTTCGCGCTCCCTTTAGTGGCGTCATCGGCTTGCGGCAATTGAGCGAAGGTGCTTACGCTTCGCCTACGGTGTCATTGGCCAAACTGACAAAAATATCGCCTCTCAAAATAGAATTTTCGCTCACCGAGAATTTTATAAAATATATCCGAAAAGGAACAAACCTGCGCTTTACACCCTCCAACGATGATAAAGATGAATATCAGGCATCGGTTTATGCCTTAGAGTCGCACCTGGACGAACAGACCCGAACCATTTTCGCGCGTGCAATTTTCAACAATCCCGGCGGTAAAGTGAAACCGGGACAATCAGCCAACGTGTTAATTCAACTGGATAAGGTAGAAAATGCAGTGGTGATACCCACCATTTCGAGTGTGCGGGAAATGGGACGTCAGATAGCTTATGTGTATAAAAACGGGAAAGCAAAAGAAACCGTCATTACTACCGGACTGAGCACCTCCTCGTCTGTTCAGGTAGTTAGCGGACTTTCGCTTGGCGACACACTCCTTACCACCGGAGTGATGCAGCTCCGGGATGGGATGCCGGTGAAAATAAATAATATGGTTGCAAACACTTCAGGGCAATAACATGAATATATCCGAATTAAGCATCAAACGCCCGGTGCTGGCTACCGTTTTTGTGTTGATTATCATTATTTTCGGGATAATCGGATACAGCAATCTGCCCGTACGCGAATATCCAAGTGTGGACAATCCCATTATCACCGTAAGTGTGGCATACCCGGGAGCCAATGCCGAAGTAATTGAAAATCAGATAACCGAGCCTTTGGAGCAGAACATCAACGGTATCCCCGGCATTCGCTCACTCACCAGCGTAAGTAGTCAGGGTTCGGCGCAAATCACTGTTGAATTTGAGCTTACAGTGGATATGGAAACCGCCGCCAACGATGTTCGCGATAAGGTTTCCCGTGCTCAGCGGCTACTTCCGCGCGATGCAGAGCCACCTACTGTTTCGAAAGCCGATGCCGACTCCGATCCCATCATGCAAATTACTGTCGAAAGCCCAACACGCTCTTTGTTACAGCTTTCGGAAATTGCCGAACTGACAGTAAAGGAAAGGCTTCAAACCATCTCGAATGTGAGCGCTGTAAGTATTTGGGGCGAAAATCGATACTCCATGCGCTTGTGGCTCGACCCTGTGCGCATGGCTGCATATAGCATCACGCCCATGGATGTGAAAGCCGCGCTCGACCGTGAGAATGTGGAGTTGCCTGCAGGCAGTATCGAAGGCGATCATCTTGAACAATCCATCCGAACGATGGGACTTTTGATAACTCCGGAAGATTTTAACAACCTGATAATTGTTGAAGACAATACGCGCATTGTCCGATTCAAAGACATTGGCTTAGCCGAATTGGATACGGAGAATCGCCAAAGCATTCTGCGCCGCAACGGTGTGCCAATGGTGAGTTGCGTTATTATTCCGCAGCCAGGCGCCAACCACATCAACATAGCTGATGAAGCTCGCAGCCGCTTGAAGCAGATGAAGAAAGATTTGCCCGAGGATGTGAAGATTGATATCGCATTTGATAATACAAAATTTATCCGTTCGTCAATTGACGAAGTTGAAGAAACTGTTATCGTGGCGTTTTTATTGGTCTTAGTCATTATTTTCCTTTTCCTGCGCGATTGGCGTATCACACTTATTCCCACACTCGTAATCCCCATTTCGCTTATCGGTATATTTTTCGTAATGTATATTGCCGGTTTTTCTATCAATGTGTTGTCAATGCTTGCGGTAGTGCTGTCAGTGGGCTTGGTAGTTGACGATGCCATCATTGTAACCGAAAATATTTATGTGAAAACCGAGGAGGGAATGTCCGTTTTCAAAGCGGCGATAGCGGGTTCGAAAGAGATATTTTTTGCTGTTATTTCCACTACCATTACGCTGGTTGCTATATTCTTTCCCATTGTTTTTCTCGAAGGAATGACCGGTAGGCTTTTCCGTGAATTTAGTATCGTGATATCCGGCTCGGTAATAATCTCGGCATTTGTGGCGCTGTCGTTTGTGCCGATGCTCTCTTCAAAATTATTGAAGAAAAAAGAGCGTGGCGTGGTGTATATGAAGACCGAACGTATTTTCACCGGATTGAATAGTGGTTACAAGGCTCTGTTGGAGAGTTTTCTGAAGCGCAAATGGCTTGTTTATCCAATCATTGTGCTTGCCATAGTGATGATAGCAGTTTTTTGGAAAACTATTCCTGCAGAAATGGCGCCACTGGAAGACCGTTCATCTATTAGTGTGCGAACTTCAACGCCACAAGGAGCAACATTTGAATATTCAAGAGATTATACCGACAGGATTTCAGAAATTGCAGACTCGGTAGCTTCTGAAAGGCAGTTTAATATCAGCATGGTTCGGGGTGGTTTTAGTTTTGTACGCTTAGTTTTGCCCGACATTAAAGAACGCGAGAGAAGCCAGATGGAAATTGCCGATGCGCTCACGGGCGCGGTGCGTAATGAAAATGCTGCGCGTGCCTTTGTGCAACAGCAATCTACTTTTGGAGGAAGAAGAGGCGGTATGCCCATTCAATACGTTCTGCAAGCACCTTCAATCAAAAGTTTGGAAGAATTTATTCCAAAATTTATGGATAAGGTGAATCAAAGTCCTTACTTTCAGATGGCTGATGTGAATCTGAAGTTTACGAAACCCGAAACGCAAATTATCATCGACCGCGAAAAAGCGGCTTTGCTTGGAGTTAGTACGCGTGATATTGGTCAAACCTTGCAGTACGCGCTTAGCGGACAGCGCATGGGCTATTTCTACATGAATGGAAAACAGTATCAGATATTGGGCGAGATTAACCGGCAACAACGCAACACGGCAGTGGACTTGAAAACCATTTATCTGAAAAACAATCAGAAACAGATGGTGCAATTGGATAATCTCGTGCGATTGGAAGAAACTGTGGCTCCTCCCCAACTCTATCGGTTCAATCGCTTTAACTCGGCAACCGTTTCAGCAGGATTGACACCGGGATATTCGCTGGGGCAAGGACTTGACGAGATGGACAAGATAGCTTCGGAGGTGTTGGATGATTCGTATCGCACGGCACTTGAGGGTGAGTCGCGCAACTTCCGCGAAAGCTCTTCCAGTTTATTATTTGCATTTGGATTAGCTATTATATTAATATTCTTGGTGTTGGCAGCCCAGTTCGAGAGTTTCAAAGATCCTTTTGTCATCATGTTTTCGGTGCCACTTGCCGTTTTTGGCGCATTGATTTTTATGTGGGCATTTGACATCACCATGAATATTTATAGTCAGATTGGTATTATCATGCTCATCGGCTTAGTAACCAAAAACGGAATTCTGATTGTGGAATTTGCCAATCAGCGGCAAGCTGCCGGCATGAATAAGTATGAGGCGCTCGTAGGAGCATCCGTTCAACGTTTGCGACCAATTCTGATGACAAGTATCTCAACCATATTGGGCGCATTGCCACTTGCGTTTGCTACCGGCGAAGGAGCCAACGGACGCATAGCAATGGGAACAGCCGTAGTTGGCGGATTGCTCATTGCTACCTTACTTACACTTTTTATCGTGCCCGCCATGTATGTTTATCTTTCGACCAATAGAAGTAAAAAAACGGTAAAACTTACGGAAGTGGAATAGTTGATTCTTCTCAAAACTTAGAGTATAATGAAAAAACAATATTGGATTATCGCTTTTTCCCTGATTTCATCGGTGATAACTGCACAGAATGTGATGTCGCTACAAGACTGCCTGCAGTTGGGGTTGGAGAATAACTACGAAATTCGAATGTCGCGAAACGAAGAACAAATAAGCGACAACAATGCAACTAAAGGAAATGCCGGATACTTGCCGGGCGCGAATTTGAACGGAGGATATACCTTGCGCAATTCGGGCTCCTCGCAATTTCCAATGGGTGGTTCGGATGCGGCAGTAACGCGAAATGCGAACACCGGGACACTTGACGCGGCTGTCAACCTCAATTGGACGCTATTCGAAGGCTACAAAGTGCAGACAAACTACAAAAGGCTGAAGGAGCTTCAAAACATTGGCAAACTGAACACACGCCTTTCGGTGGAGAATATCATTTCTTCCATTTCATCGGAGTATTTCAACTTTGTGCAACAGCAAATTCATTTGCGAAACCTGAAAAACGCAGTTGATCTTTCGCGTGAGCGTGTTCGCATTGTGGAAGCGCGCTATCAGGTGGGAGCAGGGTCAAGGCTCGATTTGCAACAGGCAAAAGTAGATTTTAATACCGACAGCTCCCTATTGATTCAGCAGAAAGAAACTTTATATGCTTCGCGAATAAGGCTGAATGAGCTAATGGGTGTGGATGTGAACCGCGAATTTGTAGCCGGCGACACAGACATTCATATCGGCGCGATGCTACCAAAAGAGGCATTGCAAGAGCAGATAAAGCAACAAAACGCCTTGTTAATGCTTTCGGAGAAAAATAAAAATATCAGTGAGCTTGATTTGAAAATTCTACAAAGTCGGAATTATCCATATTTAAGACTAAATACCGGCTATGGATTAACGCATTCTGACTACAACAAAGGCGCGATGGATCGCCAACTCAATTGGGGACCTAACATCGGGCTTACAGTGGGATACACCATTTTTGATGGTTTCAACCGAAGTCGCGAACAAAAGAACGCGCGTATTGCAATCCAAAATCGAGGATTGGCAGTTGAAAAAAAAGAACTGGAGCTGCAAAGCGATTTCAACACCATCTGGATGGCCTATCAAAACAACCTGGAACTGACCAAGCTGGAACAAATAAGTCTGGAAAATGCAAAATTGAATTATGAAATAGCCATTGAGCGCTATAAAATTGGTGACTTATCGGGATTCCAACTTCGCGAAGCTCAAAATGGCTTACTCAACGCCGAGCAACGCCTGCTCACTGCCAAATATCGCACCAAACTGTATGAAATATCTCTGAAACAAATCAGCGGAACGGTTGATTCGTATCTGAGGTAGCACGCTTACGCATCCCGATTTCAGTAAAATACTTTCTGATATTGAAAATTTGCAATTCACGAGATTCTTGAATATATTTGTGTGTATGTTTTTAATGAAATAATAATTGACATCCTATGAAAAACTTTGTGCTCACGCTCAGCCTATTAAGTTGCTTCGTTTTATTCTCATGCAACAAATCGGTCATCTCTTTTAGTAATTTCGCAGCAAAATCCGGCGAAAAATCAAACGCTTCGGTCGCAGCAGTGAAACTCATCGAACAGCTTCAAGCCCGCACCGACACCAGCCATACGGTGGTTAAATTCCCCAAAGGAAAGTATCATTTCTATGAAGAAGGCGCTTTTACACGCGAGTATTACATCTCCAACCACGACCAATCAAACCCCAAGAAAGTGGCATTTGCCTTGGAGAATCTAAAGAATATCACCATCGATGGGCAAGGTTCCGAATTTATATTCCATGGCCGAATGATTCCGGTAGCGATAATAAATTGTAAAAATATCAGGTTTAAAAACATCTCCATCGATTTCGAAATACCTGCTTTGCGTCAGTTGAATGTGTTGGAAGTAAACAAAGAGCAAGGGGAGATTGTAGCTGAAATTATTCCAAAAGCCAATTACCGAATCGAAAATGGCAAACTGATAGTGAAAGGTGAGGGATACGAAATGAAACCGGAGAGCGCGATGGGTTTTCGTCCCGACAAAAGACTTACCTACATCCGCCGCGACATTAGTTTCAATCCGCAATCGGTGAGTGAAGTTGCCGCAGATAAACTGTTGATAAAAGGCTGGGAACAAGCTGCACACACATCTCCGGGCGAACGCTATGCGCTTCGTTCGTGGTATCGGCCTACTCCGGGCATATTCGTGAGCGAATCGGTAAACACAATTTTTGAAAATGTGAAAGTACACTATGCCGAAGGGATGGGATTGCTGGCTCAGATGAGCGTAAATATTACTCTCGACGGTTTCAGTGTGTGCCTGCGGGGCGACAACGACCCGCGCTACTTCACCACTCAGGCCGATGCTACCCATTTCTCGGCTTGCAAAGGTGTGATTATTTCGAAGAACGGGCTTTATGAAGGCATGGCCGACGACGCGATTAATGTACACGGCACTTATCTGCGTGTAGTGAAACGCGTGAACAGCACCACACTTCAAGCAAGCTATATGCACCCGCAGGCCTGGGGTTTCAAATGGGGCGAAGTGGGCGACACCACACAGTTTGTAGAGTCGGAAAAGATGGAACTTGTAGGCAAGCACATCAACACCATAAAATCAATTAAAGCCATTGACAAACCAACCGAGTTTGGAGCAAAAGTATTTGAAATAGAATTTAATAGCGAATTGCCAACCGGAATTTCGGAACAGGGAAAATATGGTATCGAAAATCTGACGTGGACTCCCGAAGTAGTTTTCGCTAACAACACCATCCGAAACAATCGGGCACGTGGCTCGTTGTTCAGCACTCCCAAGCGGGTAGTATGTGAGAATAACCTCTTTGACCATACGCATGGCACTGCCATCCTGCTGTGTGGCGACTGCAACGGCTGGTATGAAACCGGAGCTTGCAGGGAGGTCATTATCCGAAACAACAAATTCATCAACGCGCTTACTGCCAACTATCAGTTTACCAATGCCATTATCTCCATTTATCCCGAAATTCCGAATCTGAAAGATCAAACTAAATACTTCCATTCGGGTGTAGTAATCGAAAATAACAGTTTCGACACCTTCGACAAGCCAATACTTTATGCAAAGTCTATCGATGGCTTGATATTCAGAAACAACACCATCAAGTCGAACAAGGAGTTTAAAGCCTTCCATTGGAATAAACATCCATTTTTCTTCGAAAAGGCAAACAATATCCGAATTGAAAATAATAAGTTCGACTATCCGCTTTCTATAGAAAATGATATTCGCATCGAGTTATCGGCAGATGACGCAGTTATACTCAAATAAGCTTATTAGTATCGGCAAATCAAATTAGTACATTGAATTTATAAAAAAATAAATCATGAAAAATTGGCTTTTATCCTTATTCATCACTGTAGCAACAATCAATACAGTTGCTCTCGCATCCTCCGGTAAAGAAGACCTGAATTTGAACTATTCCTCACCGGCATCTATCTGGGAACAAACTTTACCGCTTGGCAACGGACGAATCGGGATGATGCCTAATGGCGGCGTGGAGAAAGAACAGATTGTGTTGAACGATATTACCATGTGGTCGGGCAGTGAAGATCCGCTTGCACTGAATCCCGATGCACTCGCATATTTGCCCAAGATACAGGAATTGCTGCTCGCGTCGAAAAACCTTGAAGCACAAAATTTGATGTATAAGTATTTCCGTTGTGGTGGACAAGGTTCTGCTTTTGGAAATGGCAAGAACGCTCCCTTTGGATGTTTTCAGATGTTGGCCGATCTGAGAATAAACCATAAATTTCTTCAGGAAGCCACTACTGAATCGTATCAGCGCAAGCTTTCGTTAAATAATGCAGTAGCATCCACACGCTTCGTAAAAGGCGGAACAAGCTACTCGCGCGAATACTTCGCTTCGCACAACGGCGATGTGTTGGTGATAAAGCTCGCTGCCGATAAGAAAGCCAACATATCATTCGACTTAAAACTAAGCCGGCCTGAACGTGCGCGTATTTACCTCGAAGGAAATACAATCGTCATGGAAGGGCAGTTGAACGATGGCAACGAGGGAACAAATGGCGTAAAATTTCTTACAAAACTGAGAATTGTGAATAAAGGCGGAAAACTAAATCCATTGGAAGGAGGATTGCAGGTAGAAAATGCCGATGAATCCGTCATTATTATCTCCACCTCCACCGATATGCTCGACAAAAACTATAAAAGCACTGTTGGTAAATTGCTGGACGATGCCGTAAAAATGGCTTATCCCAAACTGATGAAAGCGCATGTCGCTACTTATCAAAAGAAATTTAACCGCGTGGCTCTTAACTTAGGAAGCCAGGACAATAGCCGTTCTACGCATCAGCGCTTGGTGGACTTTCAGAAAAATAATGATCCGGCACTCGCAGCGCTTTACTTTCAGTATGGTCGATACCTCATTATAAGCGGAACACGCGAAAACGGTTTGCCGCTGAATTTGCAAGGACTTTGGGCTAACACGGTTCAGACACCCTGGAATGGCGATTATCATCTAAACATCAATGTTCAGATGAACTATTTCCCGGTGGAAGTGTGCAACCTGTCGGAATTGCATGTGCCTTTGCTCGACTTCACAAAATCGCTTGTAGCTTCGGGCGAGGCAACAGCAAAAACATTTTACGGCGCTGACGGTTGGGTAGCACACATGATGAGCAATCCCTGGAAATACACCGCGCCGGGAGAGCATGCTTCGTGGGGAGCAACAAATACGGGTGGAGCCTGGCTTTGCGAACATCTGTGGGAGCATTACGCGTTTACAAAAGATATGGACTACCTGAAGTCAATCTATCCGACACTCGAAGGGGCTGCAAAGTTTTTCCTCAGTAGCATGATTCGTGAGCCCAAACACAATTGGTTGGTAACAGCGCCTTCGTCATCGCCCGAAAACTCATTTTATCTTCCGGGAAGCAAAGAGCCTGTTTATGTATGCGTGGGACCTACAATGGACACGCAAATCGTGCGCGAATTGTTTACCAATGTGCTCGCTGCAGCTAAGATATTGAATGTGGAGGATGAAACCACGGCGAAAATCCATGCTTCTTTGCCTCATCTACCTCCGATGCAAATAAGTCCGAATGGTTATCTTCAAGAGTGGCTTGAAGATTACGAAGAGGCTGAACCACGCCATCGACATGTTTCTCACTTGTATGGGCTTCATCCTTCGAACCAGATTTCGCCAAACTCAACACCCGAGCTGGCAGCCGCAGCTCGCGAAACGCTTAACCGACGTGGCGATGAAGGCACAGGATGGTCGCGAGCCTGGAAAGTGAATTTCTGGGCACGTTTGCACGATGGTAACCGGGCATACAAGCTTCTTAAAAGCCTATTGATACCTACTCATACCGAAGAAATGAAAAATAACGGCGGCGGTGGAACCTATCCGAATCTTTTTTGCGCGCATCCGCCTTTCCAGATTGATGGCAACTTCGGTGGTACTTCGGGAATTGCCGAAATGCTGATACAAAGTCAGGATGGCTACATTGAATTTCTACCCGCGCTCCCCGATGTGTGGAGCCAGGGAAACTTCAAAGGATTGCGTGTGCGGGGCGGTGCGGAAGTCGATGCCACGTGGAAAGATAAGAAACTGAGCACCATCACCCTCAGAGGAGTTGTGTCCGATAAATTTCGGATTAAACTCCCCTCAAACATCCGTGAAGTGAAGCTCAAAGGAAAAACGCTACATCAGGAAAACGGATTTATCTCCATAGAGCTGAAAAAAGGCGGGATACTGAATCTGACCTTGTTATAATAGGGATTTTGGATAAAAGAATGAAAAAGCAGGTAGCTTACACGTGGTAAGCTACCTGCTTTTTATATGAGGATATCTTTGCTTTTTAGAAGTATTCGATAGCGCGTACAAATTTCTTCACTTCTTTGCCATTCACCAATTTTATTTTTTCGACCCAATTACCTTTGTTATCAAGTTTATAAGTGAAGCGCCAGATATCGGTTTTGGTACCAATGCTTGTATAGCGTTTTTCTTCGCTTATATTCCCCTTTTCATCGTAGGTGAAATCGATTTTAACAAAATTGCTTGCATCCGGCTTGTAGTAGTAGTTTTCGATAAGTTTACTCTTTTCGTCATATTTGAAAGTGGCGTTCCATACCAGGCAGGCACTCGCGTTGTATTCACTGATTTCAGTACGGTTTCCTTTGTCGTCATACTGATAGGTGAACTTCATAAATTGGGTGCTATCGGGCAGATAAACCGTGTGCTCGGTTCGGTTTCCTTTTTCATCATACTTGTAGCTGAAATGATACATCAGGCTGTCCTTCGCATTATACCAGTTTCTTTCCGTCCGTTTGCCCTCCCGGTCATAGGCGTAAGTTATTTTTGCGAGAAGGCTATCGCCCACCGACATCATTTTCTCTTCAATCAATTTACCGGACTTATCAAAAACCAAGTAAAAGTCATTTTCAGAATTTGTGTCAATGTCGCTACTATCATTGTGAAATTTACCGGTTTCATCGGGTATTTGTGTCGATGTTTGTTTCACCGATTTCACATTGCCGGTAAGCTGGTATGTAGCCAAATCATTTGTTTCATTTTTGATTTTTCCGCAAGCGACAGTTATGATTGTGATCGAAAGCAGTATTGTAGCCAAAGATAAAAACTTGTTTTTTAAGATCATAGCATTTCGTTTTTTAGAATAAATTTTTACAAACATACAAAAAAAAATGAAAAGCAATCAATATATGGCCTAAAAACTTGATTTTTTAGAGTTGGTATTAACTATAAATGAATAAAATTTTTACTTCTGGATGCAGACTGTTTGAGTTCCGATGATATTTTTATTATCACTTATCTGTAAAATATAAAAACCATTGGCAAGTGTCGTCGCGTCTAACTTATTTATCTGATAAGCCTGTAGATTTCCCAATTTATTATTCATAATTTCTTTACCATTCATTGACACAATTGAGACGGTGGTATTTGTTACCGCTTTATCAACTGAAAAATTTATGATATCGCGGGTAGGATTTGGAAATACGTTTACTCTGTTTTCCGGATTATCGCGATTAAAGATTGAATTAATACCCGAAGTAGTTTTGGAGACGGTAACATCTATTTCATTAATCCGACAATGCACAACTCCCGATTGTGAGTTTTTAATCACTAATTTGAATTTGCTAATTGCCCATGTTTTCGAAAGTGGAATATAAAACTGCTCTAAATCCGGCACATTTAATGACTCCATTAACACATAATTTGTGCCATCGGTGCTTCCCCAAAGCTCAATGCCTTTCATGTGTCGGCTAGTGCCTCCACTAAGCTGAAACAGGAAACCGGTAACATTCTCAGTGCTGTTCATATTCACGGCAATGTAGTGTGGAAAACTGGCAGTGCCACTTTGCCATGCAGAGTGCCAAAATGTTGCTTTGTTGTCATCAATTATGGTGCTTGCTCGTCCGTTTGTAGTACCTTCGCCAGTAGTTTCCTGCGAACTAAAACTCTCTATTGTCCATCCTTTTTTAGACACCAAGTTATTTGTAATATTTTTTATCGAGTCATTTTTAGCCTTCTCTTTTGCTACAGCCAAATCCACGCGTTCAAGAAATTTATTTAAGTCGAGCGATTCTACAACCGATTTGTCAGTTTGAAGAGGTATCTGAGAAGCATATTGTTTTTTGGCGTTGGCATATCCACCGGTTGACATGTAAAAATAATTCGGGATTTCGGAATTGGGCGATTTTCCCTGCTCAAAATCCACGCGCTGACCTGTGGCTCCATCTGTATTTCCAAAATTTACCTGATTAAAACTAATCCATCGTCCGGGACTCAGTGGATTGGATGACTGTTCGTGAGCAAATGCGTTGTAGTAATAAGCATCACGCTTCACCTGGCCGTTTTGATATCCGTAGTTTTCGAGGAATGAATACCAGCTGTCGAAGTAACTAACTTTATTTGGCAGACGCAGCGTGGAGATGTATCTCCACCCTTTTGCATTGTCGGAGTGAAACCAAGCTGAAACCAAAGTATTTCTGCGGTGTACGATGGAGTCGCTTCCCATTTTGTTTTTGAGCGTGTCATCATACTCTTCTAAGCGTGAGTTAGTAAGAAATTTTACCGGCACATTAGTTTTCCAATTGTTTCCAAAAACAAACGATTTTGTTCCCGTACCTTCGTTTCCAAATCTCGAAACGGTAGTTGCGGGATCGGCATCAACAGCGCCCGCTCTCTTATATTGGTCGAGCGTAGGGTCTTTGTCGGTATCTCCATCATCCCACATCGAGAATATAACACCACGTTCGGATGCTGAATTTGTTTGAATGCCCATGTAGCCTTGGAGAACTCCCAAACTCATATAATAGGTACTCAAAGCATCGCCACCCGGAGGTACTAAAATTTCCATGTAGCACCAGTCATATTTTTGACCAGCTTTGACGCTACCATCGGTAGATCGCCAACTGCTTAAGTGAACAGATGGCGATGAAAGGTAATTTGTGGCGTGTACATCGGCTGTTGTAGAAGTAAGTGATTTAAACCGGAAACCAACTATTTTTGTTGATGTGCTCGGCTGTTTCAGCGCTTTCATACGGTATTTATAGAAGCCGGTTTTCGGAATAGTAACATTAAGAATAGTCAGTGTATCGTTTTTCCCTTTTCCGGTAACCGACAGGATTGACTTGTCGGTTGACATGCCGGTATTATTGATATCAACAACTTCAAATTCGAATTGTTGCACAGTGTTGTTTGGTATATTTAGAATAATGTCAATATCATATTGCCCTAAAGTATGATAAAGATACCAATTGAGCGTGGAAGACATGTTTGTCCAATTGTCTGAGATAGCTGTCAGTTTTAGCTTACCATCCGATCCGCGGTCTTCTTGAATATTGATTCCAGATGTGGGTTGTCCTTCAATGGTTTCAGCGTATGCTTGTCCTCCCGACGACTTGATGGTTTTGAGGGTAGTTTTTGTTTCAAAAACAATTTGATGAACTTCCGAATACGTTTTATTTTTTGATTCGTCAACTAATTCCGCACGTAAGAAAACTTGCGAAACAGCTTTAAAGGCATACTCAGAGTTGGTAGCGTTGGGAATACTGTACCAGGCTTTGTTGTCAGATGAAGTTTGCCATTGAATGGAGGAATAAGTGCCGGATACTGATACGGAATTGGCACTTCCGCGAACAACAGTTTTTACTGTTTGAGCAACACTGCTCGTACTATATGCCACAAAGAGCAGGAATAGTAAGGTTTGGAAGAATGTGATTTTTTTCATTTGAATAATTGATATTTAATAGCAAAATTATAGAAAAAATAATTATCAAATTGCTAATTGGTGAGATTTAACGTATGTTTTGAAGATTTACTGATATTCAGGCTGGTAAATACGAAAATTTTGACGCGCCTCCAGAAACTCAATCAAGCTTAGAAGAACACAAAATAGTTCGTCATTACGTGATTAATCACAAAAAAGCGTTTATGAATTGTTTGAAACAACACCCCTTTATGTATTGTGTAACTTGAATTTGTCGTGTATCTCTGAATTGTATTTAATGACGATAATTGTATTTTTTAGAAAGGGGAATGTAAAACTTTAGTTGAGGTTTTAGAAAAAAAAGCTAACTTTACACGCTCATTTGTATTCTGTTTGTTCTCAAAGATGATTCATTCACACCTCATCCGCTTGAAACTTATTTATAGGAATTGAGTACTCCCGCCGGGAATCGAACCCGGATCTACAGTTTAGGAAACTGCTATTCTATCCGTTGAACTACAGGAGCAGAAAAATATGAATACAAAATTACATTAATTTACTGAAAGAATAAAACTACAAGATTAAAATGGCTAAAAATAAACCGAAATTCTATGTCGTTTGGGTAGGTGAAACACCGGGTGTTTATCGCTCGTGGGACGATTGTAAACTTCAAACACAAGGTTTCCCGGAGGCAAAATACAAGGCTTTCCCTTCGTTGTTGATGGCCGAAAATGCTTTTGCCGATGGTTGGGAGCAACATTACGGGAAGCCGGCTACGGATGTCGTTCAGGATAAGATGGATTTGGGTTTACCCTTCGCTGCCTTTATTCAGGAAAGCATTTGTGTGGATGCCGCATGTAGTGGCAATCCTGGGAAAATGGAGTACCGCGGCGTGGATTTGAAAACCGGATTGGAGATATTCCGTCAAGGACCTTTCGAGCAGGGCACCAATAACATTGGCGAATTTCTCGCCATAGTTCATGCCCTGGCTTTGGTGAAAAACTATGAGCATCCCATCCCGATATACAGCGACAGCAAAATAGCCATAGGATGGATAAGGGATAAAAGCTGCAGAACCAAGCTGGAACCCAACGCGAAGAATGCGCCGGTGTTTAATCTGGTGGCAAGAGCCGAGAAATGGCTTCGTGAAAACGAATATAAAAATAAGGTGTTGAAGTGGAAAACCGAAATATGGGGTGAGATACCTGCCGATTTCGGGCGTAAATAAGACTAAATATTGGAAATTTATTTGACTTTAACAATCCAGTTAAAACCCTCATTGAGAAATAAAAATAACTGTAGGCTATGAAAGTACTGCTCGGTATGAGTGGCGGCATCGACAGTTCGATGGCTGCGCTGTTGTTGCAAGAACAAGGGTATGAAGTTATGGGCGTTTCGTTTCGTTTTCTGGATGATAACACCCACTTTCAGGATGCGGCGAACATAGCCCGCAACATCAAGATTACCCATTTTGTGCTCGATGCGCAAACTGCGTTTCAAGAAACTGTAATCGATTATTTTAAATCCGAATACCTTGCCGGGCGCACTCCATTTCCCTGTGCCAAGTGCAACAACGAGCTTAAATGGCGTTTAATTTTCGAACAAGCCGATAGGCTTGGATGCGAATATGTGTCAATGGGTCATTATGTTACTATCACCGAAAATAACGGTTATCGCTACATTACCGAAGGAAAAGACAAAGACAAAGACCAATCTTTTTTTCTTTGGGGATTGACGCAGGAACAATTGAAACGCATTGTTTTTCCTCTCGGAAAATTCACCAAAGCCGAAGTAAAGCTAATGGCGTCAAACCGTGGCTTCACCGCGCTCAAAGAGAAAAAGGAGAGTATGGGTGCTTGCTTTTGTGGGGGTGATTACCGTCCCTTTCTACGCTCACTTATAGAGAACCCGGATGAATATTTCAAGCAAGGAAACTTTGTTGACGAACATGGCAAGATTCTGGGCACTCACAGCGGCTATCCGCTCTTTACCGTGGGACAACGACGGGGATTCGGCTTGCAACTCAACAAAGCGATGTTTGTAAAAGAAATTCGTGTGGAGGCTAACGAAATAGTGCTTGCGCCTCTAAATAATATGTATCGCGCAAGATTTGAAATTAAAGATTACCACTTGTCCAATCCATCGCTTTTCACAGATGAGTTTTCTGTAAATATCCGGATACGTTATCGCAAACAGAACAACCGTGGAAAAATCCGCATTATTGACGCTCACCGACTGGAAGTGGAGCTACTCGAACCGCTCGAATCGATAGCTCCCGGGCAAACGGCAGTTTTTTATCACGGCGATATGGTGGTGGGAGGTGGATTTATTGTCTGAAAGGAGGTGGTCGTGGAGATAGATAAATCAAATGTCGGGCAAATGTCGTGTATAATTCCAAAGTAAATTTGTTTTAATTAGGGATATAATCTATTTTTGTAAAAGAATTTTTTAAACTATGAAACAACCAGAATTAGGTCTGAAGATATTGGAGCTTAGAAAAAATAAGGGATTGACTCAAGAAGAGTTAGTTGAAAAATGCAATATTAGCGTCAGAACATTGCAACGAATTGAGTCGGGAGATGTAAACCCCAGAAATTTCACTATTAAAACCATATTTCTGGCACTTGATTATGACATGCGTTATGAGCCAGATAATCAAACACATCGACTATCCGATAATCCAAAATTCACGTTTGATAGATTATATGAACAAATTAAAAATTATGAAATAATGAAAAACTTTAGACGCTTCTTATTCGACTTTTTTTTCTCAACAGGGATTGTTTGGTTGCTTTGCGCACTATCGATTATGATATTTAATCTGCAATATCAGGAGAAAGAAATTATCTTAACGCTTATTATTCCATTAGCATTTGCGATTTTTAGATTTTTGGGAAAGTATGAATCTTCGAAATCAGCTGATAAAAATGTAGAATAAAAAAGATTAATCAGTATCAGACCCTCCTAAGCTTTGTTCATTGATTAGGCATATCCATGAATGACGAGGTTGTTACTTCTTATAAAAAAGGGCTGAGTTCATACAATAGGACTCAGCCTTTGCGTTAGCTGTATAAGTTACCAAACAAACAGGTTAATTGACGAACAAAAATATACATTTTACCGGACAGCAATAATTCCTTATGTTGAAATTGGTTTCAAAAAAGGATGAACGCAAAAAGCACAAGGAAAGAACGTCAAAGACCAACTTCCAATAAAAATAAGGATTTGTAGTTTCGCATAATGAGGTTTGCAGTTTGGCGCGATATTTTGCCAAAAACATGCTTGGTGATTTGCTTGAAAACTGTAGTTTTTGCCAAAAACATGTTTGGTGATTTGCTTGAAAACTTTTGTTTTTGCTAAAAACATGCTTGGTGATTTACTCGAAAACCGTAGTTTTTGCCAAAAACATGCTTGGTGATTTGTTCGAAAACTGTAGTTTTTGCTAAAAACATGCTTGGTGATTTGCTCGAAAACTGTAGTTTTTGCCAAAAACATGTTTGGTGATTTGCTTGAAAACCGTAGTTTTTGCTAAAAACATGCTTGGTGATTTGCTTGAAAACCGTAGTTTTTGTTAAAAACATGCTTGGTGATTCGCTTGAAAACTTTCGTTTTAGTTAAAAACATGCTTGGTGATTCGCACCACGACGTTTGTTTTCGTTAATTCCAGTTAATGGCGTTTAACTATAAACTAAGTTTTTGAGCAAATTCCCGATGATTAGTTTATGCTTACAAAGTGGTTTATAGATGGCTAAAAGAAGCTTATTTTCAGTTTTATGAAATTAAAGCCACAAGGATATACTTCAATTCCCGGTACCGGGAGAAGTAAAAACGACCGCATTAACATAATTTATATTAATTTGCAAATATTCATCAATACACAACTACTCACTCCACCTCCCTAAAAAAACAATGGGAAATGTAAGCACAACAGATATGCCCGCTTCATCATTCGCCGGTCAAGCGTGCAATGAAAAAAAAATGAGTTGGAAACCTATAAGAATTTGGCAATAGCCATAAATGCCTCGAAGGAATTAGGTCTAAGAGTTTCGGCGCAATGTTCCGAAAATTTGAAATGGGATTGCTTGTCATACATTCTTCGGTTTCTATGAAGACATTACGGAGCAAATCCGAGTATCGTATTTAAACACATTTTTAAACACAATAAATTAAAGTATGCTGTGGAAAGGAGGGAGTGAGTAGCTACGAATAGTCTAACGGAATTTTTTTAATCTTTGTCAATTCTTTGTTCGTAACTTTGGCATCTATATTAGTGGTTTTGCGTTTTTATGATCCAATAATTTCTGAATAAAAACCATGTCGGTGCCGGCCTCCAGCAGATGCGTGGCATAACTGTGTCGTAAGCCGTGAAACACCAATGGTCTTTTTTATTTTTGCTTTATTAATGGCTGCTTTAAAAACATTCTGTATGCTTCGTACAAAATATTGCCTGCAAAAAAATCCTTCAAATAGAAATTCTTTAGGACGATATTCTGTGAAATAGTTTCGAATATTTTCTAAAACACTTTCGGGTAGCGGCACATAACGATCTTTTTACCTTTAGAGTTTTTGATATGCACCAACATACGCTCGCTGTCGATATCAGAAATTTTAGGATTAACGATTTCACTAGCTCGCAAGCCCATATCATAGCTCAATATGAGAACCAGCAAATGCTTTTTATTATCAATCTGTTCGAAAAGCCGTTAAATCTCCTTTCGACTCAACACTTTAGGTCGGTGTACTTTGTGTTTGGTACAAGGAATTTCGTTAAAAAACAGTTTCTCTTGCGCCAACACCTGCTCAAAATAAAAAATTTTATCGCATTCATACGGCAGTTCAACGTATTTTCCGACAATTTTAATTCTTTTGTACAATAAAGCATATACGACCGCAGACGCTCGGGCGTAAGTGAATCCACATTAACATCACGGAGCGCGACAAGAAGTTGCACAAATTCGCTAAAATAGCTTTTTACAGTGTTTAGGACTGTAAGTTTTCAGCAACAATATTTCGTGCAAGCGTTGCATCGCGTAGTGATTGATTTCTGCGACATCTCAGTTATCATTTCCTTCAAATACTGTTTTTTCTTGTAAGCCAAGCTATTTTCTGATTGCTCGCACATCGTTGAGATACCAGAAATCAAAAGACTCGCTAAATTTTTACAGATAGAAAACGTTTCTTCAGTTCATTTATCAAAGTCTCATCGTTTGGAAAACGTATTCAAATAGCATTTTTGTAATGATGCAGCCCCACTTCAAAATTATAATTCACCAATTCAACCCCCATCGCATATTTTGTATATTTTGTGTAAAACATATCCAAGCAGAACTTGCGTGTTACCTACCCGATATATGAATGATACGCAATAAGCTTTTTAAACACAACAAATTAATAATAAAAAAGTTGATAACATTTTGATATAAAAACTTTGCAATTATAAAATAGTTAGTATCTTTGCGTATATATATGAGTTAGCAGTCAGCTTAGGCGACACCAATAAACGACAGAATTTTATATAAAATGACAACAACTGAAAATCCGACAATAAAAACTGACAGACTTTTACTTAGACAAATTGTTGGCAGCGACATTGACAACATTTTTAAAGGACTTTCCCACCCTGACATTATCAAACATTACGGAGTAAACTTTCAGACCTTAGAAGCAACGAAAGAACAAATGACTTTCTACGCTGACTTGGAAAAAGACGGAACAGGAATTTGGTTTGCCGTTTGTTCGCCAGACAACAAAACTTTTTATGGTGCAGGCGGACTTAACAGTTTGAGCAAAGAGCATAAAAAAGCTGAAATCGGCTTTTGGTTGCTGACCGACTTTTGGGGACAAGGAATTATGACAGAAGCAATGCCATTAATTTGCGACTACGGTTTTGACAAACTTGGACTTCACCGAATTGAAGGTTTTGTTGAATCGGACAACACAAACTGCAAACGAGCAATGTCCAAGCTTGACTTTCAACACGAAGGCACAATGACAGACTGCGAAATAAAAAACGGAAAATTTATTAGTTTAGACATTTACGCAAAAATTAAAAATGACTGACAAAAACGAAATAAAAAAGCCGAACTGCTAATAACTAAGGTTTCGTTGTGCCCGCAGGGCAAGCAATGAAACCGATGTTGA
>CAZMQV010000058.1:0-21395 GCA_964568675.1 uncultured Paludibacter sp.
GTACGGTGGTGTGAGAGGACAGTGAGCGAAATAATCGCTCACTTCCTACTCGATTTTACTTCTATATGTCTATTCCGAAAATTTATTTTTTCAAATCCTCCGCTTTTACTATTCTGAAAACTTTGTCGTTTCTCCGAATTATTTCTTTTGTTTTAATTGAAAAATAGCTACCTTTTTCGACGCGATCAACAACATGTTGATCAACATGTATTTCATTGGCAAAATCCTCGTAAGCGCCTGTGGTTTCGCCGGTTATTAGTATTTCATCGCCTTTATTCAAGTATTGAGCTTCGAGTAGAATCTCTGCAACACCTATTTTTGTAAAGTAATTCGTTACTTTTCCAATGTAAATTTTTCGATGTGTAGCCTCAGAACCGTAGTTATGACTCCATTCACCTAATCGCTGTCCGAGATAATATCCATCCCAAAACCCTCGATTGAAAACACGAGCAAGACGTGTATCCCAATCTGCAATTTTTTCGTCAGTATATGTTTTTTCCAATGCCGCATCAACAGCTTCACTGTAGCATTTTACCACAGTTTTTACATATTCAGCTCCGCGTGCTCTACCTTCAATTTTGAAAACACGAACACCGGAATCAATCATTTTATTTAGAAAATGTATGGTTTTAAGGTCTTTGGGCGACATGATGTATTCGTTATCTATTTTAAGCTCTACTTCGCTGTCTTTATCCTTCACAACATAGCCTCTACGGCATATTTGATTGCATTCTCCTCGATTTGCCGAAACATTTTTTTCGTGAAGACTAAGGTAGCATTTTCCCGAAACAGCCATACAAAGCGCACCATGACAGAACATTTCAATCCGAATGAGTTCCCCTTTTTTACCTCGAATTTGTTCGTCAACGATAGCTTTATGTATTTCTGCTACTTGCTCCATATTCAATTCGCGTGCCAATACAACCACATCGGCAAACTGAGCGTAAAATTTGAGTGATTCTACATTTGTGATGTTCGTTTGAACCGATAAATGCACTTCTACACCAATACTTGAGGCATACATCATTGCTGCTACATCCGAAGCGATAATTGCCGTTACGCCCGATTCTTTTGCCGTGTCGATAATTTGCTTCATCAATGTAATATCATTGTCATAAATTACCGTATTTACTGTAAGATAGCTGTTTATCTTGTTTTCATTGCATATTTTTACTATCGTTTTCAAATCGTCGGTAGTGAAATTACTGCTCGATTTACTTCGCATATTAAGTCGTTCAATACCAAAATATACAGAATTTGCTCCTGCTTTTATCGCCGCAGCCAAACTTTCCCAGGAACCGGCCGGAGCCATGATTTCGATGTCGCTTCGTTGAATCATTTAACTATTTATGTTTTAATTTGTTGTATTCATTGTTATCGTATTTATTGATTAGGGTGAATCAATAAACGTTTCATTTTCATTATCTTTGCAAATTTACTGCAAATAATTTTAATAGGATAGATTACTCTTAATTTTAATGCTTTAAAAGGCATTTATTCATATTTCAAACATTTTTTTAGATGAAAATTTCTAATCTTAGTTTTCGCGATAAACCACTTTTCCTTGCGCCGATGGAAGATGTTACCGATCCAGCATTTCGGCTTTTATGTAAAAAATTTGGCGCAGATATGGTTTATACCGAATTTATTTCTGCCGATGCTTTAATAAGAAGTGTGAAACGCACGGAACAAAAATTGACTATATATGATGAAGAACGCCCGGTTGCTATTCAAATATACGGGCGTGATGCTTCGGCAATGAGCGAAGCCGCTAAAATTGCAGAAACAGCTAAACCCGATATTATTGATCTTAATTTTGGTTGTCCGGTGAAACGTGTCGCCATGAAAGGTGCAGGGTCCGGTCTTATGCGCGATGTACCCTTGATGATTGAAATAACTAAAGCGGTAGTAGATGCAGTGAAAGTACCAGTAACAGTAAAAACTCGTTTAGGATGGGATGAAAACAGTAAGATCATCGTTGATTTAGCCGAACAACTTCAAGATACAGGAATTCAGGCATTAACCATTCATGGTCGCACTCGTTCGCAGATGTATAAGGGTGATGCCGATTGGACGCTTATCGGCGAAGTTAAAAATAACCAGCGGATGGTAATTCCTATAATTGGCAATGGAGATGTTACGACACCCGAACGCGCAGATGAATGCTTTAATAAGTACGGAGTAGATGCAGTAATGGTAGGTCGTGCGAGCATTGGTAAACCATGGATTTTTGCCGAAATGCGACATTATCTCGATACTAATAAACTTATAACTCCAATTTGTTTTGCTGAGCAGAAAGCTATTTTAAAGCAGCAAGTAATTAATTCTATCGAGTGGCTCGACGAACGACGAGGCATATTACATTCAAGACGGCATTTGGCTGCAAGTCCCGCATTTAAAGGCATTCCTAATTTCAAAGAAACGCGTATTGCCATGCTACGAGCTACTACTAAAGATGAGCTTTTTGAATTAATTGATTCGGTAGATATTTAATTTTGATTTTTTATCTTTATAATTCTTGAAACTGAATATATAATTCATAAATTTGCAGATTATAGCTCAATAAAACTCATCTCAATTTATAAATTTACTCTTTATGAAACTTATAAAAACTGCTTTCATCAGTGGAAGCGTATTATTTTCAAGCTTACTTATGACCACCGGATGTAACAAACCTAAAGAACAGACTGCCGGTATCCGTATCGAAAATATGGATACTACATCCAAACCAGGCAATGATTTTTATCAATTTGCTACCGGAGGATGGCAAAAACTTAATCCAATTTCCGGAGAATATTCTCGTTATGGGAGTTTTGATAAACTTGCTGAAGATAATCGGATGCAATTGCGAGGTTTAATTGAAGAAATTGCCTCGAAAAAACATCAAACTGGAACTATCGAACAAAAAATAGCCGATCTTTTCAATTTGGCAATGGATAGCGTCAAACTCAATCAGGATGGAATAAATCCGATAAAGGAAGATTTAAGTAAAATTTCTTCGTTGAAAGATACTAAAGAATTGATAAACATCCTTCCTGTATTAATGAAACAAGGTATTTCGCCCTTTTTCTATGTTTATGTGGATGCCGACCCGATGAATAGTAACGCGTATTTAGTACAAACTCATCAGGGAGGTATTGGCTTAGGTCAACGCGATTATTATATTGATACGGATGAAAATACTAAAAATATTCGTACTAAGTATGCTCAATTGATTGTTGATTTATTTTCAAAAGCTGGAATGCAAGCAAGCGAAGCTTCTAAAGCAAGCTCTGATGTAATGCGTATCGAAACACGACTTGCAAAATCTGCTTACGATAATGTAAAACTAAGAGATCCACATGCCAATTATAATAAGATGAGCGTAGATAATCTACAAAAATTAGTTCCTCAAATTGATTGGAAAGTATTTTTCGCCTCATTTGGTCTGAAAGATTTAGCTGAAATATCGATTTCTCAAAAAGAACAATTGATTGAAGTTGGCAAAATTTTAAGTTCGGAACCTTTCGAAGCTCAAAAATCGTATCTTCTTTGGAATCTGATAAATAGTTCGGCATCATTTTTAAGTGATGATATTGACCAATTAAATTTTAATTTTTATGGTAAAGTTCTTTCCGGAAAACAAGAACAACAAGCTCGATGGAAGCGTGCTGTTGATGCTGTTGACGGTTCATTAGGCGAAGCAGTAGGGCAGATGTATGTAAAGAAATATTTTCCTGCTGAAGCCAAAGAAAGAATGTTGCAGCTGGTACAAAACTTACAAAAAACCTTAGGTGAGCGTATTAATAATTTAAGCTGGATGGGCGATAGCACGAAATTAAAAGCGAAAGATAAATTAAACGCTTTCCATGTGAAAATTGGATATCCTGATACTTGGCGCGATTATACCACCTTAGATATTAAAAATGACAGTTATTGGGCTAATTTTAAGCGTGCAAATCAATTTAATACCGACTTTATGTTTTCCAAAGTAGGTAAACCTGTGGACAAGGACGAATGGCTCATGACACCACAAACTGTTAACGCATATTACAATCCAAGTACAAATGAAATTTGTTTCCCTGCAGGTATTCTTCAGTATCCATTTTTCGATATGAATGCTGACGATGCTTTCAATTATGGAGCAATAGGTGTAGTTATCGGACATGAAATGACACATGGTTTCGATGATCAAGGCAGACAATATGATAAGGATGGTAATTTGAAAGATTGGTGGACAAAAGATGATGCTACCAAATTCGATGCGCGAGCCAATGCACTATCCAATTATTATAATAAGATTGAAGTTGCTCCCGGAGTTCATGCTAATGGAAAATTCACATTAGGTGAAAATATTGCGGATCAGGGTGGTTTGTTAATATCTTATCAAGCCTTTAGCAATGTACTTAAATCAAATCCATTGAAAAATAAAGATGGTTTCACGCCCGAACAACGCTTTTTCTTAGCTTATGCCAATGTTTGGGCTGCCAATATTCGTCCTGAGGAAATATTGAAACGTACCAAAACAGATCCGCATTCACTTGGTAAATGGCGTGTAAACGCTGCTTTACCCCATATTGATTCATGGTATTCAGCGTTCGACATTAAACCTGAAAATACATTGTATGTAGCTCCAGATCAACGCGCTATTGTTTGGTAAGCTCATATCAAATAATTTTTAAAATTAAAATCCCCAAACTTAATTCAATGTTTGGGGATTTTTGTGTTAATCTATTTCGCTTCTATAATCCTTTTTGTCGCGTTTATATGCTTTGGGCGAGGTTTCCTTTGTTGAGTGATTAATAGGCTTACCATGGGCTTTAATTTCAGCCTCACGACTTTCTTTTCGCATCAATTTAAGTACATCTTTTACTACCTGATTTTTTTCTTTTTTTCTTTTCATTATTTAATATGATATTAACATATTATTTATTGTCGATTGTTACCATTCTTATACCATTTTCTACCTCTTCAATATCTACATTAACTGCGTTTTCCGGTAATATCTGTTCAATATTGTCTGCCCACTCAATAAAACAATAATTACCGCTATAAAGATATTCTTCCGCACCAAGGTTGAACGCGTCCTGAACTTTTTCTATTCTGTAGCAATCAAAATGATAAATTATTTCTCCTTCTCTACTTTCGTATTCATTTACAATAGAGAATGTTGGGCTATTGACTGTCTCCTTTACTCCAAGTTCTTCGCAAATAGCTTTAATAAAAGTAGTTTTGCCTGCTCCCATTTTGCCATTAAAGCAATATACTTTTTCGGGATTCGATTGAAGATGTGAAACAAATTGTTTTGCTGTAAATTTTATCGTATTCAGATTCCTGATTGTTAATATTGTCATCATATTTACGTCATTAGTTTGTTTTAATTTTATTTTATATTTTCAGTGTTTTAAGTAAAATGTATATGTATATTAAAAGTATATTCCCAATTACTTTTTTCACTTATTTCGAAATTATCTTTTCCAGTTCAAAGAATCCTAAAATTCAATTTCGAATTTATTTTTGCAAAGATAAATTTTTCTTAATCGAATTGTCAAATTCAATCTAAACATTTTTTTTTTCTAATTCAGCTTCTCTTTTAAATACATCGCATGCACAGTATTTTTATTGCTTTACATCACGATATTTACCTATTGGAATGCAGATTAAATTAAATAATCGATTCTCATGGAGTTGATTCGCTGTGAAAATAGTTGTAAACTATTGAAGCTCTGTTAGTTCCAATACTTTTTTCAAGTTCAGTAAAATCAGCTGTTCTAATTCGTTTTACGCTTTTAAAATCTGAAATTAACTTTAGTTTAGATATATTACCAATTCCTTTTATATTATCAAGTTCAGATGCTATTTGATTCTTACTTCTTTTTTCGCGATGAAATTTAATAGCAAATCGGTGAACTTCTTCCTGGATTGTACTCATTAGTTTAAAAAGACTATCATTGGGTTTAAGTCCAATATTTTTTGGTGGAAATCCGAAAACTAACTCCCGTGTTTTGTGTTTACTATCTTTTGCCAATCCGGCAATTGGTATTTTCAATTGCAGTTCATCTTCTATCACTTGTCTAATCACTTCCATTTGCCCAATCCCTCCATCAGCAATTATTAGGTCGGGTAGGGGAGTGTCTTCTTCTATACTCCTTTTATATCTTCTGTAAACTACTTCTTTCATCGACGCATAGTCGTCCGGTCCTATCACAGTTTTGATATTATATTTCCGATAATCTTTTTTGGACGGTTTCGCTTTTTTAAATACGACACAAGCAGCCACAGCATCCGAACCGGAAATATTTGAATTATCAAATGCTTCAATTATCATTGGAATTTTATCGAGCTGTAATTTTTCCTGTATTTCAGTCAATATTCGGATTGCTTTTTGATCCGGATTTAGTTTTTCAGCATGTTTCAGCTTGTCCAGTTTGTATTGTTTTACATTTTGATATGATAAATCGAGTAGTTTTTTTCTATCTCCGCGTTGTGGAATCACCGTTTTTACATCTTTTAGTTCATATTCGATGGGGAAGGGGAGTAGTATTTCTTTGGAATTACTATTTAATTTCTCTCGTAATTCTAAAATTGCCATAGCGAGAATTTCCTCTTTATCCTCGTCCAATTGCTTTTTCATTTCAATGGTGTATCCCTGAATAATAGCTCCTTTCGAAATTCGGAGAATATTAATGTATGCAGTATTATCGTCTTCTTCGTATCCAAATACATCGGTATTGAACACTACAGAATTTGCAATTATCGATTTTGATTTGTAATCTTCAATCAATTCAAATTTTTGTTTTAGTATGTTTGCATCTTCAAATCGGTATTGAGCCGATAATTCTTTCATTTCTTCAAGAAGAATTTTGCTGATTTCATTTGCATCTCCTTGAATAATTTTCCGAATTTCATCAATTTGTTTGCGGTATTCATCCCTGGTTTGATATCCCACACATGGGGCATCACATCTTTTAATATGATATTGAAGACAAATATTGAATTTATTTTTTTCAATGTTTTCAACTGTAAGTGGTAAATGACAAGTTCTAATTTTGTATAGCTGATGAATGATATCTAAAATCGCGTTTATTGTCCAGACCGAACTATATGGACCGAAGTATTCACCTGCTCGTTTATCAATATTTCTTGTTTTAAATACTCGTGGAAATTCCTCTTTTGTAATACAAATACTTGGATAAGTTTTGCCATCTTTAAGTAGAACATTGTATCTTGGTTGGTATTCTTTTATCAAATTATTTTCGAGCAACAATGCGTCTTCCGGAGTATCTACTACGATGAAACGGAGGTACGAAATATTTTTTACTAACACCCTTACTTTCGAATTATCGTGCGATTTATTGAAGTAGGAAGATACTCTTTTTTTAAGATTTTTCGCTTTACCTACATATATTATTTCATCACGAATATTAAAGTATTGATATACTCCCGGTGCTTCCGGAAGCATAGCTATCTGTTCTTTTAATGTTTTGTTATCTTTCATTGCTCGTTGTTCCACGTGGAACTTTCTTTGCTTATTACTCTGATTTTTATCGTGTTGATACAAAAATACTCTTTCTTTTAATTTACTTTTATATGATTGAATTTGGATTTTTCGAACATAATAGTATTCGTTATTCAGAGATAGAAACTATGTGTGATGTACCAATCGAATTGTTCATTTTTTTAGAAGAATTTGATAATTCATCCTTGCCAAACTTTATCCTGCTATTTCAACTTTTTTAATTTAGAAAAATATTTCCTTATATTCATCAAATAAAATCTTCTTTTCTTAATCGGAAACTCGTTTATCCTTTCTTAATTTAATTTCAAAGCCAACATTAAAAATCTCATTTTTTATCTCTAAACGTTGCTTCTTTCTGGGTTTTACTTTTCGATCTTTTCCTTGTTTTATTATAGGGTGGATAACGAATCTCAAAAATTAAAATTTTCAATATTTTCAATCAAATTTTTCATTGACTTACAATTGTTGTTTTCTTTCTAAATATTATATCTTCAATTCTTTAGCTTCTTTTTGTTCCACGTGGAACAAAAAGAAGAAGGATATAAAACTTTCATCATCGTCCCATTAAAACCAATAATATATTGACATCGCTCGGCGAAATTCCTGGTATTCTACTTGCTTGTCCGATTGTTTCAGGATTTATTTTTCTCAACTTTTGGCGTGCTTCGGTTGATAAGGATTGTATTGTTTCGTATTCAAATTTGTCTTTAATATAAATATTTTCTAAGCGTGAGAGTTTATCAGCTATCAATTTTTCGCGTTCGATATAGCCGGCATATTTTAGTTTAATTTCAGCAGCTTCTACCACTTCTTCCGCTATTTCGCCAATTGTATCTATTTCATGTTTTAAAGCCGGAATGGTTTCTGCTAAGTCCGATATATTCAGCTGAGGACGTAATACCAAGTCGGCAACCCTGCAACCATGAGCCAATTCCGAACTGTTTTTTGAAACCAGAAACTCATTTATTTCTTTTGGCTTAACCGGGAAATCTTTCAAGAATCCGATTAAATTTTCTATCGAATTTTTCTTAATCCTGTATTGCTCCAAACGTTCTGTTGTAGCCAATCCAAGATTGTAGGCTTTTTCAGTGAGCCGTTCATCGGCATCGTCCTGACGAAGTAGAATACGATATTCGGCGCGTGAAGTAAACATGCGGTAGGGTTCGTCAACTCCTTTAGTAACCAAGTCGTCAATGAGCACTCCGATGTATGCTTCGTTTCGATGGAGAATAAATTCATTGCCACCGTGTACCGCGATGTGTGCGTTAATTCCGGCAATTAATCCTTGCCCGGCTGCTTCTTCGTATCCTGTTGTCCCGTTTATTTGCCCGGCAAAGAATAGATTTCTAATTTGCTTGGTTTCTAAGCTGTGTTTAAGTTGGGTTGGATCAAAAAAATCATATTCAATAGCGTATCCGGGACGATAGAGTTGAACATTTTCGAGTCCCGGAACTGTATGAATCGCGTCGATTTGTGTGCGATAGGGGAGGGATGACGAAAAACCATTAATGTAGTACTCCTGAGAATTTACACCTTCGGGTTCAAGAAAGAGTTGATGTGAATTTTTTTCGGCAAAAGTTACGATTTTTGTTTCGATGCTGGGGCAATATCTCGGACCAATACTTTTAATCTGACCATTGTAGAGGGGCGAGTATTCCAGACCTTTATTGAGTAGCGCGTGGGTCTGTTCGTTGGTGAATGTAATCCAGCAGCTACGTTGCTGAAGTTCACGTTTCACACCTTTTAGGTACGAAAATTTATGAAAATCGTTTTCTCCTGGTTGTTCTGTTAGTTTCGAAAAATCAATCGTACGCCCATCCACACGCATGGGTGTTCCTGTTTTCATCCTATCGGTAGTAAATCCTATCTCTTTTAGTTGTTCCGTTATTCCGTAGGATGCAGGTTCTGACGACCTTCCACCTGACATCTGTTGCTCACCAACGTGCATCAAGCCTCCAAGGAATGTCCCTGCGGTTAGAATAACGGCTTTTGCGCGTATTTCTACTCCAAGTAGAGTAATTACTCCAACCACTTGCTTTTGATTGAATACAAACTGCTTTACGGTGTCTTGCCATATATATAAGTTCTCGGTGTTCGATACTATTTTTGTCCATTCATAAATGAATTGTGTACGGTCGCTTTGTGATCGCGGACTCCACATTGCGGGACCTTTGGAGCGGTTAAGCATACGGAATTGGATGGCAGTTTTATCTGTAACGATACCCATCTGTCCGCCAAGTGCGTCGATTTCGCGTACTATTTGTCCTTTAGCGATACCACCTACAGCCGGATTGCAGCTCATCTGCGCAATTTTATTCATGTCCATGGTGATGAGTAGCGTTTTTGAACCCATGTTGGCAGCTGCCACTGCCGCTTCACAGCCTGCATGTCCGGCGCCGATTACAATTACATCGTATTTAAAATCCATATTTTTTCTTGTTTATTTATTATTATCCATAGCCAGAAGCGCAAAGCTTGCCAGCCAATGATCGCCACCATAGTTTCCCTGAAAGAGGAGTGGAAATGCTTGATTAATTAAATTATCTGCAGTTATTTCTAAATGATTTTTCTTTTTGCTTTTCGTAGGTAGCGCGGATGCTATTTCTTTCATGCACCATGCTTTTGAGAATGATAATCCCACCAAATGTACTGTTTGGTAATCGTTCAAATCACTGACAACAGGGATTCGGCATAAATTATTGTAACTTCTTTTTGAAAGAAAGCGGTAGTACCATTTCCCGAATTGTTCGGGTGAATATACTTTGCTCATTAGCGAAGCTATCTGCAATGCTGGTGAAAAGAAATCCGAACCGTTCGGTTCCAGATAGCCAGGTGTGTCTTTCTCGTTTCCATAGAAGCCAACCGCTTTTTCGATGATAGCTTTTTCAAACTGATTATCGCCTTTCGCTCGTGACCATTCAAGCGCGAAACTAAGTGCAAACGCGCTGTTAGGATGAACGCCAGTGCGATCGGGGTAAGTTTGTTTGGGTAAATAATTCTTCCAAAGAGCTACAATTGTATCTGTAAGCGGCTGCAATGACTGATGCCAAGCTTTTGCTTTTGGATGATTCCATTGCATCAATTCTCTATCGAGTTTCAATAACCACGCCCAACCATAGGTTCGTTCAAACAATTTCGCGTTCGCATAGTTTGAAAAATATGCGGCTTCAATTTTTATTTTATCTTCCCGAAACGATTCATTCAGCAATTCGGTTATCTCCGTCCAATGTTCGTGATCCGGAAATAGCTTTAAAATTCTTACAAGCATCCAATGACCGTGTACGCTACTATGCCAATCAAAACAGCCATAAAACACCGGA
The DNA here is from genome assembly GCA_964568675.1 of uncultured Paludibacter sp. Classification (GTDB taxonomy): domain Bacteria; phylum Bacteroidota; class Bacteroidia; order Bacteroidales; family Paludibacteraceae; genus UPXZ01. The sequence continues at coordinate 10,819 of CAZMQV010000058.1, forward strand.
TGCAAATCCTTGTTTGATAGTAGTTGTTCCGTGGCGCTGTTATATATATGTCCGGGTTTATTCGGATATTCCTTCTGAATGCTCTTCATCGGCATTTGAGCCAGAAGCCAGGCTTTCCGATTGTCCAGCTGGGCTGAAAGTGAAACCGACAGTAACAGAAGAAAAACAGTTATTAGTAAGAATTGTTTTCTCATTTGTTCTTTCAAATTGATTTAACCTACAAAATTACAAAGTTTTATTGTTGCGATGATGAAGTAGTTTGCTGATTAACTTTCATTTTAAAAAAAGAAACGACTAAACCGTGGAGTGATTTTAGTCGTTTCAAATCAATAATCTTATTGTTGAGATTGCTATTCAGCACCTTTCGGTACTAAGAGGTGGTATATTTGCACACAGCATACCGCAAAGTTCGAAATGATAATAGGCCATGCCCACCCAAGCAGTATTCCGTAAGCAACAAAAAACAAGCATGCTATCAGGTTTATCACTCTCACTGTAGTTATCTGTTTTGGAATAAAAGATATTACAAGTAATGTCATTGCGATGTATCCGATTGTATCCGCATTAAAAATAGCTGTCATAGATGATTAAATTATTAAAAGGGTATAAAGATACAAAAAATATTTGCATTCGAACAACAGCAAAACTATTTTTTTCTTTCTTTATCTCCATACGAGTGTGCTTACTACTCCGTGTTGAGCTTCTTGGATGGTAACATTAAATCCTTTTTTGCGCAGTAAATCAGCTATTGGAACTGGAGGAAACGGGGTTAGAATTTCGAGGCAGTCATCTATTTTCAATGCTTCGGCTGTAATCACCTCTTTAGGGTGTCCACCGGCTTCGATAATTGGGCGCGCGTCAAATTGCTTAGTTACTTTGTGTTCAACGGGAGTGTTCGCTTGTTCCGCTTGCTCAAATTCAGCGTAAATATCGGACAATGGAGCTTGCCCCGCTGCTTTTCGCAGCGCGTCAACCATATCCATTACTGGCACATTGCCTACTTTGGCTGCTTGCTGGAGTGATGTTACTTTTGCAACAGTGCGGCGCAAAACCGGATTTTTAAGTGCCGAAAAAGCCGGAGAGAAGCTACCAAGTGTAGCTTCAAGCTCCGGATATGCCGCAAGAAGTTCCGCGATTTTTGTTTCGGGAGTGATGTTCATGTTGTAAACTATTTTTCCGAGTAAGACAAAAGACGTTGATTGCCTTCTAATTTTTTAATTTCAGTAATATCCTGTGTTACTTCAACCACTCCTAAGTAATCGCCATCGGGATTGCGAACAGCTGAATATTCGATATAGACAAAGCGGTTGCCCATAAAATTGGATATCCAGAAAACAGCCTTGTTCTCTTTCCCACTTTTGAAATCTTCCAGTATTTGCTCAACGATGTGAACACTACCCGGTGGATGACACATTCGTACATCGCGACCGATAACAGAGCGGTTTCGCTCGAATACGCGATTGGGGCTATGTGAGAAGAATCGTACTTTGTCATTTTTATCCACAAAGGTGATGTCAATGGGTAGATGAATGAAAAGTGCTTCGAGTTCTTGCATGTTGAATGCTCCGGAAGAGAGGCGAATGGCATCGGACTGTATGAAAGTGGCTTGTTGTGCTTCAGCCTCGTCCGGTTTCCACACAGAATCCGTGTCCACGATGCAATAGCCAAACTCTGGAGTTTCCTGATAAATTTTGAACCATTCTTCGGAGCTAAGCGTGTCCATGGTCATTGGGAGTAGTATTTCTTCTTCTTTCATCACCATGCCTTCTATCAGTTCGAGAACTGGAGTGAAAACCATGTCGATGATGGTGGGCAATTCTTCAACCGCTATTCCGGACGTGTTGAGTGTTTCGAAAACATCTTTCAATAATCCGCGAATTTCATCGTGCTTACCCCACATCACTTTAGGAGGTCCTGTAATTTCGTGTTGTTCCAAATAGGGGAAAACGAGGTACTCTTTACGTTTATAATGTTTATCAATATCCGAAAGCGTATTGAATATAGCGTGTATATTGATAATATACTCACCAACAGTTTCAGGTGTTTGTTTTTTAGCTTCATCAAAGAGTTTGAACGCTTTGTTCACTTCATTGAGGATAGCGACATTCTCTTTTTTGAAAGTATCCACAGGGTGTCCGGCAGGGATTGATTTAGCCCCTTCCAGGTCGATGCTTCCTTCGAGCACGGCGGTATGCAGGTCGCAGAAATCGAGAATTTCATCGTGAGTAAGCATCCCATCGTTGATAAGCTCTTGTTCTACTTCCACCACTTCATTGTAGGGAATACCGCTAAGCACTTCGATTAGTCGTTTGCGTAGAATTTCGGCGGGAGCGCCTTCGTGGAGTTGTAAAAGCAGGTGTTTCAGCACCTCTTTTCGTTGGGTCGAATTATTTAAAAGTTCACTCATGTTTTTTATCCTTTTATCATGATTAACAGCATTTTGAAAGGTTTCACCGCATGTAAGGCGTGCGAAACGTTGGCAGGCATGATAATGGCTTCGCCTTTCTGAACAATGTGAGGAGTACCACCAATGGTAATTTCGGCTTCTCCATCAAGCACCAGTACGGTAGCATCAAAGGGAGCAGTATGTTCGGAAAGACCTTGCCCCTCATCGAACGAAAAAAGGGTTAGATTGCCTGCAGGCGACTTGGTAAGTTGCTTGCTAACCACGCCTCCCGAAGTGTATTCAACGGTTTGCTCCAGCGGAAATACTTTTCCTTTTTCAAATAAATTGCTTGCAGGTCTGTTTTTGTCGTAAGTAAAATTCATATTGATTATGTAGTTAAATTAATACTATGAAGTTATCATTTTTTTTGTTGTTATGTCTTTTTTGATACGCTTTGTTCATATATTTTAAAACAAAATAGGCATAGCGAATATGAGTAACAATTCTACTATGCCTATTGTTTTGGGGCAATCTTATTTTCAGACGTTTTTCTCTTTTATTAAGTATTCAGCTATCTGAACAGCATTGAGAGCGGCACCTTTTTTGATTTGATCGCTTACAGTCCAGAATGTGAGTCCATTGGGATTGGCCAAATCCGCACGAACCCGACCCACATATACGGCATCTTTGCCTGAAAGGAAAAGTGGCATTGGATACTCTTTTTCAGCCGGATTGTCCATCAGGATAATACCTTCGGCATTGGTAAATGCTTCTCGGGCTTCATCTACAGTGATGGGGCGCTCGGTTTCCACCCAAATGCTTTCGGAGTGAGCGCGCAAGGTAGGTACACGCACGCAAGTAGCACTGACTGCAATATCGGAGTGCATGATTTTTTGGGTTTCGTGATACATTTTCATCTCTTCTTTGGTGTATCCATTGTCGGTGAATACGTCGATATGCGGAATAACGTTGTAGGCGAGTTGATACGCAAATTTCGAAACAGTGGCAGTTTCACCACCGGAAATTTGTTTGTATTGCGTTTCCAGTTCGTCCATAGCGGCAGCTCCGGCACCACTTGCTGCCTGATAAGATGACACATGCACACGTTTAATATGCGACAGATTTTCGATTGCTTTCAGTGCGACTACCATCTGGATGGTTGTACAGTTGGGGTTGGCAATGATGCCACGTGGACGAACTTTCGCGTCGACGGCGTTTACTTCGGGAACCACCAAGGGTATGTCATTTTCCATGCGGAACGCGCTGGAGTTGTCAATCAACACTGCGCCAAATTTTGTAATATCTTCGGCATATTCTTTCGAAATTGAGGCACCAGCGGATGTAAACACGATATTGAATCCTTTGAAACCATCGCCATGAACAAGTTCCTTGACAACCAACTTTTCGCCCTTAAAGTCATACACTTTACCAGCGCTGCGTGCTGAACCAAACAAAACTAACTCCGTGAGCGGAAAATTACGTTCGGCCAATACTCTTAAAAACTCCTGACCAACGGCGCCGCTCGCGCCAACAATTGCTACTTTCATACAATATTTTTTTTTGTTTATCGAATTATGCTTTAAGCTTCGGCAATATTTTCACACGTTTCCGTATTAAAAATCGGGGAATACTTGTTACATAATCTTTTTTTCATACCTTGAAATTCGAAATAATAACTATTTTTGTAATTTGATTGTTCTTGAAGACGTATATTTTTCCGCAAAATTAATTCTTTTCGTCTTATAATTAAGCCATTTATGAGAAAAACATCGTTATTTTTTATGATTTTTGTTTCTTTATGTTCGTTTTCACAGATAAATTTTCAATGGAGTGAAAGCTTTTCGGATGGTGATGTGTTGCGCAATCCGGTGTGGAGCGGAATGAACGGAAACTTTGTAGTGAACGCGGAGAAACAACTGCAGTCGAATGCAAACCTTAGTTCTAAGTCTTATTTATCCACGGTTTCCGAGGTTTTTGAAGATGCGGTTTGGGAGTTTTGGGTGCGAATAAACTACAATCCTACTAGTCAGAATTATGCTTCCGTCTATATCATTTCCGACAGAGCTGATGTAACGGGCGATGTGAACGGCTACTATGTGCAAATCGGAAACACAAATAAGGAAATTGCGCTTTACCGCCAGCAGGGTGGTGTGCGAACTAAAATAATTGATGGAGAAGACAAAATATTTGATACCAATCCGGTAATTGTGAAAGTGAAAGTAAGTCGTGATAAAAATGGTATGTTTACTCTTTTTCGTCAGAGATTGAGTGTGCAGACCGGCTTTGTTGACAACGAATGGGTACGTGAAGGCGAAAGCATAACCGACAATAAAGTGCTTGGCAGCAAATACTTTGGTCTTTTGTTTGTTAATAGCGGTGCTACGGGCAAGTCTTATTTTTTCGACGATATCGCTGTGAGTGGTGCTAAGTTTAAGGATTTGATACCACCTGCATGCACCAAAATTATCATCCAAAAGCCCGACCGACTCATTCTTGATTTCTCCGAACCAATTGACATCAGCAATGCGGTTTTTTCGGTAAACCAAGGTATGGGCAGTCCGATTGCCATTCACCTTTCACCCTTAGAAACTCAGCTTTCACTTGACTTTAAGCAGCCTTTCGGAAGTGGCATCATCTATTTGCTGGAGGTTTCGAATGTGAAAGACCTGGCAGGCAACACGATTGAAAAATTTGAAAAAGAAATCGGGTTGGTTGAAATGCCGCTGGCAGGCGATTTGATAATCAATGAAATACTTTTTGACGTGTCGGCCGAGACATCAGAATTTTTCGAAATTTACAACCGTTCGGATAAAATCATTGATATGAGCCGTGTGTTTTTTGGAACAAGAGGAACATCCGCTTTCAAACCAAGCAATTTTTTACCGGACGAAACTTGGTTAATGCCTCATAGCCACCTTGCTGTGGCGCAAGACAAAGGGCTTGTAAAGTCCTTTTTTCAACCAGAAGATAGTAGTACTATCATTAGCCCTACGAAATGGGTGGCGCTAAACAATACCGGCGCACGGTTGCTGATAGGAAGTATCAACGGTGCGGATACACTTTATCTCGACGAGGTGCAATATGATGCAAAGTGGCATCATACTTTGGTGAAAAACCCCAAGAATGTGTCTTTGGAGCGAATCCATCCCGATATGCCCTCGCAAGATATGCAAACCTGGCATTCGGCAGCATCTGGAGCGCGCTACGCCACACCGGGGTATAAAAACTCGCAATTCAGAGAAATTAATAGCCACGCAGAAGGTGAAAACTTTGTATGGCTGGAGTCTGAACAGTTTTCGCCCGACAACGATGGCATGGAAGATGTGTGTATCATTCATTACAAAATCCCGGAAAGCGGATATACGGCCAATGCGGTAATTTTCAACTCCGTAGGGGTAAAAGTGAAACAAATAGCTACTAACGCGCTGTTGGAGGCAGAAGGCAGGATACTGTGGGATGGCAAAACCGATCGTGGTCTTAATGTGAATCCCGGTATTTATGTGCTTTATTTTGAAATGATTAATGCCGAAAAAGGTGTTAAAAAAACGGAAAAAATGCCGGTTGTAGTGTCAGCTCGTTGATTTTTGTTTCGTTAGGCTGATTATCTTAAATAAAAAAACTATCTTTGCACTCATTTTTAAAAAATTAGAAACGAGAAAAAGATGGATAAAATCAGTTATGCTTTGGGATTGAGCTTAGGTAACAATCTTCTGAGCAGTGGCATAACCGCCCTAAATGTTGAAAAGCTTTCGAAAGGTATTCAGGATGTAATTGAAGGAAACAAACCTGATATGTCGAACGAAGAAGCTCAACATGTAATCAATGAATTTTTTCAGAACTTACAGGAAAAAGCAAGTGAACAAACGATAGCCGAAGGACGCGCGTTTCTTGAAGCAAACGGCAAGCGCGCCGAAGTGCAAACTACTGCAAGTGGTTTGCAATATGAGGTGCTGAGTGCCGGCAACGGCAATGTGCCAAGCGCGAACGATAATGTGAAGGTACATTATCACGGAACATTAATTGACGGCACTGTATTTGATAGCTCGGTGCGCCGTGGCGAGCCTGCCACTTTTGGAGTTACACAGGTAATTTCGGGTTGGGTAGAAGCGTTGCAACTGATGCCTGTAGGCTCTAAATGGAAATTGTTTATTCCTTCGAATTTAGCTTATGGTGCTAATGGTGCCGGACAACACATTGGGCCACACACCACTTTGATTTTTGAAGTAGAATTACTCGCAATCGTATAAAAAATCAACAATTAATCAGAAAATGAAAAAAATACTATATCTTTCCTTGCTTGCGGTGTCGGTGTCGGCTTGCTCTACATTCAAAAAAGCGGAAAAAGCGGCAGTTCTTCAACCCGCATTGCCATCGGTAGTACTCGCCAATGCTGTTGACTCCATGAGCTATTCGCTCGGTGTGAGTGTGGGCAACGATTTCAAAAAAAACTTAGAAACCATTCCCGGAGGTAAATCCAATGTCGATTTGCTTATCAAAGGCTTCACACAGGCGTTGAAAAATGATTCCACTATCATCAAGCTGGAAGACGCGCAGGCATTTTTCCAGAAATACATGGCTGCCGAACAGAAAAAAGAGACAGATTCTCAAAAAGCTAAAGGCGAACAATTCTTGACAGAAAATAAATTGAAAGAGGGTGTTAAACTGACTGAAAGTGGTTTGCAGTATATTGTTTTGACCGAAGGAAAAGGCAATAAACCGGTTGCGACGGATAAGGTAAAAGTTCATTACACCGGCACTACCATGGATGGACGCGTTTTTGATAGCTCGGTAGAGCGTGGCGAACCAATCGAATTTGCTCTTAATCAGGTGATACCGGGATGGACAGAAGGTGTGCAGCTGATGCCCATTGGCTCAAAATACAAATTCTTCATTCCTTACAATCTTGCTTATGGCGAACAAGGAGTGCCACAGGCAGGTATTCCACCTTTTGCTCCTTTAGTATTTGAAGTAGAGTTGCTCGACATTGTGAAATAAGGGGAAGTTGTTGAACGAGAAATAAATTTGAAAATAAGAATAAAAAATAATTTATAGAAAAATGAAAAAACAAAATTTTTTAACAATCGCAATTTTTGCTTCAGTCGTATTGTTTGCGGCATGTAGTGGCGGTACCGGCACCAAAGAGGTTACCCTAAAGACACAAGAAGACAGCATCAACTATGCGCTGGGAGTGTACAACGGTAACGGTCTTAAAGATTCTCATTTTGCCAATGACTCTTCAGAAAAAAACGTTGCCGCATTCATGAAAGCCTTGGATGAGGCTTACAATGCTAAAACCGGTGATCAGGTTTATCAGTATGGTGTTCAGATAGGCAAAATGCTGAAGCAACAAAAGAAAGATGGTTTGGAGTTTGATTCTACGCTTACTTTCAAACCCGAATTGGTGCTTCAAGGCGTATTGAACGGTGTGAAAAACTTCAAAGAAGGCATGACTCCGGAAGACGCACAACACTACTATCAAATGACAAAGCAAAAACGCATGGAGAAAAACTTGCCTCAGCCCGAGATAGCACCAGTACCGACTACTGACACACTTGCAACTGACAGCGTAAAATAATAATTTAATCAGAAAATAATCGTGTAAAACCTTCATACAGGTATTTCAAATCTAAGTATTAAAAATATCAGATGAAAGCGATACGAAAAAAAAATATTACAGAATGAAAAAGAATATGTTTTTTATAGCTGCTACAGTAACTCTTCTATTTGGGTTGGCAGCATGTAATGGTGGTGGCACAACTACCAAAATGCCAAAATTGAGCAACGAACTGGATAGCATGAACTATGCTTATGGTTACTTCAACGGCGCACAACTCCAAATGATGTTGGCACAAGACAGTGACTCGGTAGATTATAAAGTAAAACAATTGATGGAAGGTATTCAGGCAGGCATGAAAGGCACACCGGATGAAAACCCACAATTTGAGCAAGTGGGCGGACAAGTAGGTGGCTGGTTGAACCAACAAAAAACAGTGGGTGTACTTGGTGATTCTACTATTAAAATCAATTATAATTTAGTAAAACAAGGTTTGATCAACGGTATCAAAGGCTTCAAATCGCATTTTACTGCCGAAGAAGCTATGGCTTTCATTGACGGAACAATGCGCAAACGTCAAGAAGAGCAGATGATGAAACTTCACAAAGATAAAAAAGAAGCCGGAGATAAATTTATCGCTGAAAACGCTAAAAAACCGGGCATCACAACTACTGCAAGTGGCTTGCAATATGAAATCATCAAACAAGGCAACGGTGCTAAACCAACACCTGCCGAGATGGTAAAAGTGCATTATTCCGGAACCCTCATTGATGGAACTAAATTCGATAGCTCTTATGACCGTAATGAGCCTGCTACATTCGGTGTAGGTCAGGTTATTCCGGGTTGGACAGAAGGCTTGCAATTGATGCCTGTTGGCTCCAAATTCAAATTCTATATTCCTCAGAATTTGGCTTACGGCGCTCAAGGCTCACAAGGTATTCCTCCATTCTCACCATTGGTGTTTGAAGTAGAATTACTCGAAATTGTAAAATAACTCAAGATCCTTTATAAATTTTCTCTAAAACGGGAGTGTTGTGAAATGCTCTCGTTTTTTTATGTCCATTGTTTTTCTTTGTTGCTCTCAATCTATTATTAACCGCTATATTTAGATGAAAATGATAAATTATTTGTGAAAAAAATGATATTTTGTTTTTATTTTTCAGAAATAGATGTATATTTGCTGTCATAATGACAATTTAAATTTTTACCTATGGAAAAAACGGACAATCTTGACAGAAAAATTCTACGGATTATTTCACAAAATGCACGAAAACCATTCAAAGAGGTAGCCGAAGAGTGTGATGTGTCGCGCGCTGCTATTCACCAACGAGTGCAACGCCTCATTGACATGGGTGTTATCACAGGTTCGGGTTATTTAGTAAATCCCAAAACTCTCGGATTCCAATTGTGCGTCTATATCGGTATTACACTCGAACGCGCATCGATGTACAAAGATGTGGTGGCTGCTCTGGAGCAAATTCCTGAAGTGGTAGAGTCGCACTATACACTGGGTGCCTACACGATACTGATTAAAATGTATGCCAAAAACGACGAGCATCTGATGGATTTGTTGAATGGAAAAATTCAGGAAATACCCGGAGTAGCAACCACCGAAACACTCACTTCGCTCGACCAAAAGATAAAAAGAACCATACCTATCGAATAAATATTAAGTAGTAAATACGCTTCTACATATTGGTTATACACAAAACCGCCGGATACCAACGGCGGTTTTTGCTTTAAAATGATTATCTTTGCACCCGAATTATTTATTAATCAAATAGAGTTAGAAATATTTTTCAATAGCTTATTCTTTTTTGTTTTATTGGAGAGAGTAAGCCGAAAATCTTATACACGCGATTAGAATGAAAACAGTATTAAGCGGGATTCGCCCTACCGGCAACCTACATTTGGGCAATTATTTTGGAGCGCTTCGCAATTTTGTGGAGATGCAGCATGAATATAACTGCTACTTTTTTATAGCCGATTACCATTCACTTACCACACACCCAACGCCCGAAAATCTGCAATCGAATGTGCGTAGCGTTCTGGCACAGTATTTAGCCGCAGGATTGGACCCTGAAAAAGCTACTATATACATTCAGAGCGACGTACCGGAAGTGGCCGAACTCTATTTGTACCTCAATATGAACGCTTACATAGGCGAGCTGGAGCGTTGCACCTCCTTCAAAGATAAAATCCGCCAGCAACCACAAAACGTGAATGCAGGCTTGCTTACTTACCCTACACTGATGGCTGCCGATATTCTTATCCATCGCGCCGACTATGTGCCGGTGGGCAAAGATCAGGAGCAACATCTCGAAATGGCACGCACATTTGGTAACCGCTTCAACCGCATGTATAAACAGGAGTACTTCCCTGAGCCGCAGGCATTTAATTTTGGAAAAGAATTGGTGAAAATTCCCGGACTGAATGGATCCGGAAAGATGGGAAAATCGGAAGGGGAGGATAGCACTATTTTCCTTACCGACACGCCTCAAGCGATACTGAAAAAAATGAAACGCGCCGTTACCGATGGTGGACCTACTGAGCCTAACCAGCCGATGAGCGAGCCGGTAGCCAATCTGTTTCAACTGATGCATGTAGTGTCAAAGCCCGAAACGATCGAATTTTTCC
>CAZMQV010000059.1:0-19446 GCA_964568675.1 uncultured Paludibacter sp.
GCCAACGGTAGATTGCAAATTTTCAGGTGAAAAATACCGAACTACCAACGGTAGAAACCAAATTTTGTCCGTAAAATTTACAAACTACCAACGGTAGAGACCTAATTTTGTCCGTAAAATTTACAAACTACCAACGGTAGATACCAAATTTTGTCCATAAAATTCGCAAACTACCAACGGTAGATACCATATTTTGTCCATAAAATTTACAAACTATTTATTCCTTAACTCACTCACCAACACCAACTACGCATCGCCTGACTTGAAAGTCGGACGTTGTGTGGGACTTGTGGGCGTATCGCGATGTTTTGCAGGTATCCCAAATCAGCCAACACGTTTATCCGGGCGACACACGCGGGCTGATTTTCTTCAATTTAGTATTATTAACAAGTAGAAGGGAGGTAACTGTGTGTGAGCATATACCAAACGAACCGTTAAGACAAACGAAGCTTTATGCCCATCAATGCTCAAACGGAAATCACCAAAACGCTTATTCGTACTCAAAACGAAACATGAGTATTTCACATTGAGGGCAATGCTATGAAGTTTTGTGTAGCGACGCATGGCGACGATAATGGGATACTTGCCTCGCTCAACACATTGATCAAAACAAAAATCGAGTAGGAAGTGAGCGATTATTTCGCTCACTGTCCTCTCACATCGCCGTACGTACCGTTCGGTTTACGGCGGTTTCTTAATTTACGCACGTACAGAGCGATAATAAGTAGAGCAAAATATATAACCTGCTTTTTGTAAAGAATCGTTTCTGATTGAGGTTGACAAGATTGGGCTTTTGGCTGTATGCCAGTAGCCTTTTCTTGTATTTGAAAACATCATTGCTTGAAATTTGGAGATTCCTAATTTCATCAGATTTTGAAAACGTGTTCTTATTCGTTTCCATTGTTTCCAGATAACCATCCGTAGTTGCCTACGATATCAAGCATCGATTTCAATTAGCAAACTTTTCATGTTTGCCAATTTAAAGTAGTTTACCCAACCTGTAATATATTGTTTGAGTGCTATTTTTCGCCTTTCATTTCACCAGCCATTACTTCTTGATGTGAGTTCTTTTATCTTCTCTTTCTTCTTCGCAATACTTTTGGGATGCCCCCGTAACAGTCCTTTTCCACTCTTGATATAAAACCCATGTCCTAAAAAATTTTACATCTTATACATGAGCTACTACTGTCTTTTCCTTATTCACTATTATTATTTTCTGATAAAACTCAATAAATACAATTAATGTTTACTCGACTGCTGTATTTTAGCGTTCGAGTAGCATTTTTTAATTTCTAAGCCCCCCCTAATCGAAAAGTGTTGGATTTGGAGGTTCTTGTGTGATCGACTTCCAAACCATCTCCCAATCTTTTTCAGGGCTATTGAATAGACTGTAGAAGTTGACGTAGTACATCAAACATATTCTTACCTGTCAAGTTTCACAGGGTTGTTGAAGAAAGTTGAGATTATTTTGATTCAAATTTAATACTTTATTTTTGATTTCTTGTAGTTTAACCTTAAAGATTTCGGGTTTCAACAGGAATCATTTATCAAAAGCATATTCAATGCTTTTTTGGACAACAGGAAACATCTTGCTGAAAACTCCGATTTCTCCTTTTAGAAACAGTTTGATTCGAAACATTAAATCGAGCAGCAAGTTTTTCATTTGAAACTGAAAACCATTTTTGTATCTGCCTGCGATTGCATACATTTGTCCTGGCATTTGAATGATAAATTTGTCGCATATTTTTATTTTGGAAGAACAAAAACAATCAAGTTTATTCTCATTTCATCTTCCGTGTTCCGTTTCGGATACGCCTTCACTACTCTCGAAAGAGGGGAAATGCCATCAACAACCTTGTGAAACTATACAGTATATGATATACTTATTTTAGAAGGCATTCATCATAATACATAAAAAATCGCATACAAAATTCGGATAATTAATCAAGCGTCTTCCTTGAAGGTCAATTTCTATTTATATTAATACATTTAAGAAAAGAAAAACGCTTAAAAATGACTATCTTTGCACTTTCTATCGTATGTAAATACACTATATTAATATTAACATAGCATTGTCCTCATTATGATTTACTTCTTTCAAACTTCCGAGCAAACTATCTATGCCGTACAGTCCGTTTCAGCATTTGATAATGAAACAATTAAAAAGCTTACTTGGTTATTTTCAGAAGCACAGGCCGTAAACAGCGATACTATCAAAGGCGACTTCATCGGGCCTCGTCGCGAAATGATAACCCCCTGGAGTTCCAACGCGGTTAGTATTACTCAGAATATGGGAATCGAAGGCATTAGTCGGATTGAGACGTTCTATCCTGCCGAAGGTAAAACTCACGACCCCATGCTTCAACGCGTATATTCAGAATTGAATCAAAATATTTTCACCATTGACAAAGTGGCCGAGGAAGTTCAATACATCGATGATATTGCACGTTATAATGTATCGGAAGGACTTGCACTAAGTGAAGATGAAATTGAATATTTAAATGAAATATCCGAAAAATTAGGAAGAAAACTTACTGACAGCGAAGTATTTGGTTTCTCGCAAGTAAACTCGGAACATTGTCGCCACAAAATTTTCAATGGTCAGTTCATCATTGATGGCGACGAGAAAGAGATGACACTTTTCCAACTGATTAAACAAACATCCAAAGACAATCCGAATGACTTGGTATCGGCTTATAAAGACAATGTGGCTTTCAATCAAGGCCCGATGGCCGAACAGTTTGCTCCAAAATCAGAAAGTGTTCCCGACTTTTTTGAAACCAAAGAGATAGAAACCGTCATTTCGATTAAAGCTGAAACACACAACTTCCCAACCACCGTCGAACCATTCAATGGCGCCGCTACAGGCACCGGAGGTGAAATACGCGACCGATTGGGTGGAGGAAAAGCAAGTTTACCTATCGCCGGAACTGCTGTTTACATGACCAGCTACCCCAATCGTGGCGCAAATCGCTCCTGGCTTTATCAAACTCCGGAACAAATTCTTATCAAAGCCTCAAACGGAGCATCCGATTTTGGAAATAAATTTGGTCAACCACTCATTTGCGGCTCATTGCTCACTTACGAACACGAGGAAAACAACAAACTCTATGGCTACGACAAAGTGATCATGCTGGCTGGCGGTGTGGGTTTTGCCAACAAACGCGACGCGCTAAAAGGCACTCCCGAACCGGGTGAAAAAGTGGTGGTAATGGGAGGCGATAACTACCGCATCGGGATGGGTGGTGGCGCAGTATCGTCGGTAGAAACAGGAGAATTTGACAATGCCATTGAGCTTAACGCCGTGCAACGCTCCAATCCGGAAATGCAAAAAACGGTAGCCAATGTGATTCGTGCTTTGGCCGAAAGCGACAACAACCCCATCGTTTCCATTCACGACCATGGTGCAGGCGGCCACCTCAATTGCTTGTCGGAATTAGTAGAATCGACCGGAGGTATTATTGAATTAGACAAACTGCCAATCGGCGATATAACTCTTAGCTCGAAAGAAATAATCGGCAACGAAAGTCAAGAAAGAATGGGAATTCTTGTACAAGAAAAAGATATTGAACGAATACGCAAAATAGCTGAACGCGAGCGAGCCCCACTCTATGTAGTAGGTGAAACCACCAACGACATGCAACTATCTTTCAAATCGGAAAAAGCAGGAAACGCTCCAATAGATTTGCCGATGGATTATCTGCTCGGCAAAACTCCTCGTACCATTCTGGAAGATACTACCATTGATGAGAAATTTGCAAACATCGAATATGAAGATGAAAAACTGCAGGAGTATGTAAAGAATGTGCTTCGCCTGGAGGCTGTGGCATGCAAAGATTGGCTCACCAACAAAGTGGACCGCTCCGTAACCGGAAAAATAGCGCGACAACAAACTGTGGGCGAAATCCAACTACCTTTGAGTGATTTGGGCGCGGTAGCTCTCGACTTTAGAGGAAAAGCAGGCATTGCGACATCCATTGGACACGCTCCGCAAGTAGCTTTGATTGACCCTGCTGCAGGCTCGGTTAATGCCATTGCCGAAGCACTTACAAATATCGTGTGGGCACCGCTCCGCAAAGGACTTGACAGTGTTTCGTTATCAGCCAACTGGATGTGGCCTGCTAAAAATCCGGGTGAAGACGCACGACTTTATCGAGCTGTTGAAGCATGTGGCGAGTTTGCAAGTGAAATTGGCATCAACATACCTACAGGAAAAGATAGCCTGTCGATGACACAAAAATATCCTGACGGAAAAAAAGTATTCTCGCCCGGGACTGTGATAATTTCTGCCGGTGCCGAAGTTTCGGATATTCGTAAAATTGCAAATCCGGTGATAAAGAATGTTGCCAACTCTGTGCTTTATTACATCGACTTCTCGTTCGACAACCACAAATTGGGTGGATCCGCATTGGCGCAAACTATGGGTAAACTTGGCCTTGAAGCGCCAACAGTGAAAGACAGCGAGTACTTCAAAGCTGCTTTCGATGCCATTCAAGAGATGATAAACAAAGGTTTGATACTTGCCGGACACGATATTTCAGCCGGTGGTATGATAACTACTTTACTCGAAATGTGTTTTGCCAATTCTTCCGGTGGATTAGAAATCAACTTAGACGGAATTGCCGAATCATCAATCGTAAAACTACTTTTTGCTGAAAATCCGGGAGTTATCATTCAAGTGGGAGATAAAGCCGCAGTAGAGAAAATACTTAAAAACAACGGCGTAGGCTTCACGCTTATCGGCAAGCCCATTGAAGAAAGACGCATCGAACTGCATAAGAAAAAAACCGCTTATTCATTTGCCATTAATGAGCTTCGCGATGTGTGGTACGAAGCTTCGTATCAATTGGACAGGAAACAAAGTGGCGAAGAACAAGCCAAAGAACGCTTTGAAAATTACAAAAAACAGCCTGTTGAGTTCGAATTTCCAAAAAACTTCACCGGGCAACTGGCACAATACGGTCTTTCGTTCGACCGAAAACAAAGCGGTGTCAAAGCTGCCATCGTTCGCGACAAAGGTACCAATGGCGAACGTGAAATGGCTTATTCGCTCTATCTCGCAGGTTTCGACGTGAAAGATGTGCACATGACCGACCTTGCTTCGGGACGTGAAACTCTGGAAGACATCAATATGGTGGTATTCTGTGGCGGATTCTCCAACTCTGATGTATTCGGCTCCGCAAAAGGCTGGGCAGGCGGTTTCATCTACAACGACAAAGCCAAACAAGCATTGGATAATTTCTACAAACGCGAAGACACATTGAGCCTCGGAGTTTGTAACGGCTGCCAGCTAATGACCGAATTGAATCTGATCAATCCGGAGCACGACAAGCAATCGCGCATGTTGCACAACACCAGCAAAAAATTCGAAAGCAACTACGTTTCATTGAATATCCCTCAAAACAATTCTGTAATGTTTGGTTCCCTGTCGGGCAGCAAACTTGGACTTTGGGTAGCTCACGGCGAAGGTAAATTCTCTCTCCCAATGGGTGAGAACACCTACAACATTGTAGCCAAATACAACCACGACGGCTATCCTGCCAACCCAAATCACTCCGATTACAGCGTAGCGGGTATAGCCTCAGCCGATGGCAGACATTTGGCTATGATGCCTCACTTGGAGCGTGCCATTTTCCCATGGCAATGTGCTCACTATCCCGAAGCTCGCAAATCGGACGAAATCACACCATGGGTAGAAGCATTTGTGAATGCGCGCAAATGGGTAGAATCCAAACAATAAGAAGGACTTGCTAAATTGTTAGCGCAGAAAAATGTCTGTCGCTTCAAGACTCACTTTACAATGTCGTTTTAAGAATTTAGAGCAAATTAAATTCTTAAACGGCATTGATTGTATGGTGGACATTACCATTTTTCAAAGAAAAAATAGTAACTTTGATTTTTGAAAAAAACAGAATTGATGAACTTAGAATACTTCATTGCCAAACGAATACATTTTGAGAAAAAAGGCAAGCGCAATGTTTCGCGCCCTGCGGTAAGAATTGCCACCATAGGCATAGCTGTGGGTGTAGCGGTGATGCTCATTGCAATCGCGGTGGTAGTGGGTTTCAAAAAAGAAATCCGCAATAAAACAATTGGTTTTGGCTCACACATCCAAGTTACCAACTTCGACAACAACAACTCTTACGACATGCAGCCCATCCGAATGAACGACACTTTGATGGGCAAAATCCAAAAGATTCGAAATCTGAAACACACACAACGATTCGTTACCAAACCGGGAATTATCAAAACTGATGAGGATTTTCAAGGAATGGTTTTGAAAGGAATAGGCGCCGATTTCGACTGGGATTTTTTCAAAGCAAATTTAATTGAAGGCGAAATACTGTACCTATCGGACAGCGTAGCTCGCAACGAAGCTGTTATTTCAAAAACTATTGCCGATATGCTTCGGCTAAAATTGGGCGATTCATTCTTCTGCTACTTTATGCAGGATAATGTACGTGTCCGAAAATTCACCATCAAAGGCATTTATTCGACCAATTTTTCGGAGTATGACAAACTTTTTATTCTGACAGATATACGTGTCGCGCAGCGGCTCAATGGCTGGCAACCCGCTCAGTTTAGCGGTTTGGAAGTACTAATTAATGATTTCAAACATCTTGATCAAGTATCGCTCGACATCTATTCGCTCATTGCCAACCGTTTTGATGCCGAAGGAAATGGATATTTTATTCAGAATATCAAGCAAATCAATCCACAAATTTTCAGTTGGCTCGATTTATTAGACATGAATGTATGGGTAATTTTGATGCTAATGCTTGCTGTTGCCGGATTTAATATGATTTCCGGCTTACTGATACTGATCCTTGAAAAAACGAACATGATTGGAATTCTGAAAAGTCAAGGTGCCAAAAACTGGTCGATTCGAAAAATATTTCTCTACGAATCGCTTTTTCTAATCGGGAAAGGCATGATATGGGGAAATATCATTGGCCTGGCATTGTGCTACATACAGTATCAGTTCAAAATAATACCTTTAGACCCGGTCTCTTATTATACATCAACCGTCCCCATCACTTTCAATTGGTTTTATATCGGTTTTCTGAATATCGGGACACTGATAACCTCCGTGTTGATGCTTATAGGACCCTCATATTTAATAACTAAAATATCACCCGCAACCATCATGCGGTATGAGTAAAAAAGATTAAACAAACGCAAGAATCTACTACATATCATGGATTTATTCAGTCAAATAGATAACAACGCGAAAGACATAAACGTTCTGGAGCAAATAAAAAGCCTGCGCAAGGAGCTGGAAAGACACAATTACAACTATTATGTACTTTCATCTCCCGAAATAACAGACCGTGAATTTGATCTCAAACTTGCGGAATTGACAAAACTCGAAACTGAGAATCCTCAGTATTTCGACCCCAATTCGCCTACTCAACGTGTAGGAAGCGACATTAGTAGCGGTTTCAAACAGGTAAAACACCAATATCCCATGCTTTCACTTGGCAACACCTATTCCGAAGGTGAAGTGAGCGACTTCTATAACCGTACCAGGAAAAGCCTGAACAATGATTTTGAATTGGTGTGCGAATTAAAATACGATGGAAGTTCAATTTCACTGATTTATGAGAAGGGAAAATTGATTCGTGCCGTAACGCGCGGTGATGGCGAAAAAGGCGATGATGTAACTGCCAATATCAAAACCATACGCACCATTCCACTCCGGCTTCAAGGCGATGACTACCCGGATAAATTTGAAATTCGTGGTGAGATATTAATGCCCTGGCCTGTGTTTGACGAATTGAATCTTGAACGCGAAAGACAGGAAGAGCCACTATTTGCCAACCCTCGCAACGCCGCTTCCGGCACCCTGAAGCTATTAAGTTCTGTCGAAGTTGCCAAGCGAAAACTGGATGGCTATTTCTATTATTTGTTGAGCGAAAACCTGCCGGGCGACAAACATTCCGAAAACTTAGAGGCTGCTCGTAAATGGGGTTTCAAAGTTTCGGAAGCTACGAAAGTGTGTAAAACTCCGGATGAAGTATTTGATTTTCTGAAATATTGGGATACAGAAAGAAAAAATTTACCAGTGGCTACCGATGGTGTAGTTATCAAAGTCAATTCACTTATTCAGCAACAAAATCTGGGTTTCACGGCCAAATCACCTCGCTGGGCAATTGCATATAAATTTCAGGCAGAGCAAGCCGTAACCCGCCTAAACTCGGTATCATACCAGGTAGGCCGCACTGGCGCCATCACTCCCGTAGCAAATTTAGAAGCAGTGCAACTTTCGGGGACTGTGGTGAGGCGTGCTTCGCTCCACAATGCCGACATCATTCGCGAGCTGGACTTGCACATCGGCGACATGGTATATGTAGAAAAAGGAGGTGAAATTATTCCCAAAATAACAGGAATTGACATAGAGGCACGTTCAAAAAATAAAGGTGAAAAAGTTGAGTTCATTAGCTTGTGCCCCGAATGTGGCGCAAGCCTCATTCGCGAGGAAGGTGAAGCGGCTCATTACTGTCCAAATGAAAACGACTGTCCTCCACAGATAAAAGGAAAAATGGAGCATTTCGTAAGCCGAAAAGCGATGAACATCGACGGATTGGGAACCGAAACAATCAATTTGCTCTATCAAAACGATAAGTTGCACAACATTGCTGAAATATATGACTTGAAAATTTCCGATATTGCACACTTGGAGCGATTGGGCGAGAAATCGGCAAACAATATTATTCAAGGGATTGAAAATTCAAAAAAGATAGCTTTTGAACGTGTTTTATTCGCACTTGGTATCCGATTTGTAGGCGAAACTGTAGCAAAGAAACTGGCTTATTCATTCAAGAATATTGAAAATCTTGAAAATGCCGGTATTGATTCGCTGACTGCCGTAGATGAAATAGGAATTAGAATTGCCGAAAGCGTGATAAACTATTTTGCCATTCCGAAAAACCGCGAAATCATTGAGAGATTAAAAACTGCCGGAGTGCAAATGAAACTTATGGATGAAACAATGGGTGTAAAAGGCAGTGCGCTCACAGGCAAAACGATTGTCATAAGTGGAACGTTCGCACACCATTCGCGCGACGAGTACAAAACAATGATTGACCAAAATGGAGGGAAAAATAGTGGCAGCGTATCGTCAAAAACAAGTTTTATACTTGCCGGTGAAAACATGGGACCCGAAAAAATGAAAAAAGCCGAATCGCTTGGAGTAAGACTTCTGACCGAAGATGAGTTTCTGGAAATGCTCAATCAATAAAAACAGGAATTAACCATCCCCAAATGGCAAACTTAATAAAAAAAATCAGACAATACTTTTTTCGGAAGCGCCTGGAAAAGCATTTGACAACAAGCACCAGAGCGAAGCGCTATGTTGATTACAATAGCGCCAAGACAATTTTGCTCATATTCGAAAGCGATTATACAGAAAAGAACAAATACATTCGCGAAATCATTGAACAAATGACAAAAGATGGGAAAAAAGTCTTTGCGTGGGGATTTCTCAACAAAAAAATGACTTCAACAGCCATACTTCCCAATTTCAAAATTCTCGACCAGCAAACTATTGATTGGCTCGGTTGCCCCAAAGCAAGCTTTATCAATGAGTTGCGAGAGAATGAATACGACTTGCTGATCGACTTGAACAGAAATGATGAATTAACGCTTCGTTACGTCGCACTTCATGCAAATGCCGCGTTCAAAACCGGAATGAGCTGTAATTCAATTGGATTATTCGATTTTGAAATCAAGCTACCCGAAGATGACAACAAAGAAAAAACGGATGAATCTACAAAAGAGAAAGAAAATTATCATAATATAAATGATCTTCTATTTCACACAGACCAACAAATTCTTTTCGAACTACTGATTTTTTATTTAAAAAGAATAGAAACTAAGGATTAAATTTGTATTTTTGTAATTGGAAATACAAAATGGAATAAATGCTTGGTTTACGAAAGCATTTATTCAACAAATTAAAGCAATAACTGACAAATAAGATAGATTTTACGCATGTTGAACTCTAAATTGGTTGGAATGGGTGTAGCGCTGATTACGCCGTTCAAAGAAGACGAAACGATTGATTTTGAAGCGCTTAAAAAATTGGTTGAGCATCAAATACAAAATGGCACCGATTATTTGGTGGTGTGTGGTACCACAGCCGAAACCCCTACCCTCACTCCTGATGAAAAAGAGCAAATCAGAGTTTTTGTAGCCGATGTTGCCGCCGGGCGCATTCCTTTGGTTTATGGCGTAGGCGGAAACAACACACGTGATGTGGTTCACAAGCTTCAAACCATCGACTTGTCGGCTTATGACGCCATACTTTCTGTAACTCCCTATTACAATAAACCATCTCAAGAAGGTTTGTATCAACACTATTCGGCTATCGCGAAAGCTTCTCCGCTACCTATTATTCTATATAATGTACCGGGACGAACGGGAGTGAACATGAGCGCTGACACGACACTACGTCTTGCAAATGAATTTTCCAACATTTGCGCGGTCAAAGAAGCTTCTGGAAATTTTACGCAGATCGATTTGATTATTAAAAATAAGCCGACTGATTTTCTTGTTATTTCGGGCGACGATGGCATCACATTTCCACTTATCACACTTGGCGCCGTAGGTGTTATTTCCGTTATTGGCAATGCATTCCCCAAAGAATTTAGTCGCATGGTACGCTTGGCGCTTGAAGGCGACTACAGCAACGCGCGCCAGATTCACTACCGATTTACGGAACTGATAGAGCTATTATTTGTTGAAGGAAATCCCGCAGGGGTAAAAAGCATGTTGGCGCTAATGGGCATGATTGAAAACAAACTTCGCCTACCATTAGTACCCAACACAATTAAAACCTATGAAAAAATTCGTCGTGTTTTGAGCGAATTAAGCTAATAGAGTTTTGATACATTTATAAATAAACAACCAACGCTTTGAAATAATTATTTCAAAGCGTTGGTTGTTTATTTTACATTATTCGGTGCAGAGTAAAAATCCATGCTGTATCATTTTTCAAAAATACCAAAAGCTATACCCGACTATGACTAGGCATGTAATCAGAAAGACAGACACCGGTATCCAAACCTCGATATTACCAACCGCTTGAACACGCATCAATTCAGGCTTTATTCTTTTTATCAAAAGATAAAGACAATATGCCACCAACAAACCGACGAAAGTGCCTCCAAGAATATCGCCGGGATAATGCACACCCAGATACATGCGTGAATATGAATTGATTGCCGCCCAGCCAAAAACAGTGAAGGCAAACAGACGATTGCGGAGTAGAAGCGAAGCGAATAAAGCTATTGCAAAAGAATTGGCCGCATGCGACGACACAAAGCCATATAATCCACTCTTGTAGCCTCTCACCAATACAATGTCATTGACAAGCGAAGAATCGTGAGAAGGACGCAAGCGACAAACCAGGTTTTTGATAACACCCGATGCTATCTGATCGGCAAGCACCACTGCAAGCACCATTGCAAGAATCATTATCCACGACTGTTTTTTCCACTTCAACACTACCGCGATAATTATCGACAAATAGAATGGTATCCAAGGCAACTTACCACTATAAGTGTACATGACTCCATCCCAGAAATCGGAATAGTCGTTGTTGATGGCAAGTAACCATTGCTTGTCGATGCTGTCAAGAAATTCAATCATAATGCTTGTTTCTATTTCAATCTATCTTACTTAATATCTACAGTCTAAATCCTTGCAATAGCATTTTCTTCCAACCAACCTATCGCACCATTTTCAAGTTCAATTTCAGTCCATCCGGCGAGTGTGGATTTTACTTTCACCTTGGTGCCTTCATGCAGTTGGAATAGGTCTGTACCACTTTTATCGGGCGAGCTTTTCACCAAAGTAGCTGCATCCATGATTATAGCCTCGTTGTGTTTCACATATTCATCTTTGCGTAATCCAGAGAAAACAAAACTTGTTGCCGCAACAAGAGCTGCTATCATCATGCTATGAAAGGCTATTCTTCTGCGGTTTCGAAGCCTTGAAAAGGCAAATATCAAAAATGCGACAAGCATTATCGAGAAAAACAAAGCGCTCACTATCGCCCATCCATTGGAGCTATTGCTATGTACCAAGGTATTCATAAATCTACGAATCCAAAACGAAGGTGTAGTGTTTACATTATCAACGACTTTATCTTGAGCTATTTTCAGATTGTACTTCGCATCCTGATTAAATGGGTCAACGCGTAGTGCGCGCTCATAATTGAGTATCGCCTGCCCCATTTCGCCCAATTTATAATAGGCATTGCCCAGATTATAGAGCAAGTCGGAAGAACTCCCTTTCTTCAACTCGTTTTCATATATCTGAATAGCCTCTTTAAAATCTTCTTGTTTGTAAAGCAAGTTAGCTTTTTTTAGGTTTGAGGTAGATTCATGTTGTGACTGTGCCGACAAACTACCTGCAAAGAGTAGCAACAGCAACATCCATATAGCGTGTCGTTTCATATTATTTCTTTTTAAAATGTTCTTCCAATTTACTGATAGCTTCGATACTTTCCTGATAAATATTGCTCATTTCGGCGTTGCCCGATCCGGGAGCGTAGCTTGCAAACTCACATTCGTTCAAGATATCGCTGAATTTCTGAATCAGAGTCGGGCCAATTTCGCGCATACTCATATTCGTTTGAATATTCTCCTTGTTCAATTCTGCTGCCGGAATGGTGAGTTTATCAGACAGATAATTCCATATCGCCTTCATCAACTCCTGATAGAACAGCGTTTTATTACCCTCACGAAGCAATTTATCGGCTATTCTCAAACGTTTTAGCGCTATTTTATTGGCTCTTTTTGTTTTCATGAAATCGATATCCGCGTTTTCTTTCATCTGTTTGCGCAGTAAGACAAAGAGAATAGCTGCTATGATAAGAGGAACAAAAAACATCATCCAGAATAACAAAGAGCCAAACATGGGTCTTTGTTCCGATTTTAGGGCGATATTACCGGTTTTGATGTATCGTATATCCTTTTCAATGGCTTTCACATCAACTTTCCCGGTATAGTTTTCTACAACTGTTTCGCCACCTTCGCCTTTCTTTACATTAAGTTTGAAAGCCGGAGTTCGCAGCGTGCGGTATGTGTTGTTATTTAAATCGAAATAAGATAACTCAGCCGAAGGTATATCGTATTTTCCGGAACGACGCGGAATAAACATGTATTCGATGGTTTTTGTCCCTGAAACATTGCTTGCGCCCGCACTAAACTTATTTTCAACTTTCGGGTCATAAACTTCTATACCGTCGGGGAATTTGATATCCGGATTCTTCAACAATTTCATGTTGCCGGTGCCGGTAATGACTACGCTGATTGTTGCTGCTTCGTTTGTTTTCAGGTTTCCTGAGCTTAAACTCGAAGAAAGATTGAAACTACCAACAGCACCCGAGAATGAAGCCGGTTTATCGCCTTTCGGGAGTTCGTTTACTGTAACTCTCACAGCGGGGGCAGTAAGCGTACGCTCAACATTGGTGTAGGTGTCAAAAAAATCATCAAAAATGCTACGTACTTGTGCTTTGTTCTGCATACGAAGCAAGGCAGTAAAACTTGCTTTATTGATGTCAATTACACCCTTATGCTGCGGAAACAAGATAGCCTGATACAGCACAACCGTTCCATAATTTCTCCCCTTATACGTTTCGGCAGCCAATTGTTTATTTTGCGCCTGTTCGATATCCTGCTTAAGAAATCCATTGAAATCGGGTAGTTTTATATCTGTAAATTGTGCGACATCCAGCAGCGTATAAAGTTTATAAGTAACCGTAATAGCTTCCTGTTCAAACACATTGGTTTTAGATAAAATGGTTCGGACAAATATGCTTTCGTTGGTTACTCGTTGTGTTGACCCTCCACTTCCGCTCATTGCCGGATTTTGATTCTGACTACTTTTATCCGCCGTTACCACTTTGATTACCAAATCATTGGAATAAAGTTTTTTTCCATCTACCAGAATACTGGCGCCGGGTATTTTGAATGTTCCGGTTTTGGACGGTATTAACGTAAAGGTATAACTCAGATTTACCGAGCTACTTCTTTTCCCATTGACGATTTGCATATAGGAGCTTCGCGATTCAAACGGGCCTGCCGCGATTTCGAAAAACTGAAAATCGGGTGCTTGCAAATCTTTAGCCGATTCGTTGACCGAATAAATCAGTTGAAACGGTGTGTCTTGATAAACCACATCGGGAGCAGAAGCTTTAAACTCAACATTATCCTGCGCCATGAGCCTACAAAGAGCCACAAAGGAAAGAAGCGATATGAAGATTATTCTTTTCATTTTCTAAAAAAATTACTACGATAGCATGTCATTGATTACCAGTCTTTATCAGCTTTGCGTGTCGAGCGTCGTTGCGCATTCTTGGCTTTCTCCTGAGTTTCTTTCTCATCCTGTTCCAAAGCCTCTAAAATTTGCTGTGCTTGTTCTTTCGACATTTGAGGCTGCGGTTGTTCTTGCTGTTGTTCCTGTTGTTTCTTTTCAGGTGATTTTTGTGGTTCGTTATTATCTTTGTTGTCCTGATTGTTTTTATCATCTCCGCCACCGCCGTTGTTTTGATTTTTTTCTTGTTGTTTTTTCATTTGCGCCTGCGCATAAGCCAGGTTGTAGCGTGTTTCGTTGTCCTTGGGATTATTCTTCAACGCCATCTTATAGGCTTCGATAGCTTTGTCGTATTTAGTTCCGCTCATCAGGGCGTTGCCAATATTATGAAAATCGTATGCCAATTTTTCTTTATCTTTAGTGAGCGAATGGGCAGAATGGTATTGTTCGAGTGCCTGTTCATACTTACCCTGACGAAAGAGCGTATTGCCGAGATTGTAATTCGCCTCAAAAGATTTGCTGTTTTTCTGCAAAGCTTTCCGATATTCTATCTCGGCTTCAGTATATTTTTTATTCTTATAATGTCTGTTTCCTGCACGCAAATCGTCACTTTCCTTTTGAGCCGTAAGCCCAAAAGCGATAGCAATCATTGTCATAAAAATTAATTCCCGCCTCATGCTTTTACATCAAATATATTAATTCGGTTGAACCACTTATTTTTTCTACTAAAAATAAAAAACTCTATCAAAATCAGGAACAAGGCTATCAATGCAAAGGATTGAAATTGTTCGTTGAATTGAGAATAGACTTTTTCCTCGTATTGTTCGGACGCCAGGGTATCGAGCTGAACACTCAAATTCTTCAATGCCGCGTCGCTGTTGTCAGCTCGCACATAAATACCGCCTCCTGCTTGTGCTATCGCGCTACACATCTGTTCGTTTAGTTTGGTAACGACCACATTACCATCGCGGTCTTTTTTGAAACTTACCGAACTTCCGGCAGGTATGGGAGCACCTTCGGCCGTACCCATGCCCACTACATGCACTTGTATGTTGTTGTTCAATGCGAGTTTGGCGGCTGCCACAGCATCATCCTCATGATTTTCGCCATCGGTGAGTATGATAATCGCTTTGCCGGCATTTGACTTTCTACCTCCAAAAGATTTAATTGCTAAATCGATTGCCGAGCCAATGGAAGTACCCTGAAATGGCACTATACCGGTATTGATTGACGAGAGAAACATTTTAGCCGCGTGATAGTCGGAAGTGATGGGAAGCTGCACGAAAGCATTTCCGGCAAATACGATAAGCCCTACACGGTCGTCGTGCATTCTATCTACAAGTTGCGTGAGTATTTGCTTGGACTTCTGCAAGCGGCTTGGCTGAATATCCTGGGCAAGCATCGAATTGGAAACATCGAGGGCAATCATCACTTCAATGCCATTCTTCTTCACTTTTTCTTGTTTGGTGCCGAATTGTGGTTGCGCCAGAACAACTACAAGCAGAATAAGCGCCAAAAAATGGATGTAAAATTTCAATTGGGGGCGGAACAATGAAACATTGGGCATCAAAGCCGACAAGGTTTCAGGATTTCCGAAACGCTTAATATTCTTCTTTCGTAAATGTTGTGTGCGAATAAAGAATCCGACCAATACCATTAGAAGTATCAGCAGAAAAAAATATTCGGGATGTACAAATCTAAACATATTATTTGCTTAATGTTGTAGGATTCAATTTAAATTGAATTTGATGTATTTTGCTTATTATCATCTCTATTATCCATGTCTAAGGCAAAGTTCGCAGCCAGCTATTACGTAGCAAAGCTTCCGTCAGAAACAAGAGTAACGCGAGAAGAGCGAACAAGAAATAAAGTTCACTTTTGTTGCTATACTCCTGAACACTTATTTTGGTTTTCTCCAATTGATCTATTTCCTGATAGACAGCACGTAGCATGGCGTTATTTGTAGCACGGAAATATTTTCCACCGGTCATTTCGGCAATATCTTCCAGTGTTTTCTCGTCAAATTCCGATTTCATTTGCTGATAGCGTACCCCAAACGGAGTTTGCACCGGCATGTTTACTTCGCCATGTGAACCAACCCCGATGGCATACACCCGTATTCCAAGCGTTTTTGCAAGTTCAGCAGCAGTGACCGGCGCGATATCACCCGCATTGTTGGACCCATCGGTGAGCAGGATTATTACTTTTGATTTTGATTTACTCTCTTTTAGCCGGTTTACCGCATTAGCAAGTCCCAGACCTATGGCGGTGCCATCGGCAACTATCCCATATTGCACACCGGCGAAGAGATTGACAAGCACGGCATGATCGGTGGTGAGCGGACATTGCGTGAAACTTTCGGCAGCAAACACCACCAATCCGATGTTATCATTTGGGCGCGAAAGCACAAATTCAGTAGCCACACTTTTTGCCGCATCAAGTCGGTTTGGCTTCAAATCCTCTGCCATCATGGTTCCCGAAACGTCCAACGCCATCATTATATCAATCCCTTCGCGGTTTTCCGAGCGCCAATTTATAGAAGATTGAGGTCGGGCAATGGCGATAATAAGCAAAATGGTAGCAAGCATACGAAGCACAAAAGGCAGATGCCTAAACTTCATACGAAGCGTTTTGGGTGAATCTTTTAATTTCTTTATGGATGAAATCTGCAAACTTGCTTCGGTTTTGTGCAATTCCCAGAAATACCAAAACAGCATGGGCAAGAGCAAAAACAGCAAATACAGATATTCCGGATTTTTAAATGACATTTCTTGTTTAGTTAATTGATGCCCGCCATCAGCAATACTTTATTTTTTAATAATTTCTATTGCTAAAGCGTGGCTTCACAAGTTACTTGATTTCTTTAATTCTTTTGTTACCGCGTCGAGCGATTTCACTTCCTCAATTTTTGTTTGATTGACAAACAAATATGCGTTCAATAAACTCATTTCATTATCATTGGGAGCCGGATTCCATTTCGCAAACTTCACCAAATCAGCCAAAGTAAGTATCTGACGCAAGGCGTTGAAGGCTCCCGATTTATCCACTTTCAAGAAAGCTACATGTCTGAGTATTTCGTCGGAAGTCATTTCCATACTATTAATATTGAACATCTTTTCGATATAAACTCTTAAAACATTGGACAGTTCGGTGTGGTATTCTTTCACCCGGCCGTGTTGCCATAGCTTTTCTTCTTTCAGTTTGTCGAGCAAAGCAATCGCTTCGATATGTGCGGGAACAATCGCCACCGGTTTTTCCACTTTTTCGATAGGTTTTTTGACTATAAACTTACGAATAAACTTATACAACACATAAGCAAGCACCAAAAGTAATAAAATAAGAAGTACGCGTTGCGCGTAGTACTTCCAATCAAATTTTGGTTTCATTATTTGCTTGATGTCCGCAAGTGTATTGGACGCGGTATCTATTTCGAAAGGTTGAATCACGCGAAGTGAAAGTGAGTTGGACCAAACGGTATCTTTGCCGGCAACGAATGGCACCGGTGGTAGATAGATAAGCGAATCATTGAACGATGTAACGATATATTTCATGTTCACCTGAATATTGTCGTCCGACACTTTCTGAGTATCCAGTTTTATCGATTCTACAATTTCAAGATTCCCCACAATGGTATCTGAAAACACCGGCAACTGCACTTTGCTATTCTTCTTTTGGATTATTTCATAATTCAGCGTTGTTTGGCTTCCTATCCAGATTTGTGTCGAATCCAATTTGGCTTTCACCGACACTACTTGTGCCGGCATGGTGGTGGCTATCAGCATTAAAGCCGTCATGACGCAATACCGCATGAAAAGTAGTGATTTATGTGTCGGATATTTTTTCAAAGTCATGTAGTATTTATTATCGTAAGATTGCTTAGTATTCAAAAAAAAATTAACCACGAAGCATGAACAAACGCAACAAAGCTTTTACATAGTCGTCGCTTGTATTCATCGTTACCGTATCTACCCCCGATTGTTTGAATATCTTCTGTAATTCGAGTTGGCGTTCGTTCCATTTATGTTTAAAGACAGTGCGAAGACGTTTGTCGGAGGTGTCCACCCATATCCGTTCGCCTGTTTCGGCATCTTTAAGTTTTATCAATCCCACATCGGGGAGTTCGGTTTCGCGTGTGTCATACACCTGAAGCGCCGAAATATCGTGTTTATTGTTGGCGATGGTGAGCGTGCGTTCAAATCCGTTATCCATAAAGTCGGAAATGATGAATGCTGTCGAACGTTTTTTAATCGCGTTCGTGAAGTATTTCAGCGCGTCGGCAATGTTGGTTTGGTTGCTTTCGGGTTCGAACACAAGCAATTCACGGATAATGTGCAGCACATGTTTCTTTCCTTTCTTGGGTGGAATAAACTTTTCCACTTTGTCCGAGAATAAAATTACCCCCACTTTATCGTTATTCTGAATGGTAGAAAAAGCGAGTGTGGCTGCCACTTCGGTGATTATATTCTTTTTGTAATGCCAGGTAGAGCCAAAATCCAAACTACCGGACACATCCACAAGCAGCATCACAGTGAGTTCGCGCTCTTCTTCAAACACTTTTATATAAGGTTTGCCGTAGCGAGCCGTTACATTCCAATCAATTGTCCGCACATCATCGCCATATTGATATTCGCGCACCTCAGAAAAGGTCATACCTCTTCCTTTAAACGCGGAGTGGTATTGTCCTGCAAAGATATTTTGCGAGAGCGCGCGCGTCTTAATCTCAATTTTCCGAACTTTTTTTAATATGTCTTTGGTCTCCATAAAATATCAAGATAGATGAAACAAAGGAAATCATCATGCGGAAAGTGTATTCACACACTATCCGTATAAGATGTAATTCGCTATGGTACTTCCACCTGATTCAAGATGTCGGTAATAATTTCTTCGGATGTCAGGTTGTTGGCTTCCGCTTCGTAGCTCAAGCCAATGCGGTGGCGCAACACATCATAGCATACCGCTCGAACATCTTCGGGTATCACATATCCACGACGTTTAATAAAGGCATAAGCCCGCGAGGCGAGCGCCAAATTGATAGAGGCACGGGGCGACGCGCCGAAAGAAATCATGTCTTTCAGTTCGTCCAGTTTATAATCTTGCGGATAGCGGGTAGCAAAAACAATATCG
>CAZMQV010000060.1:0-18123 GCA_964568675.1 uncultured Paludibacter sp.
ACTGAATGCCTATAAAAGTGTTTGTTTCATTGCTACCCACATGATTGCCTCCTGAGGTATGAAAAGCATTATTTCCTAAAAAAAAGTGTGCATATTCATGCGTCAAAGCAAATTTTTTCCATGGTGTATAATCTCCATTACCTAAGCATTGGTATGTTCCTATATTGTATCCATAATAGCTGTTGTTAATTTTAAGTAAAGTAGTAGGCTTGACATTGATTCCTGCATATCCCTGTCCTTGAGTTATACTTCCATATTCTTTTCGAGTGTTCCGTAAAATAAAATTATTGAATTAGGCACTTTGCAAATACAATTAAAATGCTTATCTTTGGGATATTAAATATACGTAATATGGAGCAAAAGTTTCAAAGCCTCAGTTTATTTGATTTTCAAGAGAAGTTTCAGACAGCCGACGATTGCCTCTCTTATTTGTCGGATTTAAAGTGGTCTGATGGTTATATCTGTAAAAAGTGCGGTCATACCCATTATTGCAAGGGTATCAACAAGTATGACAGACAATGTACTTCTTGTCATTATTTGGAATCACCCACTGCCGGTACCTTGTTTCATCAAGTAAAATTTCCTGTTCTAAAGTCTTTCTATATTGTCTATTTTGTAAGTACGAATAAGAAAGGAATAAGCAGTACAGAGTTAAGTCGCAAGTTGAATCTGCGCCAGAAAACCTGCTGGGCTTTTAAACAAAAGGTAATGAAAGCGATGGGAAGCTCCGGCGACCATCCTCTTTCAGGCAATGTAGAGGTGGATGAAACGGCAGTGGGTGGACAGGAAGAAAATACCAAAGGGCGTAAAAACCACAAGAAAAAACTTGTGGTTGTAGCCATAGAGAAAAAAGGGAAAGGCGTCAGCCGTTTTTATGCCAAGGTCATAGAGAGTGCAAGTGCCAAAAATTTAGGGTGCTTTATGCGACAAACCATTTCGGCCGATGCCCGGGTAAAGACGGACAAGTGGACGGGTTATACTCCGCTGAAAGCCGATTTTGAAAATCTGACACAAGAACTATCGGGTAAAAAAGGGAAAAATTTCCCTGATTTACACCGTACGATAATGAACTTTAAAGGATGGCTAAGAGGAATACACCATTCGGTTGATAATTTACAAGCCTACATAAATGAATACACCTACCGCTTCAATAGAAGTTTCATGCAGGAGGGTATTTTTGAAAATCTGATGCGTAGAATGGTGAGACATGAACCATGCTACCAGAAAAATGTTATTTACTAAACGCGTAATTCAATAAATATAATTCAAATGGAGGATATTGAAGGGTTCATATCAGAAATAAATAATAAATCGAGGAAAGCATTCGAAATGCTCTATCAGCTTTACTATCGTGAGCTTGTATATTTCTCAAGCAAACTCAACGTATCCGATCATGAAGCTGAAGACATTGTGCATGATGTGATGCTAAATCTGTGGGAAGGGAAATATCTGTTTGAAAACATTTTAGCACTTCGTTCCTTTTTATATACCGCCGTACGAAATAGAACCTTAAATCAAATAAAACGAGGTAATAGAACTATCAACGACATGTCGCAATATTCTGAAGATGGGGATGACAATGAATTAACTACAGGAATAGTTGAAACGGAGGTTATTTCGATTCTCGATATGGCTATTTCGCGTCTGCCTGCCGAATGCGCCCGTATTATGCAAAAATTACTGGAAGGTAAAAGTAGCGCGGACATAGCAATAGAGCTAAACTTAGCTTCAAGCACCGTTCGCGCACAAAAGCGACGGGGACTTAGCTTACTCAAAAAAATCTTACCTGACGACCTTTACTTTATCATGAGCTTCATGGTATAATCCGAATTATTTCAAAAATCACATTCAATTCTCATTAAGCATACGCAGTATTAGAGTATTGAATCACTACTGACCGACTAAAATTTTTAGATTCTTCACTACGTTCAGAATGACAGATATTTACGTCAGACTGGAGGGGGAAGAGGTCGGTTTGTGGCTTTGCCGCAAACCGACCTCCTCCCAGACACCTAACTGACTGATTGTCATTTCGAACGAAGTGAGAAAACTCATTTAATACATATTTAGTCGGTCAGCAATGATATTGAATATGCATCTTTTTTTTGACTTTAAATGTTAAAGTCATTTTTTTTATCATTTCATTTAGTCGTTTTCCAATCTTTGATTTCTTTATAATAAAAACGAGAAAGAGGTATGCTCACAAACAAACAAATAAACAATGCAGTTGCAAATATTGTAAATTTCATTTTACAAAAAGATTCGAGCAATCTTGCAAAGGAAGAGATGACTGAATTTGAAAAAATGATAGCAAGCCATCTATCGGATGAAAACGTATTAAACGAAGAGCTTCTAAAGTTCAATTCGGTAGATGTAGAAGCCGCATATAAAAAATTCGAGATATCCACAGCAAGAAGAAAAACGAAAATTCGCATAAAAAAGACTGTAGCCTTTGCGGCAGTAGCCGCGATGCTAATAGGTATTGTTTTACTTATAAACACCCCAAATAACGAACAAAGCATAACAGTAAAAAACGAAAACATATCATCTACATCAAATACCGTAATTCTAAAAACTGAGGATGGGAAAGAATATGCTACAACCGGCGATATAAAAGTAGATGAGTCGGGTGCGAGCGCAAAAGGTAACGAACTGATTGCCGACAATGAGGCTCTGACATCACGTCTCAACACGGTTGTTACTCCCAAGGGAATACGTCAGAAGCTGACACTTTCAGACGGAACGGTGGTGTGGCTTAACGCAGAAACCTCACTCTCCTTCCCAACGAATTTCACTGGCAATACTCGAAATGTATATTTGGATGGTGAAGCTTATTTCGACGTTAAGCACGATGAAAAGGCATTTATTGTAAACTCCGAATCGCGATTGGTAAAAGTATTTGGAACTAGTTTTTGTATAAATTCCTATTCCAACCAACACACTTCCGATGTGGCTTTATACACAGGGTCAGTTCAGGTATCAACCCCATCGGGTAGTACCATGCTTCAGCCAGGTTTCCACATTGAAATCAACAATCGAAGCCATGCCATTTCACCACAAATAAAAAACATGAGTAACTCACCCGACTGGATGCGAGGACGCATGGAATTTTATGCTGAACCTTTATCTAAAGTTTTCAACACTATAGAAAGATGGTATGGAGTGGAGGTTGTATTTGATAACAGTATGATGTATAATGAAATTACAATCTCAGTATCTGACCAAATTTCTCTAATAGAGTTTGTAGAGCTACTAAATACTACACAAAGAGTTTCAATCACTATCAAAGGAAATAAATTATATGTAACAAAAAGAAATCCGTAATTACTATCAAATTAAATAGAGTATTAACTAATCCACGAAAGACAATGAAAAAGAAAGGATTTTTCAAATTGAAACAAATGAAATTGGGTGTTTTTCTTATGCTTATACTATTCCAATATGGAAATGTATTAGCAATAGACAAATTATCATCAGAGATGCAGGCTTCAAAAGTTAGTATCAACGTAAAAGAAGCCAACCTATCCGGGGTGTTACAAGACATTATAAAACAGTCTGGCGCTGAGATTATTTATTTTAACGACCAAATGTCAGGGGTTAAGTGTAAAAATGTAAACTTAAACTCAGCTACTGTTGATGTTGCATTAAAAACAGTGTTGGAAGGAACCGCTTTATCGTACCGAAATCAGAATGGACGATATGTTGTGTATGCTCAGCAAACTTCACAGCAAGCGGTCGAGCAACCCAAGCAAACTTCCGTTACAGTAATGGGAAAAATTAAAGACATTGAAGGTTCACCCCTTCCCTTTGCAAAAGTAGTTGTAAAGGGTACAACACAAGGTGTTGTTGCCAATGTTGATGGTATTTATGAAATTACTGTGAAGTTACCATGTACTTTAGTCGTATCTTATATTGGGAAAGAATCAAAAGAGGTGGTTGTTCCTGGGAATTCAAAAAACGTTAATATCAATATTGTTTTAGAGGATATCTCTAAGTTGATTAAGGAGGTAAGTGTCGTATCTACCGGGTATCAGCAATTTAACCGAAATGAGATGGTTGGTGCGTTTTCAGTGGTGAAAGCAGAGGATTTGCTTCTACCCAATCAAACATCTATTGATAAAATGCTTCAAGGTGTGATACCGGGCATGGTGGTAACTAATAGCAGTTCACGTGTAGGGACATCACCTTCTATAAAAATTCGTGGTACATCTACCTTATTGGGTGATACAGAACCACTTTGGGTGGTCGATGGTATTATTCAAGAAGCTCCTATGTCAATACCTGCATCTACTTTTATGACTGACGATATGAAAAATATTATTGGGAATCAAGTTTCATGGCTTAACCCGAATGATATTGAAACTATCACCGTATTAAAAGATGCTTCATCAACTGCTATTTATGGCTCGAAAGCATCCAACGGAGTTATTGTAATTACTACCAAGATGGCAAGCCGTGCTCAGGAGCGTATTTCAGTTAATTACTCGGGAACTATATCAATAGATAGTCGCCCGAATTATGGAATGTTTAACTTGATGAATTCTCAGGAACGTATAAGATTTTCGGATGAAGCTTTTGCTTCGGGAGTACCCTATAGTTCTATGCCTTATAAAGATTATTATTCGTATGAAGGGATAAAACGATTGTTTATCGAAGGGGATCTAAATAGTAGTCAATTTCAGCAGAAAAGAGACTATTTAGAAACTGTAAATACTGATTGGTTTGATCTTCTTACCCGAAATGCAGTAAGTACCAACCATAATATTAGTGTTTCGGGCGGAAGCAATAAAATGAGTTTTACCAGTTCGCTGGGTTATTCAAAGCAACAGGGACAGGAAATAGGCAACGATGCTGAAAAATTCACAGGTAGAATTGCTACTCTTTTCAATTTATCCAATAAGGTTCGAGTTAATCTCTCATTATTAGGAAGCTACAACGTAAATACTGGTTATGGCACAGGTGTAAATCCTTTGTCTTATGCCACTAATACATCTCGTGCAATTCCTGCATATACTGAAGATGGTGAAATGGCTTATTATCAAAAATTAAATGGTTATCAGTTCAATAAGATTTTTCCCTCTTTAGGTTATAACATCTTGAATGAGATGAATAATTCAGGATCTTCTACCTCTTCAATGCGACTTTCAGCTACGGCTGATGTTATTTGGACTATTGGCAAAGGTTTTGCATTTAATTTTACTGGAGGCTACAATCTGAATGGTAGTTTTATGAACTCCTATATGTCGGAGGATACTTATTACACTGCATCCAACTATCGAGGATATGATTTTGGTTCACAAGACGCATCATCGTCAAGCTTTGCGGCAGCGATATTACCTTTTGGAGGTGAGTTCTTTACGAATGATGCGCGCCAGACATCCTATAATATCCAAAGTAAGCTATCGTATGTGAAACACTTTAGCAACAGCAAATTAAATTTATTCTTGGGACAAGAGCTGCGTTCAGCTACAAATATAGCTACTTCTAACACCGTTTGGGGATATTCGAAAGAACGTGGTGAACAGATTATTTTACCTACCCTCCCTACCGATTTGGTACCTGCAGGTGGAACTACGTTTACTTACACTGGTTATGGCTTGTTTGAAAGATTGTACAGTAATCGTTGGAAACGAATGAATCAAACCAATAATTATATCTCATTTTTCTCAACAGCAGCTTATACAATTAAAGACCGGTATGTGTTCAATGCAAGTATTCGTAATGATATGTCAAACCGATTTGGTCAGAATATCAATAGACGTATCGATCCGGTTTACTCTTTTGGAGCCGCTTGGCGTATTTCGGAAGAAGATTTTATAAAGAATCATGCTAGTTGGGTTACTCAATTAAATATTCGGAGTTCATTTGGATTACAAGGTAATGCACTTACCAATGAAAGCCCGGAACTTATACTAATTAAGGCAGGAAAGAAACCTGTATTTAATCAGTATTATTCTTCGATAAGCAAAATTCCTAATCCTAATTTATCCTGGGAAAGAACAACTAACTGGAACCTTGGAACTGATTTGATGTTCTTTAAAAAAGTCAGTTTGGTAGTTGATTACTATGGAAGAAGATCGAATGCTGTGGTTGCACAAGCTGTACCATTGGAGTATGGTATTGCGAGCGCAAAAGTGAATGGTGGAATTATTTATAATACCGGGCTTGAGGGAATATTGTCATTCTCTGTGTTTAACAATAAAACAAGTGCGCTAAGCATGAGTATCAACTCATCAAAAAACTGGAACAAAGGTGGTAAACCAGTAGTTGTTCCAACATTAGCAAATTATCTGAATGGTACTTCAGGCGTGATTATAAAGGAGGGTTATCCAATCAATTCAATCTGGTCATTTGATTATGCGGGACTAAACCCAACTACAGGTGTTCCAATGTTTAATAAAATGGATGTTGATGAGATGTTAGCCCGAAAAGATATCTCTTCTTATCTCACGTTCTCAGGTGAACTTCAACCTTACTTTACGGGAGGTATTTCTTTTAGTTTCAGATATAAATCCTTTATTGCTTCTACCTCTTTCTCGGCACTGTTGGGTGGAGTAAAAAGATTAATTAATCCCTACCAAAATTTCAGCAATGGTTCAAGATTACCGGGGGCAGAAGAAAATATCTCCAGACTATTGAACAGTCGTTGGCAAAAACCAGGAGATGAAACGACAACTGATATTCCATCTTTGTCAGCGCTAAATTCAATTTATATCACTTTGCCAAATACAGTTGTGGATAAGTTACCTATTGAAATGTGGGCAGAATCTACAATACAAGTAGTTGACGCTTCTTTTCTTCGTAACCGAGGTCTTGATTTGGAATATCGTTTAGCCCAAAAACAGGCTGGAGTGTTAGGTCTAAGAAATGCGTCAGTAACAGCAAGTGTGAATAATCTCTTTGTAATTGCTTCGAAACGCTTTCAAGGAATGGATCCTGAATTAGGAAATAGCGTTATGCCTAAAACTTTCTCTTTAGGTCTGCGTGTAGGTTTATAAGCTAACTATTAAAAAATAAAGACAAATGAAAAAAATAATTTATATATCATCCTTTTTGACACTGCTCTTAACTTCTTGTAGCGATTTTTTGGAGCCTAAATCGCAAACTGAATATGTACCCAGAGAAATAAATTCACTGAACGAAATGTTGTTGGGTAATGCTTATCTCGATCCAACAGCTCAAAACCAATATGTGTTTTCATATCATGAAATTTTTACAGATGATGTGGCATGTACGGTTGCAAATGGAAATCATATTACAAATGAAGAAAAATATTCCAGATTGAAATATTATTTCGCATGGGATCCACGCATGTTTGAAATAGCTAAATTAGGCAACACTTATTATGCTGTTTGGGGTAATACTTATGGTAGAATATTGGGATGCAACGCTGCATTAGATTATGTTGATAAGCCCGATTTAAAAGGTAAAGAGGCAGAAAAAGATTATGTGAAAGCACAAGCACTTGCATTACGAGCATTTTACTACTTTAATCTTGTTAATCTCTTTGGAGAGCCCTATAATTATAACAAAGAAGCTCTTGGTGTGCCATTGAAATTGTCAAGTGATATGCTAAATGTGGCTTTATACCGCTCAACAGTGAGTGAGGTATATCAGCAAATGATTGAGGATTTAGAGAGTGCTGAACAACACTTCCTGAATCTACCGGTGGATTTACAAAAAGCGAAGAATGGTAGGGTAACACTGGCAATGGTGCAATTAATGCGTGCAAGAGTAGCACTGTTTATGGAAGATTATGCTACATGCGAAGTGTATTCAAAAAAAGTAATAAACGACTGGGGACTTCAACTGCTTAATCTAAATAGCTTTACTTCAATTGCGGCTCAACCATTTTATGACTTTACTACCTATGATAATCCGGAAGCAATTTGGCTCTTTGGTTGTTCTTATGATTTCATAAGATTTACAACAGACCTAATATACCCACAACCAGGGTCGCAAACCAATGGAAGGAGAATTGTTAACGCTTCTCCAAGTTTGTTGAATTCTTATGGAGCATCAGATTTAAGAAAATCAAATTACATTATTCGAGAATCAACCACGATAAATAATTACATGCCTTTTGGTAAATTGCCGGTTTCAACAACTTATGCTCTTCTTACAACAAAGTTTGGACGGGCTTTGAGATTATCTGAGGCTTATTTAATGTTGGCTGAGTCTAACTATTTCCAAAACAAGCCCACTGAAGCTGTACAAGTTTTAGAAAAATTACGTATAAATCGCATGAATTCATCTTCCGGTGATGACTATAAAGTGCCTGCAGCAAGTACTACAGGTGTAGCACTGTTACAGTTTATTAAAGAAGAGCGTCGTCGCGAAATGTGTTTTGAAGGCTTACGATGGTTTGACCAAAGAAGATGGGGGATGGAAAGTTTCTCACGCGAGTGGAAAGAAGAGGGTGTTGTTGAAGCAGTTTTTACATTAGAGAAAAACGATGCTGGTTTTACCTTACCAATTCCGCCTGATGCTATTGAGAATAATCCAAACCTAATACAGAATAAATTGACGAATCAAAAATTCTAATTTAAAAGTGTATCATCTTTTAAGTTAAAAGAAAAATCCCTTATTTATTAAATACAAAATTTAAACGTATGAAAAAGACAATGTATTTATACATATTGGTAATCGGTCTCTTAATGACAGCTTGTTACCAAGAAGACCCAATTGAGCCAACTCCTCCTGGAAGTAGTAGTGCTGAACGCTTTGCTTTTCCACAAGGAACGAATGATTATGACATGGCTGCAAAAAAAATATTTGAAGATTTTGGCGTGAAAATCATATACAAAGGATTCAATGAAAGAGATTTCAACCTTACATGGACTACGCCTGCCCTCGGTAAAGTAGGTAACGATATTCCTAAAGATCAAGAGAAAGATGCTGTTGATTTTATGGTAAATCAGTTCTTTGCATTCCTTACACCTCAGATATCTCGAAAGGTTTTACCACCTTATTATTACATTGCAGATAGTGTTCGTCAAAAAACTATTCTAAATTCAAATAACGGTGAGGTTGAAAATCAAGGTACTACTAATTTTATTTATACTGGACTTGATTTCTGGTTTGTTGGATGGAATAATGCATCTTCTTATATGAAGTATGTTGCAACCGGTGCATATATTACTGGTCCGTCGGTTCCTGTACTCCGACCAAAAACTCCATTTGATGTGTTTTATAGAAGAGGTACCATTATCAAAGAAGTCTATAAAAAAGCAGTTGAGATTGGTAACATTGTGCCACCTGTAGGATTTGCTGATGGTTTTGACTTTGTAACAAAAGTAGAATCGGCTGTAGCTAAGAAAGATGATCCAAACTATTATATGAAACGAGGATTCCCTGGTTACATGAACAATACGCTTAATTTTAAAATGAATCCTATAACTGTAGTAACTCAAACGAGTCCTGTTTTAATTTTTACAAACTACATACATCTATGTATGCGCTACACTCCGGATTCAATTGCTATTTTGTACCCACAAAAAGATTATCCGATTATTCATGAAAAATATCCTATTGTGTTGGAACACATGAAAACCAAGTACAATATTGACTTAACTAAAATTGCAACAAAACCGGAGAAAGGATATCAATGAAAAAAATAATTTTAATTGTAACACTGCTAACTATTGTTAGTGGTGTTACTTTCGCTCAATTCTCATTTTCTGCTAAAATCCGAATGATAAAACCAACTCAGATTACATTGTCAGATTTAGATGGAAATAAAATTTTTAGTGAAGAAATGCGTCCTGGAAATGATTTTAGCTTTAAGGCAAATGATATTCAACCAGATATATACCAACTTACCATTGGAAAGTATGAGCAGAAAGTATTTCTGAAAGACAATGCTTCTGTTTCTTTAAAAGGATTTTACAACGATAACAATGTTGAATTATCCAATTTCCTATTTGATGGTATTTTGGAGAATAATAAAATAAACGAAGCTGAAAAAGTTTTTAAGGCACGCGGACAGAATGGCTGGAATTTTATGAATGTTGTTAATAATTTCGAACCTGTGGTAAGTATGGCTGTGTTGTGCAATAATCGCGACTATATGAAGACTAAAGGCACTGAACTTCAAGCAGCAGAAGCACTGATACCGGTGGATATGCAAAATTCTAAAAGCGCTTTGATTATCACGGAAATGAGTTCTAAAACCAAACGACAAAATTCCGGTTCAAAAGTTCAAGACTTCGCTCTTCCGGATAGCAATGGGAAAATACATAATTTGTCTGATTTTAAAGGGAAAATTGTTTTACTCGACTTTTGGGCGTCTTGGTGTGGTCCTTGTAAAGAGGAGATGAAAAAATTAAAAGTCATTTATGACGAATTGAAAGGGGATGACTTAGTTTTTGTGAGCATCTCGTTGGATGAAAAAAAGGAAGATTGGCTCAAGGCGTTAGAGACTGTAAATATTCCCTGGGTTTCGGTTTGGGAGAATGCAGGATTGAAAAAATCTCATTTCTCAACTGAATTTGGGTTCACACAAATACCATTCGTAGTGTTGATAGACGCGGATGGTTGTATTGCTGCTCGGAAAATAAGGGGCGAGGAAGTTAAAGAGGCTATTCTCAAAGAAAGGAAAAAGTAGTTTTAGCAGAGATGAAATATAGTTGCTAATATTGATTTCTAAGAAATAAAAATAACAGAAATAGTTCGTTTCTAATAACTCTTTCAATACTCAATATTGTTTGAAGATTAAAGATTCAACTTTAAATAATCATAAAGATAACTCTTCTATATTCAGGGGTATCTGAAGAAACAAATAAAAAAACAATGAAAAAAACAATGAAAAAAATAGTTTTGGTACTAATCGCACTTCTTATTGTGCAAAATGTAGTGTTTTCACAAGCAAGTTCTCAAGCTCAACAGGAACAAAAAAAAGGTAGTTGGTATAAAAAATCACCCGAATCGGGTCTGTTCGGAATAGACTTGGAAGGAGCAAAAGAATTACTGAAAAACCAGAAAATAAAGAAAACTCCCGTTGTGGCTATTATCGGTTCGGGGGTAGATAATGAGCATGAAGCACTTTCGCACGCAAAGTGGATTAATCCTAAAGAGAAAGACAACGACATTGATGACGATAAAAATGGGTATGTTGATGATATAAACGGATGGAATTTCATCGCAAACAAACAAGGTGAAGAAATGACCAATACGATGAACAATGCCGACAGAGAGTGGTTGAGAATGAAAGATAAATATGCCGATCTTATTTATAATAAAAAAGAATACTACACGTATAAAAATGGAGAAAAAGTGATAGTGCCTGCTCCGGCTGACATGGCTGAGTATAATTATTTTAAAAAATTATTACTAAGTCAAACTACCAATTTGGGTAGTGTGTATGCCGGATATGTTAACTCAAAAGAAATTGAGAAATTTGTGATTGAGTGGGATAAAAAACTCGATAAAACCTATCCAAATAGAAACAGATTAGGTTTTACGCTTAAAGATTTAAAAGAAGCTGTACTCTATGAGGGTGCACCGGCAGATTCAATTCGTGATTTTAATCTGACGCTTGTTTATATGTACATGGGGATG
Source organism: uncultured Paludibacter sp. (assembly GCA_964568675.1). GTDB lineage: Bacteria > Bacteroidota > Bacteroidia > Bacteroidales > Paludibacteraceae > UPXZ01. The sequence goes on from CAZMQV010000060.1 coordinate 11,560, forward strand.
TTACAAAAATATGTTGACGCAGACCAATATTGGAAATACACGTATGAAAATTTCACCGGAAAACAAGAAAAAACATCGCTCGATAGTTATAATAAAGCTTTACAAAGAGAAGATATTGGGCAAAGAAAAAGAATTATTGGAGATAATCCGTTTGATTTGAATGATAATAAATATGGTACGAATCAATTGTTGACATCCAATGCAACTTCCGGTACCGCCTTTTCGGGAATTGTAGCCGGCAAAAATGAAGAAACCGGATTTACTGGTGTTTTCCCCGATGCTAAAATTATGAATTTAGTAACCAACACGGTCAAGGGCGAGCCTTATGTTAAGGATTTAGTTCTTGCTGTTAGATATGCGGTTGATAATGGCGCTGATGTTGTTTTATTGCCGCAGCAGGCTGTGTTATACACCTCTGATGAAATAAAATGGATGCACGATGCTTTGAAATATGCCGACAAAAAAGGTGTTCTTGTGGTAGTTCCGGTTATGCAGTATTCTGTAAATATGGACGATCAGCTTTACTACCCATCCACAAATATGCTACCAAAATCGAAATTAAATAATCTTATAACTGTAGCTTGTTCTGATTCTTTGGGAAATCCAGCAATCAACACAAACTATGGTGCAAAAGGTATCGATATCGTGGCTCCGGGAATGTTGATATATACCACGATTCCGGGTGATATGTATGCCATGGGAAATTCAGCATCCATGGGTGCCGTGGTAACTGTAGCCTCAGCGGCTTTAATTAAAGCATATTTCCCGAAAATGAAACCGGCTGAATTGAAAAAGCAATTTATGAACAACGTTACCGACTTAAAAGATAGAGAAGTTACTGTAACAATAAAAGTAAAGAGCAAAAGTAGCCAGGAGCAGTTTTTGTATAGCCAAGTTAGCGCATCGGGTGGTGTGTTAAACCTAAAAAACACGGTAAAAGCAATATTGAAAAAATAATGTGAAATAGTTATGGTCAGAGTTAATCTAAAATTATCGCTTCTTACGTTCTTTGTTTTCTTGCTTCATTCTATCTCTGCACAGGAAAATGTATCGGTCATTCCGTATGAAATGGTAGTTGGGAAAATGATTGTAAAATTGAAAATCAATGGAGAAGAGGAGCGTTTTATTTTTGATACGGGTGCTTCCAAAACAAGCCTTGAGAGTGCATATATCAAAGAGCATGGATTGGTGGCTAAAGACTCTACACTGATTAAAGATATCAACAGCATCGAGCAGTTTTATGCTACCTATATTATTGAGAATTTGACTACACTTGATGATGTATTTAATTTTTCAAATACTGTAGCATTAAAAATGCCCTCACCCTCCATGTTTTCCTGCTTTGACATAGTTGGAATAGTGGGTAGTGATATTCTTCAGAAATTTATTTGCACTATTGATACGAAGGAAAAAACGATAACTTTAACTGATTCGAAAGCGGTGCCAAAGGAGTCGATGCGATATGCTCACAACTTTATCAAAGATGGGGTCGTGCCAACTTTCACAATGCAAATTAATGGACAGTTTGTAAACGTGTTATATGATACAGGCGCCTCTTCATTTATCAGTATAAAAAAATCGGATGCAGAAATTCTCTTGCGACAAAAATTGATTAACGTTCTAAATGTTGGTTATGGTACTTTAGCAGTTGGTGTTTCCGGCGTACAACAAGTTGATACAACTTTCAGAGTGCAACTTCCCAATGTCAGGATAGGTCCTATTAAAATTAAACAGGCCATATCAGAAACAAGCAGTGTGCCATATACTTTGGTAGGTACAAAATTGATGGAATATGTAAGAACGGTAATTGACTATCAGCGTCGCCGAATCTACATAACTCCTTATTCAGATGAGCCAATAGAACAAATAGTTAAGTATCCAAATTTTGGTATAACCGTTAAAAACGGAAATTTGGCTATTGGTCATATTTGGGAAGAGTATTCGGATGTGATTCAGCCGGATGATATCATAACCCACGTGAATGGCGAACCAACGGGTACTTATGATATGTGCGATATTGTAAAAGGCATTGAAATTGTACGAGGTTCGGAACCCAAAACACTTACAGTAAAACGTAAAGATGGCTCCACAGTAGAAGTGATTTATAAGATAGATGAAAGAAACTAATGAAATAGGCTTTACAAAAGTTTGCCAGCACACGAATCAAATTGTTTTGATCCGTGTGTTGGTGGCTTAATTTCAGTTCTAAATAAATATATATTTATGAGAAAAATTTTATATGGTATCTTATTTGCACTCCTTATCTTATCGCTACAGGGGTGCCACACAGAGCAGGAACTTGACCGGAGTGATTTGACATATCAGTCACTACTAAGAGACAGCCTGTTTATGGAGTATGTGAAAACAGACATGCCATCACCCTCGGTTGAAAAACGCAGAGTGCTATGGCAAAGAACTCAAAATGACAGTCTGTATCGCGAAGAAATGAATAAAATACTATTGCCTACATTCAACAAGATGTTGCAAATGCACCGGCAATTAAAAGCGAAATATCCTGAGTTCGGCCCGGCTTACGTGAAACGGTATTTCGACGAGCACCCTCTCGAAGCAGCACAACTGATAGAAAGGAGGGGGGATAAACCTGCCCGAGTAGCATCTTTAGGCATAGTTGGCTTTAACGAGAATGAATTAGATGATGTAATTATTTTAAATGGCTGCCAGGAAGCCTACCGATACTATCAAAGTAACTTGTCCGTATTCGGAGATATATATTCGATGATAATGAATTCTTGCGGTTCAGAAGATGCTTATCTGCGAACAGTTTACCAATTACTCGATGGAATAGTAAGTCCTCCAAATATCTTTCTTTCGGATGCGTTTATCAGCGTTGGGAAAAATTACCACAACTTAATTTCAGGCGGAGGCTGTGAGACTCTGCATAGTTTAGTAAAGTATGGCGGAGGTGGCGACTCCGATGGATTTCGTTTTCATTTTATCCCGGGTCTGTGGTCTGTTACTCGTGGTAGTTCCGGTTATTGGCCCTTTGTATTTGAACAAGCCAATATTTGCGATGACATAATGGGTGATTATTGGGATTATCCTTGGGGTGACGGCGGAGGCGGACAAAGTAGTGGAGGTTTGTCTTCCCTGTTTAATACGGGTAATTTAGACAAAGACCAATTTGAAAAACTGAAAAAGGAATACGAAAAAATGCTGGAAGAATGCACATACAAGGCTATAAACAATGGATTATTAAGTAGTGGTATAAAGCTGGGAAATGTCTTAGAAGATCCGAACCTACCAGGTAATGCTGTAGGGGCAGTAACCTCAGACGGAGACTTTAAAGTGAAAGATGTCTATACGACCGGCGTAAACACTTTTAAGCACGAATGGATACATCTTTATCAAAAATACCTGCAAGGCATTGAAGTACATGATAGCCTATATACTGGAATGGCAGAATTTGAAGTTGCTGTTTTCCGGGATGTAGAGATATATAAGAATGGGAATGATGCTGAATTAAATTATCGTCTTTATGAGTATAGTCTGGAATATTATTCCTGGATTCACAAGGATACTGCAATATCACAAGAGCAAATTAATGAATATATTGACTGGATTAAAAACCTTAGTACGGGGACTATTGATTTATCCGCCCCTGCATCAGTTGCTGCTTTTCAAAATTGGGCATCACTATTTGGGCAGTACGGACCCTATCGGGACAAGGGCTACCAATACAGCGGTGTGAATTACGATTTTAGAACATTAAACGAATTAATTGAAATACTAAATAACTGCAAACAAAAACAGCCATGAAAACAACATTAAAATTATTATTTATTCTCTTATTCTGTGTTTATAACGGGAATATATCGGCACAAGGACCTCCAAAATTACAGCGGCAACACACAGCACGAGGGACAAATAATGAATATTCGGTTCGTAAGTTCGATGATTTTTACTCCATATCAAATGTAAAAAAAATGTATGAAAACGTAGATCCTAACTACACTGGAGGGATGGAAGATTATGCTCCTATTGCTATTCTTTCCAAGGAAGACCGGCAACGATTGGAACAGGCAACAGATAGTATTATCGGAGATTGTGTTGCTATAACTACAAAAACTTGGGAAACATTAAAGGATTATACTGCAGTATTTATGAGGTCCGACATGAAAGGAAAAATTAACGATGTACTCTTTATATTTCCTAATGGGCTGTCCATTCCTGTCGAAAAAATAGAAGCATTAGAAACGCTGATAAAAAAAGAGTTAAGATTGCAATTTAAAATAGACCACAGGAACAAAGATGCAGTGTATATGCAACAGTCTTGGACTGCGAAATTTGAGCCTATGCGTGAGAAACGTAAAAAATAAACGGCTATTATGCAACATTAAAATGTAAGTAAACTAAAAAAGGTCAGCGAAATGCTGACCTTTACAAACAAAGTTTCCTTTGAGTTTTATCCCGCGTCTGTGGGCTGTTACTCGTGGTAGTTCCAGTTATTGGCCCTTTGTATTTGAACAAGCCAATACTTGCGATGATATAATGGGTGATTATTGGGGTGGTAGCGGAGATTTTTACAATCCTAAGAAGAAAGCGAAAGACATACTCAAAGTACCTGACAAATACAGTAAAGACATACAGATAATATTTGAAAAAATTGTGAAAGATTGCTTGGGTGAGGGGTTGTATGATGGATTGATATCTGCTCTTAATGGTAAAACCATTGATATTGAAATCAAAGGAGTCAACGGTAGCTTCAATATTAACGGAAACGAAAGAAGTATCTCTATTGGTACACAATTGGATAGCGATCAGCTACTGCATGAAATGTTTCATATTTTCCAGTCGTATCAGGAATCGACTGCATCATTCGGCAATAAACTGATGAATGTAGAAATAGAAGCGCATTATGCACACTACCTCTACCTCAGCAGACAGCCAAATTATAAAGACAGCGAGTGGGAAAAAAGAGATGATGAAGACCATCATCGTAAGGCAGTCAAAAATCTGAAAGAGTTTATTGACGAAAAAGGGAATTTACGCACTGGAATAACGGAATATAAGTTGGAAGATGAAGTTTTGAGCAAAGTTATCCCTACTTTCAAAGCACATAAAGAATACAAAGATTACACGTTAGATTGGTATAGAGTAGGATTAAACAACTTTAATAACTTGAGAAAAATAACAATAAAATGCTGAATATGAAAACAATAATCATAACATTAGGTCTAATGCTCGCTGTCTCATTGACTGCCCAGACCAAATATTACAATAATACCAAAACATTTTACGAGAATGGTTATACTTACCAATGCGATGTACGAGGTTCTGGAATAGCAACCCTCTATAACAAAAATAATCAATGGACTTATACCGCTCAGATATATGCTGCCACCGGAGAGAATTTTGCTCCCACAAGCGATAAATGGGTACCGCTAACAGAACGTAAAACGGGGACAAGTTTGAAACGAGAATCGATTGTAAAAAACAGACTATCGGAAAGCGAAAAACAAAGGGTAAAAGGATCTGTAATCTCAATAGATATGTATATCAATCCCCAGACGGGAAAAATAGTCGAAGTAAGCTTTGAGTTTCATAAGACGAGTCCTTTTGCTACCATTCCCGTTTCAGTCTATCGGAATATAGAAACGGATCTGAAAAGTCAGCTCTCGTTCACACCCACTGATGAAGGGAAAAAATTAAATTTTATCTGTCACAGTTGGATTTGCGAGTTTTAATTCCCCCTCTACCGTAGGTTTCCTGGCAAACCAAGCGAACAAGTTCGAGCGGTAATTTGGTGGGTCATGTATTGTAACTCTAAACTCCGCCGGAGTATAAAAACTCTGGCGGAGATTAGTTCACTAAAAAATGCTGAATATGAAAACAATAATCATAACATTAGGTCTAATGCTCGCTGTCTCATTGACTGCCCAGACCAAATATTACAATAATACCAAAACATTTTACGAGAATGGTTATACTTACCAATGCGATGTACGAGGTTCTGGAATAGCAACCCTCTATAACAAAAATAATCAATGGACTTATACCGCTCAGATATATGCTGCCACCGGAGAGAATTTTGCTCCCACAAGCGATAAATGGGTACCGCTAACAGAACGTAAAACGGGGACAAGTTTGAAACGAGAATCGATTGTAAAAAACAGACTATCGGAAAGCGAAAAACAAAGGGTAAAAGGATCTGTAATCTCAATAGATATGTATATCAATCCCCAGACGGGAAAAATAGTCGAAGTAAGCTTTGAGTTTCATAAGACGAGTCCTTTTGCTACCATTCCCGTTTCAGTCTATCGGAATATAGAAACGGATCTGAAAAGTCAGCTCTCGTTCACACCCACTGATGAAGGGAAGAAATTAAATTTTATCTGCCACAGTTGGAATTGTAAGTTTTAATTCCCCCTCTACCGTAGGTTTCCTGGCAAACCAAGCAAACAAGTTCAAGTGGTAATTTGGTGGGTCATGTATTGTAACTCTAAACCCCCGCCGGAGTATAAAAACTCTGGCGGAGATTTGTTCACTAAAAAATGCTGAATATGAAAACAATAATCATAACATTAGGTCTAATGCTCGCTGTCT